>DAIDMQ010000001.1 GCA_027448945.1 Gallionellaceae bacterium
CGGGCACCAGACTCGCTGCTCAACTTCTTGCGAACCCTGTGATTATGACAAGTACGGAATGCGCGCCATCGCCTGCCAGCAAACATTGGCGCGCATCCAAGCTTGCTACTTTCCATAATCAACGACTATGCATAATCGGCCTTATGGAAAGCTTTCCATAAGGCCGATGAAAAGACTTCTGCTCGAATAATAGCGGATTGACAAACGTATCAATCATTTTTCTAGTCCCGGCCATAGATGGTGAGATCGCCGATCATAAAAAGGATGCTTAGAAGCAAATACTAGGTGACTTCTAAATCCAAAATTGCTTCTAACTTAATACCAAGCTTGTTCCACGCCTCAAATTTTTCATCTGCATAGTCATCGAGTAAGTACACTCGGTCAACCTTGCTGCCGATGGCATGATTCTGGCAAAGGTTAATAACCTCGCGACTGATTTTTAATTTTTGCATTAGCGTTGCACCAGTTCTGCGCAAATCGTGTGGAGTCCACTCTTCATCGCCAGTGACTAGGCTGTTATTTTCAACTCGGTATTGCAGCTTGCGGCTACGATTCTTAAATTTTATTTGCCTATCCCCTACTTGCTTGCTGACCGTCTTTTCGCATACACGTCCCTCTTTATATCGTGCAGGAAAAGCCCAAGCACTATCGCCCGTCAGGGCGTGCAGTTGTTTAAATTGATCAAGTGTAAAGTCTGAAAGGTAAACAAGTTGGTCGCGTTTCTGGCCGCGCTCACCTTTAGTATTCGCGGCTGGAATAAACCAAGTGCGTTTTTCAAAATCAACATGTTTCCATTCGGTCATCAACAATTCGCCAATGCGGCAAATCGTTCCCAAGCACAACCACAACGCAATTTGTGCTTCTTTTTTCAGTGGTCGTTCGGTGCCGTACTTTGCTGGTGCATCAGCGTAATTTTTAGTGGTTTTATCAAATATCGATTTCAGCTTAATGATTTCTTCTATGCTCAATAGACGCTTGCGCTCTTTGGTGTAATCTTTCGGAACAAGTTGCTTGATGTCCACTAACTCCGCTGGATTGCCGTCAATCAGCAGTGCGCGCCAAGGTTTACGCTTCTCCGCCCAGCGCAGCATCTGCCCAATGTCTTTCGACAACTCCACCGCCGTTGGCGTTTTTCCAGTGGAGATGATTGCTCGATAAACATCCCGCAAGTGATTTTCAGTTAAATGACGCACCTCGATATTGCCCAACACAGGAATGGCGTGCTTGCCGAACGACTGAGTAAGGTATTTATTGCCGTCGCTGCGACTTACTCCATCTTTAATCCATACTTTGTAAAGATCATTGACGGTAAAGGCTTCTGTGCGCTTCTGCTCATCGGCACGAATGACTTCCACGATAGCGGCTTGCGCCTCGATCTTGACCGCCACTTTGTTAGCGCGTGGATCAATGCCAGACTTGACCAAGTCACGCGCTTTGTCGCGCTCATCGCGAATGACCGCCATATCTGAGGTTGGATAAGCTCCGCAATAATGCCACGCTAGTTTGCCTTGCCATTTAAAAGCATAACGAAAATGGATTGATGCGCTGCCTGCAAAGCGAACCTCGCCGGATAGACCATCACCATCATTCAAGGTATCACCCTTCCAGTCGACACCAATTGCATCCAACTCTTTAATTGTCCACTTTTTCCCCTTTCCGCTTCTTGGGTACCTAGTCATGGCTTGCTCCTTTTGGATTTATCCGGGGGTAAACTGGGGGGTAAACCAGCGAGCGGCTATTATAGAATTTAGTCGCACCCTACTGGATGAACTATACTCCCGACATAAGCACTTAACAACCAGATAATAAAGGAGAAATATAATCCATTAACATCCAACAGCATCCGATATGAATTTAATGGAAATTGAATATTAACTTTCTACGAACCAAGGGGTAAGGAGTTCGAATCTCTTCGGGCGCACCATATAGACAAGGAGTTAGCTTAACGGCTAGCTCCTTTTTTATTCACCGCGCTTACATCAAGCTGCCAGATACTTGCGCACGATTTCCAAGGATTCCTGCATCGCGTCCAGTATCAATTTATCCGCACGTTGCTGATCGATATCCGGGACATCGCCGCCGAAGATGCCGCGATATTTCTCGACCAGGTTTCTAATGTCTTCGTTGATTTGTCGGCGATAGATTCCGAGTTCAATATTTTCGATTTCTTCCATTTTGTTCTCCTTGTCCGGTGCGTGCTTATACGTGAAGGTTGGGCACGCACTATTTTACGATTAAATTTTGCCCGGGTGATTGCGTGCGCTCAAGTTGCGCGCATCGCGAACAACGGGATAGTCGCGGATAGGTTTACGAAATTAATATTCGCTTACCTTGACGCAAGGTGTCTGTTACATATGACAGAGAACCGAATGAGTCACTCACCCGCACGGATACGCCGCCACAGGGTGGTACGACTGATGCCCAGATGTTGCGCGACCGCCGCGCGATTACCCCCGTAACGCCGCATCAGTTCAGACAAGCTGTCCGCTACTGGCGATGGCGTCTCGACACGCGTCTTATGCGTTGGGCCGATGGTTTGCAACAGCTCGGGGGCAACTCTGGACATGAAGACCGGGGTGAGGGATTGCAAGGGTTCGGCGGCGAGGAACAAGGCGACCCGCTCCATCAGATTACGCAGTTCGCGCACATTGCCATGCCAGGGATAAGCTTGCAGCAAAGCACCGCACGCTTGCATCTCGGCATGCAGATTCTCATGGGGTCTTGCGCTTAAAGATGCTTGTGCATTTTTGAAGAACCATACCGCCAAAGGCACGATGTCCTCCACACGCTCGCGCAAGGGCGATAGCGACAATCGCAACACACTCAGGCGATAGAACAAGTCGGCGCGGAAGCGGCCTTCTTTGATACGCGCCTCCAGATCGCAATGTGTCGCGCTGATGATGCGCACGTTCACCGGAATGGGCCGCGTACCCCCCACACGCACCACTTCACGCTCTTCCAACACGCGCAGGAAACGTGTTTGCAAAGCCAGCGGCATCTCGCCGATTTCATCCAGGAAGATAGTGCCGCGATGCGCAGCTTCAAACAGGCCGGCATGACCGCCGCGTCGCGAACCCGTGAACGAGCCTTCCTCATATCCGAATAGCTCAGACTCCAGCAATGACTCCGCCACTGCGCCGCAGTTGTATGCGACAAAGGGCTTGTTGACGCCCTGCAGACTCTCGCGATGTATCGCCTGTGCAGCCAGTTCTTTTCCCGTGCCGGTCTCGCCTTGTATCAACACCGTCGCCGGGGATTTGGCGAACAACACGACGGACTGATGCACACGTTTCATCTGCCCGGACTCACCGCGCAGATCCGCCAGACCATGTTTCGCACGCAAGCTGTCTGCGACCGTCGTGCCGCGTTTGCGCCTGCCTTCCGTTTGTGTAAAGCGTGCCATCTCCAGCGCGTGATCGAAGGCTTGCCTTATGGTCGCGGCGGAATACACGAAAATGCCGGTCAAGCCCGCTTCCTCAGCCAAGTCGGTGACCAGTCCTGCCCCCACGATGGCCTTGATACCCTTGGCCTTGAGCTCATTGATCTGGCTGCGCGCGTCCTCCTCGGTAAGATACGTGCGCTGGTCTATCTTGATGCCGAAGGTCTCTTGAAATTCTGCCAACTCCGGCATGGTCTGCTGATAACTCACCACACCGATATGCGGGGTCAGTTTGCGTGCGTATGCCAGTGCCTGCATGACATCAAAGCCGCTGGCCTTGGCGATGATGACAGGCACGGACAAACGACTCTTGAGGTATGCGCCATTGGAACCCGCCGCGATGACCGCATCGCAATGTTCGTTCTCCAGCCGTTCGCGTATGTGTTGTACCGCATCTTCGAAACCCAGATGTATCGGTTCGATGTGGGCACGCTCATCGTATTGCGGCGCAATATCGCGGAACAGATCGAACAGGCGAGAAATCGATACCGTCCAGATAACGGGCTTGTCAGTAATATCTTTGAGGGCCGGATAGCTCATATTTCAACCGTTACATCATGATTCATTTATGCAACAATTGAAACACATAACGAAACAGATGAACATAGATATAAAATCATCGGCATCGAGCTAATGTCGCTTAGTATGCTGTAGTTAAAGTAGATTCAATGAGTTCCCCGCCTTGCGGAAATGAGGCTGGCACAGTGCTTGCGTTATACCTCCGCACAGCAGCCAAATGAAACATCGTAGAAGAGGTCCACATGAGCCATCATTCCGCAGGTGCAGCATTCCGTCAGGCGATGAAAGACGAGTCGCCCTTACAGGTGGTCGGCGCGATCAACGCCAATCATGCTTTGCTGGCCAAGCGTGCCGGCTTCAAGGCCATCTATCTTTCCGGCGGTGGCGTGGCAGCAGGCTCGCTGGGACTGCCCGATCTGGGCATCTCGAATCTCGATGACGTGTTGACCGATGTGCGCCGCATCACCGATGTCTGCGATCTGCCTTTGCTGGTCGACGTTGACACCGGCTTCGGCTCCTCTGCTTTCAATGTTGCACGCACAGTCAAATCCATGATCAAGTTCGGCGCGGCTGCGATGCATATCGAAGATCAGGTCGGCGCCAAGCGTTGCGGCCACCGGCCTAACAAGGAAATCGTGACCAAGCAAGAGATGGTGGATCGCATCAAGGCGGCCGTGGATGCGCGCACCGATGACAACTTCGTCATCATGGCGCGCACCGATGCGCTTGCAGTGGAAGGCCTGGAAGCCGCACTGGAACGCGCCATTGCCTGCGTGGAAGCCGGTGCCGACATGATCTTCCCCGAAGCCATCACCGAACTCGCCATGTACAAAAAGTTCGCGACAGCCGTCAAAGTACCCGTGCTGGCCAACATCACCGAATTCGGCAGCACACCACTTTATACAGTCGAACAACTCAAGTCCGCCAATGTCGGTCTGGTGCTCTATCCGCTCTCCGCATTCCGCGCCATGAACAAAGCCGCCGAGAATGTCTACACCGCAATCCGCAGAGACGGCACACAGCAGAACGTGGTCGACACCATGCAGACCCGCATGGAACTTTACGAACGCATCAATTATCACGATTACGAACAGAAACTGGATGCCTTGTTTGCCCAACAAAAAGCCAAATGATCAGGAGATGAATATGAGTGAGCCCACCAGCACCGCCTTCAAACCCAAGAAATCTGTTGCACTCTCCGGCGTGACTGCCGGCAACACCGCCTTGTGCACGGTAGGCAAGACCGGCAACGATCTGCACTATCGCGGCTATGACATCCTTGATGTCGCCGACACCTGCGAGTTCGAGGAGATTGCCTATTTGCTGGTGCACGGCAAGCTACCCACAGCCGCCGAATTAACAGCCTACAAGACCAAGCTAAAAGCACTGCGCGGCATCCCTGCCAGCGTTAAAGCAGTACTCGAATGTCTGCCCGCCTCGGCTCACCCTATGGACGTCATGCGCAGTGCGGTTTCCGCGATGGGTTGCGTACTGCCCGAACAGCATGACCACAACATCCAGGGCGCGCGGGACATCGCCGACCAGTTGATGGCCAGCCTGGGCTCGATGTTGCTGTACTGGTATCACTACAGCCATAACGGCAAGCGCATCGAAGTCGAAACCGGCGACGACTCCATCGGCGGCCACTTCTTGCATCTGCTACACGGCAAACCGCCATCCGCACTCTGGACCAAGGCCATGCACACCTCGCTCATCTTGTATGCGGAACACGAATTCAACGCCTCCACCTTCGCCGGCCGCGTTATCGCGGGCACAGGTTCGGACATGTATTCCGCCATCACCGGCGCGATTGGCGCACTGCGCGGCCCCAAGCACGGCGGCGCAAATGAAGCCGCGTTTGAAATTCAGAAACGCTACGATAATTCCGATGAAGCAGAGGCCGACATCCGCCAGCGCGTGGAAAATAAACAGGTCATCATCGGCTTCGGTCATCCGGTCTACACTCTCTCCGACCCGCGCAACAAAGTCATCAAGGAAACGGCGCGCAAGCTGTCCATCGAAGCCGGTTCCACCAAGATGTACGACATCGCCGACCGTTTGGAAAGCGTGATGTGGGACGTGAAGAAGATGTTCCCCAACCTGGATTGGTTCTCGGCCGTGTCCTATCACATGATGGGTGTACCGACCGCGATGTTCACGCCTCTGTTCGTCATAGCGCGGACTTCCGGTTGGTCTGCGCACATCATCGAGCAGCGCATCGATAACAAGATTATCCGTCCCAGCGCCAACTATGTCGGTCCCGAGGATTTGGAATTTGTACCACTCGCACAACGCACTTAATTCGATACGCAAAAAGGAAAATCATGTCAGCACACATCTCCAACGTCCGTCCTGCCGCAGACCAAGTTCTGGTCGATATCGTCGATTATGTGACGCAGTACCAGATCACCTCCAAAGTCGCTTACGACACCGCGCGCAACTGTCTCATCGACACTCTGGGCTGCGGTCTGGAAGCCTTGGAATATCCGGCTTGCAAAAAATTACTCGGCCCTGTCGTGCCGGGTACGGTGGTGCCGAATGGCGCAAAAATCCCCGGCACACAGTTCCAACTCGACCCTGTGCAAGCTGCATTCAACATCGGCGCGATGATACGTTGGCTGGATTTCAACGACACTTGGTTGGCTGCAGAATGGGGTCATCCTTCCGATAATTTGGGTGGTATTCTGGCAACGGCGGATTGGCTGTCGCGCACCGCCGTCGCGGCGGGCAAAAAACCGCTGACGATGAAAGCCGTGTTGACCGGCATGATCAAGGCGCACGAAATTCAAGGCTGTATCGCACTGGAGAACTCCTTCAATAAAGTGGGCCTGGATCACGTCATTCTTGTGAAAGTCGCGTCCACTGCCGTCGTCGCGGAGATGATGGGTTTGTCACGTGACGAGATCCTCAACGCGGTTTCTCTCGCATGGGTAGACGGCCAATCGCTGCGCACCTACCGTCACGCACCCAACACCGGTTCGCGCAAATCTTGGGCGGCTGGCGATGCGACCTCGCGCGCGGTGCGTTTGGCGCTGATGGCAAAGACCGGAGAGATGGGTTATCCCTCGGTGCTGACCGCTAAAACCTGGGGCTTCTACGATGTCTCCTTCAAGGGTCAACCTTTCAAGTTCCAACGTCCGTACGGCAGCTATGTGATGGAGAACGTGTTGTTTAAAATCTCTTTCCCGGCCGAGTTCCATTCGCAAACAGCAGTGGAAGCCGCGATGACCCTGCACGGCAAGTTGGCCGGGGCCGGCAAGACCGCTGCCGACATCAAGAAAATCACCATACGCACGCATGAAGCCTGCATCCGCATCATCGACAAAAAGGGGCCGCTGAACAACCCTGCCGACCGTGATCACTGCATTCAATACATGGTTGCCGTGCCGCTGATCCACGGTCGTCTGGTGGCATCCGATTATGAAGACAAGGTCGCGGCCGATCCGCGCATCGACATCCTGCGTGACAAAATCGTGTGCGTGGAAGACACCGCTTACACCGCCGATTATCACGATCCGGCCAAGCGTTCCATCGCCAATGCACTGACCGTCGAATTCAACGACGGCACAAGATTGGACGAGGTCGCAGTTGAATATCCTATTGGTCATGCACGTCGCCGTACCGACGGCATTCCGTTGTTGGTAGAGAAATTCAAAATCAATCTGGCACGCCAGTTCCCGACCAAACAACAACAAGCCATTCTCGCGGTATCGCTAAATCAGGCCGCGCTGGAAGCCATGTCCGTAAATGAATATGTCGATATGTATGTGATCTAAAAGTAGGTCGGGTTTCAACCCGACAAAAACATGATGTTGTGCAGCAAGTCGGGTTAAAAGCCGACCCACAAAATGTCAGGGGGAGCTATGAACTTTGCAGATTTCTATCAACAATCCATCGACAATCCACAAACATTTTGGGCAAAGGAAGCAGAGCGAATTGACTGGCACAAACCGTATAACGAAGTGCTGGATTATTCTCATCCTCCCTTCGCGAAATGGTTCGTCGGTGGCGAAACCAATCTCTGCCACAACGCAGTCGATCGTTGGCTAAAGACGCAAAGCGACCAGCCCGCACTGATCGCCATTTCCACCGAGACCGGCAGCGAGAAAGTCTACAGTTTCGCAGAGTTGCACCGCGAGGTGCAGCGCACCGCTGCCATCATGCAATCGCTGGGCGTGGTCAAAGGTGACCGTGTGCTGATTTACATGCCCATGATCGCCGAGGCTGCCTTTGCCATGCTCGCCTGCGCGCGCATCGGTGCGATCCATTCCGTGGTGTTTGGCGGCTTCGCTTCGAATAGTTTGGCGACCCGTATCGAAGATGCCAAACCCAAGCTCATCGTCTCGGTGGATGCGGGTTCGCGCAACCAGAAGCGCGTGCCATACAAACCTTTGTTGGACGCTGCCATAGAGCTCTCGTCACACAAACCCCGGCACGTGTTGCTGGTAGACCGGGGCTTGCATGAGATGAGTCGCGTGGCGGGACGCGATGTGGATTATGCACAAGCCCGCCAGCATCATATGGATGCGCAAGTCCCGATAACCTGGCTGGCATCCGATGATGTTTCTTACATCCTCTACACCTCGGGCACCACCGGAAAACCCAAGGGCGTGCAGCGCGACGTCGGCGGACACGCTGTCGCACTCGCCTCGTCGATGAAACACATCTATTGCGGCAATCCCGGCGAGACATATTTCTCCACCTCCGACATCGGCTGGGTAGTGGGTCACTCCTACATCGTTTACGGCCCGCTCATCGCGGGCATGGCGACCATCATGTACGAAGGTCTGCCCATCTATCCCGATGCGGGCATCTGGTGGAGCATCGTCGAGAAATACAAGGTCACGCGCATGTTCACCGCGCCGACCGCAGTGCGTGTACTGAAGAAGCACCCCACCAAGCTGATGCACAAATACGATCTTTCCTCGCTCAAGACTTTGTATCTGGCAGGCGAGCCTTTGGACGAGACCACCTCGGATTGGATCGCCACCGCACTGGGCGTGCCCGTCATCGACAACTACTGGCAGACCGAGACTGGCTGGCCCATCCTCACCATCGCCAAAGGCATAGAAGACTTGCCCACCAAGCTCGGCAGTCCCGGCATCCCGGTGTATGGCTACAAGGTCAAGATCATCAACGAAAGCACGGGTGATTTGTGCGGCGCGAATGAAAAAGGTGTGGTCGTCATCGAAGGCCCGCTGCCACCCGGTTGCATGCAAACCGTCTATGGCAACGATGATCGCTTCGTCAAAACCTATTGGACCCGGAACAACGGCACACTGGTGTATTCCACTTTCGATTGGGGCATACGCGATGAAGACGGTTACTACTTCATCCTCGGTCGCACCGATGACGTCATCAACGTCGCCGGTCATCGCTTGGGCACACGCGAGATCGAAGAGAGTATCTCCAGCCACGCGCAAGTATCCGAAGTCGCCGTGGTCGGCGTGGAAGACAAATTAAAAGGCCAAGTCGCCGTGGCTTTTGCTATCCTCAAGAACACGGCGCTGATCGACACTGAAGACAAGCGCGCCGCGATGGAAAAAGAGATTATGACCGTGGTGGACAAACATCTGGGTTCATTGGCGCGTCCGGCACGCATCCATTTCGTCACCATGCTGCCCAAGACTCGTTCCGGAAAATTGCTGCGACGCGGTCTGCAAGCCATCTGCGAAGGACGCGATCCGGGTGATCTCACCACCATCGAAGATCCGGCTTCTTTGGATCAAATACGCGCCGTGCTTAAAGAATAGGAGATGCATATGCGCAGCCGCACGGTCATCTTCATCTCGGACGGTACAGGCATCACTGCCGAGACGCTGGGGAACGGACTGCTGTCGCAATTCGAGGGCGTCGACTTTCAGCATGTGCGCCTGCCCTTCATCGACAGCATGGAAAAGGCGGCGCAGTGCCAACAGCGCATTACCGCCATCGGCCGGCATGACGGTATACGACCACTGGTCATCATGACCATGATGAATACCGAAATTGCCACGGTGCTGCGCACTTCGGACGCGCTGATACTCGACCTGTTCGAGGCCTTCATCGCGCCGCTGGAGCAGGAACTCAACACCCGTTCCACGCATACCGCCGGACGCTTGCACGGGCACTCCACACGCGAATATGCTAACCGTATCGAGGCAATGAACTTCGCCTTGGCACACGACGACGGCATCTCGGCCGCCAAGTTGAAACAAGCCGATGTCATCCTGGTGGGCGTGTCGCGCAGCGGCAAGACGCCGACCTGTTTGTATCTCTCGCTACAGTTCGGACTCAAGGCCGCAAACTATCCGCTCATTCCCGAAGACTTCGAGCGCGGACGATTTCCCGACACCTTGCTGCCATTCCGTGACAAGCTGTACGGACTGACCATCGCCCCCGAGCAACTGCAACGCATCCGCCATGAGCGCAAACCCAACAGCAAATATTCCTCCTTGGAAAATTGCCGCTACGAAGTTGCCGCCGCCGAGAACTTGATGGACAAAAGCAATATCACCTATTTTGATATGACCGCGCGCTCGATAGAAGAAATCGCGGTGCGGCTTTTGCAGACCCTGAAGCGGGAATGATGAAAAATTCACACCTGCGCGGAAATGACGAGTAACCGTTTTTTGTTGCATCTGGGATTTAGAAAATAAGGAGTGTCACCATGCAAAACTATGTGATTCCATTTCAGTCTTTGGGTCTCGCCGACATCGACAAGGTGGGGGGCAAAAACGCTTCCCTGGGCGAGATGATTCAGCATCTGGGCAAGTCGGGTGTGCAAGTGCCGGGTGGCTTTGCCACCACTGCAAAAGCCTATCAAGAATTCCTCTCCACCAGCGGGCTTGCGGGGCGCATCTCCGCGACACTCGCCAAGCTGAATGTAGATGACGTGATCGCACTGGCCGAGGCAGGCGCACAAATACGCGCATGGATCATCGACACACCGCTACCTAGGGCGCTGGAAGAGGCGATCCGTTTACACTACGACAAATTGGTCGCGGGCGGTGAAGGCAGCTTTGCGGTGCGCTCGTCGGCGACGGCGGAAGATTTGCCGGATGCCTCTTTCGCGGGACAACAAGAGACCTTCCTCAACATTCACGGCATCGAAAATATTCTGCACGCCATCAAGGAAGTGTTCGCCTCCTTGTACAACGACCGCGCCATCTCCTATCGCGTGCACACCGGCTATCACGACGGCGGTGTGGCTCTATCTGCAGGCGTGCAGCGCATGGTGCGCTCCGATCTGGGCGCATCGGGTGTGTTGTTCACGCTCGATACCGAGTCCGGATTCCGTGATGCGGTGTTCATCACTTCGTCTTTCGGCTTGGGCGAAATGGTGGTGCAGGGTTCAGTCAATCCCGACGAATTTTATGTCCACAAACCCCAACTCGCGGCAGGCTACCCCGCGCTGGTGCGCCGCAGTCTTGGCTCGAAACAACAACGCATGGTGTTCGATACCGACCGTGCCGCAGGCCGCTCCACACGCATTGAAGAAGTGCCGGAGGAAATGCGCCGCAGTTTCTCGCTGAACGACAGGGAAGTGCTGCAACTGGCGAAATACGCCATGTCCATAGAGCAGCACTATGGCCGTCCGATGGACATCGAGTGGGGCAAGGATGGCGAGGATGGCAAGCTCTACATCCTGCAAGCGCGTCCCGAGACGGTGCAGTCGCAGTCCAGGGGTGCGACCAAATTCTTACTCAAACAAAGCGGGGAGATCCTAATCGAAGGCCGCGCGATCGGCCAGAAGATAGGCGCAGGTCCGGTGCGTTTGGTGAAGACCGCAGCCGAGATGTACAAGGTGCAGGCGGGCGATGTTCTGGTCACCGACATGACTGATCCCAACTGGGAACCCGTGATGAAAAAGGCCTCCGCCATCATCACCAATCGCGGCGGCCGCACCTGCCATGCCGCCATCATCGCGCGAGAGTTGGGCATCCCCGCCATCGTCGGCTGCGGCCATGCCACCGACGCATTGAAGGAAGACGAATTGGTCACCGCCTCTTGCGCGGAAGGCGACACCGGTTATGTGTATCGGGGCCTGCTCGAATACGCCGAAACACAGGTAGACGAAGCACCGCTACCCGACATCCCCGTCAAGCTTATGCTCAACGTCGGCAATCCCTCGCTGGCCTTCGAGTTTGCGCAGATGCCTTCCGGCGGCATCGGTCTGGCGCGCCTAGAGTTCGTCATCAACAACCTCATCGGCATCCATCCCAAAGCCGTGCTGGAATACCAGAAACTCCCCGCCAAGCTGCGCGATCAAGTGTTGCTTCAAGCGAGTGGCTACGCCGACCCAGTCAGCTTCTATGTGGACAAACTCACCGAAGGCATCTCCACCCTCGCTGCCGCTTTCTGGCCGCGTCCGGTGATCGTGCGCATGTCCGATTTCAAATCCAACGAATACCGCAAACTGTTGGGCGGCGATCTCTACGAACCCATAGAAGAGAACCCAATGATCGGCTTCCGTGGCGCGGGGCGATACGTTGCCAAAAGCTTCCGCGACTGCTTCGAACTGGAATGCAGGGCGATGAAAAAAGCGCGCAACGAAATGGGCTATCGCAACGTCGAGATCATGATCCCCTTCGTGCGCACCGTTTCCGAGGCGCGCGAAGTCGTTGAGATGTTGGCGGCACAGGGATTGAAACGCGGCCAGGACGGATTGCGCTTGATTATGATGTGCGAGATCCCTTCCAACGCACTGCTCGCCGAAGCCTTTTTGCAATACTTCGACGGTTTCTCCATAGGCTCGAACGACCTCACCCAACTCACGCTGGGATTGGACCGCGACTCCAGTCTGGTCGCCGACCGTTTCGACGAACGCGACGATGCCGTGAAAGCCCTGCTCAAGATGGCAATCAGCACCTGCAACCGGCTGGACAAATACGTGGGCATCTGCGGCCAGGGGCCATCAGATCATTTCGACTTCGCGCAATGGCTGATGCAGCAAGGCATACAGACCATGTCGCTCAACCCCGACACGCTGCTGGAAACCTGGCGCAAGCTGGGCTCGGCAAGATCGATAGACGGGGATATGGCGGATTGAACTGGATTTGTTACGGGGCTCGTGAGATATTCGCGTGCAAATATACGCGGAACAAAACACCATGAGAAAACTCACCACCTCGATCACATTACTACTGCTGTTAGGCAGCATGACCGCATATGCCGATGACCTGATCATCCGCGCATCGCCCGCTTGTGCGGACTGGACCAAAGGCCGGCAGATCGACAAAGGACGCGGCGCAATGGTGCAGACTTCATGGTTGATGGGCTATCTCTCCGGCCTCGCGATGGGCAGCGAAACCGACATCTTCAAAAATGCCGCCCCCAATGAATCTTTGTTCCTGTGGATGGATCACTACTGCGAGTCTTATACGACCAACACAATAGGCGAAGGTGCGAACGTGCTGTATTGGGAAATGATCAGGAAGTTGCGAAAATAGGTAGCGTCAAAATCTCCCACCCCAACCGCCGCGATGCGTCCTTTGCTGCCTGTCACTGACTGGACGGGCTACTACTCAGTGGCAAGCCGTTGGTAAAACCATGAGTATCGAGGGTGCTGGCCGCTAATCGATTTATTCAGCCCACCCAGTCGTTACACAACATCGCTTGGCGCCAACTTGCACGCCACACCCTCTTCACCGAGTTCGATCTGGAACGTCGGATGATGGATGTGGTAGTGATGTTCCAGCTCTTCTGCGAGATGATCGAGAAATGCATCGCCCGGATGGCCTTGCGGCATCACCAGATGCACGGTGAGTGCCACCTCGGTGGTGCTCATGCCCCAGATGTGCAAGTCGTGCACTTCTTTCACTTCGGGGAAACTTTGCAGGAAAGCATTCACTTTTTTCACGTCGATGCCATCCGGCACGGCCTGCAACGACAGGCGCAATGAGGCTTTCAGCAAGCCCCAGGTGCCCGCGAAGATTACCACGGCGATGACCAGGCTGATCGCGGGATCAAGCCACAGCCAGCCGGTCCACATCATGCCGATACCCGCCAACACCACCCCCACCGATACCGCCGCATCCGCCAGCATGTGCAGATAAGCGCCGCGCAGATTGAGGTCTTTTTCGCGCCCCTTCATCAGCATTAATGCGGTGGCCACGTTGATTACCACTCCCACAGCGGCGACCCAGATCATGGTTATTTCACTCACCTCAGCAGGATTGCCAAAGCGGTGGAATGCCTCCCATGCGATACCACCAACCGCGATGAGCAACAGCATGGCATTGGCGAATGCCGCCATGATGGTGGAACTGCGCAAGCCGTAGGTGAAACGTTCCGACGGCACGCGTTTCGCCAGCACCAGCGCGCCCCACGCCATGAGCAAGCCGATCACATCGCTAAAGTTATGCCCGGCATCGGCCAGCAGCGACAGCGAATTGGCGTGCAAACCAAAGCCAATCTCAATGACGACAAACACGAGATTGAGTGCGACTCCGACCGCAAATGCCCGGCTGGTGGTATCGACGCCTGCGGCGTGAGCGTGTGTGTGGTTGTGTTCGCTCATGTTGATGTTCTCTTTCTGTTCAGGCTGCCGCTGATTTCCACGCCCGCTTTCACGGTGTTGAATACGGTGCCGTATTTGCGCACGTTCACGTGCAGCAGTGCCAAGTTGCCGTGCACATCCGGTCTGACTGCGGTGACATTGAATTCCATCATGGCATTCCAAACAGCCGACCGGTGAGCTTGCGCGCCAGCGGTGCGACAAAATAGATTACCGGCACGCCCACCACATAAGCCACACCGAAGGCATGCAGCCATTTATTCAGAAAGTCCGGAGTGAAGCCGATGTTCACCGCCGTGATGACGCAGGTCATCAGCGAGATCATCAATAAACCCATGACCATGGAAAACACCAGATGAAACCGCTTTTGCTTGTCCATATTTTACGCCAGCCAGCCTTCGATCTTCTTGCGATCCGGCACGCCACCCGCATGTACCACCTTGCCGTCGATCACCACACCTGGTGTGCTCATTACGCCGTAGCTCATGATGCCCGCGATGTCTTCGATTTTTTCCAGTTGCACTTCCTGCCCCTTGGCCTTGGAGATCTCCTCAATCAGCTTCAGCGTGGTCTTGCAGTTGGCACAACCCGTGCCGAGGACTTTGATGTTTTTCATGGTGTTTCCTTTCTGTTGTCAGATTGTGTGAGCCAGCCTTCGACCTCGATCCAATCAGGCGTGCCGCCGGTATGGATGATCAATCCGTTGTGCATCACCGACGGTGTGCGTGTTATGCCCAGTGCGGCAATCTGCGCGGGATCGTGTATCTCTTCCAGCTCGATAGTGACACCGCTCGCCTTGGCAATCTCTGCAATCAGCGCCGCCGTCGAGCGACAGCTATTGCAACCGGGGCCGATGACTTTGAACGAGTCCATGCTTTAGCAGCAGCGACCATCTTTCTTGGTGCTCGTACCGCAGCACCCGCCATCGCCGTTCGCGCCCATCAATTTGCTGGCCGGGCAAAACCCTGTGAAACTGGACTGAAATCCCATCAGGCTAACAAACACGGCCAGCCACAACCAAGTCGGCTGCAACAAATTGACCTGTCCGGACAAATGGCTGGCGATCAGGGAAATCAGCACCATCACCGACATCATGCGTAACGTTTTATTGCCTTTCATCGTGTTACTCCTTTCTGAAAAATTTTTACAAAATACCTGCCAATGAATTGAACAACATGCCGACGATTACGAACGAGGTCGCCAGGAATCCCGCGTACAGCGCCAGCAGTGGCCACTTCACCACCTTGCGCAATATCAGCATCTCGGGGAAGGACAGCGCGACGACTGCCATCATGAAGGCCAGCACCGTGCCCAGCGGCACGCCTTTTTGCAGCAGCACTTCGGCGATGGGGATGATGCCGACCGCATCCGAATACAGCGGCACGCCGACCAACACCGCGCCGATTACCGACAACAGGCTGCCGTCACCGGCAAAGCCCGCGATGAATTCCTTGGGGACGTAGCCGTGCATAATGGAACCCACGCCCACGCCGATCAGCACATATTTCCAGATGCGACCGACAATCTCTTTCACCTGTCCGACAGCGTATTCGTGGCGCGCCTTCATGGAATTGTCTTCCGCTTCCATTTGCGCCTCACCCATTTTGATCTTCCACACGTATTCCTCAACCCAGCGTTCCGGCTTGAAACGCTCCAACACGAAACCGCCAATGAAGGCCACGGTGAGTCCGGTGACGACATAGATCAGCGTCATTTTCCAACCAATGACCGAGGCCAGCACCACGATGGCCACTTCGTTCACCATCGGGCTGGCGATCAGAAAGGACAGCGTCACGCCGAGCGGAATGCCCGCCTCGACAAAACCGATGAACAGCGGCACCGAGGAGCAGGAGCAGAACGGCGTCACCGCGCCCAGCCCCACCGCCATGAAACGTGAACTGACATTGCCGCGATTGCGGATGAATTCGCGCACGCGCTCCGGCTTGAGCAGCGCGCGCAGCAGCCCCATGAGATAAATCACCAGCGTGAGCAGGAACAGGATCTTGGTCACATCCATGACGAAGAATTGGGCGGCAGCGCCCAGTTGCGTTCCTTGCAAGCCGGCAAGGTCGTAGATCAGCCAGTTGGCGAATGCTTCAAACATGCTTCACTCCTTCATTCAGAAACAGGAGATTTATCGCCGCTGTTTCGTGGGACGGCCCTTGCGGCGGTGGTTAAATACCCGTCGCACATATATGACAAAACAGATATATACGGCTAAAAAATTTTAAGCTGCCATGCGCTCCGGGCGATTGCTCATCCGGCGCAAACGTAAGAGATCTTGCTTGATGATGGCCGGATGATTCCCCGCCTCAGGCAACGACTCCAGTACGCGATAAGCCCACAGTGGCAGGCGTGTGTCGAGACGATAAAAGATACGCGTACCATCGCGGCGCACCGCCAACACCTCGGCCTCCCGCATCGCGGCCAAATGCCGCGAAATCTTTGGCTGGGCCATATCCAACGCATAGTGCAATTCACACACGCACAACTCGCCATCCTTTAACAACAGGCATAACAAGCGGCGACGCGTCTCGTCGGAAAGGAGGTTGAAGAAAGATTGTTCATTTAGCATGGGTGCACTATATTCGACAAAACGAATATAGTAAAGTTTTTTAGGCTATTCACATTTTGAGGTCGGAACTAAACCTTTGAGCCAAAACACATGAACAGTCGTCGTGCTCGGAAATCGCATCTTGGCCAATTACGGGTTTGGCTGAAATCTAAATGGCACTTGCCGACCCGGAACCGCCGCCTGCATTATCGGAGACCGAACGGCAAGCACACAAAGTGCAGCAGACATTCCAAGGGACCGCTGGCTGATATATTCATATCCTGCAGTTTTGCACATAACGAGCCGTTTTCCCGAGTCGCAAACCAACCGTGTTTTGCGCAAATCAGATAATTTTCAGGCAGGCATAGCAACCCGGTTTTCAACCTGAGAACGTATATAACCAATAAGTCGGCGAGCGCGATGCGGTGCGCACGGGATGCAGACGTTTATTCAGCGTTTCCTTAGAAGTTAGAATGATCGCCGCTGGCGGTGAAGGTATCGTCTTTCGCTACGGCGACTTCGATGATCTCGGGGAATATCTCGCAGTAACTGATGTAAATGGAAGTGAACATCAGTGGCAGCAACACGATCCAGCCCAACATCATCGGCAAGGAAGCCAAGAGGGCTAGCGCGAAGAAAGTCAGGCCATAAACCATCATGGCGCCGAGGTTGGCGATGAAGGCGCGCAGGCTGAGCTTGAGCGCCGCAACCGGTGCCATGCCACGGAAATACACCAGCATGGGCGCGTATTGCATGGCCATCATCAGGATGCTGAATAGCGCCATGCCCAGCAACATCGCAATGCCTGCGCCGGCTATAGCCTGAGCCATCATCGCGGGATCAGCAACGGGTTCGTGACTCATGAGTATGCCGACAATAGCGCTGCCACCGACGATCATCATCACACCAAAGATGGCAAACTGCGCGACTAGCGCGATACCGCCCAAGGTTACAAGTTGCGAAGTATGCTTCTGAAAACCGCTGAACAAATGCGCAATCTCCAACTCTTCGCCACGCTGTAAATCGCGTGCGCCCGACATCAGTCCGACCAAGACCGCTGGCATCAACAGACTTACCAGTGGTTCACCCACGACCGGAACGGCAGAGATGGCGATGGCCGAGACGAATGCGATAACAATTAATACGATCCACAGCAACGGGGCTTTCATGAATAGCGCGTAGCCTTGTTTGATCCATCCCCAGCCATGGCCTGATGTGAGTTGTGCGGGTTCCATGTCTTAGCGCTCCATGTGTTGTGGGTTTGCGATATGTTGTTTGAGTACGCGCTCAAAATGACGCGGGTCGTGCGCGTGGATCATCTCACCGGCACGTGGCAGATACATGTCAAACAGACGCGACAACCAGAAACGCAGGGCGCCCAGACGCAGCATCAGCGGCCAAGCATCGATCTCATTGGTTTGGAATGGACGGACTGCGCGGTAAGCGCGCAAGAAGTTGCGGGTGCGTTCCTCATCCAGCTTGCCTTCGGGTGTCATACACCAGTCGTTGACGGTGATGGCCACGTCATAGAGCAGTGCATCAGTGCAGGCGAAATAAAAGTCGATCAGGCCACTGACGCGGTCGTCTTCCAGCAATACGTTGTCGCGGAACAGATCGGCATGGATAACACCCCGGGGCAGCAGCGTGAGATTGCGTTGTGCATGCAACGCGACTTCATGCTCCAGCAGGGCGGCTTGTTCCGCATCCAAAAATGGCCGTACTAGTGGCGCGGTCGCAGCGCGCCATGCAACACCGCGTGCGTTGGGCATGTTGTGCGCAAAGCTCTGACCTGCCAGATGCATCTGACCCAGCATCGCGCCCATTGCAGCACACTGACGCACACCCGGAGTAATGGTGGAAGCGCCGCTCAAGCGACTGACGATACAAGCAGGTTTGTCCTTGATCTCGCCCAGAAAACTGTTATGCCTGTTTGCCATGGGCGCCGGGCATGGAATGCCGTGACGCGCCAGATGCGCCATCAGATTGAGATAGAACGGCAGCTCGTCGGCCGTGAGTTTCTCAAAGATGGTGAGTACAAAGCGACCGTTGCTAGTGGTGACGAAATAATTAGTGTTCTCAATGCCGGAAGCGATGCCCTGCAATTTTTGCAATTGACCAAGCGAATAATCGCTCAGCCAAGCGGTCAGTTCCGCTTCGGAAATACTGGTGAAGACAGCCATAACTTAAAACTTTTTAATGATCCATTGAGGAGGACGAACGCCCGAATCCAGCGTGCCTTGACGCGCGAAGTGACCATTTCCTTGTTCATCGACCATGTAGTAGGGAGGGCCGATTTTGGGAGTGATCTTGATCATGTATAAGCGACCGCCTGCGCGATACTCCTCAACCGTTAGCTCTGTCTCCTTGGTGATGGTGACCTCGGGTTCATCCAGATCGTTTCCGCTGTCCATTGGAGGGGGCGGCGGTAACGGTTGCAGGTCGTGCGGAAGTGGCTTGGCTGCCATCGCACTCAAGGAGAAACCACTCAAAAATAAAAAGGTAATCAAGCGCATGGCTGTAGTCGCAAGTTGTTATGAGTGTGCATTTTAGCTTAATTGTCCAAGGCGAAAGCGACCATCAGTTGTAAGCGGCAATGTGTGCATTACAAATACAGCTGGCGTTCGCGTTCCGCTTCGGAAGGTTCGAAGCCGCGTGTTTCGTAGTGTTTGAAGATTGAATCGACTACTTTTTGAGGGTCATCTATCAGTTGGATCAGGTCCATATCGTCCGGACTGATGACTTTCTCATCAATCAGGGTGGTGCGGAACCAGTCCAGCATGCCCGCCCAGAATTCGGTGCCGACTAGCACAATGGGGATGCGGCGAGTCTTGCCTGTCTGTACCAGTGTCAGTGCTTCCATCAGTTCGTCCAGCGTGCCGAAACCGCCCGGCATCACCACATAAGCACTGGCGAATTTGACGAACATCACCTTGCGCGAGAAGAAATGCTGGAAGGTCTGGCTGATGTTCTGATAGGCGTTGCCACTCTGTTCGTGGGGCAATTGGATATTCAAGCCCACGCTGGGAGATTTACCGTAGAACGCTCCCTTGTTCACTGCTTCCATGATGCCGGGGCCGCCGCCCGAGATGACCGAGAAACCCGCGTCAGAAAGCAGGCGCGCGATCTCTTCGGCAAGTTTGTAATAACGATTGTCGGGTTTGGTGCGCGCACTACCGAAGATGCTGACGGCGGGATGAATGCGGTTGAGGCGTTCGGTGGCGGAAACAAACTCTGACATAATACCGAACACACGCCACGCCTCCTTGGAATTCCATGAGTCAGGCATAGCCGGGATCGGTAGTTTGGGCGGAGTGCTCATGTTCTTACCTCTAGTCAAAAAATGAAAAAATTGTTGTTAGTCGATGGCTCGTCATTTCTATACCGAGCATTCCATGCCATGCCAGATATGCGCAATGCGGAGGGTTTCCCTACCGGCGCGATGTATGGCGTGTTGAACATGTTGCGCAAGCTGCGCAGCGATTATCCGTCAGATTACAGCTTGTGCGTTTTTGACGCAAAAGGTAAAACTTTTCGCGACGATTGGTACCCCGAATATAAGGCCACGCGAGCACATATGCCGGACGATCTGGTATTGCAGATCGAACCTTTGTACAAAATGATAGCGGCCAATGGCTGGAATATTGCCGCCATCGAAGGTGTGGAAGCCGATGACGTGATCGGCACTTTGGCCTTGCAGGCTGGCAATGACGGTGTGCAATGCGTAGTCGCCACCGGCGACAAAGACCTTGCGCAATTGGTCAATGAGCATGTCACGCTGATCAATACCATGAATAACGAAACGCTCGATATTCCCGGCGTGGTCGCTAAATTCGGTGTGCCGCCCGAGCGCATCATCGATCTGCTCACCCTGACCGGCGATACGGTAGATAACGTCCCCGGTGTGAAAAAGGTCGGGCCCAAGACGGCGGTGAAATGGCTCGCACAATACGGCACATTGGACGGGATCATCGCCAATGCGGATAAGGTTGGCGGCGTGGTAGGCGAGAATCTGCGCAAGGCTTTGGAATGGTTGCCGCTGTCGCGTCGTTTGATTACGGTGAAGTGCGACGTGATTTTGGAGCGTCGTTACAACCAACTCACCGATACACCCCTGAATATCGCGGTACTGCGCGAGATGTATCAAACCTACGGCTTTCGAACCTGGCATCGCGAGGTCAGTGCCGATCAGCCTGTTGCACGCAACGAAAGCAGTGCGGTTAATACGGCGCAATCCTCGTTGTTCGACAGCGCACCGGAGGCGCCAAGCAGCAAAAATACCTCGCTTGCGCATTACGAATGCATCCTCACCGGGGCGCAACTGGATGAATGGTTACAACGATTAATGACCGCCGGGCTGGTGTGTGTGGATACCGAGACCACGGGGCTGGATGTGATGGATGCGCAGATGGTGGGCATGTCTTTCGCCATCACGCCGCATCAGGCCGCCTATCTTCCTTTGGCGCATGTCTATCCGGGTGCACCCGATCAAATCAAGCGCGATGTGGCATTGCAAAAACTCCGCCCGTGGCTGGAGAGTGCGAAGCATAAGAAAGTAGGGCAGAACCTCAAATACGACTGCCATATATTTGCCAATCACGGCATCGCGCTGGCAGGTATCACAGATGACACCTTGTTGGAGTCCTATGTATTGGAGTCACACAAGCCGCACGATATGGACAATCTGGCGCACCGTCACTTGGGGGTGCAGACCATCGCATATACCGACGTGGTTGGCAAAGGTGCAAAGCAACTGTGTTTCGATCAGGTCGATCTGGATGTCGCGACACGCTATGCGGCCGAAGATGCCGACATCACATTACAGTTGCATCTCAACCTCTCGCCGCAGGTCACACAAGAGCAGGGCTTGCGGCATGTATATCGCAACATTGAGCTGCCAAGTATGCATGTGTTGTATGTGATGGAACGCAACGGCGTGATGTTGGATAGCGCCTTGTTGCAAATACAGAGTCGTGAACTTGGAGAAAAGCTGATTGCACTGGAAGCGCGCGCGCATGAGGCGGCGGGTCAGCCGTTCAACTTGAATTCGCCCAAGCAACTCAGCGAGATTCTGTTCAACAAATTGCAACTGCCGGTCAAGAAGAAGACCCCCGGCGGCACTCCCTCTACAGACGAAGAAGTGTTGCAAGAACTCGCCTTGGATTATCCGTTGCCGAAAATATTGCTCGACTATCGCGGCATGGCGAAACTTAAATCCACTTACACGGACAAGCTGCCGCTATCGGTGAATCGCACCACCGGGCGGGTGCATACCAGCTATTCGCAGGCGGTCGCGGTAACGGGTCGCTTGGCCTCCAACGATCCCAATCTGCAAAACATTCCGGTACGCACTGCCGAGGGACGCCGCATACGCGAGGCCTTCATCGCACCGCAGGGTGCGTCCATAATTTCTGCCGATTACTCGCAAATCGAATTGCGCATCATGGCTCAC
The DNA here is from genome assembly GCA_027448945.1 of Gallionellaceae bacterium. Lineage (GTDB taxonomy): Bacteria > Pseudomonadota > Gammaproteobacteria > Burkholderiales > Gallionellaceae > Gallionella. The sequence continues at coordinate 22,460 of DAIDMQ010000001.1, forward strand.
TTGTCGGATGACGCGGGTCTGCTCAAGGCCTTTGCCAATAACGAGGATATCCACCGTGCCACTGCGGCAGAGATATTCATGACCACGCGCGAGGAAGTAAGCAGCGAGCAGCGCCGTTATGCGAAAGTCATCAACTTCGGGCTGATCTACGGTATGTCCGCGTTCGGATTAGCCAAACAACTTGGCGTGGAGCGTAGTGCCGCGACTGCATATATAGAGCGCTATTTCACTCGCTACCCCGGCGTGAAAGACTATATGGATCGCACCCGTGAACAAGCCAGGCAGCAGGGCTATGTGGAGACCGTGTTTGGACGTCGCCTGTGGTTGCCGGATATCAACGGCAGTAACGGCATGAAACGCCAGGGCGCGGAGCGTGCCGCGATCAATGCGCCCATGCAGGGAACAGCCGCCGACCTTATCAAGCTGGCGATGGTCGCGGTACAGTCTTGGTTGGAACAAGAAAAATTGCACAGTAAACTGATTATGCAGGTGCACGACGAATTAATCTTGGAAGTGCCCGATGCCGAACTCGCTTTGGTCAAAGAGAAGCTGCCGCAACTGATGTGCGGCGTCGCTACTTTAAAAGTGCCATTGTTAGTTGAAATGGGCGTGGGCAAGAACTGGGATGAGGCTCATTAGACCGTTCTGGGAGCAGCATTGAAGCATGACCCCGAATTCGTGATGCCCTTCATACACCATCCTAGGCATGGCACTCAGGACGAACGGGAAAGGTATCGAACCATACTTTTTCCTTTTTTGGCGCAGCCTGAACCAAGTTTACAAATGTAGATTGCCAGTACCAAACAGGCCAATCAGGCCAATGACGATTAAATAAATAGCCACGATAAAATTTAGCATCTTGGGCATTATCCAGAATGAGGATGCCGGCAAGAAGTGATACAAGAGGGCCTATGGTCAGGTGTAAATTCATGTTGTTCTCCTAATTTGGTGAAATTGATTTTTGTTAAGGGAGGCGATATTGGAACTTATATACAACTTACCTCCACTGAGAATGATTGTGCATGCTCAAATAAACTAGCTCGGTGCGGTGTCGTACATTCGGAGGCGGGAGCCGATACGCCGCGTATCAATAGGTCGATCACGATGGACTTTAAGAGGTTGACGCAAATCCTGCCTTGCGCCGCGCGTTTGAAACAGGGATGCCCGAAGCCGATTCGCACCGTATTATCCGGGAAGGATTGATGCACACTTCGTAGTCAACCCGCGTGGCGCAAGACGCCCGCCCATTGCGCCCTGCTTTTGGTGCCCCGCACATACAACACCCCCGCCTTTAGTCCTGGCTCAAAGTGCATAGTCACTAATGGATTAGTGTTTTGCGTTATGGTTTCGGCTATAGTGCGCCAACGTTAAAAAGTGAAACTCTGATGAAAAAACTAATTACCTTATTACTGCTCTCTGTTGTGACCCTGGCACATGCCGGCGAAGCTGAGATACGCAAGTCCTTCGAAACCAAGTTCCCAAAACTGGAGAAGCTTGGCCACATCGTCAAGACGCCCTATTCCGGCCTATATGAAATCGTTGTTGGCGGCCAGATTATGTATACCGATGAGACGGGCACTTATTTGTTCGATGGCAGTGTCATCGATATGAGCACGGGTACCAATGTCACCGAAAAACACAGTCAAGAACTGTTTGCGATTGATTTCGATAAGTTGCCGCTGAATCTGGCAATTAAAAAAGTGAAGGGTAACGGTAAGCGCAAGATGGCTTATTTCAGCGATCCAAACTGCGGTTATTGCAGAAAGTTGGAAAAAGAGTTGAGCAAGGTTAACGATGTGACGTTGTACATTTTTCTCTATCCTATTTTTCAAGGCTCTGATGTGATGGTGCGCAATATCCATTGCGCCAAAAATCCTGTGAAGGCTTGGGATGCTTTGATGTTGGACGGTAAGGCGCCTGCTATCGCGACATGCAAGACCGATACGGACAAAGTATTGGCACTGGGTAAGAAGTTGCGCGTCAACGGTACACCCAATCTGATCTTCGCGGACGGGATGCAAAATCCAGGCTATATGCCTGCAGACGCTTTAGAAAAGAAGTTGAGCGAGACTATTAGGAAGTAGGCCATGAGTCTCGCCGCTAATATCCCTCATAACTTATTGGCGCTGGCGGTCAATCAATCGCTTGACGGGATTGTCATCGCGGATGCACTTGCGGCAGATATGCCCTTGATCTATGCGAATGCCGGTTTCGAGAAGATGACGGGTTATAGCGCGGCAGAGATTGTGGGGCAGAACTGTCGCTTTCTGCAGGGTAAAGACCAGAATCAAGCTGCGGTGACCGTCTTGCGTGATGCAATACGCAACGGCGAAAATTGTATCGTCATCCTAAAAAACTACCGCAAAGACGGCACCTTGTTTTGGAATGAGTTCAATATCTCGCCAGTGAAAAATGCGGCTGGCATGGTCACCCACTTTATTGGTGTGCAAAAAGACGTCACCGCACGCGTGGACATGCTCAAGCATCTGCGATCCTCTAAACTTGAACTGCAGAAGGTCAACCAACAACTGAATGTGTTGGCAATGTCAGATGGTCTGACGGGGGTGGGCAACCGTCGTTACTTCAACGAGCAGTTACAGGCCATGTTTTCCATCGCGCAGCGTACCAGAGTGCCACTTTCCATCTTGATGTTGGATCTGGATTACTTCAAACGATATAACGATAAATACGGGCATCAGGCGGGGGACGATAGCCTGATACGGGTGGGCGGGATGATCGCCGAAGCTTTCCAGCGACCTAGTGACGCAGTGTGCCGTTATGGGGGTGAGGAATTTGCGGTGGTCTCTGTGGGGATGAGTGCGGAGGAGTTGCAACTGCATGCGCAACAGCTGTGTGACAGTGTGCGGGCAGCTGAAATTCCGCACGCCGACTCACCACATGGCGTGGTGACTATCAGCATAGGCGGCATCTCGCGAGTACCCAAGAGCGATACGACTACAGCGACATTATTGAAACTGGCCGATGAAGCTTTGTATCTGGCCAAAGGCATGGGACGCAACCGGATTGGCATCCTCGATTAATAGCAGCCGAGCGAGCTTATTTGTTCAACACGGCATTGATCTTATCTGCAGTCGGCTCCACGCTTTTGGGGAATAACACCCACAGCTGCCCGCTCTGTTTCATGCGCCCCGCTTGCAGGGCGGCGTCTTCGCCATAACCCCAGAAAAAATCGGCCCGTACCGCGCCTTTGATCGCGCCACCCGTGTCCTGCGCCAGCATCAGGCGATGCAATGGCGCATCGGTATTCGGATAGGTGGTAGACAAAAATACCGGCGACCCTAGCGGTATGGTGCGCGGATCGACCGCGATACTGTAGGCATCGGTCAAAGGTACGCCCAGTGCGCCGAGAGGAGCAGCATTCTGATCGGGCAGTTCGCGGAAGAACACGTAGCTAGGATTGGCCGCCAGTAAGCCGGGCAAGCGATCCGGATGGTCTATTCCCCATTGTTTGATGCCTTGCATGGAGGCCTGCTCTAGCTTTAGTTCGCCCATCTCGACCAGTTTCTTGCCTATGGAGGCATAGGGTTGCCCGTTCTGCTCCGCGTAGCCGACCTTGATGCTGCTGCCATCGGGCAAGCTGACGCGACCCGAACCTTGTATCTGCAGGAAGAACAATTCCACTGCGTCATCCACCCAGAACAACACATGCTTTTGTAGCGGTGCTTTGCCTTGGTCGATTTCGGCGCGGTTGTAGTAAGGGATGACGCGCTTGCCGTCTAGGCGGCCGCGCAATCGCATGCCCTTGAACTGCGGGTAGATGTCACCCAAGTCTATGGTGAGCAGATCGTCAGGTACGCCGTATAAAGGGAAGCGGAAGTTGCTGGTCTTGGTGCGGCTGCCATTGATCTTTGGCTCGTAATAGCCGGTGATTAGCCCCTGGCTGGTTCCGTCCGGGTTGTAGACCTGATAAGGCGTGAACTCGGCTTCGAAGAATTGATGTAGCACGATGTTGTCAGCCTGTCCCAATAGCTCGGCCTGTGCGCAAAGGTTCTGCCAAGCAGCTTTGAATCTGAGTGCGCGGCAGCTTTGCATCAGCGCGGTATAGCTGGGAGTGAGGTCGGTGCTGGACCAGTCGGGCAATTGCCCCCAATCACTGGCGGTATAGGGTGCGAATGGCAGCGTCACTGCGGGGACGACTGCAGGCGGGATGGCATTCTTGTGGGTTGTGTTACACGCAACAAGTAGAAGTGCCAACAAGGGCGCGGCGGCTTTGGCTAAGGATTTAATGCAATACACGGGGAACACTTAATATGAACTGTGCGATCTCGGCGGTGAATTCGGAGCCGTCATCTGATTGGAAGAGGTAGCTGCCGCGCATGGTGCCGACCTGGGTGGCCAACACGGTGCCGCTGGTGTATTCGAAACTCTGTTTGGGTTTCAGCAATGGTTGTTCGCCGACGACGCCCTGACCACGTACTTCCTGTATATGGTTGTAGGCGTCGGTGATGATCCAGTGGCGGCTGATCAGTTTGGCTGCATGTTCGCCGAGATTGCTAATGGTGATAGTGTAGGAGAATACGAAACGGTCACTGGCTTCATCCGACTGATCCGACAGATAATTGACCTTTGTTTGGACTACGATGCCATGTTGTTCGAGTTTTTCCATGCGCTGCATTTGAACCGATTTTGCTTGTTGTCGCAAGGGATAAAGCACGCATTTATGCTAATCTTCGCGCTCAAATTTTAGACATACGATATGAAGACCTACCTAAAACGCATCCTCAATGCTCGCGTCTATGACGTGGCTGTCGAAACGCCGCTGGAATTGGCGCCCAATCTTTCTGCGCGTATCGGCAACAAGGTCTTGTTCAAGCGCGAGGACATGCAACCGGTGTTCTCCTTCAAGCTGCGGGGCGCTTACAACAAGATGGCGCAGCTCACCCGCGAGCAACTCAAGCGCGGTGTCATCGCGGCCTCGGCCGGCAATCACGCGCAAGGTGTCGCGCTGTCCGCTGCCAAGCTGGGCTGCAAGGCGGTCATCGTCATGCCCACCACCACACCGCAATTAAAAATAGACGCGGTCAAGCATTTCGGCGGCAAGGCGGTCGAGATCGTGCTGCATGGCGGTAGTTACAGCGATGCCTATGCACACGCGCTAGAACTGGAGAAGAAACTCAAGCTCACTTTCGTACATCCTTTCGATGATCCTGATGTCATCGCAGGGCAAGGCACGATAGGCATGGAGATTCTGCGTCAGCATACTCAGCCTATACACGCGATCTTCTGCGCCATCGGTGGCGGCGGGCTGATTGCGGGTGTGGCGGCCTACGTCAAAGAAGTGCGTCCCGAGATCAAGATCATCGGTGTGCAAACCAGCGACTCGGATGCCATGTACCGCTCGCTCAAAGCCAAACGTCGGGTGACGCTACATGACGTGGGTCTGTTCTCGGACGGTACGGCGGTCAAGCTGGTGGGCGAGGAGACTTTCCGTGTATGCAGGAAATATGTGGACGAAGTCATCTTGGTCGATACGGATGCGGTCTGTGCCGCGATCAAGGATGTGTTCCAAGACACGCGCTCCATCTTGGAGCCGGCCGGAGCTTTGGCGGTGGCGGGGGCCAAGCAATATGCGCAGCGCGAGAAGCTTAAGGGCGAGACCTTGATCCCCATTGCCTGCGGTGCGAACATGAATTTCGACCGTTTGCGCTTTGTGGCCGAGCGTGCCGAGATCGGAGAGAAGCGTGAAGCCATCCTCGCCGTGACCATCCCGGAGACGCCGGGCAGCTTCCGCAAGTTCTGCTCGTTGCTGGGCAATCGCAACATCACCGAGTTCAACTATCGCTATGCCGACCCCAAGGCGGCACAAGTATTCGTCGGTGTGCAGGTCAAAGATCAGAGCGAGACCGCTAAACTGGTCGCGACCCTGGAGAAGAGCAAGCTCAACACCCTGGACCTTACCGATAACGAGATGGCCAAGTTGCACCTGCGTCATCTGGTCGGAGGCCATGCGCCCGACGTCAAGGACGAAATCATGTTCCGCTTCGAGTTCCCCGAGCGTCCGGGTGCCTTGATGAACTTCCTTAACAGCATGAACCATAATTGGAATATCTCCCTGTTTCACTATCGTAACCACGGCGCGGATTACGGCAGGGTGTTGGTCGGTATGCAAGTGCCACATCATGACAAAAAGGCGCTGAAAACTTTCTTGGACACGCTGGGCTACCCATATTGGGACGAGAGCGCGAATCCGGCGTATCGATTGTTCTTGGGCTGAGCGCCTATGACCATAAACATCACTGCACAGAAGAAAGCGCTCCGTCAGCAAGTGCTGACGGAGCGCGATGTTTTGTTGGAAGTGGAGCGCTTGGATATCAGTCGCATCATCACCGAGCGCCTCACCACCCTGCCTGAATATAGTCGTGCGCAAGTCGTGTTGGCCTATATGAACTTCGGTTCGGAGTTCAATAGCAGTTTGTTTGTGAGGCGCGCGCTGGCTGATGCCAAGACGGTACTGTTACCCAGAGTGGATAAGGTGGTCAACGAGTTGGCCATATATCGGGTCGACGATCCTGTGCGACAGTTGTCGCCTGGCGCATGGGGCATCATGGAGCCGGTACCGGAACGCTGTGAGCGGCTTTCCGACTTAAATGAGGTAGAATTCGCGCTGTTGCCGGGCGTGGCATATACCCGAAGTGGCGCAAGATTAGGCTACGGTGGTGGATATTACGACAAGCTGCTGGCGCGAATGGGGCATCAACCTGTGCTGGTCGCGGCGGCATATTCGCTGCAAGTGGTGCAAGATGTTCCGCAAGAATCGACCGATAGAAGCGTCGAATGGGTCGTCACTGAGCGAGAGATCATAGCGTGTAAACCGTGAGAGATTCGGCTTCCCCCGAACCTCATGCAAGCATGAGGTCGTGCGGGTGTAAGCAACAAAGATAATATTAGAACGAAGAGAGAGTAGAAATGGGAACATTACCTGATTACGATCCACAAGAAACCCAGGAGTGGTTGGATGCGCTGGAATCCGTGTTTGAGAAAGAAGGCTCGGAACGCGTGCACTTCATACTGGAGAAATTGCTGGACAAAGCGCGCAGCTCTGGCGCCGGCGTGCCTTTCAGCGCCACCACACCCTATTGCAACAGCATTGCCGTGGGTGACGAACAGCGTTCCTCGGGCAACCACGATCTAGAACACCGCATCCGCGCGCTGATGCGCTGGAATGCGATGGCCCTGGTGTTGAACGCAAACAAGGATTCTTCGGAGTTGGGCGGCCATATCGCCAGCTTCGCCTCTGCTGCGACCTTATACGACGTGGGCTTCAATCATTTCTTCCACGGCCAGACTTCCAGCCATGGCGGAGACTTGGTGTATTTCCAGGGGCATTCGTCGCCCGGTGTGTATGCGCGTGCCTACCTCGAAGGCCGTATCAGTGAAGAGAAGATGTACAAGTTCCGTCAAGAAGCGAAGGGCGACGGCCTGTCCTCTTACCCTCATCCTTGGTTGATGCCGGATTTCTGGCAGTTCCCTACGGTATCGATGGGATTGGGCCCGTTGATGGCGATTTATCAGGCGCGTTTTATGCGTTATCTGGAGCTGCGCGGCATCACCAATACGGCGGGCCGCAAGGTCTGGGCGTTCCTGGGGGACGGTGAGACCGACGAGCCGGAATCTTTGGGCGCGGTCTCCATGGCTGGGCGCGAGAAGCTCGATAATCTGATCTTTGTCATCAACTGTAATTTGCAACGTCTGGACGGCCCTGTGCGCGGCAACAGCAAGATCATCCAGGAACTGGAAGGCGTGTTCCGTGGTGCAGGCTGGAACGTCATCAAAGTGGTGTGGGGCGGCAAGTGGGATCGCTTGTTCGCCAAAGACACCAAAGGCTTGCTACAGAAGCGCATGCAGGAAGTGGTGGACGGTGAATATCAGACTTACAAATCCAAGAATGGCGCGTATGTACGCGAACATTTCTTCGGTAAATATCCCGAGTTGCTGGAGATGGTCGCCGATATGTCGGACAACGAAATCTGGCACTTGAATCGTGGCGGTCATGATCCGCACAAGGTGTTCGCGGCTTATGCATCGGCAACCAAACATACCGGTCAGCCGACCGTCATTCTGGCCAAAACCGTCAAGGGTTACGGCATGGGCGAAGCGGGTGAAGGGCAGAACATCACCCACCAGCAGAAGAAAATGGCGGGCGAAGTGCTGCTCAAATTCCGTGACCGTTTCAATATTCCTTTGAACGACGAGCAAGTGGCGAGCCTGAATTTCTACCGTCCACCCGCAGATAGCTTGGAAGCGAAATACCTGAAGGAACGCAGTGCCGTGATGGGCGAGATGCCGGCGCGCAAGCCGGTCACCACTGCTTTGCAGATTCCGCCGCTGGAAGCGTTCGAGGCCTTGCTGAAGAGCACAGATGACAGGGAAATTTCCACCACCATGGCCTTCGTGCGCATGTTGGGTATTTTGGTCAAGGACAAAAACATCGGTAAGCAGATCGTGCCTATCGTACCCGACGAATCTCGTACTTTCGGCATGGAAGGCATGTTCCGCCAGCTGGGTATCTTCTCGCAAGTTGGCCAGCTGTACACGCCGCAGGATGCCGACCAATTGATGTTCTACAAGGAGTCATCCAGCGGTCAGGTGTTGCAAGAGGGTATCAATGAAGCGGGCGCGATGGCGGACTGGATCGCCGCCGCAACCTCTTATGCCAACCACGGCGTGGCGATGCTGCCATTCTTTATCTACTACTCCATGTTCGGCTTCCAGCGTATCGGCGATTTGGCTTGGGCGGCGGGCGACATGCGCGCGCGCGGCTTTATGCTGGGCGGTACCGCAGGTCGTACCACGCTGAACGGCGAAGGACTGCAACATGAGGATGGCCATAGCCATCTGATGTCCGCAACCATTCCCAACTGCGTGTCTTACGATCCGACCTTTGCTTACGAACTCGCGGTCATCATCCAGGACGGTATGCGCCGCATGTATGTCGAGCAAGAAGACGTGTTCTATTACCTGACGCTGATGAACGAGAACTACACCCATCCCGCGATGCCCAAGGGCGCCGAGGAGGGCATCATCAAGGGTATGTATCTGCTCAGCGAGACCAAGGGTAAGGCCAAGCAGCCGCATGTACAACTGATGGGTAGCGGCACGATCTTGCGCGAATCCATCTTCGCCGCCGAATTACTGGCCAAGGACTTCGGCGTTGCGTCTGACGTGTGGAGCGTCACCAGCTTCACCGAACTGCGCCGCGACGGGATAGATTGCGAACGCTGGAACATGCTGCATCCTGAAGCCAAGCAGCCGCGCGTCAGCTACGTCGAGCGATGCATGGCGGCGCGCAAAGGCCCGGTGGTCGCGACCACCGACTACATGCGCTCCTTCGCCGATCAGATTCGCGGCTTCCTGCCCAAGCGTTTCACCGTGCTGGGTACGGACGGCTTCGGCCGTTCCGACACGCGCAAGCATCTGCGCGAGTTTTTCGAGGTGAATCGTCACTACATCGTGGTCGCGGCATTGAAGGCATTAGCGGATGAAGGCACGGTGCCGCCATACGAGGTGACCCGCGCGATCAAGCTGTACGGCATCGATCAGGACAAACCCAACCCAACGACTGTGTAGGGCATTCGAAAACCCCAAATTTAATTGCTATGCGGTGTTGCTAACACCCTGCCTGGCTTCGAAATTTGCATTTTTCGAGACACCCTAATTTTCAGGAGATTTACTGTGGCAGAAATCAAACAAGTACTCGTGCCGGACATCGGCGATTACAAGGATGTCAGTGTTATCGAAGTGATGGTCAAGGTGGGTGATAGCATTGCCGCCGAAGACACATTGTTAACACTGGAAACCGACAAGGCTGCGATGGATGTGCCGTCGCCTTTTGCCGGTGTGATTAAAGAACTGAAGCTTAAAGTGGGTGACAAGGTCTCGGAGGGTGCGCTGATTCTGATTCTGGAAGCGGCAGCCGGTGGCGCAACGCAAGCTGTAGCCGCACCCGTCGCCGCAACGGTTGCAGCGCCCGCGACGCCAGCTGCGGCACCTGCACCTAAAGCTGCACCGATCATCGCGCCGGTCGTGCCCGTCGTGGCACCCGTCCCGCCCGGCAGCAAGGCACACGCCAGTCCGGCCATACGCCGTTTCGCGCGTGAGCTGGGAGTAGATATCTCGCAAGTGCCAGGCAGCGGCGACAAAGGTCGGGTGACCAAGGATGATGTGCAGAACTACGTTAAAGCAGTTGTCAGTGCGCCACGTGGTGCGACGGGCAGCGGCGGTCTGCAAGTGTTGGCTACGCCAGTGGTGGATTTTGCTAAGTTCGGCGAAGTAGACATCAAGCCCCTGTCGCGCATCAAGAAGATTTCGGGTGCCAACCTGCATCGCAACTGGGTGACTATCCCGCACGTGACGCAGTTCGACGAAGCTGACATCACTGAGATGGAAGCTTTCCGCAAAGATCTGGGCGCGGAATATGCGAAACAGAATATCAAGATTACTCCGCTGGTGTTCCTGCTTAAGGCCGTGGTTAAAGCATTGCAGCAGTATCCGGATTTCAACGCTTCGCTGGATGCGAGCGGCGAGAACCTGGTGTACAAGAATTACTTCCATATCGGCGTGGCCGTGGATACGCCGGACGGTCTGATGGTGCCGGTGCTGCGCGACGTGGATAAAAAAGGCTTGGTGCAATTGGCCAAAGAACTGGGCGAGATCAGCGCCAAGGCGCGTGAAAAGAAGATCACCGCTGCCGATATGCAGGGCGGTTGCTTCTCCATCTCCAGCTTGGGCGGCATCGGTGGTACGGCCTTCACGCCCATCATCAATGCGCCCGAAGTGGCGATTTTGGGTGTGTCACGCTCCAAAATGACGCCGGTTTACAAAGACGGCGAGTTTGTGCCGCGCCTGATGTTGCCTCTGTCTTTGTCATACGATCATCGGGTTATCGACGGTGCTTTGGCTGCACGCTTTACGGCCTATCTGGCGAAGGTGCTCTCCGACATCCGTTTACTCGCGGTTTAATACAATTGAACGCACTCACTTTCACTACAATAAATTATTGGGCGGTTCTGGTGAGTGCTGTGGCGTACAGGATGCTAATTCGTGGCTGGTATTTGCCGCAGCTTTTCGGGAATTCATGGACTGCAACACTCCAACCTATAGGGAAATCTGTAAGGGAAAATTTGCCTAAGCGCATTCAAGTCGCCAGTGTATTTTGGAGCGGTGTTTATAAGTTGTTTTTTATTCTCGTTTGGATGATTGCAGCGCAGAAGGTGACGGTTTTGAGTGGCGTTGAAAAGGGCTTGCAAGTTGCGTTATTTTTTTCAATCTTACTTTTGGCAATCCCATTGTTAATGACTTTCACGCTTCCTGTTCCAATAAAGAGAGTTGCTATTGAGGCTGGTGGTGAGTTGTCCGCACTAGTCATTTGCGGAGCAATGTTGGGAGCGTGGCTATAAAAGCTATCGGCATCTTGGGCGGGACCTTCGATCCGATACACTACGGTCATTTACGTCTGGCAGAAGAGATGCTGGAGTTGGCGGGATTGCAGCAGATACGCTTCATCCCTGCGGGTACGCCACCGCACCGGGATAAGCCGCAAGTCTCTGCCGAGCAACGCAGTGCAATGGTAAAGCTGGCTATTGCCGATCATGCTTCCTTTGTATTGGATGAGCGTGAGGTGCGACGTGCAGGCAAGTGTTACACCGTTGATACTTTGCGGGAGTTGCGTGCCGAACTGGGCGCACAACAACCCATCTCACTGCTAATGGGCGGAGATGCCTTCTTGCAGTTGCATACTTGGCATGAGTGGGAACAGTTATTTGAACTGGCGCATATTGTGGTGGGCTATAGGCCCGGTTTTACCATAGAGGAACGCATCTCCAGTGCGCCTGCCCGCTTGCAAGCGCAATATCGTCAGCGTTTGTGTGCCGCTACCACCTTGCGTGAGCAAGCTTATGGCGGCATCGCCGTGATGGGCATACCGAAACTTGAAATCTCGGCTACGGTGATACGTTCACGTGTAGCCGAACAACGCAGCATCCGCTATCTGTTACCCAATGTGGTGGCGGAATACATTCATCAACATCAATTGTACGCATCATGCTAAATACTGAAGAAAAAACACTCGCCGTAGTCGCGGCGCTGGAAGAAATCAAGGCTGTGAACATCACCGTCATCGATACCAGCAAACAAAGCTCGCTGTTCGAGCGCATGATCATCGCCAGCGCGAACTCCAAACGCCAGACCAAGGCCCTGGCGGACAACGTCGTGGTCAAGCTCAAAGAGCAGGGCGAAGAGATCATCGGCCGCGAGGGCGAGGATAGTGGCGAATGGATCCTGGTTGATCTGGGTGAAGTGCTGGTGCATATCATGCAGCCGGCGATACGCGACTATTACAACCTTGAAGAACTATGGAGCAAGGCACAAGCTGCGCGCCCCAAGTTGGCCGGCCCTAGATAAGTATCTTTAGGCCTGCACCATGAAGCTCATCATCGCTTCGGTTGGCAACAAGATGCCAGACTGGATCACGCAAGGGTTCAATGAATATGCCAAGCGTATGCCGCGCGAAGCCAAGATTGAACTGTTGGAAATCAAGCCTGAACCCCGTACCACGGGGAAATCTACCGAGCAGATCATGCAGGCCGAAGCACAGCGCATTTTGCATGCCTTGCCTGTGAACTGTCTGCGTATCGCCATGGATGAGCGCGGTGCCATGCCGACCACCAAGCAATTGGCCGCGCAGATGCAGGATTGGATGCGCGCCGGTAGCGATGTGGCTTTTGTCGTTGGCGGTGCAGATGGACTGCACGACAGTGTCAAGCAGTCCGCTCGCCAATTGATGGCCTTGTCCGCAATGACCCTGCCGCATGCTTTCGTGCGAGTGTTGCTGGCAGAGCAGTTGTACCGTGCGCATAGCTTGATGCACAATCACCCTTACCACCGCGAATAGGAATATCTAGATGAGTGTCACACCCAGTCGCATCTATCTGGCATCACAAAGTCCCCGCCGTCGAGAGCTGCTCAAGCAGATTGGCGTGAATTTCGAAGTGCTGTTGTTGCGCTCCGATGCGATACGGGGTCTGGATGTGGATGAGACGCCGTATAGCGACGAAGCCGCGGAGGAATATGTGCAGCGTATCTGCGCAGAGAAAGCGGCGACGGCATATGCTGTGATGCGCTACCGAAATCTGCCTAATGCACCGGTTCTGACGGCTGATACGGCGGTGATACTGGATGGCAAAATACTCGGTAAGCCCACGGATACCGCACATGCCGCACAGATGCTGCGCGACTTGTCCGGGCGTGAACACCAAGTATTGACCGCCGTTGGCGTGGCGATGAATGATCATGTGGAGATGGCAGTTTCAACTTCCACCGTGAAATTTGTAACCCTGGACGAAGAACGTATACGCCGTTATCTGCTCAACAAAGAAGGGCAGGACAAAGCGGGCAGTTATGCCATACAGGGCTTGGCCGGGGCCTTCGTGGAAAAAATCAGCGGGAGCTATTCCGGCGTAGTCGGTTTGCCCCTGTGCGAGACTGCGGCACTGCTGAAAAAATTCAATGTGGTCACACCATGAGTGAAGAGATACTGATCAACGTCACCCCGCAGGAAACGCGAGTTGCTGTGATGCAACTCGGGGTGGTACAGGATCTGCACATAGAGCGCAGCAGCAGTCGCGGCATCGTCAGCAACATCTATCTGGGCAAGGTGAAGCGTGTCCTGCCCGGCATGCAGTCGGCTTTCATCGACATTGGCATGGAGCGTTCCGCGTTTCTGCATGTGGCCGATATCTGGGAGAACAACGCCGACCCCAAACCCATAGAACGTGTTTTGCACGAAGGCCAAAGCTTGATGGTGCAGGTCATAAAGGAGCCCATAGGCAGCAAGGGCGCGCGCCTTTCCACGCAACTAAGTATAGCCGGGCGCGTGCTGGTTTATTTGCCGCAAGAGTCACATATTGGTGTGTCACAGCGCATAGATAACGAAGAGCAGCGCGAAGCGTTGCGTAGCAGATTGCAGGCTTTGTTGGCGCCGGAACACAAGGGCGGTTACATCATACGAACCGTGGCTGAAGCGGATGAAGAGCCGGATTTCATAGCGGATGTGGACTACCTGAACAAGCTCTGGAGTGCCTTGCAAAATGCCGTCAAGACAGCTGGTGCACCGCAGTTGCTGTATCAGGAATTAGACATCAGTCTGCGCGTATTGCGCGATTTCGTGAGCCAGCACACTACACGTATACAAATCGACTCGCGCGCCACTTTCCAGAAGATGAAGGATTTTGCTGCGGCATACATCCCATCTGCGGTGGATACGCTGGAACACTATCCCGGTGTGCGTCCCTTGTTTGATCTTTATGGGGTGGAAGAAGAGATCGAGCGCGCCTTGTCCAAGCGCGTAGACCTCAAATCGGGTGGTTATCTCATCATTGACCAGACCGAAGCACTGACCACAGTGGACGTGAACACCGGCGGCTACGTCGGTTTGCGCAACTTTGATGACACCATCTTCAAGACCAATTTAGAAGCAACCCAAGTTATCGCCCGCCAGTTGCGCTTGCGGAACTTGGGCGGCATCATCATCTGCGACTTTATCGATATGGATACCCTGGAGCATCGCGATGCGGTGCTGGACGAGTTCAAAAAGGCATTGGCGCGTGACCATACGCGTATCAGTGTCAGCGGCTTCTCTTCGCTGGGGCTGGTCGAGATGACGCGCAAGCGTACTCGCGAGAGCCTGGCACATCTGCTTTGTGAACCTTGCCCCACCTGCAAGGGGCGCGGTGAGGTGAAGACGCCGCAGACCGTGTGCTACGAAGTCCTGCGCGAGATTGTGCGCGAAGCGCGTCAATTCAACGCCAAGGAATACCGCATACTCGCCTCGCAGCAAGTGGTCGACTTGTTTCTTGATGAGGAGTCCCAGGCACTGGCGCAGTTATCTGATTTCATCTCTAAACCCATCTCGTTGCAGGTGGAGTCGACGTACGTCCAAGAGCAATACGACGTCATTTTGATGTAAGTTCTTTTTTTCCCTGGAATTTGAACATCTTGTTAGAATCCTCAGGCGACCCAAAATAATAGCCGGGCGCAAATCCATTCATTCAAGCTCAGGGAGAGTTTATGTTCAAGAAGCAAATCGCCGCAGCGGTCGCTGCGGTTTTCATGTCAGTGACATTTTCCGTATCCGCCCACCAAGATGCCGCACCAGCCGCCGCCCATGCCGAACACCATGCGCATTGGGCTTATGATGGTTCCGAGGGCCCTAATCATTGGGGCGAGATGGAAGCTCAGTTCAGTACCTGCTCCAGCGGTAAGAACCAGTCTCCTATCAATCTGTCCAGTTTCATTAAGTCAGACCTGACGCCGCTCAAGTTTAACTACAAAGCAGGTGGTGATCAGATTCTGAACAATGGTCATACCATTCAGGTCAACTTCGCAGACGGCAGCACCATGGATCTGGCCGGCCACGAATACAGCCTGAAGCAGTTCCACGCACATGCACCCAGTGAAAACCAGGTCAATGGCAAGAACTATGCGATGGAAGTCCATTTCGTACACGCAGACTCAAATGGCAATCTGGCTGTGGTCGCTGTGATGTTCGACGAAGGCGCCGAGAACCCGGGTCTGGCTAAAGCATGGAAGGCGATGCCTCAAGAGGCGGGCGAGAAAGTCGCTTTGAAAGAGAACGTGTTGGGTACTGATGTGATGCCGGCTGACAAAGCTTACTACCGTTTCAACGGCTCTCTGACCACCCCGCCATGCACAGAAGGCGTGACATGGTTGGTATTGAAGAAGCCGGTGACTGCGTCCAAAGCGCAAATTGGGGCATTCATGAAGTTGATGCATCACCATAACAACCGCCCCATACAAGCGGTCAATGCTCGCATGATTCTGGAGTGATTTGAGTTCAGCTAAAGAAGAAGAGAGCCGACGCAAGTCGGCTTTTTTATTGGCTGTTGAGCAAGCCGAGCGGGTCTATTTTGCTGCCGATGATCGCGATGACTTTGTGGCGTGATTGCTCACCCTGACGCAACTCGATATTGCGCAGTGGTACGCCGAATCTATCCGCCAGAAAACGAAACAAGGCCTCGTTGGCCTTGCCTTCTACGGGTGGTGCCGCCAACTTGATCTTGAGTGCCTCGCCATGCAGGCCGACCACTTCGGTACGCTTGGCCCCCGGTTGTACATGCAGGGTCAGGATAAAACCTCCATCCTGCAGACGCAGCCAAGGGTGTGACATCAGAACAGGCGCAGTGCCATACTTTCCAGCATGGCCAGTGGCGCGATCAAAATCAGCTGACAGATTACCAGCAAGATGAATGGTGCGAGATCAACGTTACCCAACAAGGGAACGACGCGACGTATGGGCGAAAGGAAGCGATGGGTAATGCCGTTGAGGAGTGGCGCAATGGGAGTGTGGGGATTGACCCAAGACAAGATGGCTTGTGTGATGAGTGCAGCCATCAGGAAATACACGCTGGTGATGAGTTGTTTGACGCCGGCCCAAACGATTAGACCCGGCAGCGGGAAGGATTCGTAGGGATAACCTTGCAGGGCTAATAAAAATCCCAGATAAATCATCTCGATCAGCATGGCCAACAACACAGTCGCGGTATCTAATTGGCCGGTGGCGGGAAAATAGCGGCGGGTAGGCAGCACAATCACATTGGTTAATGCCATCAGGGCGTCGCCTACGGGATTGCGCATAGAAACACGCAACCATTGCAGCAGAAAGCGGATTAACAATAAGGCGGCGTAGCCTTGCAGAAAGACATCGAGTAGGAATTGTAGGGCGTTATTGAACATTAGGCTTTACCCAATTCGTCGCCCATCTCGCGAGATCGTGTGGCTGCAGCATGGGCAGCGCGGATGATATGTTGCGCGACCTGATTATCAGCCAGGCTGATGAGGGCGCGTTCGGTCGTACCGTTCTTGGAGGTCACGCGCTGACGCAGCACGCTGACGTCCTCAGCACTGGTTTCAGCCAATTTACTGGCACCCAGGAAAGTCTCCAGGCTGAGCATGCGTGCGTCCTCTACACTCAAGCCGAGTTCTTTCCCTGCTGCTTGTAACGCTTCGATGAGATAAAACACATATGCAGGACCGCTGCCGGAAATGGCGGTGACCGCATCCAGTTGTGACTCGTCATCCGCCCATAGAATTTTGCCGACTGCCGACAGGATGCTTTGTGCTTGCTCGCGTTGCGCGGTAGTGACATCCGGCATGGCGTACAGTCCGGTCATGCCGCTGCGGATCAGTGCCGGTGTATTGGGCATGGCGCGTACCACTGAGGCGGTGTTTGCCCAGCGTGAGATATCTGTTGCGCGTATGCCGGCGGCGATAGAAATGAGCAACTGGCCTTTGAGCAAGGGGGCGAGTTGCATGGCGACTTCATGCAGTTGTTGCGGCTTGACTGCCAATACGATGGTGGAAGTGCCGGAGATGCCGGACGCAAGATCATCCATTGCCCGCACCGCGTATTCATTATGCAGGCGTTGACGGTTCTCATCATTGATCTCGACCACGCTGATGTAGCTGCCGCTGTAGCCTTTGCCCATCATGCCGCCTATCAAGGCGGTGGCCATATTACCGCCGCCCACGAAACAGATCTTCTTAGCCATATTGAATACTCCTGTATTGGTTCATTTCGGTTAAGCGTAATTGCGCATACCAAAAATGGCAGTGCCTATGCGCACCATCGTCGCCCCCTCGGCGATTGCGGCGGGATAGTCGTGAGACATGCCCATGGATAAGGTGTCCAAATGCAGACCGGCGCTATTGATACTGTCCTTGAGCGCGCGCAAGTCTGCAAAGGCGGCACGTTGTTGCATCACATCGTCGCTGGGGGCCGGGACGGTCATCAGCCCACGCAATTTAAGGTTGGGCAGCGCCGCAATCCGAATCGCCAATTCGGCCGCTTCTGCTGCCGCGACGCCGCTTTTGCTAACTTCACCACTGATGTTCACTTGCAAGCAGATCTGCAAGGGTGGCAAATCGGCAGGGCGTTGTTGTGACAATCTTTCGGCGACTTTGTATCTGTCTACACTGTGCACCCAGGAAAAATTTTCTGCAATGGCGCGTGTTTTGTTGCTTTGTATCGGCCCGATGAAATGCCAGTGCAAGGGCAGGTCATGCAGAGCCGCCATTTTGTCCAAGGCTTCCTGTAGATAATTTTCTGCAAAGTTGGCTTGCCCGCCGTGATAGGCTGTGCGTATTGCATCGCTGGGGAAATTCTTGCTGACAGCGAGCAGCGTGATGTCATCATCCGCTCTGTTGCAGGCACGTGCCGTAGCAGTGATGCTGGCTCGCACGGCTTGCAAGTTGGAAGCGATTGTTGTCATAATCCCCAGTGCTGCCTATCCTAAAATTACACGGCTGAATGCCGCCTTACAAAACAGGGAAGATTATAATGGATATCACCGAGTTGCTTGCCTTCGGCGTTAAAAACAAAGCCTCCGACTTACATCTTTCTTCCGGTCTGCCCCCGATGATACGGGTACACGGCGATATGCGCCGTATCAATTTGCCCGCGATGGATCACAAAGAAGTCCATGCCATGGTGTATGACATCATGAACGACGGACAGCGCAAATTTTACGAAGAGAACAAAGAGGTCGATTTCTCCTTCGAGATTCCCAATCTGGCACGATTCCGTGTCAATGCATTCGTGCAGCAACGTGGTGCCGCAGCGGTTATGCGTACCATTCCCTCCAAGGTGCTGACACTGGAAGATCTCAAAGCGCCCAAGATATTCCAGGACATTGCGGACACGCCGCGTGGACTGGTGTTGGTCACTGGCCCCACAGGTTCCGGTAAGTCCACCACCCTGGCGGCGATGGTCAACTACATCAACGAAAAGGAGATGGGTCATATCCTCACCGTAGAGGACCCCATCGAGTTCGTGCACGAAAGTAAAAAGTGTCTGATCAACCAGCGTGAAGTCGGCCCCCACACCTTGTCATTCAACAACGCGCTGCGTTCCGCCCTGCGTGAAGATCCGGACGTCATTCTGGTCGGTGAAATGCGCGACTTGGAAACCATACGTTTGGCGATGACTGCCGCTGAAACCGGTCACTTGGTGTTTGGTACTTTGCACACCAGTTCTGCGGCCAAGACCATAGACCGTATCATCGACGTGTTCCCCGCGGATGAAAAAGAGATGGTGCGCGCGATGTTGTCCGAATCACTGCGCGCCGTAATCTCGCAAGCTTTGCTAAAAAATAAAGATGGTTCGGGCCGTGTTGCAGCCCATGAGATCATGATTTGTACGCCGGCGATTCGTAACTTGATTCGTGAAGCCAAAGTGCCGCAGATGTATTCTGCGATCCAGACGGGCCAGGGTTTGGGTATGCAGACACTGGATCAGTGCCTCAGCACTCTGGTTAAGAGCGGCGCTATCTCCTCCGCCGAAGCACGCGGCAAAGCGATGAGCAAAGACATGTTCCCGGGCTAAGTTAATCACGATACGTTAGGAAGACATCATGGAAAGAGACCAGGCTACAGAGCTGATACATAACCTGCTACGCGGCATGCTCAGCCGCAAGGCATCTGACTTGTTCATCACTGCCGGCTTCCCGCCCGCGTTCAAGGTGGATGGCAAAATGACGCCGGTCTCCAGTCAAGTGCTGACCTCCCAGCATACGCAAGAATTGGCGCGCAGCTTGATGAACGACAGGCAGGCTGCCGAATTCGAGACGGCACACGAATGCAACTTCGCAATCAGTCCCACTGGCATAGGCCGCTTCCGTGTCAACGTGTTCATGCAACAGCAGCGCGTGGGTATGGTGTTGCGTACCATCACCACCAAGATCCCCGAGCTGGATCAACTGGGCATGCCCGACGTGCTGAAAGACATCGTCATGACCAAGCGTGGCTTGGTCATCCTGGTGGGCGCAACGGGTTCAGGTAAATCAACCACTCTGGCCGCGATGCTGGGTCACCGCAACCAGAATAGTTACGGTCACATTATCACTATCGAAGACCCTGTCGAGTATGTGCATGATCACAAGAACTGCATCATCACCCATCGAGAAGTCGGCGTGGATACCGAGACATGGAGCGCGGCGCTGAAGAACACTTTGCGTCAGGCACCCGACGTCATCCTGATCGGTGAGATACGTGATCGCGAGACTATGGAATATGCGGTGGCTTTCGCCGAGACGGGTCACCTGTGTATGGCGACTCTGCACGCAAACAGCGCCAACCAGGCATTGGACCGTATCATCAACTTCTTCCCTGAAGAACGTCGCGAGCAGTTGTTGATGGACTTGTCGTTGAACACCAAAGCACTCATCTCGCAACGTTTGATTCCGAACAAAGATGGCGCGGGTCGGGTCGCCGCGATGGAGATTATGCTCAATTCACCTTTGATCTCCGATCTGATCTTCAAGGGCGAGGTACACAACATCAAGGCTGTGATGGGCAAGTCACGCGAGTTGGGTATGCAGACTTTCGATCAGGCGCTGTTCGACTTGTTCGAGCAGGGCAAGATTGCTTATGAAGAAGCGCTCAAGAATGCCGACTCGGTCAACGATCTGCGTCTGCGCATCAAGCTGGAAAGCAAGAATAATCTGGACCGCAATGTGATGAGCGGTACGGAACATCTGCGAATGACATAAGCGGAGAGCTATGTGCCGAACGCAACGCCCATCAAGGAAATAGAACGTCTAAAGGCGTTAAGCGAATACCACATACTGGATACGCTCCCCGAGCAATCGTTCGATGACATCACCAAACTGGCCGCACGACTAAGCCAGTTTCCCATCAGTTATATCGCCTTCTTCGATGAGTCACGCCAGTGGTTCAAATCCAAGCTGGGTATCACCCCGAATCAGATGACGCGTGCGGATGTGTTCTGCGCTCAACTCCTCTCGCATGCTGGCTCACCTTTATTCGTGGAGGATTCCAGCTTACATCCCAATTTTTCCGATAGCCCACTGCTGGGTGACACGCGCATACGTTGCTATGCGGGTGTGCCCTTGCTGAGTCATGGCGGGGAAGTGCTGGGTGCTTTGTGTGTGCTGGATACCCGGCCACATGAGTTGGATGAAGGCCTGCGCGCCGCATTGCAAAGTTTGGCGCGCCTGGCGATGTCACAGTTGGAATGCAGGCGCAACGAAGCGGTTATGGCGCAACTCCGTGCAGAAGCCGGTGAGCAGAAATCGGTCGACCCCGTCACAAAAATGCCCAATCGTCGCGCCCTTGAACGCAGTCTGGTCGCGGAGTGGGAGCGAGCCTTCCGCTATTCACAACCTTTCAGTATTTTGATGCTGGATGTGGATGAGTTCAAATCCTATTGCGATAAATTTGGTCGTGAAGCGGGAGATGGCGCCTTGCGTCAGATGGCAGAGTTGATAGAAAACGAGGCGCGTCAGCCTGATTTTATTGCGCGTTACTCGGTAGATCAGTTCGTCGTGCTATTGCCCGAGACCGACAGCGAGGGCGCTTTGAAGATCGCGGAACGATTGCGCTACAGGATAGAGCGGGGGCGTTGGCCGCATCGCGCCATCACGGTCAGTGTGGGCTACGCCAGTTACGGTGTGCAGGCGGATGCCGAGGCCTTACTGGCGCAGGTGGAGCACGCCATGGCGAACGCCAAACAGTCAGGTCGCAACTGTGTAATGGCGATCAGCTAAAGATACCCAAACTAATTTTTGGCGTGCCCCTGGATTTTCACCGCATCCTTGCGATTACTTCCCGACACCATTTTGTATTGCAGCAAACGGCATTCGATCGCGCCGTTGAACAAAGGTGTCTTGCGTGAGGGTGAGAGACGCATCAACTTCAGGATGGCTTTGTCCGCAGTGAACAGATAAGCCGTCCAACCGCCGAACTTCTTCTTCAGTGCATCGCCCAGTTTGGGGTACAGCACCGCCAACTCTTCCAACTCCCCCATACGTTCGCCATAAGGCAGGTTCGCAACCATCGTGCCTTCAGCAGCCGGCGCTTCGATGTCCAAGATATTGGCCTGCTTGAGTTCCACGCACTCGTCCAACCCCGCTTCTTGCAAGTTGCGGTATGCCGTCTTCAGCGCATCGCCGTAAAGATCGCTGCCATAGATGGGCAGCGGATGCGGTGCGATCTGTGCAGCCACTGCCTGTTCGCGCATCTTGTTCCACAAGGGCGCATCGAAGTTTTTGAGACGCTCGAAACCGAACGGGCGAGAAATACCGGGCTGGATGTTGAGCGACATTTGCGCTGCTTCGATCAGAAAGGTACCGCTGCCGCACATCGGGTCTAACAGGGCTGTGCCGGGCTTCCAGCCGCTCAGCAACAAGATGCCGGCGGCAAGGTTCTCGCGTATCGGCGCGATGTTGGTGTGCATGCGCACACCGCGCTTGAACAGTGGTTCACCCGAAGTATCCAGATACAACATCATCTGGTCATCCTCGATAAAAGCATGGATGCGCGTATCGGGTTCCAGTGTGTCCACGCTGGGGCGCTCGTTGCAGTGTGCACGGAAGCGGTCACACACGGCGTCCTTGATCAGCAGGGTGACGAACTCCAGACTCTTGAGCGGACAGCGTATCGCGGTGACGTTCACGCGTATGGTATTGCTCACATCAAACCAGCGCTGCCATTGCAGATCGAACACCGTCTTGTAGACGTCCTGCTCGGTACGATAGGTTGAAGATGAGACGCGCCACAGGACACGGCTGGCGACACGGCTCTCCAGATTGGCGCGGTAGCACAGCGCCCAATCACCGGAAAAATGCACGCCACCGTCGGTGCGCTTGACGTGTTGCGCGCCCATGTTCTCCAGATCACTTTGGAGCAGGGCTTCTAGTCCGCGTGGACAGGGGGCGAAAAAATCTGGCATGGATATCTACGAATTAAAAAGGTTTAACGGTAACGAGTATCACCACGACCAAGAGTATCAGCACTGGGATCTCGTTGAAAAAGCGATACCACACGTGGTCGCGGATGTTCTGATCGGCAGCGAATTTCTTCACCAACATGCCGCAGTAATGGTGGTAGCCGTACAACACCAGTATCAACGCGACTTTCGCATGTATCCAGCCGCCCACGCCTGCACCCATTTGGTACCACAGCGTTAAGCCGCTCGCGATGGTAAGCCAGGCGATGGGAGTGACGAAGCGATACAACTTGCCTTCCATCAATTTTAATCGCGCGATTTCGGCTGGCTCGGTGGCCATGGCGTGATTGACAAAGATACGTGGCAGATAGAACAAGCCGGCGAACCAACTGGTCATGACGATGATATGAAAGGCTTTGATCCAGAGATACATGAGTGATCCTTATTTGGAAAGGCGCCGGCGGAATAAAACCAGCGCGATGTAAAAAGCGATCAGGGCGTAGCACGCCAACACAACAACATGCAGCAAGACCTGAGGTGGCACTTTGTCGGTTAGCAAGGGTCTGGCCAGATCGATTGCGTGGGTTAACGGCAACCAGGCTGAGACGGCTTGCAGCCAGCCGGGCAACTGCGAGACCGGAAAAAATACCCCGCATAATATCACCATAGGCGTGATGATCAGCGTGAAGTAGTACATGAAGAAGTCATAGCCGGGTGCCAGCGAGGTCATGATCAAGCCTAACGAGGCGAAGCATAGACCGACCAAGAAGGCCAGCGGGATGATCCACAGCGACAGTGCAGAGTGCGTCAGCCCCATCACCCAGATCACCGCCAGCACGGCGAGACCGGACAACAGGCTCTTGCTGGCAGCCCAGATCATCTCGGAGAACACTACGTCGTCTAATGTGATGGGGGTATTGAGGATGGCTTCCCAAGTGCGCTGCTCATGCATCCGTGCGAAGCCCGAATACAGTGCCTCGAAGCTGGCGGAGTTCATCGTGCTGTAGCACACCGTCCCGGCAGCGAGGAAGGTGATGTAGGGGATGCCGTCTATGGCGGGCAACATGCCACCCAAACCATAACCCAAGCCCAACATATAAATGACCGGATCAGCCAGATGACCTAAGACGGAAGAGGCCGCCATCTTCTTCCACACCATGAAATTGCGTCGCCATATGGGCATAAAACGGCGGCTAAATTGCGGTAGCGCGTAGTGATTAGTGCGCATGGATTTTGTCCTCCGCGATGGCGGCGAGCGCGCGCGCAACCGGCACCACGCCATCACCCTTGGCAAATACACAACCCTTGGAAGTACCCGTTGCCACGATGCGCTCTCCTTGAGTGAAGGTGTGTTGCATATACATATATTTCTCGTCGCGGTGGGTGACCTCTAGTCGAACTTGATAGAGGTCGAATAAGCGCAGCGGTTTTTTGTAAGTCATCGTGTGCTCGGCGATGAGCGGCATCCAGCCACGTTTGAACATCGTGCGCAGCAAGCCCGAGCGTATGAATAGATCAATGCGATTGAGGTCGCAGATGGTCAGATAGCGACCATTGTTCATATGCATGGCGAGGTCTAGATCGTTGGGTAGCACACGCAGATTCAGTTCGCTCACGAAATGGTCGGGGTCATCCAGCCGTGCGCGGAACAGCGACAGTATGTAGACATAAATCATTCTGAAAATAAGACTCATCAGTCGCGCATCTCCCGCCCGGTGAGCTTTAGAAACACGTCCTCAAGGTTTGCCGGCCGATGCATGTAGCGCAATTCGTCCTGTCCCTGCAGATGCGCGACCAAGGGCTGTGCATCGTTGACATAGCAGAATACCGACTCCCCGCTGATCTCATGTCTATGTGCGAATTGCGCCGCATAACGTTGCGCCCAGTCCGCCGAAGTTTCGCCGAATACCTCGACGACTTGCGGCTCGATGTTCTGTTCTATCAGCTCGCGCGGGGAGCCTGTCGAGATCAGTTTGCCGTTGTCCATCACCGCCAGGCGATGGCACAGTCGCTCGGCTTCTTCCATGAAATGTGTGGTGAGTAGCAGCGTCTTGCCTTGCGCGGTGAGCGCCCGCAAACGCTGCCAGATCAGATGGCGCGCCTGTGGGTCCAGCCCGGTGGTGGGCTCGTCCAGGAAGATGATTTCGGGGTCGTTCACGAGTGCGCGAGCCAAAGTCAGCCTGCGCTTCATGCCGCCCGATAAGGTCGGTACACGAGCCTCGCGCTTGGCGGTGAGATTCGCAAATTCCAGCAGAGCGGGGATGCGCGCATGGATTTGCGCATCGATCATGCCGAAGTAGCGCCCATACACCAACAGGTTTTCGGTAACGGTGAAATCAGGGTCCAGATTGTCGAACTGCGGCACCACACCCACACGCAAGCGTGCGACACGCGCATCACCAGGCACTGCGTGTTGCAACAGATGCAGCTCGCCGCTATCGGGTGCGATCAGCCCCAGCAGCAAACGCAAGGTCGTGGTCTTGCCCGCACCGTTGGGGCCCAACAGTCCAAAGCATTCGCCTTTGCGGATATCCAGATCCAGACCATCCACCACACGCAGATCGCCATAGGATTTTTGCAGGCCACGGGCTTTTATCACAGTGTTCACAGCCCGCTCCCCAGGAAATGCTTGCGCACGATCTTGCGCAGTTGCGCCAGGCGCCCGTGGAAATAATGCCCGGCCTCCGGCAACACCACGATGGGCAGATGTTGCGGACGCGCCCAGTCCAGCACCTCACCCAGTGCCACGACCTCATCCTGCTCACCATGGATGACCAGCGTGTTGGGCGCGACCACGGGTGCGACGACCTTGAGCTCGGTGGTCGAAGCAAAGCGCCCCACCGCAGGGCCGGCCAGTACCAGATGTTTGGGATGCAGTTGGTTCGCGGCGCGGGTGGCGATATAGCCGCCGAAAGAAAATCCGGAGAGGATCAAAGGCAGGTCTTCGCCGAAGTGATCTTGTGCATAGCGCACCACGGCGATCATGTCTTGCAGTTCGCCGTCGCCGCCGGTGAACTCGCCTTCACTCGCGCCCACGCCACGGAAATTGAAGCGTAAGGTCACGCAGCCCAGCTCGGTGAAAGTCTTGGCCAGGGTTGTCGCGACCTTGTTCTCCATCGTGCCACCCATCACGGGCAGAGGATGGGCAACCACCGCGATGGCGCGCGGCGCCTCATCCGAAATGTGCGCGATGCCCTCGATGTTGCCCGCCGTCCCCGCGACGGAGAATTTTTGCAGTGAGACGAGCATCAGATCTTCAGACGTTCCACGATGCGACCGTGTTTGAGATGCTCTTCTATGATCTCGTCCAGATCGCTCTCATCCACATAGGTGTACCAAGTGCCTTCCGGATAAACCACGATAACCGGGCCGTCATCGCAACGATCCATGCAGCCCGCCGAGTTGATGCGGATGCGATTCTCGTCGTTCGAGAGGCCGAGTGCTTTGACCTTGTCTTTGACGTAATCGCGCATCTTTTGCGCGCCGTGGTTGTTGCAGCAACCGTCGTTATTGGCGCGCTGATTGGTGCAGAAAAAAACGTGTTTGTCGAAATGGCTCATGGTGGCTCCGGCGGTTCATTGATAACGCACACGATACAGATGGAATATTAGCAGCGCGGGGAAGACTAGCGTGATGGTTTGCGCCAGACCGTTGTAGTTGAGCAGGTGGCCGTAATGCCAGTGATATACCGACATCGCCGCAGCGGGCGTGCTATCCAGCACGCCGTGCGCCACGACCAGATAGGCTGCGGTCAGCAGGGCACCCGCCCGTATCATATGACCGTAAGCCATATGTCGCGACATCCACAACAACACCCCGCCACACAAGATGCCCAGCAAGGCCTCGCTGTTCATCCACAACAACATCGCGGAAGACTTGAGTAACACTGCCGCGGTGATGAGCTTGATCACCGTCACACTGGCCAAAACCATCAGTAACACATTAATGACCGTTGCACGGTTGCGCAGCAGGGTCAGCAATAGCGTGCCCAGCATCAGCAGATTGAGCGCGACCGCCGAACTTTCCCAAACATCGAACGGCGCATCGGTGACGGCGGCGAAAGGCTGATGCGCCACTTCGCTGATGAACACATTGCCCAGCATCGGCAGCGAGGGATTGATCTGGCCGAACATCCACAACACCAACAGCGCCAGCCCGAAGTCCATACGCTTGCCGTGCAAAAACATCACATCGCGCGCGGCAGAGATACGATCATAGACGCGCGTCCAGCGTGTCATCCCCAGCGCGAGCAGGGCACCCAACAAAGTCCCGCTCACATTGGTCAAGATGTCCATATTCGAACTCGTGCGGCTAGGCAAATACATCTGCAAGAACTCCATGCTCGCCGATAGCGCCAAGCCCAGCAGCGTGGCCAGTATCAAGGTGGTCTGGCCGGACAAACGTGCACGCATCGTCAGCCCGAGCAGCAGCCCAAAAGGCAGATAAGAGAGCAGATTGAGTACCGCATCGAAAGCGGTATAGGTCAGCAACAAAGGCTCTTGCATCACCGCCAAGAAGTCCAAGCCCTGTTCTTGCCAGCCCGTAAAAGGCGAGAGGCTGGCATAAGCGATGAACAGCACATAACCAAGCACCAGCCATGTGCGCAGTCGGGCGCGGTTACCAGTGAGGAAAAGTTCATGCATCGTTTGATTGTGCGGCCGGGGTCAAAAAGACCAAGCCTGGGGGGCGTGATTGCGTATTCATGCTTGGATTCTATCGCAGAACGAGGGAGGGTTCAGCGTAGAAGCGGCGGTTAATCCTGATGGTGAAGATTTGAGAACGAAAAAATTGACCATCATATGGACTGACAGTCAGCCATTGCTGCCTGTCATTACCTGCGCTTCGCCGGGCAGCTTCGGGGGGTTAAGCTGACCACTGAATCTGCATCAAAAGTCAGGCGGCCGGCTACATCGTCGATAAGCGACGGTCGCTATCATGAGCCAATATCCCGGGTAGTAGCCGCTCCGTACTACGCGAGGGTGGCAAAATAAGCCGCAGTTCCGAAAATCAACCCAAGCGATTGTCCGCCGGGTGGTACAACGGATCTTCCAGCACGTTGACTTCTATCATGCCTTTCGCCTTGCCCAACAACTCCAGACAATCCGGGCTGAGGTGGCGCAGATGCAGTTTCTTGCCCAGTTGCGTATAGCGTTCCGCCAGCTGGTCGATGACTTCCAGCCCGGAATGGTCTTTGACGCGCGCATTGCGGAAGTCGATCACGACCTCTTCCGGATCATCTTTCGGCGTGAACAGGTTGAGGAAGTTCTGCGACGAGGCGAAAAACAGCGAGCCGTGCAGGTCGTATACCTTCCAGCCGTGCTCCTCGGTGGTGATGCGCACTTCCATGCTTTTGGCGTGCTCCCAGGCGAAAGCCAGTGCCGAGATAATCACGCCGATGACGACCGCCATCGCCAGATCAGTGAACACTGTCACGACGGTGACCGTGACACCAACAATGAGGTCGGTTCTGGGCACCTTGCCGAACAGGTTGAAGCTGCCCCACTCGAAGGTCTTTTCCGACACCACGAACATCAGACCGATCAGCGCGGCCAACGGGATCATTTCTATCCATTCCGAGGCGAACAGAATGAACATCAGCAGGAACAGCGCGGCGGCGATACCGGAGAGATTCTTCACCGCGCCGTTTGTGACGTTGATCATGCTCTGTCCTATCATCGCGCAACCGCCCATGCCGCCGAAGAAACCGGTGACCACATTGGCCACGCCCTGGCCGAGACAGGCGCGGTTGGGTTTGCCGCGCGTGTCGGTCATGGTGTCAATCAGGTTGAGCGTCAGCAGCGATTCGATCAGGCCGATGGCCGCGAGTATCAGACTGTAGGGGAACACGATCTGCAGCGTCTCCCAGTTCAGCGGGATTTCCGGCAGATGGAAGGCCGGCAAGCCGCCCGCGATGGAGGCCATGTCACCCACGGTTTTGGTGTCTATTCCGGCAAAGATCACCAGCGCGGAAACGGTTGCGATTGCGGCCAGCGTCGAGGGAATGATGTTGGTCAGTTTGGGCAACAAATAGATGATCGCCATCGTCAGAGCGATCAGCCCCAGCATGGTGTATAGCGGCGCGCCCGTCATCCAGTTGGTCGTGCCGTCTGCACCAGCCACTTTGAAATGACTAAGCTGCGCGAGGAAAATCACAATGGCCAGACCATTCACAAAACCCAGCATCACCGGATGCGGCACCATGCGGATGAACTTGCCCAACTTTACCAGTCCGAACAGGATTTGCAGCACGCCCATCAGCACCACGGTGGCGAACAAATATTCCACACCATGCTGCACCACCAGCGCGACCATCACCACTGCCAGCGCGCCAGCTGCCCCCGAGATCATGCCGGGACGACCACCGATCAGCGATGTTATGAGGCTAACCATAAAAGCGGCATACAACCCAACCAACGGGTGTACATGGGCGACCAGTGCAAAAGCGATGGCCTCGGGCACCAGTGCCAATGCCACGGTAAGCCCGCTCAGGATATTGACCTTGGCTTCTGCAAAATTTTTGATATTCATAATTTCTCCAAATGACAATACCGCCCGCAAGGGGGACGGCAACAATACGAACTCGGAAGTTAGCGCGACACACCGGCCGTAAGCCAGTTGGCGCAATCGATAGCGGAAGAGAGCTGCTAAAAGTTACATTGGAATTGCTCGGATAATACAGTTTATGACGCCTGATTGTACCGCACTTGATGGCGCCTTTCCCCCGACTTGTCAGCCCGCACCCGGTCTATCCTGATTGTAAAATTTGACTTCCCTAGTCCTGATGACTACCTGCCGCCGCCCATAGCGCTAGTGCTGCCGGCAGCATTCCAGGCTGGCGTGAGAGTCACTAACGGCGCTGTAAAAATGGCTATTTGCATACTGAGGATGGAAACCGGATTTCCAGACCTAACGGAGAATTATCTGTTTTGTGAAAATACGGTTGGTTTTCGAATCAGGGAAACGCTGCTTTGTGTGCTTGCCGTTCAGTCTTTGATGATCCTGACGGGTGCTCAGGATCGGCAAGAACCATTCGAATTCCAAACAAAACTGCAATTGGCCAAGATGCGATTTCCAATCACGAGGTCTGTTCAGGGAGTTCGGCTTAGAGGTTCAGTTCCAACCCTAGTTTGCAAATAGCCGACTTATTCAGCGTTTACCCAAATCGGTTAACACTATTCGGGCATCGAATTAGGATGTGCTAATATTTGCGTTTTGATTAACGTATGACGATGGAGCGCGAGATGGAATATCCGGCAAGTGCAGCAGAACGCAAACTGGCGCAAGCGCCGCACAACCTTTTCGTCTCCGGACTGTTCCTCATTAACCTGACCATGACCCCGGCGGTCATCGCCCTCAAGCTGGGTTTAGCGGGCCTGCTATTTACCCTGTTTTGCTCAGCCTCCCTGCTGGCGTATATCTATCTGCGTAGTCGCAAACCTGCGGTTTGGTATGTGGCCGCGCACTGGCGTTTGGCTTGGTCTCATAGTCGCATTTTGTTACTGGGATACAGCATCTCCGCAGTCCTGATTTTGCTGGCTTGGCTGGTCAGTCTGACCGCGCATGAAGCCAGCATGGGTCACATCATGTGGACGGCGATGACACGCATCGCCCTGGTGCCGACCTTGATCTTCGTGATGGTGACTGCGGTGATGGGTGCCAACGCGGTGGGTGTGGCGGGTCGCGGTGAAGTGCCTGAAAAGATCAGCAAAATCTTCCCGCCACCCGCCAACTAGATCGCTTCCAGCTTGGCGTACTCCAAAGACAGCCACTTGCTGCCAGCGCGCTTGAAGTTGATTTGCACGCGCCCTTCGCTGCCACTACCTTCAGTATCTGTCACCACTCCCTCACCGAACTTCTGATGGAACACGCGCTGACCGATACGCCATAAGGCACCGGCAGCCTGAGTACGGGGCGTAATTGGGGCCGGCGCGGGCGCGCCATAACCCATACGCGGTGTATAGCCAGACGGGCTTGCGGATGCATAGCTACTATTGCGTTGCACGAAGCGCGGCGACAGCCATTGCAACAGTTGTTCCGGCAATTCGCCGAGAAAACTGGAGACCATGCTGTAATTGGTCTTGCCGTGCAGCATGCGGCTTTGCGCAAAAGTCAGATACAACCTGCGTCGTGCGCGAGTGATGGCCACATACATCAAACGACGCTCTTCATCCAGATCACCGCTGTCCACACTGTTCTGATGCGGGAACAGCCCCTCTTCCAAGCCGGTGATGAACACGGTGTGGAACTCCAGCCCCTTGGCGGCATGCACCGTCATCAAATGCAATGCATCATCGCTATCTCCCGCCTGATGCTCACCGGATTCCAGCGAAGCATGTGTGAGGAATGCAGTGAGGCTGTCGTCTTCCGCCTCATGCACAAACAGGGTCGCGGCATTGATAAGTTCGTTCAAGTTCTCCAGGCGCTCTTCCGCTTCGCGTCGTTTGCCGGCGCTGGCCTTGTCGACCTCATATCCGGCGATCATGCCGCTGTGTTGCAACACATGATCGATGATCTCCGGCAGCGGCAGATCCCTGGTCGCGTTGCGCAGCGACTCAATCAGGCCCACGAAGGCCGACACCTTGCCTCCGGCACGTGCAGCAGCATCCCATAAGGTCGTAGAGTTCATGCGGGCCGATTCTTGCAACTGCTCTATGCTGCGCGCGCCTATGCCACGGGTAGGGAAGTTGATGATGCGCAACAGCGCGTTGTCGTCATCGGTGTTCTCCATCAAGCGCATATAAGCCATCGCATGCTTGATCTCTTGGCGCTCGAAAAACCGCAAACCGCCATACACGCGGTAAGACAAACCCGCCGACACCAAAGCGTGTTCAAGCACCCGTGATTGTGCATTCGAGCGATACAGCAGCGCGATCTCGGTGAGGTTCACGCCCTCACGTTTGAGTTGATGTATCTCTTCGACGATGTACCTGGCCTCGTCCACATCGGTGCCCGACTCGTAGATGCGGATCTTTTCGCCGCCGTTCTCCGAGGTCCACAGATTCTTGCCGAGACGGTTCTTGTTGTTGCTGATGAGCGCGTTGGCGGCATCCAGGATATTGCCGTGCGAGCGGTAGTTCTGTTCCAACTTGATGACGCTCTCGACATGGAAGTCACGCAACAGGTCCTGCATATTGCCCACGTTGGCGCCACGGAAGGCATAGATGGACTGGTCATCGTCACCCACGGCAAATAGCGCGTTGTGCGCGCCGGCCAATAATTTCAGCCAGCGATATTGCAGGGGATTAGTGTCTTGAAACTCGTCCACCAGGATATGTTTGAAGCGCTCCTGGTAGTGTTCACGCAGCATGGCATTACGCGACAGCAATTCATAACATCGCAGCAGCAACTCGGAAAAATCCACCACACCTTCGCGCTGACATTGCGCATCGTACTCGGCAAACACTTCCACCTTGCGGCGGGTATACGGGTCGTAGGCTTCCACTTCTTGCGCACGCAGACCTTGCTCCTTGCTGCCGCTGATAAAGTTTTGCATCTCGCGCGGCGGATACTTCTCATCGTCCACGTTCATTGCCTTCATCAAGCGCTTAATGGCCGAAAGTTGGTCGCCACTATCGAGGATCTGAAAAGTCTGCGGCAGATTGGCCTCGCGGAAATGCGCTCTGAGCATGCGGTTGCACAAGCCGTGGAAAGTGCCTATCCACATCCCCCGGGTATTGATGGGCAACATCGCGGTAAGCCGCGTGACCATCTCCTTGGCGGCTTTGTTGGTAAAGGTTACCGCCAACAAGCCGTGGGGACTCACGGCATTGCTACTGATGAGATGAGCGATGCGCGTCGTCAGTACACGGGTCTTGCCGCTCCCCGCACCGGCAAGGATTAGCGCAGATTGCGGGGGAAGGACGACAGCGGCACGTTGTTCGGGATTGAGACCGGAAAGCAGGGAAGAATTCATCGCGAGATTATGCCACAGCAAGCCTTTTCGACATGAATTAGGCAGCCCAATGGGATGCTTAAATTCAAAATCCCAAACGGGGCAAGGCACACGCGCAGACACTTATTCAGCGTTTCCTGAGGAGTGCTCAAGTGTCATAAAGCGGTAACACCTTGGCAGTAACGTGCCACATCTTTACAGCAATTACTGGCCGAAATGACAACCACATCTGCATACGAAAGCGCCGCCCAACTGCGTGAACCACAGCCTCGAGTGACTTTGCACGAGGAAAGTCCGTACCCACTGGAAGCTATCGGCGCACAACTAGCACTGCTGGCTGCGCATCCGCATATGGGAACATATCAGGAGCTGCCTGTCACCGCACACACCCTCACACACTGCGTCGCGCCTGTAACAGCCGAGACGCTTAACGCCGAGGTCTATGCGCGCTTCTGTGCAAATTCCAAGCTGCGCGCACTGCCCGTGGTCAGACATGGCAAACCTTTGGGATTGATTCCGCGTCGCGCCTTTCTTGCCAATTTTGAGACTGATGCACTAAGCGCCTGCGATCAACCCTGCGCGCTGTTCATCGATATCGAAGCCCTGCGCGTCAATCGTCATATGCCTATCGAAGAGCTGGCCCAGTACTTGGTTGCCACATATTCCAGCCACGCCGAGCCGGTTTTCATGATCACTGAACAAGGCCGGTATATCGGCATCGCAAACACGCGCGACCTGTTGCGCGAACTGAGCGGCATGCAAACCAACATCTCGCAGGCACTGCTGGAAGCCAAAGCCGTGTTGTACAAGGCAGTGGTAAGTTTTTATTCCTAGTCCGCCGTATCACCAACACTTGAGTAAGGGGAACCGTATGCTGAAAGTTAATCGCAAACGCAACACCGCACTGGCATCTTGCCCCCGACTACTCACACATGGCCTGCAAAAGACTTTGGAATATGTGTGCACCATCTCGGTGTTTACCCTGCTCTGCTCGGATTGAGTGAATGATAGATATCGTATTGCGCCGCGTGGTCGCGGTGATTCGCGCTGTTAGACTGGCCCTGCATTTACTCTATGGCCTGACCATCGCCTTGAGCTATCCGTGGTTGGCGCACGGCTTGCAATGTCGCATCCTCCGTCGCTGGTCTATCGAACTACTGGATGTTTTGGGCGTAGAGATCATGCTGGGACGAGATGATGCGCTGTATAAAGTTCGTAACGGCCTGATCGTCACCAATCACATCTCTTGGCTGGACGTGTTCGTGCTCAACGCTGTCGTGCCGATGCGCTTCGTCGCCAAATCCGAAGTGAAGCACTGGCCGGTCATAGGCTGGCTTTGTACCCGCGCCCAAACCCTGTTTCTGGAGCGCGGCAATCCGCGTGCCGCCGCAAGACTCAACACAAAACTCGTTGAAATATTGAAACAGGGTGGATGCCTCGCGGTCTTTCCCGAAGGCACGACCACTGATGGTGCCAAAGTTGCGCACTTCCATTCCACATTGTTGCAACCGGCTATCGATGCGGGCGCATTGTTACAACCGATTGCTTTGCGCTATCAGGATGAAAACGGCCAGCGCAGTGATGCTGCGGTATACATAGACGATATCTCTTTCGGTGTATCGCTATGGCGCATCTTGTCCGCCCCCCGCTTGCAAGTCAGACTCATTGCAAGCTCGCCCATCCCCACGCCGGGTCGCGATAGGCGGGCACTGACTCATGCTGCACACCAACATATCTCCGACGCTTTGCACACACTGGACAGCGTCGCCCATACCGCACAGTACGAAACATTGGCGACTTTGCACGAAGAACACTACACGCCGTCTTTGCACTGTTTACTACTCTCCCCACCGCTGGAAAGAAATCTCTAGGAGAACGCCGAATAAGTGTCTGCGCGGGCGCATCGCCGCGTTGCGCGGTGTGGGTTCCGGCATCACGCGCTACGCGCACGAGCCTGCACCAAAACTTCTATTTCGACTCCCCGCCTATCCATTTGATATGTCTGGTCATCCATGCTTCGTGCGTCTTGGAATGTATCCCGCTCGCCGACTTATTCAGCGTTTCCCTAGTCATCTATCTTTCATATTGCAGTAACTCTGCTGAAATCTGAGCTACCTAATCTGTCGGTTCTATTCAACAAGGAGAACACCATGCTCGACTTGAACCGCCAGACCGGACATACAGCACGCCCCAAACTGAGTTCCAGCATCGCACGCACCCCGGCCGAAGTGGCCGAGGCGCAGCGCATACGCTACAAGGTTTTCGGTGAAGAAATGGGCGCCAAACTGCCGAGTGCAGATCAGGGCCTGGACATCGACCGCTTCGACGCTTACTGCGACCATTTGCTGGTGCGCAATAACGATGACAACAAAGTAGTTGGCACTTATCGCATGATGCCACCCGAACAGGCGGTGAAAGCTGGCGGATATTATTCCGAGACCGAATTCGACATGACTCGTTTGGCGAATTTGCGCGGCAGCATGGTGGAAGTGGGTCGCTCTTGCGTACACCCGGACTATCGCGACGGCGCGACCATCACCCAACTGTGGGGCGGCCTCGCTGACTACATCACCAAGAACGGTCACGAATATCTGATTGGTTGCGCCAGCATCAGCATGGGCGACGGTGGTCACTACGCCGCAAGCGTATATGACAAAGTGCACAAACTGCATGGCGCCCCGACTGAATACAGTGTGTTCCCGCACTGCCCGCTGCCACTGCGTGCCTTGAACCGCGATTTGGATGTCAGCATCCCGCCGTTGATCAAAGGTTATCTGCGTTTGGGCGCATACATCGCAGGTCAACCGGCTTGGGATCCTGATTTCAATGTTGCCGACCTGTTCATCCTGCTGCCGGTTTCGCGCATGAATCCGAAGTACGTCAGACACTTTATGGGCCAACCAGCCTGAACCTTGGCCTCATCCCCCGGTCGCGCACTTAGAACAGGTGCGCGATTTTTTATTTAAGATGCGCGACTCAGCGTCGTGCCTGGAGTAATACATGGAAAGTCCGTACAAGGGCAAAACTGGCCTGCGCCGTTTGATGAATGCCTTGGGTTATTCGTTTGCAGGCTTTCGCGCCGCCTACAAACATGAGGACGCATTTCGCCAGGAAGTCCTGCTGGCCACCTTCTTAATTCCGCTCGCGCTGTGGTTGCCTGAATCTGCAATCGGCAAGGCGATGATGATAGGCAGTGTGCTGTTGGTGATCATCGTGGAACTGGTCAATTCGGCCATTGAAGCTACGGTAGATCGAATCTCCCTCGAAAACCACGACCTTGCCAAGCGCGCCAAAGACATCGGCAGCTCAGCTGTACTGGTCAGCCTCATCAACGTGTTGGTAGTGTGGGTGCTGGTACTGACATCACATACATAGGGATAACAGGACATGCCCGGTCGGGAGCGGGCTGCATCCTAATCATGCTGCCATGGCAACATGCACTGACGGTGATGCGAGCAACAACTCTGTGAATTGAGCATAGGGCACAGGTCTGGAATACAGATATCCCTGCATGTAGTCGCAACCGCTCGTAATCAGCATATCTCTTTGCTCTACCGTTTCCACGCCCTCCGCAATCGTGCGTATGCCTAGTTTGTGGGCCATCACGATGATGGCTTCGGTCAGCGCTTGGTTGCTCTTGTTCTCAAACATATTCTGAATGAAGGATTTGTCGATCTTGAGATAATCGATATGGAATTTATTCAGGTATGACAGTGCCGAAAAACCCGTACCAAAATCGTCTATAGACACTTCGACACCCGCTTCTTGGAAACGCAGCAAGCTGTTGTACACATGCTCGGAGTCGTTTAACAGCAAGCCTTCTGTAATCTCTACGGTGATTACGCCACGGGGTAAATTCGACGCCTTCAACCTGTCATTCCAAGCGTGACTACTCTTGCGTATGAATTGCACCGGCGACTTGTTGACGCTGACTTGTATTATCTGTCCGGTCTGCTCGTGCCAAGCTTCTATACTCTTGATCGCTTCAAAGAATACCCACTCCCCGATTTCAATTATCAAGCGCGATTCCTCTGCCAGGGGAATGAAATCTACCGGGCTGATCATGCCGCGTGTGGGGTGACGCCAGCGCAACAAGGCCTCCGCCTTGAATATCCGCCCGGTATGCGCTTCGACGATAGGCTGGTAATGAACTTCCAGTTGCCCGCCTTTGAGCGCGAGTCGCAAATCGTTGGTCAGCTTCATCTTCTCCAACGCCTCATATTGCATCGTCGGCAAGAAATAGCGGAAGCCGTTACGACCCGCCTCTTTGGCGGCATACATCGCATGGTCTGCGTGTTGCAACAGGCTCGTTAGATCATCGGCATCGTCCGGATACAGCGCAATGCCGATACTGCCCGACACATGCGCGATCTCATCCGCACCCAGATCGAAGGGGGCGGCGAGTTCATCAATGATGTTTTGAGTGATGCGTTCCAAATGGCTGTGGCCGCCATAGTTGGTCAATATTGCGGTGAACTCATCCCCGCCCAAGCGAGCCACGGTATCCGAAGTGCGGATCGAATCCTTGATACGCTGTGCGACTTGCATCAACAGTTCATCACCCTTGGCGTGACCCATGCTGTCGTTGACTGCTTTGAAGTGATCCAGATCAATGAACAACAGTGCGATGGAAGTGCCGAGTCGCTTTGCCTTCATCAATTCTTGCCCCAACCTGTCGATAAACAGTCTGCGGTTTGGTAGTTTTGTTAATTGATCAAAATGCGCCAATTCGAATAAATGCTTCTGTTCGCGATTAGTAATTTCCTTGAGCAAATCGTAACCATTGGCTACGCCTGCATAGAGGCCATCCTCGGTGATCACAAATCCGTTCATCATGCATTCCACGCCGGCATCCAGCACGATACGCGCCACATCGTCGATCGCGGTCTCCTTGTCGACCACAATGGTCTTCTTGCTCAGCATGGTAGAGATCGTTCTGCCACCCTGTAACTCCTTGGCGTAGGGTTTACTGAATATCTCGGTGATTTCCTGTCTCAGGACGATGCCCACGGGCTTATGTGCCGCGTTGATGATAGGCAAGGCGTAGAGCGCCTTATCCTTGAGAAATATGGACAACACATCTATACATGTCTCGTTCATCGCCACTGCGGTAACACGGTGTATCAGCGCTTCTATCGTTCCC
Organism: Gallionellaceae bacterium; assembly: GCA_027448945.1. Lineage (GTDB taxonomy): Bacteria > Pseudomonadota > Gammaproteobacteria > Burkholderiales > Gallionellaceae > Gallionella. Next base: position 60,275 of record DAIDMQ010000001.1, read on the forward strand.
GCATCTATGCTTTGCGTAGAGTCATCCATGAGATCAAGCTCCTTTACATTTACTTTCCTTGAATTGGGCATAGCCAAAAGCTTTGCCGGACAAACCGGTCTAATCGTGATAACGGCAAGTTATCACGATAGCTTGAGCGCACATATTTCAAGAAGCGCATGAATTAGCCCGAAATCATCCCGGGCAAGTCATGCGCAACATTCATCGCAATATAAATATTGTTTATTTTCAGTAAGTAAAAAATTTTTCCGGCAAGAGCCCATCCCGTGTTTGTCACACAAAATTCATAAATACTTCATGCCGGACTTGTCTGTGTAGCAGCCCCACTCTAGTCACTCATACGCGTCATCAAGTCTTAAAGAATTTTTCATCAAACATTCATCTGCGCGCCTCAGCATGCGTCTCATGGATAGCCAAGCTCAAATTAACCGCAGTATCAGCACCATGCACATCGCCATAGTGAGTGAAACCACCTTGCCCGACGTGAATGGCGTGGCCATGACATTGGGTCATATGGTGTCGGGGCTGTGTGCACGCGGTCATAAGCTGCACATGATCCGTCCGCGCCGTAACAAGGACGATGCGGCCGATTTGCGCGATGGTTATAGCGAGACATTGGTGTATGGATTTCCCCTGCCGGGTTATCCCGGGCTACGTGCCGGGTTGCCGGCCAAATCCGCTTTGCTGCGCCTTTGGAGCAAACAAAGACCAGACGTGGTGCACATCGCCACAGAAGGGCCTTTAGGTTGGACAGCACTGTCTGCCGCCCGCCAGTTGGGCTTGCCCGTCAGCAGCTACTTCCATACCAATTTCCAAAGCTACACCTTGCACTACCACTTACGGTTGTTGCGCAAACCGGTCTCCGCCTATTTGCGCCACTTCCACAACAAAGCCGACCGCACCCTAGTGCCCACAGTTGCGATGCAGCGGGAATTGGAGCGTCAGGACTATGCCAATGTGGGCGTGATCTCGCGCGGTGTGGATGCCGGATTGTTCAACCCGAACAAACGTGATGACGCATTACGGGCAAGCTGGGACGCGGATGCGCACACCCCGGTGGTGTTGCTGGTGAGCCGTCTTGCCGCCGAGAAAAATCTGGACGCGGCCTGCCTTGCCTATCGCGAGATACAGAAGCTAAATCCCGAAACGCGCATGGTGATCGTGGGCGATGGCCCCGCGCGTAAAAACCTGCAACTGCGCTACCCCGATGTGATTTTCACAGGTGTAAAAACCGGTAGCGAATTGGCGCGGCATTACGCTTCCGGCGACATCTTCCTCTACCCCAGCCTGACCGAGACCTATGGCAACGTCACCATAGAAGCCATGGCCAGCGGTCTGGCAGTCGTCGCTTATGACTACGCTGCCGCACAGCTCCACATCAAACATGACGTGAACGGATTGTTGGTTCCCTATGCCGACAACGCCGCTTTCATCACTCAGGCACAAGCCTTGGCTAGCGATATGGCGCGTGTGCATCGTTTGCGTAACACCGCGCCGATCACGGTCAGTGCACTTGGCTGGTCACAAATTATTGTTCAGTTAGAGGCGGTGTTATCCGACATCGTCCGTACACGGGGAGTGCGATATGTTCAGCCTGAAATTGCCACTGCAACAGATTAGTCGCTACGACATGGAGTTGTGCGTGTTCTGTAATCGTCAGAGCCGCAACCTTGCAGTGCGTTATCTTTTTCGCATCATCAGCCGGCTGGGCGATGGTGTGTTCTGGTACACCCTGATGGCGGCACTGGTCATCCAGTTTCAGATGGCGGCCTTGATACCCGTTGCACACATGCTCACTGTCGCCGCATTGGGCACGCTGAGCTACAAACTGATCAAGGGCAAGACACTGCGCCCGCGTCCCTTCAACGTCTATCCCGCCATCGTGTGCATGGGCAAAACACTGGATCAGTTCAGCTTCCCATCCGGCCACACTATGCACGCCGTGGCCTTCAGCATCATCGCCGTGTCTTACTTCCCATTCCTGTTTTGGCTGGTTGCGCCCTTTGCATTATTAGTCGCGCTGTCCCGCCCTATCCTCGGCCTGCACTACCCCAGCGATGTCCTGGCTGGCGCGGCACTGGGTGCGACACTCGCGATCATTTCATTGCAAATTTAACGCGGCAGCGGCGGTTAGCCGCGATTAATTTTTTCGCGGCTAACTGACTGACCCTGCATCGCCATTTCAATTAATTTTCAGATCGGACTAAACACATCCTGTGGCAGGGGCACGCGATGGCGTAGCTGCATTGCGGGAATGTTGTCTATACGCCGGCGCATATCCAGATCAGAACTGCAGGGGTCGGGATTCCACACCGGCTCCTCGCCCAGCAGAATGCGGTCGATATGCGCCAGATGTGAGCGGGTCTGCTTGAGGTAAAAATTGAAGCGCCTTTGCATGCCGGCATCCATCCATCTACCGCCGTGATAACACAGCATCGGGATGCGGCTGGTGCGCAACACATCCTCCGCGCTGGCGAGCACTTCGACACCACGCTTGGCCAACTGCAAAGGACAGGCAAAGTGCTGCGACACATAGCCGGCCAACTCATTGCAATGCGTGCGCATCAACTGTGCCGGCTCGGTGTAGAGATACCGACGGATATGCATATCCATTGCCCACTCGCATGCGGCGTGGGTCAGCATCGGCACGTTGCCCCACATCTTCTCGTGTGCCGGAACAAAATGGTTATGCGCGATGACATCCACCAAAAGATGGCTAACGAAACCCAGGGATAGCGCGAACTCTTCATCGCTCTTTGCATCATCGAGCAATTGGCGTGCGCGCTGCCATTGATGGGTAGTCGAGAAAGGTTCGCCCCAGGGATGTTCGCTGAGTAATGCCAAATCGGGCAGGCAGGCACCCGCCAACACCAGCTTGGGGAAATTCTTGATGGCGCGCAGATAGCGCGCATCGGTGAGCGGGACTGCCCACAACAACAACTGCGCAAAATACACATGGGTATACAAACCCCAGGCATGCGCATCCGCACTCCATAACAACAGCGGAACCAACCAACGCCAGTATCTGCACAGATTTTTCATGCCGCACACTTTGGCTGCGCCATGCAACGCTTTGATGAAGCTGCGGTGATTGTTTTGTTACACGGCTCACCGCACTCCAAGCGCTCCCACCCGATGAAGTCATCCGGCCACCCGCATCCGGCATAGCCTTAAGCCAACATATCGGCAATAATCCGCGACCTATTTTCCTGACACCCAGATCCCGCGTCGCGCATCCAGACCCTATGACCTCTAACGCCACGATACAACGCAAAGTCGCCATCGCCGCCTGCTTCGGCACCTTCCTGGAATGGTATGACTTCCTCACCTTCGCCTCCTTAGCCATTTACTTCAGCGTACTTTTTTTCCCGCCTGACGATCCTGTCGCCGCGATGTTGGCGAGTCTTGCGACCTTTGGTGTCGGCATGTTGGTGCGTCCGCTGGGTGCGGCCTTGTTCGGTTCTTTGGGTGACAAGTACGGCAGACGTCCCATCTTCATCGTCACCATCATCCTGATGGGTGTCGCCACTTTCCTGGTCGGCCTGTTGCCGACCTATGCGCAGGTCGGGATGTGGGCGCCGGCAGGCCTGGTGTTTCTACGACTACTGCAGGGCTTCGCGGTGGGTGGCGAGATCGGCGGCGCGGCGGTGTATCTCACCGAGCACGCACCCGATGGTAAGCGCGGCATCTACGCCAGCGTGCTGCAGCTGATGGGGCCACTGGGTATCCTGGTATCGACTTTGCAAGTGGTGTTGCTGCAACACTGGATCAGCGACGCGCAATTTCACGAGTGGGGCTGGCGTGTGCCCTTCCTGTTCTCTGCCGTGTTGTTGGCCATCTCGCTGAAGAGCCGTATCAACATGCATGAGTCGCCGGTGTTTGAACGCTTGCGTGACCATCACGGCATCTCCAAAGCGCCGTTGCGCGAATGCCTGCATAACCCCAAGACGCTGGGGCGCATGGCGCTGCTGTTTTTCTGCATCTCGGCGGGCGGCTCATTGTTGTTTTTCTCATCGCAGATTTACACCAACGTCTATCTTAAAACCGTGGTCAAACTCGACGCACAGACTGCCAGCACACTGGTGATGATCAGCACCCTATTGCTGATCCCGCTCACTGTCCTGTGCGGATGGCTATCTGACCGCATCGGTCGACGCCCGGTATTGCTTGCGGGGCTGATACTGGGCGCACTCACCATCCTGCCGGTATTCCACGGGTTGATGCACTACGGCAATCCCGCACTGGAGCATTTCAATCGTGAAGTAAAAGTGGTGTTGCAAGGCAATGATTGCCATTACAACCCGTTCACCGGCCCGCGCAACGACTGCGAACGCAATCAAGAACTGCTGGTAAAACTGGGCGTTAGCTACACCCAACAGGACACAGCGGAAACCTCGATACAGATCGCCGAACAAACAGCACTTGCCGGCTTTCAACCCAATGCGATTAGGGCCTCATTACTGTTGGCAGGTTGGGCCGAACACGCCGATGCAAGCCAAGTAAACAGCGCCATGATCTTCCTCTTATTGCTGGTGCCGCTGATTGCCGTGGCACTCATCACCGGCCCGCAGACCGCCACACTGGCCGAACTTTTTCCGGTACGCACGCGCTACACCGCCGTCGCCCTGCCGCACAATCTGAGCGCGGGATGGATAGGCGGCATGTCGCCCTTTATGATCACCATACTCAGCGTCAAAGCCGGGGAGCCCTCCGCCGGATTGTGGTATCCGGTGGGGCTATTAATCATGGCATCGGTGGTGGGAATATTGTTCTTGCCCGAGACCAGGAATGTGCCACTGGATGAATAAGAAAAAAGTTATGCATCTCTGCCGCATCCGTCTACCGGGCCTGCGTTGCTCAAAATTGCACTTCATGCTCGGATTCGCTTATACTCAAATGATGGAAGAAATTTTTGAGAAATACGCAGACCGGCAAACTGACTCTACAGAGATGCTGGCGGAATTAGTCGCACAGATCAGACCCGATAAACCACACCAGACCAATGCCGCTGTGCACGCAATCCAGGCACTTTGTTATGTGCTTAACCGTAACGCTGGGCACGTAAGATTATTGCGCAATGCCATGCTGTGTCTGCTCGGCGAACACAAGCCTGTTTCATTGTATGTGGACTCGGGGATACAGCCCAGTAGCGGATTTTTTACTGAAATGCAGCGCCGTATCGGACATAAAATATTGCCGGATGCTGTAGACCCTGCTTATCTCAAACACCTATTCCCGCGTATTTTTTCGAAGATTAGCGATGAGATATGGGTATTGGCCGTACCGGATGAAGTTTGGCTGGCGCTACTGCAAGCCCTGCATTTTGCAGATGCCACACCCGATCAAATCGCCCCCTGTCAGCAAGCTTTGCTGGATGCGGCGCAGGTGCTTTCTTACCGGTTGGCCGCCTCCGGGCTGGAACCCGAGTTGATACGGAATCATCCGGAACTTGAAGATCTCGCCTCGCCATTTATTACCCAAAATAGAGAGCTGATTGCTCTGCTTGCCTCGCCAATTGAAGAACCGGCAGGGATAGACCATATTTTAGCGATACTTGACCAGTGCAAACAGGGAGTCGCAGAAATTCGTCGTAACAGTTCGCAAAGCGGAACGAGTATTAACCTGACCGTTTTATTGCAAGGCATGAGCCAAAAAATCGCCCGGTTGGAAATTTTATTGGGTATCACGCACGGCCTGCGTTCGGGTGAAAGCGCACACCATGCATTGATCGCATTATTCAAAGCCTTGGTTTCGGCCGAATGCCATAAAAATGATCTTGGTCAGCACTGGCGTGAAAACATGGAGACACTGGCTTTACGCGTCACTGAAAATGCCAGTCGCACCGGCGAGCATTACATTACCGAATCACGTGGTGAGTATTTTGCCTTAATGCGCTCCGCCATGGGTGCCGGCTTGGTGGTTGGCATTATGGCAATGATCAAAATCATGACTGCGAACGAGCATTACGCGCCCCTAACCGAGGCTATTTTATTCAGTCTGAATTACGGCTTGGGTTTTGTGTTGATCCACATATTGCATTTTACCGTGGCGACCAAACAGCCGGCGATGACTGCGGCGGCTATTGCCGCGAGTATTGATGCCGGCGGGGAAGGTGACAAGGACCTAAACAAGCTGGTGACCATTATTATTCAAACGGTCCGTAGCCAGATTGTGGCCATATTTGGAAATGTGATCATAGCGATTCCTGTCGCCATGCTGATCGCCTGGAGTAGTTTCTCATTAACGGGCCGCCACTTTGTCGGCGTGGAAGAAGCCCATTACTTGCTGGCCGGAATCGATCCTTTTCATAGCGGCGCACTGTTTTACGCGGGAATCGCAGGTGTTTGTTTATTCCTGGCGGGACTGATTGCCGGATACCACGATAATATTGCAATCTATAACAAGATCCCGCAACGCTTGATGGCACTTGTCTGGATGCAAAAACTGCTGGGACAAACCCGGCTGAATCGGGTCGGAAAATACATAGAAAATAATCTGGGTGCGCTTGCCGGTAACTTCTATTTTGGTTGTTTGCTCGGAGGCATGGGTGGGATAGGTGTGTTGCTTGGTGTGCCTATAGACATTCGGCATATTGCATTTTCTTCGGCATTCTTTAGTTTTTCTCTTGTCGGGCTTGATTTTGATGTAACAGGCCAAATGCTTCTGATCGCGGTTTCAGGCGTGGTATTGATAGGCATGGTCAATTTATTGGTGAGCTTTAGTTTGGCACTTTATGTGGCAATGAAATCACGCAAACTTAGCTTTGCACAATGGCGCATGCTAACTAAAGCTGTATTGAGCAGGTTAAACCAAAATCCGGTAGATTTTCTATTACCCCCCAAGAAAGTCAAAAGCCTATGACCGGATTTTCCAGGTGTTACAACCGGTCGCATCCGCGCGGGTGTTCACACATCCGCGCACACGGGCAAATGGCAACGATGCGGCCAAGTCATATCTATAGCTAACATTTGTGTGTCAAGCGCGTGAGTAGCTTTAGGCAGGTTTACCGCCTGGCTTCCTCGGCTTGTGCGGTGCATGGGCGAACAAGCGGTCGTATAGCCAGCGGGGTAACACTTTCAACACGCGTCCGACCCATCCCATCTGCCAGGGGATGACGGTAAACGAGGTCTGCTTCGCGATGGCACGTGCCATGCGCGCCGCCGCGACTTCGGGCTCCAGCATAAAAGGCATGGCATAGGGATTGTGTGCGGTCATCGGAGTACGGATGTAGCCGGGACAGATGGTGACGACTTTCACGCCCGTGCCGCGCAATTCCACACGCAGGGATTCAAGATAAGAGATCGCCGCCGCTTTGGAAGCCGAATACGCACCCGCGCCGGGAAGTCCGCGGAAGCCTGCCACGCTGGCGATGCCTACCAATGTGCCTTTGCCCCTAGCGCGCATCGCCGCAACGAAAGGCTGGAAGGTCTGCACCATACCCAGCACGTTGATGTCCATGACTTGCTTGAAGGCCTCGCTATCCTCGGCATATTCAGTAAGCGTGCCGATGCTGACACCCGCGTTGGCGATGACGATGTCGGGCACACCCACGCGCGCGATAAAGTCGGCAGCGGCTTGCTGTTGTGCGACGGCATCACGCACATCCAAAGTGTAGATAGAAACTTGCTTGGGAAATTCCGCTTCGAGTGCGGCGAGGAGTTCGCCGCGTCTGGCATAAGCCGCGACGTGCGCGCCTTGTTGCAGATAGTGGCGTGACAAAGCCCGGCCTATGCCGCTGCTTGCACCGGTGATGACAATACAGAGTGCGGGATTTGGGATACCGGATTCGGCTAAAGACATATATGCGAAGAATGAGGATGGGGGATATGGGTGCGAAATTCAGTTGGCAGCGGTGCCCTGCTCTTCCCAAATCCCCGATCCCGCCTCCCGCATTTTGTACTTAGTGTTTTTTGCCTGCGCGATCCTTGCGCACTTTGGCGATGACTGCGTTGAGTGCGCGTATGGTGTCTTCAGGTTGCAAACCGGAGATAACGTAGCGGCCTTCGACGATCAATGTAGGTGTGCCTTGTATGTTATACGCACGAATCAATTGCTTGGCGCGTGCCACTTTACTTTGCACGCTGAAGGATTGGAAAGCCGATGAGAACTCGTTCTTGTCCACACCCTTCTTGGCCATGAAGGCGCCGATGGTGTCGAGGTCGTACAAAGCCACTTGATCGACGTGTATCGCTTTATAGATATCGTCATCTAATTGCTTGATTTTTCCCATAGACTCCAGGGCGTAATAGGCCGTGGCCATTGGTTCGGCAGACTGACGGAAAATAGTCGGCACAAAATTGATGTCCACATCTGCAGGTTTGCTCTGTTCCCATTTGGCCAGGAATGGATGCAAGTGGAAGCAATGGCTGCATTCGTAAAAGAAGAATTCAAGCACTTCAATCTTTTTGGTGGAAGTGTTTTGTGCAGGATCTAGCAGTGTGTAATCTTTGCCCAGTTGCGCTTCGGCATGCACATTCGTTGCGACGAACAGCACAGCGACCATCATCAGACTATGTAGGATTTTCTTCATATTGGGCTCCTGAAATTATTTCTATAAAAATCTTGCCGGTGATTCGAACCTGATTCTACTGAACACGCATGGGAGTACTGTTAATGCCTTTTAGTTGCAATTTGGCACGTGCTTTATTCATTTCTTCAACACTTTGATAGGGACCGGTACGCACTCTGTGGAATACACCTTTGTCCGGAATGTTCGCTGCAAGCACGGTGACTTCCATGCCGTCCATGAGCAGACCCGCTTTAAGTTTTTCTGCTTCCGCCTGGTTCGCAAATGCACCCGCTTGCAGGTAGTAGATGCCCTTGGTGACCGGCTTGGGTGTCTCGATGATATTTGAGGTATTTAGCTTGGCGACTGCCGCAGCTTTGTTCTCAACAGGCTTTACAGACTCTTGCATCGGTAAGCTTGGTGTGTCCTGCTTATCGGTCAGCACCTTGTAGAACTCGAACCTGGGCTTGGCATCAGTCACTGCCGAAACAGCCGCGTTCGCCTGCTTGGTGACCTCGGAGGCCGCCGCTTTAAGCTGTTCTTCCAAGACAGCTTTGTTAGATGCTGCCTGCTTGGCGACAAAGGGGCTGGGTGTCTTCATCGTGTACCAAGCCAGCGCGGCGGCGATGCCGACACCGACGATCAACCCCAATAGGAGCCCCACCATCAGCGGGCTGCTCTTGCCTTCTGCACCCGCTCTTTTGCCCGTACTTTTATTCATTTCACCCCTTCGAATCACATGTGCTGCGGTGCACTCACACCCAACAGCGCCAATCCATTGCGCATCACTTGCGCGGTCGCCGCGATCAAAGCCAAGCGCGCCAACTTCAGTTTTTCGTCGTCCACCAGGAAGCGCGAGGCATTGTAGTAGCTATGGAAATCGGCTGCCAAATCTTTTAGATAAAACGCGATCTGATGCGGCGCAAGGTCTTGTGCAGCGGTCTCTATCGCTTGCGGATAATCGATCAATTTCTGCAACAGAGTGGTCTCGTATTCGCTATCGAGCAAACTGACATCAGCATGTTTCAATAGTTCAAGTTCGCCCGCCCATTGGCTCAACACTGTATGGATACGTGCATGCGCGTACTGGATGTAGTAGACCGGATTTTCATTGCTCTTGGATTTCGCCAAATCAATGTCGAACACCAACTGCGTATCGGGATGACGCGCCGCCAAGAAGTAGCGCGTCGCGTCGCAGCCGACCTCTTCAATCAGGTCGCGCAGCGTCACATAGCTGCCCGCACGCTTGGAAATCTTCACTTCCGCGCCATCTTTTAACACGGTCACCATCTGGTGCAACACATACTCGGGCCAACCCTTGGGGATACCCACATCCAAAGCCTGCAAACCTGCACGCACGCGGGTGATGGTGGAGTGATGGTCTGCGCCCTGCTCATTGATGACGCGCTTGAAGCCACGCTGCCATTTCTCGTTGTGATAGGCCACGTCAGGCACGAAATAGGTATAGCCGCCATCAGTCTTGCGCATCACGCGATCTTTGTCGTCACCGAAATCAGTGGTGCGCAACCACAGCGCATCGTCTTGCTCGTAAGTGTGGCCGCTGGCAACCAGGGCCGCCACCGTCGCCTTGACTTTACCCCCGGTGTACAAGGACGACTCCAACGAGAACACGTCGAAATGCACACCGAAAGCCTTGAGGTCCAGATCCTGTTCGCGGCGCAGATAGGCCACGGCAAAATGGCGTATCGCTTCCGCGTCCTCCGGGTCACCCGACGCCTGCGCATGCTGATCGTCAGAATCAACTTTCTCTTTGGCCAAATAGGCACGCGCCACGTCTGCAATATAGTCGCCGCGATAGCCCGCGTCCGGCCATGCAGGATCATCGGGGGTGATGCCTTTGCAGCGCAGTTGTACCGACAAAGTCAGGTTATCGATCTGCACGCCCGCATCGTTGTAGTAGAACTCGCGCGTCACATCCCAGCCAGCCGCATCCAACAGGCTGCACAAGCAATCGCCCACCGCCGCACCGCGACCGTGACCCACGTGCAAAGGTCCGGTGGGGTTGGCCGAAACGAACTCCACACCGACCTTGCGACCTGCGCCTACCGTGCTACGACCGTAGGCCGTAGCGGCTTGCAGCACGCCTCCGACCACAGCCTGTTTGGCCGCCGTGGTAATGAATACGTTGATGAAACCCGCACCGGCAATCTCGACTTTTTCGACCACGGCAGAAGCCGGCAATGCCGCAATCAGCGCCTGCGCAATCTCGCGCGGTGGCTTGCGCATCACCTTGGTCAATTGCATCGCAAGGTTGCAGGCGTAATCACCGTGAGCGGATTGCTTGGGGCGCTCCAACAATATTTCGACGGAAGAATCAGGCGCGACCACACGCTGCGCTTGTGCGAACAATTCGGTCAGATGGGATTTGAAATTCAATACGGCAGACATAGCGCTACTGTTACAAAAAAGGGTGCGGATTATAGCATTGCAGCGCGCGGGTTCCCGTTGCGTGCTTACAACGCTCCCGCGTATTCTCTATAATCAATCCATCCGCTCCAGCCATCACTCAGTACTCACATGTCAGAACTGCGTACCATCACCCGTTGGAAAGCTTCGGCCATACATTTTTCTATCAGTGCAACCATCGCACTCATCGCACTCACTTTGATGCTCACCCTTTGGTTCGCACCACCGTTCTTCTCGGCTGCGGGTGGCAAACAGGTTTTGCTCATTATGTTAGGCGTGGACGTGACATTAGGGCCGCTCATCACCCTCATCATTTATAACGCCAAGAAAAGTCGCAGGGCACTACGCTTCGATTTTGCCGTAATCGCCATCATGCAGTTCACTGCGCTGATCTACGGGATGAGCGTGATGTTTCATGCACGCCCGGTGTTCGTGGTGTTTATCAAAGACTCTTATGACATGGTTGTGGAGAACCAGCTGGAGACTGGTGATATCAAGCAAGCGCGGCTACCCCAGTACCGCACGCTGCCCATCACCGGTCCTGTCTATGTCTATTCAGAGCTACCCAATGACATCGAAGAGCGGAACAAGGTGGTATTCGCCGCATTCAGCGGCAAGGATCTGCCACTATTTCCCAAGTATTACCAACCCTATGCCGAACATGCCCAAGCGGCAGGTCTTGCCGCACGCAGCTTGGACGAATTGAAACAACTGAACCCGGGACATGAGGCGGAGATCGAGGCTGCGTTGCGCAAAGGCGGTTGGAAGGCTGACAAGGTAGGCTTCTTGCCACTACGTTCGAAGTTCGAGGATATCGCGGTGATTGTCAACAAGGCTGACGGCAAAGTGCTGACCTCCTTGCAACTTAATCCTTGGGCAGATGCGGTGCAAGCAGCCCCCAAGTGAGGATTAAAGCACCTTGCCCGGATTCATGATGCCTTGCGGGTCTAGCGCCTTTTTGAGGCTGCGCATCAAGTCCAGCTCTATCTCACTCTTGTGATTCCGTATGGTCTCGCGCTTAAGCTGGCCTATGCCGTGCTCGGCACTGATACTGCCCTTCAACTCATCGATGACCTGATAGACCAGTTCATTAACCTTGGACTCTTCATTGGCGATGAAAGTTTTGTTGCGTTCTTTATCAGCCAGAGAAACATTGTAGTGGATGTTACCGTCACCCATATGACCGAAGGCCAAGAGGCGTACCTCGGGGTAGGTCGCTTTCAGTGAAGCACCCGCATGCAATAGGAATTCAGTGATACTGCTGATAGGAACCGAGACATCGTGTTTGATGCTGATTCCTTCGCGTTTCTGCGCTTCGCTGATATTGCGCCTCAGCTTCCACCACTCCTCAGCCACTGCTGCGTCCGATGTGATCTCAAAATCAAAACGTGAAGTAGTGAAGCCGGTGATGGTGTCGCGTAAAACATCTTGTAACAAAGTCTTGGTGGCATCACTCAGTTGCACCAACAAATACCACGGGTACTTGCTATCAAAAGGTTCTCGGGTCCCGTCGATATTTCTCAACACCATATCTAAACATTCGCGTGACATCAGCTCGAATGCACTCAATGTATTGCCGCAATTTTTACGCACCAACTCCAGCGTCCGCGTCGCAGCGGTGACCGTACCCACGCCTATTATTGCCGTGGCCGTGGTCTGTGGTTTGGGAAACAGCTTCAACACCGCCGCTGTCACAATACCCAGGGTGCCTTCTGCGCCTATGAAAAGATGTTTGAGGTCATACCCGGTATTGTCCTTGCGCAACCCGCGCAGTCCGTTCCAAATCCTGCCATCGGGTAATACCGCTTCTATGCCCAGCACCATCTCGCGCATATTGCCGTAACGCAAAACACCGATGCCACCCGCATTGGTGGAAATGTTACCGCCGATCTCGCAGCGGTCGGCGATCGCGGTCAGCCCGAGTGGAAATATATAACCGTGGAACTCCGCCGTTGCACGCACTGCCGCCAAAGTACAGCCTGCTTGTACAGTGAGGGTTTGATTCTGCGGATCGGCATCCAATATTTTGTTCATGCGCGACAGATTCAGCACCACTTGCTTGCCCTTAAGCAAAGGCACAGCGCCACCGCACAAGCCGGTGTTACCGCCCTGCGGAACGATGCCGACGTTATGCGAGGCGCACCACTGCACCACTTGCGAGACTTGCCCGGTATCGGCGGGGAACACCACCGCCAGCGCGATGCCGCTATACCTACCGCGCCAGTCCTCGCTGTAGGGCGCAGTGTCCGCCCCTATCAGAACGGCATCCGCTCCGACGATGTACTGTAGCTGTTCTATCATTTCAAAGGTGGGTGATCATCAGGATCAGCCGGACGCCTCAAGAACCATATCTGATACAGCGAGATTACTATCTGCGCGGCCATGGAGAAGCCCAAGACTGCACCGGCGAAGATCACCACCATGGCGTAATGCGAGTCCCATTTGGTCAGGAACCATGACGCGACGTCGATGAATACAGCCAACATCGGCGATACCACCAAGAAACGCTTGAAGTGCACGTTGATCTCGCTCTGGATGAAGATCCAGCCCAAGATAAATAACAAGATGCTGATACCGAACAGATGGATGTGAGACAGTTTCAACAAACTGGCCATAGACATCCCGGTATCCACTGAAGATACCTTGTGTATGCCCGCATAAGTGCTGAAATCCGGCAGATTCATGCCCGAGCTAGCAACGTGGCAATTCAAACACGTCTTCTGCAATATGGGTTTGATAGTCGGTTCGTAATGATCTTCTTCACCGCCATCCTTGAGCCAGGCAACGATGGACTCTCTATCATCATCGCTAATGAAGCCCGACATCGGGCCGCGTATCGCCGCTTCCAGACGCGTACCGCTGCGGTTGCCGTAATAACTGTTCGCCACATCCTCCACCGAAAGTCCCGGTTTGCCGTCGTTCATCTCGTGCGTAACGTAAAGATAGGCGGTCGCCATCAGATAACCCAAACCTATCAGCAATAGGAATGAGGTATAGAGCAGTTTTTCGCTGACGGTCTTGGTATAGAAACGATGGATGGACATGATTTATTTGAGGATGAAATGCAAGCCCAGCACTCTAAAACTCTAGCGGGTCTATGTCTAGCGCGCAGCGCAGTTTTGTTTGTAATAATCCGTCCAAAGCCCCTTGCCAGGCTCTGAGGAATTGCTGTAAGCCGCGACGACTGTTTGCCTGTATCAGCAATTGTGCCCGTACATGATTGGCGCGGCGCGCCAGGGCCGAGGGTACGACGCCCATGACCTCAACCTCATGCTGCAAGGCAAGTGCCGCCGCCCTGGCCTTGCCCAAATATTCATAAACTTCACTCTCGATCTTGCCCTCGGCGCGCAACATGGCTTGGAACATGTAGGGAGGAAATCCGGCCATCTGCCGCTCCGCCAACTGACTGGCAGCGAATCCGTCAAAGTCGTGAGCTTGCAGGGCAAGGTACAAGGGGTGATCAGGGAAGTCGGTCTGGATAATCACGCTGCCGGGCTTTTCTGCCCGCCCCGCCCTACCCGAGACCTGCACCAATTGTGCATATAACTTCTCGGCGGCACGAAAATCGCTGCTGTACAGCGCACTATCGGGATTTAGCACCCCCACCAGTGTCAACTCCGGGAAGTCATGGCCCTTTGCCAACATCTGCGTGCCTATGAGTATGTCCACCTCGTTTGCGTGTATCTGTTCACGCATGCTTTGCCAAGCGCGCTTGTTGCGCGTGCTGTCCCGATCCACACGCAAGATGCGCGCATCCGGAAAGCGTTCTTGCAACACCTCTTCGACGCGCTGCGTGCCGCTACCCACAGGATGCAAATCGGCATTCCCGCAATCCGGGCAGGTTTGCGGCACGCGTACTTGATATCCGCAATGATGGCAGCGCAGACGTTGGTCTTTGAGATGCAACACCATCTTGCTCGCGCAATGTTTGCAGTCCGACAACCAGCCACAGCCGCCACACATCAGCACCGGCGCATAACCGCGCCTGTTGATGAACACCAAACTCTGTTCTTTGCTCGCGATACGCGCCTCTATCTCGCGTAGCAGGTTCTCGCTGATTCCCGCATGCATGGTGGTCTGATGGATATTGATGCATCGCACCACCGGCAACTGCGCTGTGGCCGATGCGCGCTGGCTCAGTTTTAACATCCGATATCGCCCGGTCTTGGCGTTATGGTAGCTCTCCAACGAGGGTGTGGCCGAGCCCAAAACGACGGGCACACCCCGTTGACTGGCGCGGAAGATCGCCACGTCACGCGCCGAATAGCGTAAACCGTCTTGCTGCTTGAAAGAACTGTCGTGCTCTTCGTCCACGATGATGAGTGATAGATTGGGCAGCTCGGCGAATACCGCTAAGCGGGTACCCAGCACCAGCCGCGCCGCGCCAGACTGAGCCTGCCGCCAATTCTCCAAGCGTGCCTTTTCGCTCAAGCCGCTATGCAAGCTGGTTAGTGGCACATCGGGAAATCGGCTCAGGAAATATTGCTCCAATTGTGGCGTCAAATTGATCTCTGGTACTAACAACAATACCTGCCCGCCCTGTCCCAACATGTGGTGCATGAGATGCACGTACACCTCGGTCTTGCCACTACCTGTGATGCCATGCAATAAATAACATCCATAACCCGACGAACGCGTGACTGCATCCACTGCGGCTTGTTGCTCGCCGGTCAAGGTGTGCGCGTTGTCGAATGTATGCCGCGCCGCCACATTTGTTTGCACCGGGTGGCCTGTAGATCGCGTTGTTGGCTCGTCGTATTGCTCTATCCAGCCTTCCACCAGCATCGCTTTCACGGCGGCTCCCGCTGTGGCCGATATGCGCTTCAATTCCATCATCGTGCATGATTTGATTGCGAGTTGTTCTAGTAGCTTGCGCTGTACCGCTTTGCGCCTGGGGAAAACTGACATGTCCAGCGCTCTGCCAGCCTCGCTCAAGCGGCAAACCACTAGCGATTTAATAACGATTGGCTCGGTGCTACGCAGCTTAGTCGGCAACGCGGGCAGCACAGTTTGACCTATGGGAAACCGATAGTAATCACTGCAAAAATTCAACAAGCGCAGCAACTCGGATGACAGCGGTGCAGTGTCGTACATCACTTGCGTCAGCGGCTTGATGCGTGCCGCATCCATGTCCGATTTGGCGACACACTCCATCACCACGCCCACCAACTGCCGCTTACCGAAAGGGACAAGTACACGCTGACCCATTACCACTTCCACGCCCTCTTCCACCGTGTAGTCAAACAAGGTGGATAATGGAATATCAAGCGCGACACGAACGATGGGCATTAAGGATTGAACTGAAAAACCGGACTGGGCGTTGCGTTATGTGTAGTTATAAATTGCCACGTAATGGGTGGTTTCTAGCTGGGGGTTCTTCACTGCGGTGATGGTCAACCACAAGGGCAATACGTGTCCATTATTGGTCTTGATACGCACCTCGCCACTCCATGAGCCGTTGCGCAACAACAACTGCCACATTTTTTCATAGAAGTGCTCGCCTTGGCGACCTGACTTCAAGATGCGTGGATTTTTGCCCACTATATCTTCCAACTTATATCCCGTGATACTGAGAAACATCTTATTGGCCCGGACAATGTTGGCCTGCGCATCGGTAATGAGTATGGGATCTTTGATTTCCAGCGCCACGGCAGCCACGCGCAGTTCACCCTCCGCCTTGATACGCTCATAGATGTTCTGCACCAGGGGGCGGAACACCAATAAATAAAATATGGGGAACAACAGTGTAGAAAGTAACGTTGCGTCAAGCAGCGTACTGCCCAGTTTGGACATGGGCGGCAATACTTCCAGCAAATACATCACCATCACTTCGATAATAAATACCGACCCAATCAGAACTGCCAACAGCCAGGTCACAGAATGGTGGGGCTTCTTCTTGGGTTCAACTTTTTGAGTCGATTTGGCTTCCGACATGTTCTTCCCTTTTTTAACAACTGGCTTCATTGTCCCCCAGAAATGAAAAAGCCGCAGGGGTTTTCTGCGGCTTTTTCGTACTAGATATTTTATTCAGTTCAGTGGTACTTGCGGCTCAGCTCGTGCACCGCAGCAACCAACGCTGCCGCATGCTCGGGGTTGGTGTGTTGTGAAATACCGTGACCGAGGTTGAACACGTGGCCGCTGCCGAAACCGTAGCTGCCCAGCACTTTTTCCACTTCGTTGCGGATCGCGTCAGGTGGGGCGAACAATACCGTAGGATCGATATTGCCTTGCAGCGCAACTTTGTGGCCGACCTTCTGACGGGCGATGCCGATGTCCATCGTCCAATCCAGACCGACGGCGTCGCAACCTGTGTTGGCGATGCTCTCTATCCACAGACCGCCACCCTTGGTGAATATGATAGAAGGAATACGCACGCCGTCCTTCTCTTTAATCAGGCCGTCCACGATGCGCTGCATATAGGGCAGAGAGAATTCGTGATACGCCGCGTGCGACAATGCGCCGCCCCAAGAATCGAAAATCATCACGGCTTGTGCACCCGCCTCAATTTGCGCGTTCAGATATTGCGTGACAGTATCGGCCGTTTTGGAGAGTAACTGGTGCATCAAGCCGGGGTTGGAATACGCCATGGTCTTCACCTTGGCGTAATCGTCACTGCCGC
The DNA here is from genome assembly GCA_027448945.1 of Gallionellaceae bacterium. Taxonomy (GTDB): domain Bacteria; phylum Pseudomonadota; class Gammaproteobacteria; order Burkholderiales; family Gallionellaceae; genus Gallionella. Next base: position 77,827 of record DAIDMQ010000001.1, read on the forward strand.
CTCCTTCCACCATGTAGCAAGCCAACGTCCACGGGCTACCTGAAAAACCGATCAACGGCACGCTGCCATCGAGCGACTTACGAATCTGCGCGACTGCATCGGTCACATATTTCAAATCGGTGCCGATGTCGGGTGTGCGCAAGGCTTTCAAGTCTGCTTCCGAGCGCACGGTGCGTTCAAACTTCGGACCTTCACCTTCGGAGAAATACAGCCCCAAACCCATCGCATCCGGCACCGTCAAGATATCGGAGAACAAGATCGCCGCATCCAGGGGAAAACGCTCCAGCGGCTGCAAAGTCACTTCGGTCGCAAAATCCGGGTTCTTGCACAAGCCGAGGAAACTGCCTGCAGTCTTGCGTGTCGCCCGGTATTCGGGCAAGTAACGACCGGCCTGGCGCATCATCCACAATGGGGTGTATTCGGTAGGTTGACGCAACAGCGCGCGCAGGAATGTGTCGTTCTTCAATTTAAAATTCATTTGTATCCCTATAAATCCATTTGTCGGGCGAATCGCGGTGTCGCGAGCTCGCTCATTTCTAATTTATCAATCTGATATGCCCGCGTCATACACTGCGCGGCTCCTTGCGCTTCACTCCGAAAAATAAACTTCCAGGGGAACGAATCAGCAACTACTCAACGTGGCAAAACAGAACTGCCCATCAAAAACTCGTCGACTGCGCGGGCACATTGACGGCCTTCGCGTATCGCCCAGACGATCAGTGATTGGCCACGGCGCATATCACCCGCAGTGAACACCTTGGCCTTGCTGGTTTGATAGCAACCTGCGCCATCTGTCGTCGCCTTGATGTTGCCGCGACCATCCTTCTCCACGCCAAAAGCATCCAACACTTTTGCTGCCGGATTAGTGAAGCCCATCGCGAACAGCACCAAGTCAGCCTTGATTTCAAAGTCGCTACCCGCAACCTCAACCATCTTGCCGTCCTTCCACTCGACGCGGATGCAATGCAGTTTTTCCACCTTGCCGTTGCTACCGAGAAATGCTTTGGTGGATACCGACCAGTCGCGGTTCGCGCCTTCTTCATGCGAGCTGGAAGTGCGCATTTTCATCGGCCAGTTCGGCCACACCAGAGATTTATTTTCTTTCTCGGGCGGACGCGGCATCACTTCAAATTGCGTTACAGACAGCGCGCCGTGACGATTTGATGTACCCACGCAATCGGAGCCGGTATCGCCACCACCGATCACCACCACATGCTTGCCGGTGGCCTTGATCTGCTCCGGAACATCGTCGCCCGCATTGACGCGATTCTGCTGCGGCAGAAAACTCATCGCGGGATAGATGCCGCTCAATTCACGGCCGGGAACAGGCAAGTCACGCGGCGTTTCCGAACCGCCAGACAACACTACCGCATCAAAATCTGCCAGCAATCTTTCCGGTGCGATGGTTGTCGTCGCCATGTTGTTTATCTGGCCCAATTCACCATCCGTGCCAATGAACACTGAAGTCTTGAAGATCACACCTTCAGCTTCCATCTGCTTGATACGGCGGTCGATGTGTGACTTTTCCATCTTGAAGTCAGGAATGCCATAACGCATCAGACCACCGATGCGGCTATTCTTTTCAAACACCGTCACCGCATGTCCCGCGCGGGAAAGTTGCTGGGCAGTCGCAAGACCCGCGGGGCCCGAACCGACTACGGCAACTTTTTTGCCGGTCGCTTTTACCGCGGCTTGAGGAACGACCCAACCGTTCTCCCAGCCTTTGTCGATGATGGCGTGTTCGATGGATTTGATGCCCACCGCGTCGTTGTTGATGTTCAGCGTGCAAGCGGACTCGCAAGGTGCGGGGCAAACACGTCCGGTAAACTCGGGAAAATTGTTGGTGGAATGCAAAACATCCAGCGCGTTCTTCCAGTCGCCGCGATACACCAAGTCGTTCCAATCGGGAATGATGTTGTTGATCGGGCAACCTGAAGTGCAGAAAGGGATGCCGCAATCCATACAGCGTGCGCCTTGAGTCTTGGCTTGCTCGTCGCTCAGATGCAGCACGAATTCTTTGTAGTTCTGCACTCGTTCCGCGACCGGCAGGTTGGTTTCTGACAGTCGCGAAAATTCCATGAATCCGGTGGGCTTACCCATTATGCAACCTCCAATTCTTTTGCTTTTTGCGCCGCGATGTCCTGCAAAGCGCGACGATATTCTGTCGGCATCACCTTGGTGAATTTCGGCAAATATTGACTCCAATTTTCCAGAATCAAACGTGCGCGTTCGCTGCCGGTGTACATCAGATGTTTCTCGATTTGTTCGCGCAGCGCGTGTTCATCGGCCTTGTTGAGATGATTGAAATGTACGCGACCATGGCTTTCCGGCACTTCTTCATTGCCATCCAATGCCGCCAATTCTTCCGGCACAGGTTCGAGTGCGACCATGGACAAGTTGCAACGTTTTTCAAAGTTGCCATCTTCATCCAGCACAAATGCCACACCACCCGACATACCCGCCGCAAAGTTGCGCCCGGTCTGACCCAGTACGATGACCATACCGCCGGTCATGTATTCGCAACCGTGATCGCCCAAACCTTCGACGACGGCAATCGCACCCGAGTTACGTACCGCAAAACGTTCACCCGCCACGCCGTTGAAATAGCACTCACCCGAGGTCGCACCGTACATCACGGTGTTACCCACAATGATGTTCTCGTGGGACACCAGCTTCGCTTCGCTGGGCGGCATGATGGCGATACGACCGCCGCACAGACCTTTGCCGACATAGTCGTTACCCTCACCGCGCAACTCGAACGACACACCGTGCGCCAAGAATGCACCAAAGCTCTGCCCCGCAGTGCCCGTGAACTTCACTTGGATGCTGTCTGCCGGCAAGCCGGCCTGACCGTAACGCTTCGCGACTTCGTGCGACAACATCGTGCCCACAGTACGGTTCACGTTTGTGATCTTGCTTTCGATAACCACGGCTTGTTTGTCGTTCAAAGCCTTCTGTGCTTGTGCGATGAGGCTGTTGTCCAGGGCCTTCTCCAACTCGTGATCCTGACCACTGTCGTGACGGCGCGCAACGCTGGCTGGCATCGCCGGCTGATGGAACACTTTGGAGAAGTCCAGACCCTGCGACTTCCAATGTGCGATGCCTTCTTTTACATCCAGCAGATCGCTGCGACCAATCAGGTCGTCAAACTTGCGCATACCCATCTTCGCCATCAGTTCACGCACTTCCTCTGCAACAAAGAAGAAGTAGTTCACCACGTGCTCAGGCTGACCGGTGAATTTCTTGCGCAGTTCCGGATCTTGTGTCGCAACACCGACCGGGCAGGTATTGAGATGGCACTTGCGCATCATGATGCAACCTTCCACGACCAGCGGTGCGGTCGCGAAACCGAATTCATCCGCGCCCAACAGCGCGCCGATGAGCACGTCACGACCGGTCTTCAACTGACCATCGACTTGCAGTGCGATACGACCGCGCAACTGGTTCAGCACCAGGGTTTGCTGTGCTTCCGCCAGACCGAGTTCCCACGGTGTACCCGCGTGCTTGATGGACGAAATAGGCGACGCGCCGGTACCGCCGTCGAAGCCCGAAACCACGATGTGGTCGGCCTTGGCTTTGGACACACCCGCTGCCACCGTGCCCACGCCGACTTCCGAAACCAACTTCACCGAAATAGACGCAGTCGGATTTGAGTTCTTCAAATCATGGATGAGCTGCGCCAAGTCTTCGATGGAATAAATATCGTGATGCGGAGGGGGAGAGATCAGCCCCACGCCCGGTACGGAAAAACGCAACTTGGCGATGTATTCGGACACTTTGCCACCGGGCAACTGACCGCCTTCACCGGGCTTCGCGCCTTGTGCCATCTTGATTTGAATCTGGTCCGCGCTGGACAAATATTCCGCTGTCACACCGAAACGACCGGAGGCAACTTGTTTGATTTTTGAGCGTAGCGAATCGCCCGGCAACATCCGGCGGTCGGCTTCGATACGGCTCTTGCCGATGATGTCGGACAACATCTCGCCGCCCTTGAAGGGCTTGAAGCGTGCCGCATCCTCACCGCCTTCGCCAGTGTTCGACTTGCCGCCGATACGGTTCATGGCGATTGCCAATGTGGTGTGTGCTTCAGTCGAGATAGAACCCAGCGACATCGCGCCTGTCACAAAGCGCTTAACGATTTCTTTTGCAGAGTCGACTTCTTCCAATGGCACGGCTGCGCCAACCGGCTTGATATCGAACAGACCGCGCAGGGTCTTGAGCTTGGTGCTCTGATCGTTGATCAGCTTGGCGTATTCTTTATAAGTCGCGGCATTGTTTGTGCGTGTCGCATTCTGCAATTTGGCAATGCTATCCGGTGTCCACATGTGCTCTTCGCCGCGTACACGGTAAGCATATTCACCACCCGCTTCCAATGCGTTGCCCAGCACCGGATCGTTACCGAATGCATTGTGGTGAGTGCGTACAGTTTCTTCCGCCACTTCCTTCAGCGAGATACCCTCGATTTGGGTTGCCGTGCCGGTGAAATACTCAGCAACGAAACTTGCATTCAAACCGATCGCTTCAAAAATCTGTGCGCCGCAATAAGACTGGTATGTAGAGATACCCATCTTGGACATGACTTTCATCAGGCCTTTATTAATCGCCTTGATGAAACGCTTCTTCGCTTCTTTGGCATCAACGTTAGCGGGCAACTTCATGGATGAAATCGTCTCGTATGCCAACCACGGACATACCGCTTCCGCGCCGTAACCTGCCAACAATGCGAAGTGATGTACCTCGCGCGCCGAACCGGTATCGACCACCAGACCCGCGCTAGTGCGCGAACCCGCGCGTACCAAATGCAAATGCACCTTGGAGCAAGCGACCAAAGCGGGGATGGCCACGCGCTCTGCCGACATCGCGCGATCTGACAGAATCAGCACGTTGTATCCGTCGGCAACGGCCTTATCGGCTGCCGCGCACAGTGCCTTGACTGCGGCATCGCATCCTGCCGCGCCTTGCGCAACGGGGTAAGTGATGTCTAACACTTGTGAACGATATTGCCCCCCAGTCAGGCTGTCGATGTTGCGCAACTTGGCGATGTCTTCGTTGGACAATACAGGCTGGTGTACTTCCAGACGCAAAGTCGGATTAGTCTCATCTATGCCCAACAGGTTGGGTTTGGGACCGATGAAGGAAGTCAATGACATGACAATCTCTTCACGTATCGGATCGATAGGCGGATTGGTCACTTGCGCGAACAACTGTTGGAAGTAATCGTAGAACGAGCGGTTCTTGTTCGACAACACCGCCAGCGCAGCGTCTGTACCCATAGAGCCGGTTGGCTCTTCACCCGCATTGACCATGGGTGCGAGGATGAACTTCACGTCTTCTTGCGAGTAACCGAATGCCTGCTGTGTATCCAACAACGACGCATTCAATGCTTGCTTGCTTTCAGCGGCCGGCATGTCTGCCAAGAAATAGCGCGACTTCTCTATCCACTGGCGATACGGCTTGGCTGTGGCAATCTGGTTCTTCAGTTCGCTGTCATCGATGATGCGTCCCGCTTCCATGTCGATCAAAAACATTTTTCCCGGTTGCAAGCGCCACTTCTTCACAACTTTATGTTGTGGAATATTCAACACACCCATTTCGGAGGCCAGCAACACCATGTCGTCATCGGTGATTAGATAACGCGCGGGACGCAGACCGTTACGATCCAGTGTCGCACCTATCATGCGGCCATCCGTAAAGGCGACAGCTGCCGGGCCATCCCACGGCTCCATCAATGCCGCGTGATATTCGTAGAATGCGCGTCGTTCTTCATCCATCAATGGATTGCCTGCCCAAGCTTCCGGAATCAGAATCATCATTGCGTGCGGCAGGGAATACCCACCGGCAACCAGCAATTCCAGCGCGTTGTCGAAACATGCGGAGTCGGACTGGCCGCCCACGATCAGCGGCCACAGTTTTTCCAGATCTTCGCCCAACAAATTCGAGGACATCGCGGCATGACGCGCCGCCATCCAGTTGACGTTACCGCGCACGGTATTGATCTCGCCGTTATGCGCAATCATGCGGAAAGGATGCGCCAGATCCCAAGTCGGGAAGGTGTTGGTGGAGAAGCGCTGGTGCACTAGCGCCAATGCACTGACGACCGTAGCATCTTGCAGGTCGAGGTAGTACTTGCCCACCTGATCGGCCAACAACATGCCCTTGTATACGATGGTGCGCGAGGACATAGAAGGGCAATAGAAGCCCTTGCTTTGTTTGCCCAAACCACGCACTGCATGTTCCATGGTCTTGCGGATCACAAAAAGTTTGCGCTCGAAAGCATCCTGATCGGCACACTTGGAGCCTATGAATACCTGACGCACTACAGGCTCGACCAGCTTGACGCTCTCGCCGAGGATGGAACTATCAACCGGCACATCGCGCCAACCCAGCAGGGCTTGCCCTTCAGCGTTGATTTTGTCTGCCACTGTTTTTTCACAGGACGCACGTGCCGCCGCGTCGCGTGGCAAGAAAATCATGCCCACGCCATAGCCCCCCACCGCAGGCAAAGTGACATTCAGCGCAGCACATTTCGCGCGCAAGAATGCATCCGGCACTTGCAACAAAATACCCGCGCCGTCGCCCGCCAAAGGATCCGCACCCACCGCGCCACGGTGCGTCAAATTCTCCAGAATCTTTAAACCTTGACTAACCATCTCATGGGTTTTTTTACCCTTGATATGGGCGACAAAACCCACTCCACAGGCATCGCGCTCTTGGCGCGGATCATACAAACCTTGCTGCACAGGCAAAGAAGAATTGCTCACGGCGTTCCCCAGTAAATTCTCAATAACACACAAACTCGAAGCGAAAAAATAGCGACAATTGTCGCCATACCAAAACCAGATACAAAAGCGAAAGGGCGGGAATGTTACCTTTTCTAGCGGTAATGGGCAACAACTCAAGCTGGGAGCGGATCCCGCAGGGCGTGCATATCCTCACCAGTAGTCGAGTATAGTAGATGAAGGTATGCCTTAAATATGGCCGTGTCTGGCCCATTCGAGCTGCAAGTGCAGACGACAGAGTCAATATTGTAAGAACCAATTATTCTTTATTTAAGTGCTTGATTGACCTGAGCCAGATCGGTTTCGCTCAAATTGCCTACGGCTGCCTTGAGTCGCAACTTGCTGACCAGATAATTATATTCGGCCTGATACAAGTCACGGCGTGTGGAATAGAGTTGTTGCTGTGCGTTTAGCACGTCCAGATTGGTGCGCACGCCGACTTCTTGGCCGGTCTTGGTCGCTTCCAACACACTGGTACTAGAAACAAGTGCCTGTTGTAGCGCTTGCACTTGTGCCATACCGTTCACCACACCAAGGTAGGCTTGGCTGGTTTGCAGGGTGACGTTGCGTTTTGCGCTTTCTAACTCTTGCTTGGCCTTTTGATTGTTTGCATCTGCCTCACGCCATTTGGATTGAGTCGCGCCGCCTTGGAACAATGGCATGTTCAGCTGTACACCAATGTTGGTGTTGCGCACATCGCTACCCAAGCCAAAGGTGCCGCCGTTGGCATAGCTCTTGCCGTAATTCGCAACAAGGTCAACTGTAGGGTAATGGCCGCCGCGATTTCGATCGACTTCCTTCTCGGCTATTTGACTGGCTGCCTGGGCAATAGCCAATTGCGGATTGCTGTTCTGCGCATCCGCTATCCATTTTTCCATATCGACCGGCTGGGGCATTTCCAGCTTGAGTTCGCCTTCCAAACGTTTGAGATGATCAGGCAGGCTATTGGTTAATTGCTGCAATACGCGACGTTTGATCTCCAGATTGCTTTGCGCGACAATCTCTTGTGCACCCGTTAAATCGTATCTTGCCTGAGCCTCGTGCGTGTCGGTGATCGTCGCGCTACCCACTTCAAAATTTCGCTTGGCTTGGCCCAACTGTTCAGTGATGGCGACTTTTTGTGCCTGCGCCAATTGCACACTGTCCTCTGCGATCAGCACATCGAAATAGGCTTGTGCAGTTCGCAAGACCAAGTCCTGCTCGGCTGAGCGAAACTGCGCATCTGCAATTGCGGTCTGCAATTCTGACTCACTATATGTTGTCCAATTTTGCTGACGATACAGCGGCTGCACCAAATTGACGTTGTAGCCGTGTGAGTTATAGCGGTAATTACCACCCAAGAACATGGGCGGCTGTGCGGGACGATATTGAATATTGGTGTCGTTCAGCGTCGTATTGGCGCTGAGATTGACCGTAGGCATCAGCAAAGAGCGCCCTTGCACGACTTTTTCTTGTCCAGCTTGTTGCGATGCGTATGCCGCTGCGATCACAGGATCATTGGCCTGAGCAGCATGGAAGGTGTCCAGCAGATCGGCAGCCTGCACGCCGCTGGTAGCGGCAAGCAGCGTAAATATGAACAATGGTTTGAGTGTCATGACCGGGCTCGCAACATATTAGAATTTTCTAATGCTACATTGATGCGGGAATTTACGCAAACCTCGCCAGCCTTCCGCTCCTTAAAATACGAAGCGTTGGGGCTGCTTGGCGTTTTGCAAAGCAGGTACAGAAGTTTCCATGATAGTCACGGATTCGAACACGCCATCCGCTACGCACTTGATCAAACGCGCTTGCATGACCGGCGCATCCCCAACAATGGCGAACATACGACCACCAACCTTGAGACTGTTTTGAAATGCTGCCGGCAGAACGGGCGTGGAGCCGGTCAAGACGATTGCATCATATTGCTGCTCACCCCAACCCTGAGAGGCATCGCCCACTTCCAAGGTGATATTGTCACGGTGATAACTGGCCAAATGTTGCTTAGCCATCGCGTTCAATTCGGGCACGATCTCTACCGAAGTCACATGGCCGGCCAGTGTCGCCATCAAAGCAGTGAGATAACCGCTACCCGTACCAACTTCCAGAACCTTGTCCCCACGGGTCAGATGCAATTCCTGCACTACGCGCGCTTCCAGCTTGGGTGACCACATCTGAGCACCGGAACCGAGAGGGATCTCCATATCCACGAATGCCAGCGCACGCTGGGATTGCGGCACGAAGTGTTCGCGGCGGACCTGGTTCAAAAGCTCAAGAATGCGAGACTCCAAAACATCACAAGGACGTATTTGCTGCTCGATCATATTGAAGCGTGCTTGTTCCATTGCGTTCATTCCCTCTCCCGGTCTCATTATTTATTCGAACTACTTAAGGTCGCGCAGTATATCAAGTTGGGCCGTTTAGACTCAACCTTAGTAATATCGCCTGTTTTTCGCCATCAAACGATAACCATATTCAGCGGTGCCGCAGCCGCAACGACGGCGAACAATCTGTCTATATTGGGATGCTTCCCGGCATGCAGTCGCGCATCTTCGGTATGCTCGGCATATATCTCCAGCCCTTCCCTGGCAGCCTCCACCGTAATGCCGCCCCATTTTTTATTAGATGATGGTAGACACGTATAGAGCCCTGGCTACCCGGCTTATTCTCTATAACCGCGTTCGCACTACCGTCCGAATTGAACAGGTCAATGCGCTGCACGTGTTCGGCCAATTCCAAAGTAGGCAAAATCTCACTGAATTTTTTAGTATTCGTCATCGCATTCCGGTCAGGCACAGATGCCCGAACGTGTCCCCGGTATATTAAAGTCCGTCATGGTAATCCACCGCGATACCGTTTGAAAACAGGTCGGGCTTGGAAGGAAAGTTTTATCAAATAGCGTAAATGGCAAACCATATTGTCCGCGCCAACGACAGGACAGCCCGGCCTTAAACGATCTATCGGCCCCAAGATCATTTGCAACGCAAATGAAACTTGCCTTTCATACATATTTCCAGTAAGTTGCGCCTTCGCTAGGGGTCTGCGCGCCAAACAAGCATCGCAGTGAGACACACCCTTTGAACCTGTACGGGTCATGCCGTCGTAGGGAAGCATCTTCCGGTGCTCCCCGTTTTTTGGAGCATCACAAATGAACGCCAATCCCCAATTCCTCGCCACCTCTGCCCACGTCGATGAGGCCGCCGTCAAGCCGTTGCCGAATTCGCGCAAGATCTATATGCAGGGCTCGCGTCCCGATATTCAAGTGCCGATGCGCGAGATCTCACAGGATGAAACGCCAGCCAGCATGGGTGCAGAGGTCAATCCGCCCATCTATGTTTACGACTGTTCCGGCCCGTATACCGACCCCAAGGTCAAGATCGACATCCGCTCCGGTTTGGCCGAGATGCGCGCAGGCTGGATCGCCGAGCGTGACGATACCGAAGCCTTGCCGCAACTCACTTCCACCTATGGCCTGCAACGTCTGAACGACCCGGCACTGGCCGAGATGCGTTTCAATCTGCAACACGCACCACGCAAAGCCAAGCCGGGCAAGAACGTGACGCAGATGCATTACGCTCGTCAGGGCATAGTCACACCGGAGATGGAGTACATCGCCATTCGTGAAAATCAACGAGTGGATGGGCTATCAGAGATGATGCTCAAACAGCACCCCGGTGAAAATTTTGGCAAAGCGATGCCGAAGAAGATCACACCGGAATTCGTGCGCGATGAAGTGGCCGCGGGTCGTGCCGTCATCACGGCCAACATCAACCACCCCGAACTGGAGCCTATGATCATAGGCCGTAACTTCCTGGTGAAGATCAACGCCAACATCGGCAACTCCGCGCTGGGTTCCAGCATCCAGGAAGAAGTCGAGAAGATGACCTGGGCGATCCGTTGGGGCGGCGACACCGTAATGGATCTGTCCACCGGCAAAAACATCCATGAGACACGCGAGTGGATCATCCGCAACTCACCCGTGCCGATCGGTACTGTGCCTATTTATCAGGCACTGGAAAAGGTCAACGGCAAAGCCGAAGACCTGACTTGGGAGATCTTCCGCGACACCCTGATCGAACAAGCCGAACAAGGTGTGGATTACTTCACCATCCATGCCGGCGTATTGCTGCGCTACGTGCCGATGACCGCGAACCGTATGACCGGCATCGTGTCGCGCGGCGGCTCCATCATGGCCAAGTGGTGTTTGGCGCATCACAAGGAGAACTTCCTCTACACGCACTTCGAAGATATCTGCGAGATCATGAAGGCTTACGACGTGACCTTCAGCTTGGGTGACGGCTTGCGTCCCGGCTCGATCTACGATGCCAACGACGAAGCGCAACTGGGCGAACTCAAAACCTTGGGCGAACTCACTGACATCGCTTGGAAGCACGACGTACAAGTGATGATCGAAGGCCCCGGCCATGTGCCTATGCACATGATCAAAGAGAACATGGACCTGCAGCTGAAGTGGTGCAAGGAAGCGCCGTTCTACACCCTAGGCCCCCTGACGCAAGACATCGCCCCCGGCTATGACCACATCACCTCTGCCATCGGCGCCGCAATGATAGGCTGGTTCGGTACCGCCATGCTGTGCTACGTCACGCCCAAGGAACATCTGGGCCTGCCCAACAAGGCCGACGTCAAGGAAGGCATCATCACCTACAAAATCGCCGCCCACGCCGCCGACCTCGCCAAAGGACACCCCGGCGCGCAAGTGCGCGACAACGCCATGAGCAAAGCGCGTTTCGAATTCCGCTGGGAAGACCAGTTCAACCTCGGCCTCGACCCCGACCGCGCACGCGAATTCCACGACGAAACCCTGCCCAAGGAATCCGCCAAGATCGCCCACTTCTGCTCCATGTGCGGTCCCCACTTCTGCTCCATGAAGATCAGCCAAGACGTGCGCGACTTTGCCGCCAAGGAAGGCATCGCCGAAGCTGAGGCATTGGCGAAGGGGATGGAAGTGAAATCAATCGAGTTTGTAAAACAGGGGGCGGAGGTTTATCACAAGGCGTAAACCGCTTCGCACTGTCAAACAATCGGGCCGCATTGCGGCCCGATTAGTTTTCAACCATCAATATTTCTCTCCTTGCGTCCGAACTAATGTCGACCATTTTTACTGCTTGGGAAAAATGGTCCTCAATCTCATTGATCGGACTGGAGACAGACTTCCACTGCCTTTTCGATCACGCGCTTATTTCTTCCCCAGTTTCTTCCTGGCAGGAGGCAAATAACTTTCCGCCGTACCACCCTCATCCCCGTTTTACCTTCCAGTTCCAGCCGCGCTTTCCTGGCGATGCCGCCGCAGGTTTTCGCCGCATCTTCATTCTCGTTCATACCCGTCGCATCCAGGCTCTCTGCTATCTGGCGCGTGGATAGTTCTGCCAGCGCGGTAAAGATCAATTCGGCCTCGCTCATTTGGTCGCGCAGGTTTTGCGTCTTCAGGCCTTTCATCGCCTTGTGTGCTTTCACATCCACGCCAGTCCACTCTTGATAAATGATATTGGTCAAGATCGCGTATTCCTCGCCCACCTTGATGTCGTGCTCTTTCCAATAGTCCGTCAGCTTGTTGCGCGTCTCCTGCCCCGTCATGCGCTGCTGTATCCACTTCTCGCTGCGCCCGTGCTTCTGCCACGTCTCGCGGGCACGCTCCAGCGAGCGTGCGGGATCGGCAATCTCCTGCATCCGTTCATAACCCACCTTCGCCAGCCACAACTTGATCGGCTCCGCCTTCGGGCTGGGAACCAACTGCACCAGATGCAGCAGGGTTTCGGCGGTGACAACGTCGTTGAGGTAACTCTTGCCGTCTGCGGCCGGCAATTTCAGTCGGTGACTTGTATCACCGATTGGCGAAACAGCATCTGCATCGCAGAGAACGAACGTTCTAATCTCGACAAGGGGCCTTTTGCTCGATGAAGATCAGCCAGAATGTGCGTGATTTTGCGGCCAAGCAGGGAAGGGCGGCTTATCCCAATGCGCGGCTGATCTTTCGCGCCACCAGGGCTGACTTCTTTAGTTGGTGTTGCCACACGCGAACCACGCGCCAACCGGCGACGCGCAATTCGCGGCCAACACGCCTATCGCGTTTCCTGTTGGCGGCAACCTTAGCATCCCAGAACTCGCGGTTGCTGCCGGGACGCTTGTAACACTTCGGGCAACCGTGCCAGAAGCAGCCATCCACGAACACCACAACCCGTTCGCGCCTAAAAGTGAAGTCCGGCTTGCCAAACAGCAGTTGATTGCGCCGCCACCCGGTGATGCCGAACTCGCGGAAGATTTCGATCAGGCGTAATTCCGTTGCCTTGTTGCCGCGCGAGCGAATCAGCGACATGACCTCCGAGCGTTTTTGTTTGCTCCAGATGTCGGTCATTGAAAATTAACTTTGCTTTGCCGACAAAACCGCATCCAGCGTCACCGCAAAAGGTGCGGCGGACTGCCTGCCCTCGGGCCGGTTGGGCAGCTTTGCGTAGTCCCAGCCAAAGCCGTCAAATTCGCTTGCCGGTTCAACATCGAACACGAGATAAAACTCGCCGCCAGGCTCGCCCGGATAACCGTGTTTTATGAGTGCCGCTTTTGAAAGTACGCGCGGCCCTTTTGAAGTAATGCGCAGCAGACCCTTTTCGGCTTTCGCCCCCTCACCGTGCAACAAAAGATATTGCGCGGCCATGACCTCCGGCTCAAGGCGCAGCGAACCCCGTTGTGTATCCATGCGGAAGTTGTAAAGATTTTTGTTCCTGACCCATTCCAAATGTTCGGCATTTTTATTCCATCCCACCAGCACAAAAGTTTCTGCCGGGGGCGTATGGCGCGAAGGTGAATCTTTGAATTTTTCCGGGAAGGCATCCAGCACGCGGTATGCGGCGGGTGCTTCCTGCACCCGATAGGTGTGGTAGCTCTGGCGTTCGCGTGCCGTTGCGCGGTCACAGATATGGGCAACGATCTCGCGGATAAATTGCTCGACAGCCTGATCGCCATTGCCGGGTTTCATTGGGAATGCGCCTATACCCGGCAGGATTTCCCGGTAGCGTTCCCACGGTTTCGCCCTGTCTCCGGGGTACAAAACATAAGCGCCGTGCGTGCGCCGAATCGCGTCATGGTAGGCGTGCATCTTGAGCAAATCGGCGCGTTTGTAACGCCCTTCGCGCTGCTCCTTCTTTTCGGAATTCAAATCGCGCTCGCGTCCGGCCTCGTCCAGTTCCGCATCGTCACGGCCAAACATCTGCTCAATATTCTCGATGCGATACTTGGCATCAAAATGCACATGCACCATCAACTCCTGTGCTTCAGCTTGTTCTTCGGGGAAATCCGAAGGCCACAAACTCAGGGTGTAATCGGGACGCATACGCTCTGTCCAAGAACCCGATTTACTGGGTTCGTTGTTCTGCGAAAAACTACGGTTGTAGCTGAAGCGCACACTCAGGGGACGCGCGCCGCCCAGGAATATCCCCGCAAACGCCAAGTGCTCGCCCGTTTTGAGCTTGAGGCCAAAGCCGTCGGCAGTCGGCTCAATCAGCGTTTCCACCGCCGGTTTTTCGAGATTAAAAACGCGCGTCACAATCTCCAGCAGTTTGAAAAATACCCAATACTCGTACAGCGTTGCCACGTCGCGCTGCCCCGCGCCGTACACATCATCGCCGCCGCGCCAAACCAAACGTGCCGCCATATCAAACTTGAGCCACGCCTGATACACCTCGCGGTAACCTTCCTTGCGCTGCAATACCGTGCTGCCCAGCGGCAACCTGTCCGGTTCGGAAACATTGCGCAACACATCCGTCATCAATGCCGTTTCAATCCGGTTTTCCAAGGCGGCGATTTCATCGCGCAAGTGTGCGTCGGCGGGGCTGCCAACCTCTTCCAATTTGAGCCGCATCCGGTTCAAAAATCCGACAAAAGTTTGCAGCGCGAATTTGATGAAACGGTTCTCCGGCGTGTCTTCGCTTTGAATATTGCGCAACAGCGAAATGCGCTCCGGCAACGAGGCAATCACTCCGACCAAGGGATGCGTCGCGGGCAACGCTGCACGGCGCGGCGCACGGGCAAGCTGGCGCACCGCTCTGGCATCGGGGCGAAAGCCACGGCGCGTGTCGCAGGCGGTTTCTTCGGGTTCCCAGCGTTGGTGGGGATGGGTGGTGATGCGGTGCAACGCGTCGCGAAACTGGCGCGAACCGATGAGCGCGCGCAAAAACGAAAATCGCTGGTTAATGGTTTCGGGTGTTTTGCCGGGGTCGGGCACCATAGCGGCCGCAACCGGGGAACGCATATCCATCAACAAAGACACACACTGCTCGGTGATGTCTTGCAGCATGTGACGGTAATCGTCGCGGTAGCCCAGCTTGCGCGAACGCACTTCCAGCGCGGCCAACCCCACCTCGTTGCCCGCCGCATCCCTCGCCCGCAACGCCAGCCGCCCCGTGTTCAACCCGGTTGCAATGCTGCCGCAATGCGCCAGTTTAGGAATGCGGCTGGGCTCAATGATGTCTTTTCTGCCGAAAGCTTCCTCCAACCGCAGGCTTGCCGCGCCCTCGCCTTCAAACTCGTATTCATAACGCAAGCCCTCCAGCATCTGCACGGGCTCTTCACCCGCCTCGCGTGCTTCTGTCCCGTTCAAACACAGCAGCGCATCTGCCTTATCTTTGGGCGCGAACAGCAACAGCGTGGCAGCCACCGTGCCGCGCTCGTCGTAAAACAGCAGAGAAGTGCTTACCGGTTGCACAGTCCGTTACGCCTCGGCAAAGCTGGTGAAGCCGTCTTTCAAACGATCCTGCATACGGCGGATTTTTTCCAGGCTGGCCGTGCATTGGTGCGTTTCGCAAAATGTTGCCAGGGCTTTAAGCACCGGCTCCAGCCTGCGCTGCGAGCCGTGCAATTTCGGCATCAACTTTTGCAACACCTGCGCATCCAGTGCCGCGTTGAATTGCCACCCCGACCCTGTCAGCTTGTCGTGGAAATAGGTGAAGCGCGCAATCTCGTATGCGGTGCGAAAACCGAATTCCGCACCGATGGGCGCAAGCGCGGCAAACACTTCCGTCAGCCGTGCTTTCAGTTCCGCTGCCGTGGCGGGTTGGAGTTGCACTTCTGTTGATGCCTCCGCCACAAAGGTCGCGCCAAATGCCGCCCCTTTGCCCGCCAACCCCGCCATATCCACCGCCGACGGATTATCCAAAAATGCGGCGATGTCTTCCGCCGTGGCGCGAAACTCGATCACATTGGCGCGATCCAGCACCTTGGGCGAAAACATATACGTCGTTTCATCCACGTTCACCGTGCCGATAATGAACAAGTTTTTCGGCAGGCCGATTTTGGACGGCACCAGCAGGGTGTCGTTTTCACACGACTTCAAACTCTCCGCCGAGGCATGCAGCGCGATCTCCTGGCGCGACTCAATCGCGGAAAGAATATCGGCAAAATACCGCTCCACATGCGACAGATTCATCTCGTCCAAAATCAGAAAATACGGGCGATCCGTATCGCCCGCCGCGCGCAGAATCACTTCCAGCAAACCGTTGGACGGCTTGCGGTAAAGAGCGGGCTGCAACGCATCCTGATAGCCGAGCACATTTTCATTCGTCGTCCAGTCCGCACCCACCGCGACAACGCGATACTGGTCTTCCGATTCGGTCAGCCATGAGGCAAAAGCATGGGCAAGTTTGGTTTTGCCCGAACCGGAAAGGCCAGTGAGGATGAGGAAACGCTTGGCAAGCAGGGAGGCTCCGACGCGGAGTATCAAGCTATCGTGTATGCGCAAGCCAGCTTGAGTGAAATCCTCATGAGATTGTTCGCGAAAAGTTTGCAAGGTTATCCCCGTCATGAACGGAGTAAGTGTTCCTGCGGTATTGGGCTTTGCAAAACGATATTCTGTAGTTGGGCTACCAGCCCGTGCCGCACTTACAGCCCGAGTTGTGTTTCCCGTTGGTTCAATATAGCCATTTTTTTTAAGCCAGCTAATTGCACCAGGCTTTTTTGTACTGGGGACATCGGACGTGGAATAGTTCCATATTTCATCACTTGAAAATCTGGCATCTTCGCCCAGCCCAGCCCGCATTTTTTCTAACGCCTCGATAACATACTTGTATTGCTCCGGCATAGCTCGCTCCATTTAACTTTTGGTCAGGGTTTTCTTATGCTCATCCAGATGTACTGCAACAGTTTCGCCTATTGCCCGAGCAAGTAATGGAGGCACGGCTTCGCCAATCATATCAAGTCCAACCCCAATATTTTCCGTAGCCTTAGCTGGATTGTCGGATGTATAAAAAGTAAAGGCATCATCAAACGACTGAAGCCTAGCTGCTTCACGCATCGTTATGCCGCGATCACACTCTGGATGGGTAAAACGGCCAGAGCCCAAAAAATTCGAATTGGCCGTTATTGTCAAAGCAGGCCGATCCCATGCGAGTCTTGTATAAGCACTCCAATAATAGTTCTTATAGAAGGCAGTAATTAGCTTCCCCTCTTTTTCGAGATATTTTTTTGCCTTTGCTTCCGATTTTCCCTTCACAACTTCCTTTGCAATAAGCTTTGCGTATTTTATGCGCATACGATCACTCGCCTCATTCCAGGTCTCGCCAGCGCGCATCTGATGAATGATGCCAACGACCTGGCTTTGATAATTGCGAGTAATGTGGTTATAAGGAAACGTCTTCGATGTTCTCATTAGTTTGGCAAATGCGTTTTGTGGTGCTGCCGCAAATGCGTCATGTTGCCCTGCCAGTAACTCGTGAAACTGCGGATTAGGCGGCAAGTCGGCTAATGCCTCTTGCACCGTTACCCATGGAAGGCCTTTGCGATTTGTTATCAATTCGGGATCGCAGTGCGTTTGAATTGGCAAAGTTATTCGGCCAACTCGCGATGCCATTATGACGGCTCGTTGTCTAAGTTGTGGCACACCATAGTCAGCAGCATTTACAATTCCGCAAGCTACTTCATACCCCATTTGATCCAGTATTCCATCTACCTGCTGTGCAATTCCACCCCGATTACCATCATGATAATGGCTTAAAAATTGTGGCACATTTTCAATTACGATCACCTTCGGTTTTAGTGCCGCAGCGACTTCCAAAAAACGGAGAACCAAATCATTTCGCGGGTCTTGATCGAGTTTGTTATACCCGCCAAATCGAACGAGCTCCGAACCTTTTCGCGCTTTCGTGCGGCGCATTTGAGAAAAACCCTGGCATGGTGGCCCACCCAACAAGCAATCTAACTCCTCGACTCCTTTGGATAACATTGCATCAGCAATACTGGCATCGGTTACTGTTCGTATGTCATCTTGCAATACAAATGGGGCAAAGCCGTCATGAGTATGCGTTAGCTCAAATGTTTGAAGTGCATGCTTCTTTACATCATTGCCAAAGACAGTTTTAAATCTGCCTGTTCTCCAAAATCCATGTGAGAACCCTCCACACCCGCAGAAAAGCTCCGCAACTGTAAATTGATCTTTTTTCTTGTTAAGTTTCATCTCATATCTCTATATAAATTTGCCTGCCTCATGCGGCAATTCACCGGTGGCCGCGCGTTCGCGTGCCAGTTCAATCGCGCGGTGCAAATGCTTTTGCAACAGTTTCATGTCGGGAATGTGCGCCCTGTATTCGGCCACGCGGATGTTGGCCGATTCCAAGTCCATCAGTTCCACTTGTTCGGCATCCGCCCCCCGCGCACAGGATCAAACCGATCGGCGATTCTTCGCCCGACGCGCGGTCGTGTTTGTCCAACCAGCGCAGGTACAGCTCCATTTGCCCTTTGTGCGCGGGCTGGAACGATTCCAGTTTGAGTTCCACCGCGACCAGACGGCGCAGGTGGCGATGATAAAAAAGCAAGTCAAGGTAGAAGTCGTCCGCGCCCACACTGACACGCTTTTGCCGTGCCACGAAGGTGAAGCCCGCGCCCATCTCCAACAGGAAACGTTCCATGTCGCGCAATACGGCGGATTCCAGGTCGCGTTCCGAATAGCCGTCCGGCAGGCCGAGGAAGTCCAGCAGATACGGGTCGCGAAATACCATTTCCGGTGTCATCTGTCCGCCGGTTCGCAGCTTGTTGATTTCCGCCCCGATCACGGCTTCCGGTTTTTTCGTTAGTGCCGTGCGCAGATAAAGCTGGCTGCCGATGCGCTCGCGCAGGGTACGCACACTCCAGCGTTCGATGCGGCACATTTCGGCGTAGTACTCCCGTTCCAGCGGCTGTTTGAGCGGAAGTATTTCAACGAAATGACTCCAGCTCAATTGTCGTACCAGCGATACGACAATTGCCTCATCGGGAAAGACCTCGGCGAACTGCACCATGCGGCGCAGGCTCTTTTCTGCAAATCCTTTGCCATAGTCGGCGCTCAATTGTCGCGACAGTGTCGCGACAATCTTTTCCCCATATTCCCCGCGCCCTTCCTGCAAAACCTCGCCGCGAATACGCTGGCCGATTTTCCAGTACAGCATCGTCAGCGTGCTGTTCGCCTCGTGCGCCACATAGTCGCGTGCTTGCTCAATCAGCCCCCGCACTTCTCGCAACAATGGGGCGGAGTGGGGTGGAACAGGCGGATGGTCGTAGGTAGTAATTGATTTATTCGTCATTAAATCTCCCTTGCTTGCTGAATGGTATAGCTTGCCCTTTCACTTCTTCACCCGTTTGACCGCGACCAAATTGTCGCGCTGTCTTCGCGCTTGCACATCAGTAAACCTCATCAGGAGGTGCCCGCCTGCTCGAGCGTTGCAACCGGCAGATACAGCGCCAGCGGACTATCAATACAGGCAATGAAGCCAAGCTTGGTATAGAACGCTTTTGCCTTGTCGTGTTTGGCATCGACCACGACTGCATATAGCCCCACGCGTTGCGAGAACTCCACTGCCAGACGCAATGCGAACGCCAGCAGGTCTTGACCGGTGCCTTTGCCCTGATGGCGCATGTCCACCGCCAAGCGGCCGATGCGCAGGATGGGGGCGGGATGCCGCGGTAGTTTTGACTGGGCGGGTAGAGATGCCGTGGCGATCTGGCCGGCGCTCACGGTGACGAAGCCGGCGACGGTTGCGCCGTCTTCAGCCAGCGCGACATAGGTTTTGCCGAAACCGCGCCGTTGTTGCTGGCCCGCCTGTCGTTGCAAAAATTCGTTGAGCGCCGCGTCGCCGCAATCAAAACCGTTGCGGTTGTGCTGCTTGGCTAGCAGTTGGATGGCTGCCACGTTTACTTGCGCGCCATGAGTTTGCGCAGTGCGGCCTTGGGTTTGGGCGGTTTCTCGACGGAGGATGCAAATGCTTCGAAGTCGCGCTGGGTGAGCATGAGCGTGTCGTAGTCCGACACCACGCGCCGCGCCGCCTCGTAGGCGTTCTGCAGCATGAAGCCGGATACAGTTGTGCCCATCAGCGCGGCGGCACGTTCGATCATGGCTTTGGCATCGGCACTGGTGCGCAAATTGATGCGCGATTCATTGGTCGTAGTTGCGGACATGGTTGTTACTCCAGATTTACCGATGCGGGTATTGTACGTCAGATTTACGCACATGATGAATTGAGAGTCGCGGCACAACTTCCTCTTTTAAATCCCCCCATACCCCCCTTTTGCAAAGGGGGCTGCTTTGTCGAATCAAATCCGTAGCGTCCGGTTGCGCGGATATAATCGCACCCCCATGATTTGCCGCCCCCTCTGCGCCGCCTGTTGCATCGCGCCTTCCATCACCTCTCCCTTGCCGGGCATGCCACATGGCAAACCCGCTGGGGTGCCCTGCGTACAACTTGATGAAAAGTTACGCTGCAAGGTGTTTGGCAAACCAGAGCGTCCCGCTTTATGTGGCGGATTGCAGCCGGAACTTGAGATGTGCGGCGAGTCTAGGAGTCATGCACTGGTTTGGCTGTCACATTTGGAGCAGGCGACTCGACCGCAGGTATAATCCCGCCCCATGCGTTCGACCCTCCCCTATCCTCTCACTGCTGTCACCTCCGCTTCACCGTGCATCGGTCATTGCACCACGGTGCTGGGTGACGACGTCTGCCGCAGTTGCTTGCGCACCTTCGACGAAATCACGCGCTGGGTAGAGATGAGCGAGGAAGAACGCTATGCAGTGAATCACCGTATCGCCCTTTTGCAATCACCCCGCTAAATCATCATGGATATCTTGCTGCTCATCAAAGCCGCCATACTCGGCATCGTCGAAGGTTTGACCGAATTCTTACCGATCTCATCTACCGGACATCTTATATTGGTGGGCGATCTGCTCAATTTCAACGATGAACGCGGCAAGGTGTTTGAAATCGTGATTCAGTTTGCGGCGATTCTCGCGGTTTGCTGGGAGTATCGCGCCAAATTGACGACCGTCGCCACGGGGTTGGTGCAGAAACAGGAGGTCGCACAGCGTTTCGTCTTTAACCTGTTGATTGCCTTTTTGCCACTGGCGATCCTGGGATTACTGTTCGGCAAAGCCATCAAGGCCCATCTGTTCGCGCCCATTCCGGTGGCGCTGGCCTTCATCATCGGCGGCTTCATCATCCTGTGGGCGGAAAAGCGTACACATACCGTGTCTATCAACAGTGTGGATGAAATGCATTGGAAAGACGCGCTGAAGATGGGTTTCGCGCAGGCGCTGGCGTTAATCCCCGGCACCTCACGCTCCGGCTCGACCATCATCGGCGGTTTGTTTTTCGGCTTGTCACGCAAGGCGGCGACCGAGTTCTCGTTCTTTTTGGCCATCCCCACCATCACCATGGCGACGCTCTACGAAGTGGTGAAATATCGTCATGATTTTCATGCCAACGATTTGGATATCTTTTTGGTCGGCTCGATTTTCTCTTTCATCAGTGCATTTGTTGCGGTGCGTGCCTTGTTACGCTATATCAGCAACCATGACTTCACGGTATTTGCCTGGTATCGCATCGCCTTCGGACTTGTCGTGCTGGTAACGTATTACACCGGCGCCGTACATTGGTCTGCGACTTAAACTTGAATGTATACCGAAACTTACCGCTCGTCGGCCGAGTCTGACATTTGTCGTCAGGGAACTTTTGATATGACAAACCCTCTGATAAAATTCTTTTCTTTTTTGAGACCCTACACATGACGCGCGTACTGTTATCTTTTAGTTTGCTTGCAGCAACCACTTTTAGCGCTCAGCTGGCGCATGCCGAGACTCCGGTCGAAATTTTGGCGCTATATAAAGCAGAGGCCGCCGGCACACCCGGCTTTCAAGGTTTTAATGGCGCACGTGGCGAAACTTTCTTCAAATCCAAACACGGTGGTGAATGGAGCTGCTCTTCCTGCCATACCGAACACCCAGAAAATGAAGGCAAACACGCCAAAACAGACAAGCTGATCAAGCCTATCGCGCCTGTAGCCAATGCAGAACGCTTCACTGAAGTGAAGAAAGTCGCAAAATGGTTCAAACGCAACTGTAATGACGTGTTGGACCGCGAGTGTACAGCCCAAGAAAAGGGCGATGTAATGACCTATTTAATATCGGTTGGCACCAAACAAGCTGCCGCCCCCGTAGTTGTTCGGCCTGTTGTGTCTGCAGAAGTACCTGCAAAACCTGCCGCCAAAATTGCAGCAGCCAAACCAGAACATAAAGCAACCGTAAAAAATAACTGCAAACCTAATCCGGCCGCTTCCAAGCAAGCCAGTTGAACACCCATAGAAAGTAATTACCATGCTCCAAAAAATCTTAGTTTGGGATGCTCCCACGCGCGCTTTCCACTGGCTGCAAGCGCTGTGCTTTCTCGGCGCCTACCTCACCTCGGACTCCGAAAAATACCGCGACATCCATGTAACCTTGGGTTACATCCTGTTCGGCTTGATCGTATTCCGCTTGTTGTGGGGCTTCATCGGCACACGCTATGCGAAATTCAGCTCCTTCCTGTTTAAACCCAGCCAGATAATCGGCTATATTCTGTCGCTATTCAAAGGCAAGCCCGAGCACTTCATCGGCCATAACCCCGTTGGCAGCATCGCCATCTGGTTGCTGCTCGGCCTGGGCTTGACACTGGGCGTGACCGGTATGATGTTGCTGCAGGATGATGTTGCCGATATCGTCGAAGAGATACACGAATACGCTACAAATGCCATGTTGGTGGTGATTGGCCTGCACCTGATCGGTGTATTCATGAGCAGCTTCTTGCATAAAGAAAACTTGGCACGTGCGATGGTCACCGGCTCCAAATCGGGCGAATCAGCGCAGGGCATACAACAGAACTATGTATGGCTGGCCGCACTAATGCTGGTGATTTCGGCAGTATTCGCTTTTATCTATTTGCGCTGATATGCGGCGTTTTTTTGTTATCAACCACCCTTGGAGTATAAGCATGGAAATTAAGAGCAGTATCAAACTCAAGCACACGCTAGCGGGCTTATGCCTACTGGCGGTAACCAGCCTGGCACAAGCAGCCGATCTTGATCTGAGCGTACCTACGGACAAGACGACAACGCAATCTTTTATGTTGGCTTCCAACGAGACTGGCAGTGCGAATCTACCTGAGAGTGCGACAAATGGGTCGCCAAAAGTCGCATTCGAAGAACCCATGTTCTCCGGCGACAAACTGCACCAATATGCAGGCTTTACCACTTTGGCGCTGGTAGCGGCGACTGCCTTCTCCGCGCCAGATGGTTGTGAAGCAAACTGCGTGGCTGCCGCCCAACAACCACGTCAAGTGAACGGCACTCACGCCAAGCTGGCCAAGGCAGCGGCTGCGATGGCTGCTTTCACGGTGACAACAGGCCTGATTGATCACTGGGATGACTTCCATATGGAAGACGGCTTTAGTGATCCGGATAATCTTCACGCTTTGCTGGGAACAGCCGGTGCAGTGTTGATGATGTACGCGGTCAACAAATCGGCTAATTCTGCCGTTCCGGTCAGCCATGCAGGTATTGCTGAATTGGGCGGTTTTGCAATGGCATTTGCCGTTAAATTGACTTGGTAAGGAGTGTAGCAATGTCGAACAAATTTAAGATCATTGCACTGGTAGCCAGTGCCCTGCTGATGAGCTCAGTTGCTCACGCGCGCGAATCCACCTCCGAATGGCTGATCAGTTTCGAGCGCATGAAAGGCGTCAAGCCCGTGACTGACAAAAAATATGCCAAAGAATGTGGTGAATGCCACTTTGCATACCAACCTGGCCTGTTGCCTGCCAAGTCTTGGGAAAAATTGCTGGATGCAAAAGCGCTGAAGAACCACTTCGGTGAGAATGCCGAACTGGATGAGGCGACTCTGCAAGATATCCAAGCATATGCGGCTGAAAACGCAGCCGAGACTTCATGGTACAAGCGCTCACGTAAAATCGCAGCGGCGACCGCAAATGGCCCGGCCCCTTTGCGCATCACTGAGTTGCGCTATATCTCCCGCGTGCACCACGAAATCCCGGAGAAGATGATCAAAGGCAACAAAGACGTTAAGTCTCTTAGCCAATGCAATGCGTGCCACACGCAGGCGGCCAAAGGCGTGTTTGACTCCGATACGGTCAGCATTCCCAACTACCCTGATTTCGACTAATAGTCACTCCGTGTAGTGAATACCTTAGGGAAGCCTTGTGGCTTCCCTTTTTATTTCCGGGAATGAAACCCTGAATAAGCTCCCCTGCCCTTGTGCACCTTCGGTGATGATTACGTCACCCGCATGATGATTGATGATCTCCCAAACGATGGACAATCCCAAACCGCATCCGGACTGGTCACTACCCAATACCCTGTAAAACCGCTCGAACACCCGCTGACGGAGATTAGCCGGAATGCCGCCGCCGTTATCCTCGACTTCTATAATGAGCCGCCCCTTGTCACGCATGACGCGCACCGTCACCCGTCCACCCTCCTGGGTGTAACGCAAGGCATTATCGATCAAATTATTTAGCATCTCAGCAACAAGGAACCGATTCCCGAACATCGGCAACCTGGCCTCGCTTAAACCTTCGTATCCCAGATCGATGTTCTTTAACAGTGCAGTCTGTACCCAATGCTTGGTGGTCTCCTTAACCAGATTGGATAGATCGAAGGCTTGCATACTACTTTGACTCTGCGCGCCCGGCTCGGCACGCGCCAATGACAGTAGCTGCTTGGTCAGATGCACGGTCTGCTCCATCGCATGGTGCATCTGTTTGAGGGAGTGTCGTAACTCTTCCGGGTCACTCTGGCTCAGCGCCAATTCGGTCTGGACTTTCAAACCCGCAAGCGGTGTACGCAACTGGTGAGCGGCATCCGCCACAAAGCGTTGCTGCAGGGACATGGATTCATTCAAATGTCCGAGCAGTTCGTTAAAGCCATGTATCAAGGGTCTGACTTCTGCAACCACCTTATCCTCGGCGAGCGGGCTCATATCTTTAGGGGAACGCGAGGCCATCTCGTCACGCATCTGCAGCAAGGGTCGCAAGCCGCGCCCGACTCCCCACCAAACAGTGATGCCAACCAACAAGAACAGAACCAGTTGCGCTGGCAGCACGCGCCAAGCCCATTCCTGAGTACGCTCTTCATGCAGATTCAAAGATTTCGCCACCACCACCAAAACCACGCCCCCGGTCACATAAGGGTCCGGCAAGTAGGCCGCCGATAGGCGCATCGGTTTGCCGGCATATTCATCCAAGTAATATTCCGGTGAATTTTCCAAACCGCGCTTGGGTAAGGGCAAGTCCGGGTTACCAAAACTGTAACCTTCGCCCTTAAGAAAAAAATATACTTTGTCGCTCTTGTCTTCGGTCAACAGACTGAGCGCGGCACTCTTCCTATTGAAGATCACTTTGTCATTCTTGATGCGCAATTGATCCACCAATACTTTGCTGACGTCGCTCAAATAGCGGTCATGCCTGTGGTTCGCACTGTCGTAACCAAACTTGTAAAACAGGCCGATATTGATCAGCATGAGTACCGACATCGGTATCAGCAACCACTTGAGTAGCTGCAATCTGAGTGTATCGGAGCCTGATTTGGTAATACGCATCAGCGCGGCTCCAGCAAATAGCCCAAGCCGCGTAATGTCCTGATGTTCACATCGGAGTCTTCCAGCTTTTTGCGCAAGCGATGCACATACACCTCGATGGCGTTACTGCTCAAATCCTCCTCGGAACTGGAGAGTTGTTCGCCCAGCATGTCCTTGCCCACCACTTTGCCCGCTTGCAACAACAGTGTCTCCAACACGCATAGTTCGCGCGCCGAAAGATCGAGTGTCATTCCCGCCAGAGTGGCCAGTCTGGAGCTTGTGTCGAACATCAACTTGCCGCACTTGAGTTGCGCACCCATCCCTGAATGACCGCGCCGTATCAAAGCACGCGCGCGCGCTTCAAGTTCACGCAATTGGAATGGTTTGCTCAGATAATCATCGGCGCCCAAATCCAAACCGTTCACTCTGTTCTCTAGTGAGTCTTGGGCTGTCAGGATCAAAACAGGTACAGCATTGGCACGTTGACGCAAACGGCGCAATACTTCAAGACCATCCATCTTGGGCAACCCCAGATCGAGGATAACCAAATCAAAATGTGCTGTGGTGAGTATGTGGTCAGCTGCCAAGCCGTCTTTGACCACATCGACTGCATAGTCTGCCTTGCGTAAAGCGCGGAATAAAGCGTCCGCCAAAACCGGGTCATCTTCTACAACAAGAATATGCATAGTTGTAAGCTAACTTATGATTATTTGCATGGATCTGACCAAGATCAACCCGACTAGGCAGACTGTGGGAACGTCACACCCCGCCGCTGCGACATACTCCTACCCAATGTCGCCAACTGCGCCGGTGTCATCAAGCGTTTTGCCATAGGCAATAGCTGCGCGTTTTCCATTTCGATATGGGTGCGATAAGCCCGGATGAGGTTTTGTACGACATGCGGTGTTAGCCTTGCACTTTGGCTTGATAGAATCTCTTGCAATTCACCGCGCAACTCATCCCAAGCGGCATCCAAGACCACATGCCGTTCCAATAAATGAGTTACCAACCGTTGTGCGGCAACATCCCCCGTTCCATGCAACACCGGAAAAAGATCGCACTCTTCATCTTTATGGTGATTACGACCTGCGGTATCAAAATATCGCAGTATCGCGCCGGCAGCTTGCTGCGCCTGTTGATCACAACCATGCTCGGGTAGATGCTTGTTCAACTTCTCCAGCGTGGCGCATTGCGACCAGATACGGCCATGACAAGCAAGCAGCATCTCCAAAGGCTCGTCAAAACCGGGAGCATCGGTGATTCCGGGGAAACTGTTCATAGCTACATACTCCTCCAAGGCAAGGGGTCGTGCGTGATGGCAGTCGCCACTATATAGAAGAACACTGCTTGTGCCATCAGCCACGCACCCAGCCTGACGGTCTTGGTCTTGCCGCGCTTCAACGCTATAGTACCCAATACAATATATAGCAACAAAGCGATGATCTTGGCCAGCAACCAGGGCGCGGCAGTTGGCGAAAGATTAAGCATCACCGCCAAAGTAATAGCGCTGATTAACAATATGCTATCGACAATGTGCGGCAATATCTTCACCCAGCGCCTTTGCAGATACTCGGGTGTATACATACGCCATATACCGCGCAAGGTGAACAAGCCATAACTCAGCGCCACGGAAGATACATGTAGTATTTTAATCGTCTCCGGATTCACTCAACCTGCTCCCGCTGATATGCATGGTGCACCGCCCTGCGAGTGATCGCCAACAACTCCTCATTGTTGGCATCAATCACACTGTCTATCTCCTGCAATGCAAACTCGATATCAGACAATGTGATCTCGCCCAGCGGGACATAACGCGGTGGCGCGGCTTGCGGCTTAAGCGGCATAGGATAACTTCTGCCCGGCAACAAATTATTGATGAGCATTGCAAAGATCAGAAATGGTCCCACATTCAATCCCACGATCGCGGCTGTCCACCATCCACCCATATGATGAAACTGGCTCGCACCCAATACCAAGGTCAGTGCCGTTGCCGCACCCGGCGGATGCAGTGCATCAAGCAGATGCATACACAAGATCGATGCGCCCACCGCCACCGCCGCCCCAATCACCAGGTCATCCACCAACAAGCTGACCGTCCAACCCAACGCTGCCGACACTCCGTGCCCTATCACTAAATTCCAGGGTTGCGACAAAGGACCGTGTGGCACAGCGAACAGCAATACCGCAGACGCTGCGATAGAGCCCAGCATCATTAAGGCATATGGCTCATGCGGCAGAAACTCAATGAGCAAACCCAGCCACAATATCGCCACACCACCGGCTAAACCGCTGCGCAATTTTTCAGCAATGGAAACCGGCATGTGTTGCGGCAAAAAACGTTTGAGGTAGTCTTTCATGACATCGTCCGCACATCAAATAGGGTGAGTATGATAACTTCGCAATGCAAACTTTCAGCTAGAATATTGTGTCAGCACGGGTGACCGCGCAGATCACTTATGAATTTATCGCGCTGTTGATACCGACATCACAGACGACGTCCACCTTTCAATACGCCCAGATTATCCAGACCAAACTCATATCGAAATTCAATACCGTTCAATCACAGCAATATATTTATCCAAATAATCAGATTGATCTCAGACAATTAGATGACTTTGATTCTGCAATTTTTGTTGTTCGGATTAACTCGCGAACTAAGTGTGGGGGTTCTGTTGCCGGAATGCTTTCCAAAGAGCTCCAGATTTATACAATCTAAACTCGAGTCTAATGGCATATTGACTTGCTAATTTCACATGGAATTCTCATATAACCAATCCCATACAATACATGACTGGCGGAGAGGGAGGGATTCGAACCCTCGATACCTTGCGGTATGCCTGATTTCGAGTCAGGTACATTCGACCACTCTGCCACCTCTCCTGATGCGGCATCTACGATGCGCCGCGCATTCTACCAGCACCCGCCAAAATCGGGCAGAATGTTGATATGCCCAACCTCCCTTCCCGACTGTGGCTGTCGCGCTATGCATACATACTGATAGTGCTAGGCATTTTTCTGACCGCCCGCGCGGTCTATTACCATTGGTACCCGCCTACGCTGCCTGATTGGCGGGGAGATACGCTGGTGGTACTGGAAGATGCGCAAGATCACACCACAGCCGCCCAATTCAACCATCAACTGGCCAGGCAATTCGCTAATTTTCTGCATGCCAGATTGATCAGTGTTCCAGTCGAGATCGATGAAGTTCCATTGCGTCTGTCTCAGCAAGTTGGCCATCTTGCGGCCATCGGGCTACGTAGCAACGATGGCGAGAACCGGCTAATCTTCGCCCCCAGCTTCCAAGCAGTGGATGAGCGTCTGGTTTATAACAAAGATTCCGACCGACCCAAAAGCTATGCCGATCTTGCCGGCAAACATATCGCCGTGGTCGCCGGATCGGCACAAGAATACATGCTCAAGCGCGTACAACTCGAACACCCCGAGTTGCATTGGGAATCCCGTCTGGCAGTCGGTGTTGATGGCTTGCTGGATGAAGTCGCGGAGGGCTCGCTGGACGTGACCTTTGCCAATCAAGAACAATTCGCACTAGCACGTAACTTCCACGACAATCTATCCACCGCCACATTTTTTGTCGTTCCACCAAGCGAACTCGCTTGGTCGTTTGCACCGGACAGCGATCCGGAACTACGTGACCGCGCCACCCAATTTTTTGAACAGATCCGCAAAGATGGCAAATTGGCGCTATTGATAGATCGCTATTATGGCTTCAACAAACGCCTCACCCTGATCGATTCTGCCGCCTTCGTGGACGAGATTGAAACAACCCTCCCCAAGTATCGCGACATGTTCGAGGAAGCGGGGCATTGGACGGGTTTGGAATGGCAATTGATTGCCGCACTCGCCTATCAGGAGTCACATTGGGATCCTCAGGCAACCTCTTACACCAATGTGCGCGGCATGATGATGTTGACCGAAGATACCGCCGACCAAATGCATGTGAGCGACCGCTTGGACCCGCGCCAGAGCATCTTGGCAGGTGCGCGCTATCTGGCCTCATTGCGCGACCGCTTACCCTTGCGTATCGCCGAGCCTGACCGCACATGGATGGCGCTCGCTGCGTATAACCAGGGCTTTGGCCACCTTGAAGATGCCAGAATATTGACGCAACGGATGGGGCTGGACTCAGACCGCTGGGTGAACGTGAAAAAATGGATGCCAAAACTGAATGAACCCGAACATTTCGAGAGCCTGAAACACGGCTATGCACGCGGTGGCGAGGCGGTGATCTTGGTTGAAAACATCCGCATGTACTACAACATGATTAAACATAGTGTGGACGCTCCTTCCCCAGACACCCTGCCACCCTATTATCAGTTGTTGGATAGCGGTAAGAAAGTACGCATCAAGAGCCTCCCAAAAAGCAAATAGCCCCGCGAGCGGGGCTATTTGGCGACACCACAATAGTCTTAGAACTTCACGCTGACCGCCATGTTAATAGAGCGCCCCATCCCCGGAACAACCTTGCCATAAACAACACCCGTACCCATGGTTGCGCCTTGTCCAAGGTACGCGCCGCCCAAAGGTAAGGCGTAATATCGGTTGAATAGATTCTCCACGCCCATATCCAGGCGAATTTGCTTCCACTCGTAGCTGCTGATCAAATCCACCAAACTATACCCTCCGGTTGGCAACTCTTTACGCACCGCCTGTACGTTGCTTTTCCGGTCCACCAGCGTCACCCCAACCGTATTCGTCCAGCCGCCTAGTCGCTGTTCCAAAGACAATTTCGCATTTAGCGGCATGATGTTGTAAAGATTATCGCCCGTGGTCAGGTTCTTGCCCTTGGTGTAATTCAGCACGGATTTAAGTGTGAACTCTCCGTAACTGCGGGTCTCAAACAAGGTCTTGTTACCCGACATGTCTGCGCCATACAGTCGTGCACTCTGGTTCGCCAAAGTCAGATTAAGAAACCCGTCAACACGTGCCGGACAGGTTGGGCAAGCGACCGCATCGATGTAGTTGTTGACACGCGTGTAATAAGGCGTGACCTTCACTTCCCACGCCTTTTTGCCTTCATCGTGCAAGCTCGCAGTGGCACTCAGAGTATGCGCAATTTCGGGCACCAGATTGGGATTGCCAACGTAACCGTTACCATCGCCATACCAGTTATTCATGTTCATCACCATGGTATTGCTGTTCGCCCATGTGTAACGCTCATAAAGGTTTGGCGAGCGTGTCTTCATCGCATAGCCCGCTTCGAATGACTTGTTGGCATCAGGCGTGTAACGACTCGAAGCGGTGACATCGACATTGTTGTCGCTACGCTGATGGTTCTGGGCATTAAAAGCGTTGGCCGCCACCCCGTACATCATGGGGCTGTATCCCTGCACCACGCCGGCATCGCTCTTGACTGTCCCGCTGCGCACGCCGAGCAGTGACATCCAAGCAGGACTCCAACTCGCTTCCCATTCCGCATAAATATCGCCACGGTCACGTTGGCCATTGTTGATATTCCAAAAAGTATTGGGTGTCATCATTGGTGAATTGGCCGAGGGATTCCACCAGTCATTCAAACGGTAACGCTGAATTTCTGCTCCCACGCGCAACAAATCACGGTCGTTGAGCGGCATATCGGCCTTTACTGAAAAGCCGGTGTTCTTGCCATCTGTGTTCATGGGCATGCCTGGCACGTTCAGCAAAGCACCGTACCAATAGGTTTTATCGTTGAGAAACTGCATGCTGTGCCGGGTATGTTCGTTATACGCACGCGCTTCCAAAGCACCCCACGCGTATACGTTGCTATAGCTCAGATTGATTTGCTGGCTGTCATTACCGTTCATATCCATGCGTTGATTGGGGAAACCCTGGTAAGGGATGCGTTGCAGACCCAATTTCAACTCCAACAGTTGCTCCTCGTGACGCACTGCAATCGCGAATTTGTGATTTTCGGCTTGATACGCAGTAGATCCGACCTCATCGCCAGCCACATACGCATTGCTCAACGAGCCCACGATGGAAGCACCCGGCTTGAATACCGCACCCGCTTTGTAATTCTTTGCGCGAACCGTGCTGCCGCTGTAGCGCATGGAAACATTCTCGCTGGCGATGGTGGCCGAGATGTCGCCGCCCTGTGCCTGATTATTGCTGCGATAGAAAACACCTGCCTGCCCCTTCAACAAGGTCGCTTCGCCTGCCTGTGCGAACTCGGGTTTGCTGCCGTCCACTTTTATCGTACCCGCGATACTGTCACCCCCCATGCTCACCGGAGTGAGGCCTGCCATCACTTGTACTACACCGACCTCGGTGGGTGCGATGTATGACAAGGGAGGATTCATATGATTGGCGCAGGATGAAATCAAATCCATGCCGTCAACTTTGACGCGCACTCTATCATCCGCCATGCCATGCAGTGCCGGCATGCTTGAAACGCCGCCCGCGCCGTAGAGACTCACCCCCGGTTGGCCTTCAAGCAGCTTGGCGGTATCGTTAGTCTGACGACGCAGCTTAAGAATATCGTGCTGATGCAATTCCAAAGTCTCGGGTAAAGATTGCACACGCTCTGCAGTGACGTCGACTGCGGGTAGGGTCGTAATTTCCTCGGCATGCACAGGCAAAATGCCTGCCAAAGCGAGACAGACTGATAATTTCTTTAACTTCATATTTCTCTCCGGTCTAAAATTGCGGGCGGATTTTAATGAAGTTTTTATCTTTGTCTCTGCGGCATATTGCCGCACCCCTTGTATTCATTGGCTTTCAAGCCTATGCGTACACAAGCGTCATCAGAATGTCATAATTGCGGCACATAATTAACAATTCGGAGAAATTCAACATGGCAAGAATGATTCAATGCATCAAACTCGGTCGCGAAGCGGAAGGTCTGGATCGTCTCCCTTATCCCGGTCCATTGGGTCAGCGCATCTTCGAAAATGTCTCCAAAGAAGCTTGGCAAGGTTGGATCAAACATCAGACCATGCTGGTCAATGAGAACCGTTTGAATCTGGCCGATTTGCAAGCGCGCAAATATCTGGCGACTCAGATGGAGAACTACTTCTTCGGTGGCAACACGGACGCAGTTCAAGGCTACGTACCACCACAAAATTAATTAATCGAAAGCATCCGTTGGGCAAACATTTTCCCCCGCAGAACTATCTCAATCGCGAACTAGGACAACTCGCTTTCAATCGCCGCGTCTTGGCTCAGGTTGAGAATACGTCGTTGCCACTGCTGGAACGCTTGAAATATCTGTGTATCGTTAGCAGCAATATGGACGAGTTCTTCGAGATCCGCGTTGCCGGATTAAAGGAACAAATCAAGCTCGGCATACATACGGCCGGTGTGGATGGAATGACACCCAAGCAGGCGCTCAAGATCGTTCACGAGCAAGCGCATCCGCTGATCGCGCACCAGTATCAGTTGTTCAACAAATCGCTGGTACCGGCGCTCGCACAAGAAGGCATACGTTTCTTACGCCGCACGCATTGGAACGAAGCTCAAAAGGCTTGGGTGCGTGAGTTCTTCTTCAGAGAAGTGATGCCTGTCCTCACTCCCATCGGTCTGGACCCTGCACACCCCTTCCCGCGCGTACTCAACAAGAGTCTCAACTTCGCCGTGGAACTGCAGGGCAAGGACGCTTTCGGCCGCAACTCCGCACGCGCCATCGTACAAGCACCGCGCGTGCTGCCTCGCACCATTCCCATGCCGCCCGAGATCAGCGGATGTGAACATGGATTCGTGTTCCTTTCCTCTATCATCCATGCGCATGTGAACGAATTGTTTATGGGCATGGAAGTGCTGGGCTGCTTCCAGTTCCGTGTGACCCGCAACAGCGATCTGTTCGTTGACGAGGAAGAAGTAAAAAACCTGCGCCTTAGCCTGCAAGGTGAGTTGCCCCAGCGTCATTTCGGTGACGCTGTGCGGCTGGAAATCGCCGACGATTGTTCGCCGCAGATCGAGGCCATGCTACTCAAGGAATTGGGTTTGGCGACCGAAGATGTGTTCCGTGTGCACGGCCCGGTAAATCTGGTGCGATTGATGCAAGTGCCCGGCATGGTGACGCGTCCCGATCTTAAATATCCCACCTTCGTGCCCAGTGTCCAAGCGACCTTGCAGAAGAAGGGCTCGGATATGTTCAAAGTAATACGAAAAGGTGATGTGTTATTGCACCACCCTTTCCAGTCTTTCCGTCCGGTGATCGATTTCATCCAGCAAGCTGCCAGTGATCCAAAAGTCGTGGCTATCAAGCAGACGGTGTACCGCACCGGCGTGGATTCAGCCCTGATGGAAGCCCTGATCGCCGCCGCCAAGCGCGGCAAGGAAGTCACCGTGGTGGTGGAATTACTGGCGCGTTTCGACGAGGAGGCCAACATCAACTGGGCGGGCAAACTGGAGCAAGTGGGCGCGCATGTGGTGTACGGCGTGGTAGGTCACAAAACCCATGCCAAAATGCTGATGGTGGTGCGCCGGGAAGAACACAAGCTACAACGCTATGTGCATCTGGGCACGGGCAACTATCACCCGCAGACCGCGACGTTGTATACCGACTTTGGCCTGTTCACCTGCCAAGATGAGATTTGCGCTGATGTGAACGAGGTGTTCGCCGAACTCACCAGTCTGGGTAAAGTGCGCACTTTGCATCATCTGTGGCAATCACCCTTTACCTTGCACGACCAAGTCCTGCGCGCCATACGTGCCGAGGCAGAACTCGCCAAACAGGGCAAAAGTGCGCACATCATCGCCAAGATGAATGCGCTATTGGAACCCGAGACCATAGATGCGCTTTATCAGGCTTCGCAAGCAGGCGTGAAGATAGACCTCATCATCCGGGGGGTGTGCGCACTTCGCCCGGGTGTAAAAGGACTGTCGGAGAACATACGCGTGCGCTCGGTGATAGGCCGCTTCCTTGAACACTCTCGTATTTATTATTTCCGCAATGACCTGGCGCATGACGTGTATCTGGCGAGTGCGGACTGGATGGATCGCAACTTCTTCCGCCGTATCGAGGTGTGTTTCCCGCTACTGGATAAGAAGCTTAAGAAGCGTGTTTTGGATGAAGGACTGAAGATCTACATGCAGGACAACTGCCAGGCATGGGATATGGATAGCGAAGGAAGTTACAAACTCAAACGCTCACCTCGCGCCGCACCGATATCCGCGCAGAGCAAGCTGCTTGAGATACTTTCGGGCAAGCCTGTCACCGTTGCAGCAAAAAAACCCAGAGCTGCGCCCAAACCGGCCTAGTGTAGTGAGCCGGACGGGGGTCGAAGATCAATGCTTTTTGGGACGGCCCGTAGCGATCTTATCCAGCTTGGCTATCGCCTCTTTCAACTGTGCAACACCCATGGCCGCGAGCGCTTGCAGGCCAGCACGCAGGATCTCACTCTTTTTCACATGCAAACCGGTCTTGAGGCAAGCAGCTTTGATCTCGGCAATCTTCTGATATTCGGCTTGGGGCATGGTGAAACTGTCGCGCACCACTTTGACCTTGGCTTCTTTTTTGACTTTTTTCACCGTCGCAGATTTTTCCGCAGCGGGCTTCTTGGCAGTTTTAGCCACCGGTTTTGTAGCAGACTTGGCAGCAGTGGCCTTGGCAACAGCCTTATTCACCGGCTTGGCGCTCGCGACTTTTTTGGCAGCAGCGGGTTTCTTAGCGGGCGTGATTTCAGGTTTTGCAGCGACTGCTTTAGTAGCTTCGGCATTCATGTTTGTTCCTCAAAAAAATGATGTGGAACAAAGAGTGTATACGGTATATTGTTGGCAGTGAAATGTAATATTCGGGGATAGGGTTATGGATATCATCTTGTGGCGACACGCAGAAGCAGAGGACGGCAGCCCCGATATGGCACGCGAATTGACCGCCAAAGGCAAGAGGCAGGCCGAGAAAGTCGCCGCCTTCCTCAAGCTCCATCTCCCGGCCGAGTCGCGCATCTTGGTCAGTCCGGCGACCCGCACACGTCAAACTGTAGCTGCATTGACCGAGCAATACACTCTCGCCCCCACCATCGCCCCCGGCGCTTCCGCTCATGCGTTGTTACAAGCTGCGCGCTGGCCCAATGCCGAAGGCACTGTACTTATCGTCGGACACCAACCCACCTTGGGTGCTGTGGCAGCACAATTATTAGGTAGCGGAGAGGCTTCACTGAGCGTCAAAAAAGGTTCATTGTGGTGGTTCAGTCGGCGCGTCAAAGAAAACTATGCACAGACCACGCTGAAAATCGTCATCACGCCTGAATTACTATAGGGCCAAAAAGTCAGGCTTTACTAAAAGGGAGTAGATCATGTTCGAATCTGCAGAGATCGGTCACAAGATAGACAAAGCCACCTACGACAAAGAAGTCCCCGCACTCAGGGAGGCTTTGCTCAATGCACAATTCGACCTCGCCGAGAAAGCCAAATTTCCTGTCATCATCCTGGTTGGCGGCGTAGATGGCGCGGGCAAGGGCGAAACCATCAACCTGCTCAACGAATGGATGGATCCGCGCCACATCCATGCACACGCAATGTCGGAGCGCAGCGACGAAGAAAGCCAGCACCCCCCCATGTGGCGTTTCTGGCGCGCCTTGCCGCCCAAAGGAAAAATAGGCGTTTTCTTCGGCTCCTGGTACACCACCCCCATCGTGCAACGTGTATTGGGCAAGACCAAGAACGCGCAACTGAACAAAAGCATAGATGACATCAAACGCTTCGAGTCCATGCTGTGCAACGAAGGCGCATTGATCATCAAGCTGTGGTTCCACCTTTCCAAAGACGCGCAGAAGAAACGTCTCAAGTCGCTGGAAAAGGACCCCAAAACTCGTTGGCGCGTGACCGAGACGGATTGGGAACGTTACAAGCAATACGACAAATTCCGCAAAGTCTCCGAGCACACGCTGCGCGAAACGAGCAGTGCGCTCGCGCCTTGGGTGGTGATAGAGGGCACGGATGCTCATTTTCGCAACCTGAGCACCGGCAAGATTTTGTTGGAGGCATTGAGCAAACGGCTAAACCATACGGTCAAATCACACACCGAGACCGTGCCACCATTACAACCGGCAATCGACAATCTTGATCTGTTCGACAAACTCGACATGAAGCAACAACTCGGCGACAAGCGCTTTGCGACCGAGTTGGAAAAATATCAGGGCAAGTTGAATCTGCTCACCCGCGATCCGCGCTTCGCAAAACTGTCTGTCATCGCTGTATTCGAAGGCTCAGATGCGGCGGGTAAAGGCGGCGCGATACGCCGCATCACTGGCGCGTTAGATGCGCGGCATTACCGCATCGTTCCTGTCGCCGCGCCAACCGAAGAAGAGCGTGCACAGCCTTATTTGTGGCGCTTCTGGCGTCATGTACCCCGCACCGGGCACTTCGCGATCTTTGACCGTTCTTGGTATGGCCGCGTACTCGTGGAACGCGTTGAAAAATTCTGTGCTGAAGCAGACTGGATGCGTGCCTATAGCGAGATCAACGATTTTGAAGAACAGCTGATAAATAACCACGCGGTGCTGATCAAATTCTGGCTCACCATCACCAAAGAAGAACAATTGCGGCGCTTTAAAGCGCGCGAACAGATCAGCTTCAAGCGCTTCAAAATTACCCCCGATGATTGGCGTAACCGCGAGAAATGGGACGACTATCAAGCTGCGGTGTGCGACATGGTGGATAGAACCAGTACCGATATCGCGCCTTGGACCATCGTTGAGGCCAATGACAAAAACTACGCCCGCATCAAGATACTAAAGACCTTGTGCGCGCGTATTGAAGCGGCGCTCGAGTCCGTAAAATCCTGAATTCAAGTTGGCCGCGCCACGCCCACCCCCTTCATGCGGTGGGCGACCTGCGCGGAGCGGCATGGTAAAATCCGCGCTCATTTTTTGAGCGGCATGCCATGACACATATTCCTCACGACATCAAATCCCATCTGCAGCGCCGCATCCTGATATTGGATGGCGCGATGGGCACCATGATTCAACGCTACAAACTGACCGAGCAGGACTATCGCGGCGAGCGTTTCAAAGACAGCGCGCGCGATCTCAAAGGCAACAACGATCTGTTAGTCATCACCAAGCCGGAAGTCATCAGCGCGATACACCGCGAATATCTGGAAGCCGGTGCGGACATCATCGAGACCAACACCTTTGGTGCGAACGCGACCACGCTGAACGCTTATGGCATGGCGGAACTCAACTACGAGCTGAACGTCGCTGGCGCGCGTGTCGCACGCGAGGCTTGCGATGCGTTTACGACTGCGGATAGACCGCGCTACGTTGCGGGCGTGTTAGGGCCTACCGACAAGACCGCGACGATCTCGCCCGACGTGAACGATCCCGCCGCGCGCAACATCACGTTTGATAAATTGGTCGCGGATTATTCCGACGCGACACGCGGCTTGATGGACGGCGGTTCGGATTTGATTTTGATTGAAACCATCTTCGATACGCTCAATGCCAAGGCCGCGATTTTCGCGGTGCAAGCCGTGTTTGAAGAGCGCGGCTCATCTTTGCCGATTATGATTTCCGGCACGATCACCGATGCATCGGGCCGCACCCTCACCGGTCAAGTGACCGAGGCCTTCTACAACTCGCTGGCACATGCCAAGCCCATCTCCATCGGTCTGAACTGCGCGCTGGGCGCGGAGGAATTGCGCCAATATGTGCAAGAGTTGTCGCGCGTCGCCAACTGCTATGTGAGCGCGCATCCCAACGCCGGCCTGCCCAACCCGCTCGCCGAAACCGGCTATGACGACACGCCCGAAAACATGGCGGGTCACATCAAGGAGTGGGCACAGAGCGGCTTCCTCAACATCATCGGCGGTTGCTGCGGCACTTCCCCGGCTTTCATCAAAGCCATCGCCGAGACGGTGCGCGACATCGCGCCGCGCCAGATCCCCGGCAACCCGACGGAGTGCCGTTTATCCGGTCTGGAACCTTTCAACATCGGTGACGGATCGCTGTTCGTCAACGTGGGCGAACGCTGCAACGTAACCGGCTCGGCCAAGTTCAAGCGCCTCATACTGGAAGGGCAATACGAAGAAGCGCTGGAAGTCGCCAAGCAGCAGGTAGAGAACGGCGCGCAAGTCATCGACGTGAATATGGACGAGGCAATGCTGGACGGGCAAGCCGCGATGGTGAAGTTCCTCAACCTGATCGCTTCCGAACCGGATATCAGCCGCGTGCCGCTGATGATCGACTCTTCCAAATGGGAGATCATCGAAGCCGGCCTCAAGTGCGTGCAGGGCAAGGCCATCGTCAATTCCATCTCGCTCAAGGAAGGCGAAGCCAACTTCATCAAGTACGCCAGGTTGGTACGCCAATACGGCGCCGCGGCGGTGGTCATGGCCTTCGATGAAGCAGGGCAAGCCGACACCTTTGCGCGCAAGACCGAGATCTGCCGGCGCAGCTACGACATCCTGGTGAACCAGGTCGGCTTCCCGCCCGAAGACATCATCTTCGACCCCAACATCTTCGCCATCGCGACCGGTATCGAGGAACACAACAATTACGCGGTGGACTTCATCGAAGCCTGCGCGTGGATACGCAAGCACCTGCCTTACGCCAAGATCAGCGGCGGGGTGTCCAACGTGTCGTTCTCGTTCCGCGGCAACGAGCCGGTGCGCGAAGCGATCCACACCGTGTTCCTGTATCACGCGATTAAAGCCGGTATGAACATAGGCATCGTCAACGCGGGACAGCTTGGCGTTTACGAAAATATTCCACGCGAATTGCGCGACGCGGTCGAAGACGTGGTGCTGAACCGTCATCCCGATGCAGGCGAAAAATTGGTCAAGATCGCCGAGAACGTAAAAGGCGGCGGCAAAGAACAAGTCGAAGATCTGGCATGGCGCAACGGCACGGTGCAGGAACGCCTCACCCACGCGCTGGTGCGCGGCATCACCACCTACATTGTCGAGGACACCGAAGAAGCGCGCCTCGCTGCCAAGTTCCCGGTCGAAGTCATCGAAGGCCCGTTGATGGCCGGCATGAACGTGGTGGGCGATTTGTTCGGCGCGGGAAAAATGTTCTTGCCGCAAGTGGTGAAATCCGCGCGCGTGATGAAACAAGCCGTGGCGCATCTCATCCCCTACATTGAAGCCGAAAAATTGCGCTCCGGCGACACCAGCAGCAAAGGCAAAATCGTCATGGCCACGGTCAAAGGCGACGTGCACGACATCGGCAAGAACATCGTCACCGTGGTGTTGCAGTGCAACAATTTTGAAGTGGTGAACATGGGCGTGATGGT
>DAIDMQ010000002.1 GCA_027448945.1 Gallionellaceae bacterium
GTGGAGTCGCTACTTCAAATCATCGTCAAAATTATGTCGAGCCTGTACTGATTCCTACTTCTGCAAACCCTTGCGATATCTGCATCTGATCACTGCCATCCTCGGCTACTTTCCATAATCAACGACTATGCATAATCGGCCTTATGGAAAGCTTTCCATAAGGCCGATGACTTGTCAGCCAGTGTTCCCTTGGAATGTCTGCTGCACTTTGTGTACTTGCCGTTCAGTCTCTGATGGCGCGAGCGGCCCCGGGTCGGTAAGAGCCATTTAAATTGCAATCAAACCCTTAAGTTGGCCAAGATGCAATTTCTAACCACTACGTCTGTTCAGGTGTTTAGCTCAAAGGTTAAGTTCCAACCTCAGAATGCAAATAGCCGAAAAATAGATCATCCCCCTCACATCAGTCGGGCATTGCAGAAATTCAACACGGCCTTTTTAAATTCCTGTGAACCCTTTACCATCCGCCTTGTCTGCTTGAGCCAAGCTATAACTTTGTTGCACGGGAGCAAAATGAAAACCCTTACTTACAGCACCTCGCGTAATCCCTTACAAAGAATCTTTGCCATCATCTTGACGGTAGGGCTCGCGATATTGGGGTTTATGTTCTCGGCAGTGGTGTTCACTGTTCTGCTGGTGATGGGCCTGATAGGCTGGGCTTTCCTATGGTGGAAGACGCGCGATATACGCAAGCAGTTCCAACTGATGCAATCACAAATGCAAAGCCAGATGCGTGATGAGCGCACCCGTGCCGGCGATGCCCAAGCTGATTATGCGAACACCGAGTCCCAAGGCCGGACCATTGAAGGTGAGGCGGTGCGCGTGGACGAGGGCGCACGCTGAGCATGTGGTTGCAAAAAGAGCTGATGCTCAAACCCAGACCGCGCGGATTTCATCTGGTCACCGATGAAGTGTTGAGCGAACTACCCGAGTTGCGCGATTTCAAGATCGGCATGATGAACATCTTTATCTTGCACACTTCCGCCTCACTGACCATCAACGAAAACGCCGACCCCTCTGTCCGGCACGACTTTGCGGCCCACTTCGACCGCAGCGTGCCGGAGAATCAACCCTATTATCAGCATCAAGACGAAGGCCCGGACGACATGCCGGCACACCTTAAATCCAGCTTGTTGGGGTGCAGTCTGGACATCCCAATCAGCGCCGGACGCTTGCGCATGGGCACTTGGCAAGGGATTTATTTGTGTGAACACCGCAACCATGGCGGCAGCCGTCGCCTCGTTGTGACGATACAAGGAGAGACCGGATGAAGATTGCATTCCTAGGACTGGGCATCATCGGCAGCGCATGGGCGCGCAACCTCATAGACGATGGGCACGAGGTGCGCTGCTGGAATCGCAGCGCCAAAGACTTCCCGAATTTTTGTACTTCGATACAAGCGGCGGTGACAGGGGCGGAGGTGGTGTTCATCGTGGTCGCTGATCCTGCTGCGGTGCAATCCGTACTCGATCAGATCAGTCACGTGCTGACGCCCGGGATGCTGGTGATACAGTCCAGCACCATCTCGGCGCACTGGTCGTTGCGCTTCGCCGCACAAGTGCAGGCGACCGGTGCGGCGTATCTGGAGGCCCCGTTCACCGGCAGCAAGCTCGCCGCCAGCCAACGCCAGACGGTCTACTACCTGGGCGGTGATGACGACCTGATCGCACGAGCTCGTCCGCTCTTGGAGCCTATCGCCAGCTTCATCTTGCACATCGGTCCATTGGGCAGTGCTTCCACCTTGAAACTGGCGATGAATATGAACGTCGCGGGTGTCGCGCAGAGCTTGTGCGAGAGTCTTGCCTTCTGCCGAGCGGCAGGTATCCCGGACGAAGTGTATTTCGCGGCTTTGGCACGCAATGGTTCACGCTCAGGTCTATCCGATTTGAAAGAACCCAAGCTGCGCGAGCACGACTACAGCGCGCAGTTCTCGCTTAAGCACATGGACAAAGACCTGCGCCTCGCACTGGAGACCGCCGCCGAATTGAACATCTCACTGGAACAGATAGGCCACCTCAAAGCCATCTACCAACGCGGCATGACGGCGGGATGGTCGGAACAAGACTTCATCGGCTTGATACGTTTAGTCGATAAGTAAGTCGCTGCCGCCGCATTAGACGGGGAGGTTGGTCTTGTCTAAAGCAACGCTGAGCAATTGTCTGCG
This sequence comes from Gallionellaceae bacterium, assembly GCA_027448945.1. Taxonomy (GTDB): domain Bacteria; phylum Pseudomonadota; class Gammaproteobacteria; order Burkholderiales; family Gallionellaceae; genus Gallionella. Next base: position 2,162 of record DAIDMQ010000002.1, read on the forward strand.
CGGGCGACTTGCACTGCATCCCGCCCGCCGACTTCTTCAGCGCTTCCCTAACTGGGTGATGCTCACCGTTGCGGTTTTCTTGGTTCTGGTTTTCTCTGCGCGTGCACGCAACTGTCCGCAAGCCCCCTCGATCTCCTGACCTGCCGAATCGCGCAACTTGGCGAGGATGCCGTGTTGTTTGAGATAGTCGACCATCTGTTGCGCACGCCCTGCGGAAGGGCGGCGATAAGCAAGTCCGTCAACATCGTTGAAGGGGATGAAATTCATCACTGCATATTTTCCCGCAAGCAATTGCGCGAGGCGCGCCAACTCGGCGTCGCTGTCGTTGATGCCCTCCAACAGTGTCCATTGGTATTGCACCGGATAACTGGTGGCGCGTGCATACACTTCAGCGCGTTCAACTAAGGTCTCAATCGGGATAAGCGGCGCATTGGGTAACAGCTTGGTACGCAATGCCGCATCAGTGGTGTGCAAAGAAAGAGCGAGCGCGGGTTTGACCTGCTCTTGCGACAAGCGCTCGAATACACGTTCATCGCCGACGGTCGAAAAAACCAAGCTCTTGTGCCCGATATTGCCTTGTGTGCCGAGTAACTGTATGGCTTCCAGCACGTTGTCGAGATTGTGGGCGGGTTCACCCATGCCCATGAATACGACCTTGCTCACCTCGCGACGCCGACGTGCCAGCACCACTTGCGCGACGATCTCCGCGCTGCCGAGTTGTCGTTGTAAACCATCGAGCCCACTCATGCAGAACACACAACCCACCGCACAACCCACTTGCGTGGAAACGCACAAGCCGCCGCGCGGCAGCAGCACACTCTCGACCATCTGCCCGTCCACCAGCTCGACCAACAAGCGCGCCACACCCGCATCGGCGGGGTGCTCACTGCGCAACTTTGCCAAACCTTTCAACTCGGCCTCGATACCGGGTAAAGCATTGCGCATCGCCAGGGGAAAGAAATCAACCGCCGCGCTGCCCTTGCGATCATACGAACCGATCTGGCTCCAGCCGCGCAGCAGCCTATCCTCGTGGCAGGGCTTGGCTCCGAGTTCTTGCAGTCGTTGGCGGAGTTGGGAGATACGCATCGGGGAAGTCGGCGAGATTGGCGTGGGTGCGGATTTTAAACAGGCGCGATATTTAATGCTATTGAACATTCAGGTAGTAGGCCGTGTGTTTTTCCCCAACAGGGTCGGCATGCTGGGATAATCAAAGCAAATCATCAGCGTTCGGGAAGGCTTACACTGACAGCCATGACTCATACTACACACTCCGTTCCGACCCATAAACTGGCCTTGCGTGTGCGGGAGCTTGGGCAGCTTTTTAATTCCATGGACCCGACTCCCTTCCTTAACAAAGACCTTGATCCGGGGGCCGAAGCCTTCATCGAGAACTGGGCTTTCGACTATTCGATCAAGAGCCATTTTCACATCACCATTCATATTGAAATCTGGCCGGAAGATGGCGACCCGAGCATGATGCTGAGTGCGGCGATCCACAATCATTTTGCTTACAAAGCCGAACGTACCCGCAGCAAGTTGCGCACCTTGTTGCGCCAGGGGCGTGACAGCATGGCCGTCGGCATCGTGTTCGTTACCGTGTGTTTGATTGCCGCCGATGCCATTGGAAGTATGGGCGTCCACTCCGGCTACAACATCGCCCGCGAAAGCCTCACCATCGTGGGTTGGGTTGCGATGTGGCGACCGATGCAGATATTTCTCTATGACTGGTGGCCAGTGTTGCGCAAGATACGGGTATATGAAAGGTTGTGCACTGCGCATATCGGTGCGCTGCCGGGTAAGTAATGCCGGGGCGGATTCCGGCAGATTCAAGATGGCCGGGATGGTTTAGTAAAGTAGTCGCTTGTTTCATCTAATCAGGAGATCGTTACCATGAACTACAACTTTGATTCCCGCATACGCAGCATGCTCGTGGCCACATTGCTGGTGCTATGGTCGTTGCCAAGCTGGGCTGTAGACCGCTGCGCCCAATTTAATTTAACGCTGCCTGCAGAACTGGGTGGCACACCCACGCAAAAAGTTGAAGGCGGCGTGATGAAGAACGGCAAACCGCTGATGCTCAAAAATCTGACTTGCGAATTCACCACCGGCCAAGGACGACTCATACTGGTGATGCGAAATAATGCCAAGGATGACACGGTGCAATCAACAGGACGCGTCATGGCTATGAGCAACAATGGCAAGCCGGCGAAGCGTTTGGAAGGTGCGGGGGGCGAAGCGCTTTATTCGCGCAACAGCAGTGCCATGCGCAAAGGGACTATGTTTTATCTGGCGAGCTGGAAGTGGGCAGGAAATAAAAATCCGGACCTCACTGCGGCACAGTTCAAAACCCTCATGACCGCAGTTTTGTCCGCCACGCCAGAGGGTGGGCCGCAGTTCTAAGATTCGGATTGCAGTTCGTAGTGAGTACAGGACACTTCTCCGAAGCGAACTTCGGCGCGCGAATCACTAGGCGTATGAGGCGTAGCGCGGCGAAAGCGGCGTCGTGAAATCGTAATCTGTCCGTCTGTATATTTCCCCATTGTTAAGTACGGTAGGGTGCGCACAAGTGAGCGCGATGTCCTGAACATTGTTCGGTGGCGTACATACTTCGGCAGTTTATTCCCCTAGTCTCCCAGTAGAAAATAGCCCTCCCAAGCGCATATGATTCTTCTTCCGATCGGTTTCGTGGTTCGAATTTTTTCGGGCGAGTAACTGATCCTTGTTGCACTTGGTTCTTGGAATCGCTGTGCCTCGCACGGAAGGCATGCCTGCCGTGGAGTCGGCAGCAGTTGCCGTAGCGATGTCAGATGCCGAAAAAAGAAGAGTCCGGCCTGCGACTGTTTCCGGTGGTGGACGAAAACATCCATAAGTTGCCGCTGTTCAATCCTGCAGATTAGGCATGGGCAGGGAACTTCATTGGCGCATTCCATCTGGATGTCTTTTTGCCGGTGCGCAAGACATCAGCATATGCCCAGTCGCGCTATAATTTCATTCAGATGATTCAGAGGCTGATGATGCAAGTTCGAGTTCGAAAGTTGATAGGCAAGGCGCTTCGCAAGAAGGTCTATATTCCCCTGGTAGTGCTGTATGGCGCCTACGCCTTGTTCACCGGGCTTTGGTTGCCCCAGTTTGTGCAAACACAGGCCGAGCAATTCATTACGACGAAAACCGGGCACCATCTCACGATGGATAAACCCAGTTTCAATCCGTTCATCGTCAATCTGCACTTGTCCAATCTGCATCTGACCCAGCCGGAGGGAAAGCCATTGTTCGGATTCCGTGAAATGGATATCAACTTGTCGCTGTCCAGTGTGGTTCGATTCGCGGCAGTGTTCGATGCAATCCGGCTGGATGGTGCCGAGGTCGATGTCGCATTGCTGAGCGATGGCGGGTTGAACTGGACGGCCTTGATCGACTCATTGGGGAGCAAAGAACCGGACCCGGAAAAGACGGTGAGCGAGCCGCCACGCTTGGTGATCGGGCACTTTGAGTTGAGCGATGTACAGCTCAACCTCGCGGACGAGAAGTCGAATTTCAAAACGCGTATCGCACCCATCAAACTTGAGCTGAACGACATCTCCACACTGCCAGATAGCGAGGGAAACTACAGTATCCATGCGCGCACCACAATGGGGGCAGATATCTCGTGGCAGGGAAAGATGGAGTTGAATCCGGTGACAGTCACCGGCGGACTGCGCATCGACAACTTCAACCTGACGCAATTGGCACCGTATCTTGAGCAGTTCATGCCGGGCAAGCCGCCCGAGGGCAGGTTTGATTTTGCGACCGAGTATCAGCTGAAACACAATGGCCAACAGTTGGGTTTGACACTGTCTAACTTGGGATTCAAGTTTCAGAACCTGCAACTCGATTTGGGTAAGTCATTACCCGAAGTTGCGATTCAATCCATAGAAGTGAAAGACGGCCGCTACGATCAGTTGGCAAACTCGCTTGCACTGGGTTCGCTGGCGTTGAGCGGCAGCGAGATCGCCATGCAGCATAGCAGCGGCAAGGTGAAGTTTTTCCAACTGGGCAAACTGTCAGTGGAGAATGCACAAGTGAATCTGGCGCGGCAGAGCGTATCGGCAGACCGTCTTTCCCTTGATACCGGAGCGGTGAGCGCAGTGCGCAACAAGCAAGGACAGATCGACCTGTTGACTGCGGTGCAGGATTTGTCCCGGGCGATGGCTACGCCGCCGGGCAAGCCGGATGCGCGAGTACCCGTGGCCAAGCCCTGGCACTATCGCGTCGGCAAAGTGGATTTGGATAAATTCTCTGTCGCGCTGCAGGACGAAAGCACCTCGCCCGCCGCGAACTTGGCGCTTAACGACATCGCGCTGCATGTCGACGGTGTCAGCGACAATTTTGCGGCATCAGTGCCTGTGCGTTTCTCGTTGAGCGCACCGGAAGGTGGCACGCTGGAGATCGCCGGCAAGGTTGCATTCTCGCCTATGAATGTTGATATGCAAGTCAAGCTGTCGGAGCTGGCGCTGAAACCGGTGCAGCCTTACCTCGGCTCGGTTGCAAAATTGGATTTGGTCAGCGGGCAATTTTCCACAGAAGGCCATGCGAATTACAACAAACTTGGCGGCAAATACAAGGGCAACTTTGCGCTGAATAATCTGCGACTGCTCGAAAGCGATACCGGTGAGACATTCCTCGCTTGGAATTCACTGGGTACGCGCGAGCTCACGGTGACGCAGAAAATGCTGGGCATCCCCGTGCTGGATATAGATCACTTGGAAAGCAAACTCATTATCGACAAGAACAAGGTAATGAATATCAGCCGCATCATGAATAAAAATGAGGCTGCCGATGGCATGCCGGCTAAAGGTGCGGCAGCACCAGCCGCCACAGTTACAAACAAGGAACCCGCACCCGCTGTCGCGCCAGCGTTCATCACCAATGTCGACCGTGTGCGGATACGCAACAGTGCCATGATGTTCGCCGATCACTCGTTGTCGTTGCCCTTCGGCACGCGCATCCATCATTTACGCGCCGATATCAAAGGCATCTCTTCGCGACCCGACTCTGTCGCGCAGCTGGAGGTGGACGGGCAAGTGGATGACTACGGCACCATGCAAGCAAACGGCCAGATCAACCTGTTCAACCCAACCGATCAGTTGGATATCAAAGTGCTGTTCGGCAATATCGAGATGACGCGCATGACGCCGTATTCCACCACCTTTGCCGGACGCAAGATCGAATCCGGCAAACTCTCGCTTGATCTTGCCTACAACATCAAACAGCACAAACTGGCGGGCGAAAACAAAATCATCATGGATAAGCTGACGCTGGGCAAGAGGATAGAGAACTCCACCGCCAGCGATTTGCCGCTGGACCTCGCCATCGCCATCTTGCAGGATGCAGACGGGCGCATCGACTTGGGTTTGCCTGTCTCGGGCAGTTTGGACGATCCCAAGTTCAGCTATGGCGGCATTATTTGGAAAGTGTTCATAAACGTGATGGGCAAGGTCGTCACCTCGCCCTTCCGTTTGATTGGTGCCATGTTCGACGGTGGCGGTGGTGATGGTTTCGACAGCATCGTCTTTGCGGCGGGTGAGGCCGAGCTAGCACCTGCCGAGCGTGAAAAAATATTGCAAGTCGCCGCCGCGCTGAACAAGCGGCCCGGCTTGGCACTCACAGTGCATGGCGTGTATGCCGATGCCGACAAGCCTGCCCTGCAAAACCGGCAATTGCGTCGTGCACTGAATCTCAGGGTGGGGCAGAGCGACGCAATTGAAATCGAGAGTAGTTCTTTGGTGACGAATAATCCCAAGGTGCAAAATGCGTTGGAAAGCCTGTACAGCAACCGGGTGGGCCGCAGCGAACTGTCTGTACTTAAAGACGGCTTTCGGCAGGCGAATCCGGGGCAACTGGAAGAGGGCTTGGGTGGCAAAATGTTCTCGGCCTTGAGCGGGCATGCACCCGACAAGCACACGTTAAGCGAACAAGAAGTGGCGCAATTGAAGGGCAAAAATTTCTATGCTGTGTTGTATGAGCGATTGCGCGAAAGTGAAATCATCGAGGAGACAAGCTTGCAGGCACTCGCCAAATCGCGTGGCGATTACGTGATGATGGCACTCAAAAATGCGAACGCACCGCAGGATCGTACGAGCTTGTCGGCAAGCGCAAAAGTGATTGCGGAAAACAACGGTGTGCCTGTCAAGTTGGACTTGGGCGCCGCACCCCGGCCTGTAGCGCCTGCGGCTTCAACGACACAGAAGATGTCCTTGAATGCGATGGGCGCAGAGAGTTAATGACGCGTGTAAATCTGTTTCCTTTGGCGTCTGTGTTGTTGTATTTGAATTGCAGAGCGTGTGAATCCCTAAGACATATTGCGAAGCTGGTTCCTTGGTTCAATGTTGCGGAAAAAGCCATGCACCTGCCGGTTAAATCGTATATTCAGAATGCCAGACGTTTATCAATGCCCACTGAAAGGAGAAAACACCATGTCCACTAACACCATCCGGTTGCACCGCGTACTTCGTGCCCCACCGCAACGCGTTTATCGCGCATTCACCGAAGCCGAGGCGATGGCTAAATGGCTGCCGCCTTATGGCTTCACCTGCAAAGTTCACCACATGGACGCGAAGGTGGGCGGCACATTCAAAATGTCGTTTCAGAATTTTTCAACGGGCAACGGCCACAGCTTTGGCGGCGAATATCACGAGCTTGTCCCCGGCGAACGCATCCGCTACACCGACAAATTCGACGACCCGAATCTGCCGGGTGAAATGCAAGTGACCGTGACCCTGAAGCAAGTCTTGTGCGGAACCGAGATCAGCATCGAGCAGGCAGGCATCCCCGAAGTCATCCCGCCCGAAATGTGTTACCTCGGCTGGCAAGAATCACTCGCGCAACTCGCGCATCTGGTTGAGCCCGAGATACCGGATTAGTGCGGCAGGCGAAAATCATTGGTCAACCTGAGAGGGGCATCATGTCAAAACTCCGCGTGCAAAACTTTGCAGTATCCATCGACGGCTACAGTGCCGGGCCGAACCAGAGCCTGCAAAACCCGCTCGGCGTTAACGGCTTCGATCTCATGCAATGGTTCATTCACACGCGTGAATGGAAACAGAATCACGAAGGGAAAGAAGGCGGTGAGACAGGCATAGACAACAAAATGGCGGAACAGGGCTTTGTCGGGATCGGTGCCTGGATACTCGGGCGCAACATGTTCGGCCCCGTGCGCGGCCCCTGGCCGGACGACAATTGGAAAGGATGGTGGGGCGATGAGCCGCCGTATCACACGCCCGTTTTCGTCCTCACTCATCACCCGCGCGCACCGCTCAAAATGGCGGGCGGCACAGAATTTCACTTCGTCACCGACGGCATACATTCGGCATTAGCACAGGCGAAGGATGCTGCTGGCGGGCTCGATGTTCGGCTAGGCGGTGGCGCGACCACGGTGCGGCAGTATCTACAGGCTGGGCTGATTGATGAGCTGCATTTGGCCATGAGCCCGGTCTTGATCGGTAGCGGCGAACACCTGCTGAACGGCATCGACATGCGTGCCTTGGGCTATGAATGTACAGATATCGTCGCAGGCGAACGCGCAACGCACATCATGCTGCGCAAGCGCTGGTGAGGTCTTGGTTGGGGCTTTGGGAAACGTGGTTCCTGAGCTATGCGAATGATCACAACGAGCAAAAATGATGGAAACAAAACCCGCTTGCCCAGAGAATGAAATCATGTGCCATTGCAGTGGCACCAAACGTGACCACATCCAAAGCCTGTTTGAACAAGGTATGGACATCCACGCCATCTCCAGATGGACAGGCGCGCTTTCCGGCTGTGGCGGTTGTGAATGGGATATTGCCGATTACTTGAAAGAGCTTGTCGCACAACGGGCGGGTGGATCGAACAACAGCAAGTAAGAGTCCAGGCATTAAAGTCGATTCGACTTCGCAACCTTTTATTACGAAACGCCAGAATGGTTTTGTCGGGTTTCAATCCGACAAGTCGGGCTAAAGCCCGACCTACAATAGAAAGCGTACACGTATCACCAAAGGCGCAACACCAAGCTACACCACCAACCTTCCCACCAGTTACGACATGTGCGAGTAAGTGATGAATGCCTCGTGCGTGGCGCGGGACACGAGCGGGAAATTCCGCAGAAAACGGAATTAATCCCTGGACAAGGGCGAATTGGTTTGGTCTAGGTGCGGGGGCGGTGGACGCTTAAATTACGTTTGGAGAATCTTTAGCCACGGCGGATAAACGACCGCGTGGCGCAACAATGTTTTTTGTTCAAAACCGCCCGCCGCTATGGACGGTCTTTGTCGGCGGCAGCGCGGCGTTCCTCTTCGGCAAGCAGCGCTCGGAAAGCTTCAAGCTTGCGGTGGAATTCTTCCCCGTCGCCGTAATCGAGGAAGCGCTCGTAACGCGAATGCGTGTTGAGCATCTTGCGCGCATGTTTGATCGGGCAGAAATACTGCTCGGTACGCGCGATGATCTCCTGCGTGTAAGCCACCATGCCCACCGCATAGGAGCAATACAGGCAATGCACCTTCTCGATGATGTTGAGGTAGGCCAGATGCTGGTGGTCGTACTCGATGTAGTCCGAGCGTTTCACCTTCTGGATGCCGTACACCGGGAAGCATAGAGCCTGATACAGGCTCACACTCAGATCAAACAGCACCAGGGCGATGGCCGCGCCGTAGATGACGGGCATCGTGAGATAGTTCTGCGGGCGGACGCTAAGGAACCAGCGGAACAGCCCCAGCTTGACCCGCTGGTGCGCCTCCTTGAGTGTCTGCTCGAATACCACCCGCTTGCCCTCCACCTGATAACGCAGGCGGCTGCGCTGCTCCTCGAGTGCGGCATTCAACTCATCCTCAAGCTGGCTTATCTGGTCGACGATTTGGCGTATGCGGCTGTTCATGCTGTTCCTTTCAGTGTGCGCCGGATCGGCGTGGATATTATCAAGTCGAACGTTTTTGCTGCACTTTCATGATCTTCGGCAGATTGCTCTCGATCCAGTCGATGAGCGAATCGACCTGAGCGCCGATCTCTTTCCCCAGCGGCGTTAGAGAATACTCCACATGCGGCGGCACCACCGGGTAAGAGATACGGTCGATGAATCCGTCCTTCTCCAGTTGTTGCAGCGTCTGCGCCAGCATCTTCTCGCTTATCCCGCCGATCTTGCGGCGCAAGTCGCTGAAACGGTGCGTGCCTTCCATCAGCGCCACCAGCACCAACACGCCCCAGCGGCTGGTCACGTGATTGAGTATCTCGCGTGAAGGGCAAGCGGTAGAGAACACCTCGCCCCGGCGCTGGGCGATCTTAGACATCCGTGTATTTGTTTGCGGCATGACACTTACCTTTTTGTGCGTACTTACGCAAAGTTAGCACAAGGATTATGCTGCGTCCACCTGATCAACCATAAACAAGAAAGGAAACGATCATGATCGTCGTCACCGGAGCCACCGGCCAACTCGGCCATTTAGTCATCGCCGCACTGCTGAAAAAAGTCCCCGCCACCAACATCGTCGCCGCCGTGCGCAATGTTGAGAAAGCCAAAAACCTCGCCGCACTGGGTGTGCAAGTGCGCTGGGCCGACTACGACAAACCCGAAAGCTGGGATGCCGCGCTCAAGGGCGCGGACAAAGTGTTGCTGATCTCCTCCAGCGAGATCGGGCAACGCGCAAGACAACATCGATCCGTCATTGACGCCGCCAAGCGCACGGGCGTGAAACTGCTGGCCTACACCAGCGTGCTGCGCGCCGACACCTCCGTCCTCGGTCTGGCGGCGGAACACAAAGAGACCGAAGTCTATCTGCGCGCTTCCGGCGTGCCGCATGTTCTGCTGCGCCACGGCTGGTACACCGAGAACTACGCGATGGGCGTCCCCACTGCATTGAAACTGGGCGCGGTGTACGGCTGCGCGGGCGAAGGGTGCATCTCCTCCGCCACACGAGCCGACTACGCCGCAGCGGATGCCGCCGTGCTGACCAGCGAAGGGCAAGTGGGGAAGGTGTACGAACTGGCGGGCGACACCAGTTACACGTTGGCCGAGTTCGCCGCAGAGATCGCGCGCCAGAGCGGCAAGCCCATTCCCTACGTCAACCTGCCTGAAGTGGAATACAAGCAGGCATTGCTGGGCGCGGGATTGCCGGAGCCGTTCGCGGCGCTGCTGGCCGATTCCGACACCGGTGTCTCCAAGGGGGCGCTGTTCGATGACGGCAAACAATTGAGCAAACTCATCGGCAGGCCGACCACGGCGTTGGCAGAGGTGGTGAAGGGGGCGATGTAAGTCAGAGAGGGGCAGCGCGGCGGCCCCTTCTCCTTGCGCAGGTGCGAATAAAATTGCACCTGCGACTCTTCAAAAACAAACAAGAAATACAACCCAGGATTCTTCGATGCGTTCCACTTGGCGGTGGGGCGAAATCCAAATTCGACGGTAGACCCCAAATCGCTGCCCAAATTTTCATCCGGCAGCCGGCCCGCTCATTGCTCATAAAAACGCACCGAATTTCTCCCGGCTGCTTTGGCCTGATACATCGCCTTGTCAGCCCACTTCAGCAACTCTTCCTGACTGGCCCCGTTATTATTGAAAACGGCCACGCCGATACAGGCGGAACAATGATGTACGACCATGCGTTCACCGGTTCCATCCGGCACGATCATCTCGTAGGGCACGCTTAGTATTGCCAGTATCTTTTCGGCAACGTTTCTGGCGTGCGCTGTGGCCTCAGCCTGTTCCGTCTCCAATTCATTGATGATCACCACAAATTCGTCGCCGCCAAAACGAGCCACGGTATCCACTTCACGGATGCCGCTACTCAGCCTCCTGGCAACCTCGATCAGCAACAGATCGCCAACGGCATGCCCGTGCTCGTCATTCAACGGTTTGAAGTTATCAAGATCAAGGAACATGACCGCGCCATAACGCCCGGTGCGTTTGCTCAACACGATGGCACGCTTCAACCTGTCATTCAACAAGCGCCGGTTGGGCAAGCCCGTGAGTGGGTCAAAGAACGCCAGTTGACGAACCTCATCCTCCATCCGCTTGCGCACCGCATCGAATAGCTGCTCGCGACGAAAGAACGCGCCCAAGCCGACCAAGCCGACCATCCAGAGCAGACCGTGCAAAACCATCTGCGTGACATTCTGTTTTCTCTCTTCTGCCAAAAACGGTGCGAGTGATACTGTCGTGCTGACACCGCCACGAATATCTCCCAGTTTGTAACCCTGGTGTTCATGGCACTTAAGGCAATCAGCCTCGACAATGAACGGGGCCATCAGCCGCAGATACGATTGGTCGTCCGACTGCTGCACGCTCATCACCTCCCCGGCACCACTCTCAAAACGCCTCAACGCATCCGCCTCCCACTCATCCGGCAAGTTGAGCGGGTTGATCGGCTTAAGACTGGTGAGGTGACTTTTGCTGGTGGTGTTATTCCCCTCCAGACTTTGCAATTCGCGCAACGCATAGGCCGGATTCATCAGGGTGAGATGCACATCATCCGTGGTGTGAACATCGCGGTTGGGGAGCTTCAGGTACGGGTTGGGCGGAGTCGCGGCGGTCGGCTTGACATAGACACCGCCATGCAAGGCGACCCATTTGCGAAAGACGATGTCTTTTTTGATATTGGTGCGGGCAGTGGCAGTCGCCATACCCATTGTCTTCAAACTCTCCTGATTTATGGTCCATGCCAAAGAGCCGCCCACCAGCACACTCCATCCAATCAGAAAGAGCAAGTATTTGCGGGCCAGACCGTCGGGGATATTGGAAAGGATTGCATTCATAACGATGAACCCAATGTGCACTTGACTGTGAGCTTACGCCGAATTACTGTAATTGTCTTAAAGGACTAATGGGTGGTCCCTTTAATTGACGACGGAATGATTGTCTTTCCTTGCGACGCGATTCATGTGGACTTCATGCTGAAGGCGGCTTGAAGTTATTTCAGAAAGCTGTGGACTGAACGAACCAGATAGACCCACCCCGTCTTCGAATTTTGTAGGTCGGGTTTCAACCCGACAAGTCAGGCTAAAGCCCGACCAACAAAGGATGTGCACACGTATCACCAAGGTCGCAGCGTTAACCTACACCACCAGCCGCCCTACCAACTCCGACATATTCGAATAAGTGATGAATGCCTCATGTGTGGCGCGGGTGATGGCGACGTAGGTTAGGCGGATGTCGTCTTCGATGTCTTCCGGCTTCTTCAGCTCACCCAATCCGCCGATGGCCACGCAGGGGAATTCCAGACCTTTGGAGGTGTGCATGGAGAGTAGGCGGACAGCATCACACTTGCTATCGATCCGATTCTGATGGTCCTTCGCGACATCCATGGGCACGCCATGCTTGGCAAAGACCTTCTGGAAGCGGCCGCCGACTTCATGCCGGGGATACAACACCGCCATCTGGCCCCACTGGTAACCGGCGGCCTTGCGCCCGAGCAGCCATTCCGCGATCGCATGCGCTTCGCCGTCGTAGCTCACGCATTGGCGCACCACCGGCTCCACACCATTGCGCCCGCCGTCTTCCGGCATCAGCACGGCGCTTTCGTCACCCGCGCACACGCCCGGTGCGCCGATGACATCGGCGGCGAACTTGCGCGCGAAGCGCAATATCTGCGCGGTGTTGCGGTAATTCACCTTGAGCACCGTCGTGCGTCCTGCGGCTTCGATGCCGAGCTGCTTCCACACCGGGCGCTTGCGCCCTTTGTAGATCGCCTGCGCATCGTCGTAAACGATCATCAGCGCCTTCGTATCCGGGTTCACCATCTTCGCTGCCAGCGCCAGCCATTGCGGCTCGAAATCGTGCGCCTCGTCAATCAACACCGCATCGTACTGTCCGCCCGGAATCAAGCCACGTTCGGCGGCATCCAGCACGGCCTGCACGTTGGCATTCTGCCGCTCTGAAAAGTCGGGAAACTCTTTCTCGGTGGGAATCGTCAGGCCGTAAGTGCGCAGCATCTTCCAGCACCAGGCATGGAAGGTCGAGGTGATCACTTTATCCTCCACCCCTCTGTCCTGCATCGCATTTTCCAGTCGCCCCGAGATACCGTTCGCAAAACTCAACAGCAACACCGGGCGGCTTGCCGCACGCGCGATCTGCTCGGCGCGGAACGCCAAAATCAGCGTCTTGCCGGAACCCGCCACGCCGCGCACGATGCGGTGTCCTTCGCCCATGCTGCGCGCAGTTTGCTCCTGTTGCATGTCCATCACCGCCAGAATGCGGTCATCAGCGGGCGAGGACTTTGCAGACAGATCGTCGAACGGCAGCGCGATCTGCGTGACGCGAATCTCGGGAAACAATCGTGCGCGCACCCGGTCGATCTGCGGCAACGTCAAACCCGAGCCGAGGCGGCGCGACACCATGCGCCACACCCGTTCGCGGAAGGCATCAGGCTCGACACTCTCCGCCATCTCGTCGCGGAAGATGCAACGTTCCGGCGGGAATACTTCGCGCAGATCGGTCTGATCGAATTGCTTGCGCGTGATGTTGGAAAACACCACGCCATGCCCGAAAGGAAACACCGGCTGCCCTTTGAAGCCGCCGCTCTCAATCACTAGCAGTGGGTCGCGCTTCAGCGAATTCACCACATTGAACATGTAGCCGCGCACCTGCTCGAAAGGATTGTCGGTCGATACATTGCCGCGATCCAAAATCAGTTCGACCTGCTTGCTGTTCGCAGCGCCTATCGTATCCAGCCGCCAGTCTTTTACTTCCAGCACCACGATGCCTTGCTGCGGATGCAACGCCACGAAATCGGGATGTCTGCCGAACGGCCCCACCGGAATGTTGTGCCACACCCAGGCGTTGTCTTCGAGACAATCTTTTAGGCGTTCGGCAAGGCGCAACTCGCCGCGTGCGTCGAACTTTGCGGAGCCTAGGGAGGGGATGAGGGTAGCCATGGGTTAGGGTTGGTGGTTGTGTGGTGGGGTGGGGGTAAAGGGCGGCGGTATCGATATTCAACGAAACAATCTATCTGACTTCGAAAACAATTTGAGCCTGAGCCCTTTATCGTAGGCGATTGATTGCTATATTGCAAGACCTGACCCTCGACGTTCAGCGGCACCAAACGAGACTACATCCAAAGCCTGTTTGAACAAGGCATGGACATGCAATCCATCTCCAGATGGACGGGCGCGCTTTCCGGTTGCGGTGGGTGTGAATGGGACATCGGGGATCTTTTGAAGCAGCTCGACGAGTAACGGGCAAGCGTAACCAAGTGAGCGGACCGATCTGCTACATCTTCAATTACGGGCATGGGAAATGAAGAAGTTTTCAACGCCATCGAAGGCGGTGAGTTCCCGCGCCAGTTCCGCCATCGGCGCCCCCTTGTTCTTGCCGTGCGAGACGGCGACGAAGCGCCACTCCGCTTTTCCGTCCTTGAAGTTGATGGTGAGCGATCCTTCTGCGACATCATAGCCGCGCTCATTCGCAACACGTCGCAACACTTCCAGCCTCGGTGAGTAGTCTTTCCTGAACTGCATCACGATGGCGATGGCCGGCCGTGAAGGTAGCCAGTTTTCCAGATGCGAGATCCACAACATGCAACCGGCTGACAGCAGTGCCAGCAATATCGCCGCCGCATAAAAACCGACCCCGACCATGATGCCGATCGCCGCTGCAGCCCAGATCGAAGCGGCCGTGGTGAGTCCGCTAATGTTGAAGCCTTCGCGCATGATCACACCCGCGCCGAGGAAACCGATGCCGGTGACGATGCCCTGTATGACCCGGGTCGGGTCGGCGCCGACTATGACCGATGCTTGTCCGCCGTACCAAAAGTGCGGATACCCCGCGATGATGGTGATCGCCGCCGAAGCCATGCACACCAAACCATATGTGCGCATGCCAGCCGCGCGCCCGTGGTAGCTGCGCTCATAGCCGACCAGTAGCCCGAGGGCAAAGGCACCGAACAGATTCATAAAGATGATGAGATTGGTGGCTACGAACGAGTCATTCCAATAGGCTGCGAGCATTTCATGCGAGATCAGATCCATGATGTCTTCCTGTATGGCGATGGCGAAGTGTAGCGCCGAAATCTGGAATGTGTCGCTTCAAAAGAATAAAAAGGGGAATGCTGTCCTTTGTTGCCAAGCTCGGAAAAATCGTCTCCGGTACTTTTAGCTCATTTGTGGGTGTGAATGGGATATCGGCGATTACTTGAAAGAGCTTGCCGCGCAACGGGCGAGTAGGGCAGGTGACAGCAAGTGAAAGAGTGGGCATGAAAACGGCTCCACTCAGGCAGCAATTGTTTTAGCTAAAACATATTGCGATGCTGACCCCTTATAGCTAATGAAGCATAATCAGGAATGGCGATTTGAAACTATCTAAACTAATCGCACTACGGAGAACGTCAAGGCAGTTGCTGTCCCCTACTACAGATCGTGATCAGCTAAGCGATTCGATTGCTCCGGCTCAAATTCGACTACAAAGCCGCAGTACATTTCATTCATACGCTTTCGACTCATTTCAAATCTCCAACTTACTGGGTTGATACGGGTTAACTCAGGCGGCCCATCATTGTTCTAATGAACTGCCTAAAACTATTGGGATCAGCTTCGGGTTTGTATTGAAGTTACATAACTAGCCAACATATATTGTGATGCTGCCCCCATTTTTACTCAGTTCTAGGCTTCTTTTGGGGCATTAAAATTGACAGCGTTAGCAACCACGCTGTGATGACAAGCAATATTATTAGTGACGAAACCGGGAAGAAAATCCAGGATACAAGCAAGCTATCACTCCTATTCCCAAGCACTGACGCAGCGCCAAGGATCGTTGCCATCCAAGCAGCAACTGAGAACACTATAGAACTCAGCACAATGGCCATTTTTTTAACTTGGATATTTGCCTTTAATTCATCGCCCGCATTGCGAAAAAAATAGCCGATGACCTTCGGTGCAATATGCGCGGGGGAAATTTGCATGAGGGTTGGACTTTATCTGGCAGGGGTTGTGCGTTGACTAAGTTTTGAGCAGTTTTGTAAAAGTCTCGTAGACCTTGATTGCAGCCCGATAAAGGCGCAGGATGTGCTTGCAGTTCCCTTTAATCTTTGAAGGAGAGCATCATGCCCAAGACACAAAATTCACGTAAGCAAGGTAAAAAGCCGCCAATGATGACGCCGAAAGAAAAGAAGGCGGCTAAGATTGCCAAGAAGCATCACGAAGATTCGCCCCCCACACTACTTCCTCATTAATCATTCAACTAAGCCGCGCCCCGCGCCTTGTTATCCGGGCGCGGGGTTTTTCTTTGTTCCAGACTTTTCGTTGGGAAAATACCCGTTATTGCAGAGCTCGCCGCCCTACCGTGCCAGACACGGTAGAGCGTGGCGTGGGTTTATTGCAGTGTTGTTGCCGCTCCGCAGCATTTTTTGAATTTTTTGCCGCTGCCGCAAGGGCAGGGGTCGTTGCGTCCGGTCTTGGCGTGTTCTCTTTGGAATGTTCCCGCCATGCTTTGCGCCAGGTTGTTTTGGCCTAGCGGCAACCAGTAGCGGTAGATGGCGGCGATGCTGGCGGGGATGAGTTTGGTGAGGGCTTCGCGTTGCTCGGCCGTGGCGACTTGTGTTTCTTCCGCGTCGCTGACTTGTTCCGCGCCGAGCAGGTAGATGGGACGTAGCAGTTCGATGCCGGCGGGGTCGGTTAGGAGGGGCTGCCAGTCGGCTTCGCGCAGCTTGAGGCCTTTCATAAAACCTTGTGCCCACATTTCGCCATCCAGATATTCGCGCGCGTCGCCTTCGTAAACGACGGTGTCGAAAACGGGGGCGAGTTGGTCAGGATGTTGTTGCAGATTGTTGATGATGTTGTTGCGTTGTTGCAGGATGAGTTCGAGGATGCGCTCGGCTTGGGCATAGGTTTCGAAAGCAGGTTCATCTTTTGCACCGGGGCCCCACACGTGAGGCAACCATTCGCTGGTCTTGATGCTGGTCGGGCCGATGACGATGGCGGTGAGATAGCCGTCCAGACTGTCCAGCATCATGGTCGCATCGGCAGTGGCGGGGGAGAGCAAGAACCGCGCGAGCTCTTCCATGCCGGCCTGTTCGGGCGGGTTGCTTTGTTGTGTGGGGTCGGGCGTCGTTTTACTCATAACGTGTTTGCTTGCAGGGTGTGTTTAGACTAAGCGGTTCACCAATGTTTGTAGCCAAGTTTTGCATAGGCATATTAAAGTTTATGTTCATTCCGCATCAGAAAGTGCAGGCAGCTTGGCGGGGATGGTTTTCGCGGTGCGTGTATCAGTGTAGCCATTGCGCGCACTTTAACCCCACCAGGCTTTCTTGCCTATTCATCATAGCAATCTTCATCACCGGGGTCAGTATCGCAATGATGCGCGGAAAGACAATCTTGGAATGTCTGGCATCGTTATTTCCGCAAAGTCTTTGCGTATGCCGGTGCCCTGCCTGTTAAGTGATCAGGTTCGGGACGACAGCCGACTGTTTGCAGCAAAAACAAGACGCAGCAGCGTTACTTGGTCGCTTTTCGTGTGGCAATGAGGCTGGCGGCTATGCTGCCGCCTATTAGTATCGTGACAATCGCCAAAGAGAGCGTTACAGGTATGTGATACCAGTGTGCAATCAGCATCTTGCCGCCGATGAAGGTGAGCACGAGGGCGAGGCCGTATTTCAGCAGGTGGAAACGGTCTGCCACGTCGGCAAGCAGGAAATAGAGTGCCCGCAGTCCCATGATGGCGAAGATGTTGGAGGTAAAGACGATGAAGGGGTCGGTGGTAATGGCGAAGATGGCCGGGATGGAGTCCACCGCAAATACCACGTCGGAAGTTTCAATCAGGATCAGCACCAGAAACAGCGGCGTGAAATAGCGCACGTTGTTTTTTATGATGGTAAAGCGCTCGCCGTGATGGCCATCTGAGATGCGCAGATGGCGACGTGCAAATTTCAGCACGGGGTTTTTGCTCAAGTCGGGCTCATGGTCGGCCATGAATAACATGCGTATGCCCGTGATCACCAGAAAGACCCCAAAGATATAGAGTACCCAGTTGAACTCTCTTACCAGCCAGGCGCCAGCCAAGATCATGCCGGCGCGCAGGACGATGGCGCCGAGGACGCCATAGATGAGCACCCGGCGTTGATATTCCGCCGCGACATGGAAAGATGAGAAGATCAGCAGAAAAACGAATACGTTATCCACTGACAGTGATTTTTCGATCAGGTAGCCGGTCAGGAACTCTAGTGCCTTGCGGTTCGCGATCTCCTGGTTGAAAGCGCCACTCAGGTACCACCACAAGCCGGCATTGAACAGTAAGGCGAGGCTCAGCCAGGCAAGTGTCCAAGTGGCAGCCTCTTTGGCGCCGACCTTATGGGCCTGTTTGCCGCCGAATACGAACAGATCAAGCGCCAGCATCATCAGCACGAAGCCGATGAATACCGCCCACATCCAGGGTTCGCCAATCGAGAGGGTATCGTTCATTTGTGCATCCAGTTAGCTGTGAACAGATATGGGCCGTTTAGTTGTTGCCCATCACTTCGCCCATGCGAATGACACCTGTCGGTGCCCATTCCGGATTGAAGTTGAGGGTGTCTTTGGGGAACAGCATGACGACGGTAGAGCCGAGCAGGAAACGTCCCATTTCTTCGCCTTTCTTCAGCGTGATTTGTTGGTCGTCGTAACGCCATTCGCGGATGTTGCTGGTGCGCGGCGGATTGACCATGCCATGCCAAACAGTTGCCATGCTGCCGACGATGGTCGCGCCGACCAGGGTCAAAACGAACTGGAAAGTTCTGCCATCACGTTCGCCATCGAACACGCACACCACACGTTCGTTGCGCGCGAACAATCCCGGCACGCCGCGCGCGGTGGTGGGATTGACCGAGAATAATGCGCCAGGCACATAGATCATGCGCCGCAAGCGACCATCGCAAGGCATGTGGATGCGGTGGTAGTCTTTGGGGCTGAGGTAAAGCGTGGCGAAGCTGCCGTTGCCGAATTGTGCGGCGAGTTCGGTATCGCCTCCGACCAGTGCTGTGGTGGTGTAGCTGTGTCCTTTGGCTTGGAAGATGCTGTCGTGATCAATGGCACCGAATTGGCTGATCGCACCGTCTACCGGACTGATGTAGTCGGCTTGCGCCTTGGGGCGTGCGCCTTCGCGCAAAGGGCGGGTGAAGAAGTCGTTGAAGCTGGCGTAGCTGGAGATGTCGGGATTGGCGGCTTCTGCCATGTTCACTTTATAGCGGGCGACGAAGCGGCTTATCACGCGGGTGGTGATGCTACCCAATTGCGCGCGGGCAAATTTTCCCGCGAGTAGGGTAAGCGCCTGTTTGGGTATGAGGTATTGCGGCAAGACGGCGAGACGATCTGACATGATGGATGTTCCGAACAACGATGGCGGCGATTATAACGGGGGGTGTGAGTGCCGGACTGTCTATATTGTTGGGTAGCGCCGCTGATGCAGTCTTATTCATTCTACTTGCGCAAGCTATATGGCGTAGAATCCCTATTGTAAATATAGGATTTTAAGGACTATAGGGGCTCAAGTCCTGTATCCGGGGAGATGTTGTGGTAAACATATTATTCAATCCAGTCGGCTATTTAGGTGTGTGCCTCGCAATCGTGTGTGTGGCGGTTTTACCTAGCTCAGCATCTGCCGACAAGTTCCCGCCGCCGCACCATTTCTCGCCCATCCCTGTTTATTTCATCTATCCACCACTCAAGGCTAACGGCTCGGCAGATGACGCCTTGCGTACCGGCAGGGTGGTCGAAGGCGTTTACCCGATGGCCGCACCTGCCAGCAAGCCTTGGCGTATAGCTTTTTTGTTCCCCCACATCAAAGATCCGTATTGGGTCGATTGTACTTATGGTTTGATCAGCGAGGCACGCAGGCTCGGTGTTGCGGTTGATATTCTGCCCGCAGAAGGTTATGACGATCTCATAGGACAATTGCGCAAAATGGATGAGGTGATGAACCGGCACTACGATGCGATCGTCATTTCGCCAATAAGCCAGACCGCCAATAATCCTTCCATCGCCACCGCTCGTGCGCGCGGCATTCCTGTATTTGAGATGGCGAATGACAGTACCAGCGACGATCTGACCGTTAAAATCACGTCTTCTTTGCACGGCATGGGTTGGGATGCGGCCAATTGGGTGATACGCGATGCGCTACGTCGCGGTTTGAAGGCGATTAACCTGGGATTGTTGCCCGGCCCCGCTGACGCGGGGTGGGTGCAGGGTGAGGTGAATGGCACCAAAGAGGCTGCGCGTAAAGCGCCCATCAGGGTGAATATCGTCGATATAAAGTATGGCGACAGCGACTTGATTGGTCAGTCGCAACGTGCCGAGCAAATGTTGTTCGAACACGGCAAAGAATTGGATTACATTCTCGGCTGTACCGATTGTGCACCTGCCGCGATCTTGCCAGTCAAGAATGCGGGTTTAAGCAAGAAGGTGAGGATCGTGGCCTATGGTTTGACCCGCGAGATGATAGACCATATCCGTTCCGGGGATGTGTTGGCGGCGACCGATGTTAAGGCCGTGAGTCAGGCACGACTCGCGCTCGATGTCGTGATAGATTATTTGGAAGGGCGCACCAAGAGTAAGCCGCACACCATACTCGTCAAGTTGGACATGGTGGATGGTGAGAACGTGGATCGCTACGATTATGACATCACCACTGCACCGAAAGGCTACGAGCCCATCCTGAATTACGCCCCAACCGCTCGCAAGCCGGCAACGAGTATGTCGTACAAAGTGCATTTACAAGCGCCGGGTGATTGAAGATGCGGATCGGCAGACTCAGGAATAAGTTGTTGTTGAGTGTGACGATTTTCATCGTGGTTGTCACGCTGGTTTCGATGTCGGTTGTGAGTTGGGTAATCGGCAACCAGTATCTGGATCAGTCTGAAACGCAATTAAATAAAGCGATTAAGGTAATCTCTGACAACTTGAGAGATCGTGGTGGCAATATGTTGTTGGCCGCACGCCAGTTGGCTTCCCAGCGCAACTTGGGTTCCACACTCTGGTATCTGGGAAAATACGCCGCCGCGAGTGATGATAGGGCGATGCTGGAAATGACCTACCAGCAAATTGCCAAAGATACTTATAAGATAGGCTACGTCGCCAAGTTCAATAAGATCGCCATCTATGATGCGACCGGTATGTTGGTCTCCTTTGCCAATCGGGAGCATGGTAATTTTCAAGTCGGTTATGCACGCATGTTGGCCGTGCCACGTTTTTACATCGCCAAGTTGCAAGCGGGTGACGATATCAATCCGAACAACATCATAGAGTTGCCCAGATACGGCGGTTTCGACTTTCACTATCCACGCGAATTACCCACGCATGAACAAATACGTTATGCGGTGCACGATGGCAAGGTAGTGCTGGAAAGTTATGTGCCCATTATGGGTGAGGTGTTTAAGCCGCAACAGGGTGATAAGGTCTTGGAACAGTTTGGTTTTGTGGTCGCAGTTCAAGAATTAGATCCGGCGTTCATCGAACACTTGTCGGTTTTGACTGAGGTCAAGATAGACATCTTCAGTGATCGGGGTTTGAGTTTGGGTAGTTTGCCCGGGTACAATCAACTGCAAGGCGGGCAGGTAGAAAGCGAATCTGCCGCCAGTGCGCTTCAAGTGGTGCAGGTCGGTGACGCGGCTTATTATCAAAAGCTGATGACACTGAAAGACGGCGATAAGCGCGTGGCGACGATAGCGACTTTGCAATCAAAGCAGATTGTGCAGAGCAATATTCTGGAGATGATGCGCACGCTGGGTTTGATTGCCATAGCTAGTTTGTTGTTCATCTTTCCCTTCATTTGGTATTTCGTCACCTCTATCACCAAGCCATTGCGCACGCTGAGCCGTATCTTTCACATCGTGGCCAGCGGTGAACAGAACAGTGTGTTTGTGAAAGAGTTACTAAGTTTGGAAAAGGAAAAATTGCGCAATGACGAGCTGGGTGATTTGACCAAGAGTTTTATCCTGATGTCGGATGCGGTGCGCGAAAAAATGGGGCAGAACGAGCAGTTGTACAACGAGTTGAAAAAATCGCGGGATGAGTTGGAATATCGCGTCGAGGAGCGTACCAAAGAATTGGTCGCGCTCAAGCAAAATGCGGAGCGCATGGCGCGCACCGACCAGTTGACCGGCTTGCCTAATCGCCGCGCTTTCTACGAGCAAGCCGCGTTGATCATTGCACAGGCGTACCGTTACGGGCAACCCTTGACGCTGGTGATGCTGGACATTGATCACTTCAAAGGTGTTAATGATACGCATGGGCATGATGCTGGTGATGTGGTTCTTAAAGCGGTCGCGGATCAGATCGATGCGGCAGTGCGTACATCCGATGTGCCAGCCAGACAAGGCGGCGAGGAGTTTGTGATTTTGTTGCCGATGACTGATTTGGATGAGGCGGTAATTTTCTCTGAACGCTTACGCGCGCACATAGCGGCGTTGGATATAGCGGTACACGGGGAAGTGCTAAAAGTTACCTGCAGCTTTGGAATTGCGATGCTGTCAAAAGCGGACGAAGACATAGATGCCTTGCTAAAGCGCAGTGATGCAGCGCTCTACCTGGCCAAGGATGGCGGACGTAATCAGGTGAAGTGCGATATGTCGGAAATGTCCGCTTAGCAGAACGCGTTTGCAAAACAGTACAGCCCGGCATGCCGGGCTGTACTGTTTTTAGTGCGTAAAGTTATACCGTCGGTGGTGGAGTCTTCTTGGGTTTCTTTGCTTCTTTGTTCTTGCGTTGCTGACCTTTGGCCATGATGGATCTCCTAGTAATGTTGCGCGCTCATGTTAATGCGTTGCGGCGTGCGCCACCAGTATTTTTCGCATAAAAATGCAAGTGCGGTTCAGGCCGGCTTGCCGTCCATACCTTCGGTGGAGATGACGATGCGACTGCCGTGCATGGAATCTATGATGCCGTATTCTGCATCTGGCATACGCGCATCAACTTTGTCTGCTTGCCATTGCCGACCTCGATACTCCACGATGGCGGTGCATTCATCCATCCACTCTATGACTTTGACACGCTGACCGATGTCGCTGGGCATTTTGCCGGATGATTTACCCTTGGATCTGTTGCGGCGCAACAGCATCACGATGGCACCATGTATCAATGCACCTATGGTAAGTGCAGTTAGTTGGGTGCTGACGGGTGCGCTGTGGAATGAATAGTAGGCTGGATAGATGCAAGCCAGTCCGATTGCGACCAGATAGAAAGCACCTGACCCAATTTCTGCGAGCATGAACAGCACGCCGACCACCAACCATGAAATAAAATCCATCTATGTTTCCCCTTGAAGTTGAGCGGTTCAGTTAAAAGTCATGCGGCTATGCGGCTGCATCTTCTGCTATCAGCATGGCTGCGACAGACTGCATGGTGTTCGGTTCCAAGTTGTTGAGCTCGATACGTTGTATCTGCGCGACGTTCTTGTAGTGTTGCTCCAGCGCACGTTGATAACTGGGGTCGTAATGCATCGTCAATAGTTCTTCCACCAATTGCGGGTAGGCTTGTGCGGCGATGAGTGCAGCCCAGTCGTCTACGCGCTTGCTGCCATGGAATGGGCGTAGGAACTGCAACAGTCGAGTGAGTTTGTGTGGCGTATCCAAGAAGTGGTCGTAGTCTTGCATCAACAGCTTGATGCGGGCAGGCGTCGCTGTTTCCAGTTTCACGCAAGGACTGCTGTGCATGCTGGTGTGCAGTGAGGCGGGCAAGGTGAGTTTGCCGATTTTGCTACTTTCGGACTCCACATAGACGGGACGGTCGCTATGCAGCGTGCGCATCTTCTCTATCAGGGCACTCTCAAACCATTTTTGCGAGGGTTGCGGCTGCTCGGGTATGCCACCCAACAAAGAGCCGCGATGTTGCGCTAGTCCTTCCAGATCGAGTACCTGCGCACCTTGTTCGGCAAGTGCGGCAAGTAAACGGCTCTTGCCTGTGCCGGTTGCACCGCACACGACGCGATACTGCAGTGTCGCGGGAACGGTTTCCAGTGCATCCAAAACCCCGCGTCTATAGGTCTTGTAGCCACCTTCTAGTTTGTGAGCCGCCCAGCCGACTTGGGCAAGGATGATGCTCATCGCGCCGCTGCGTTGTCCGCCGCGCCAGCAATAGATCAGCGGTTTCCAGGATTTTGGATGGTCGAGGAAACGTGTCTCCAAATGGTGGGCGATGTTCTTTGCCACCAGCGCCGCACCGACTTTGCGCGCTTCGAAGGGCGATACTTGCTTGTACAGCGTGCCGACGGTGATGCGTTCTTCGTTGCTGAAAACGGGGCAGTTGATCGCGCCGGGAATGTGATCTTCGGCGAATTCTGCAGGCGTGCGCACATCAATGATTTCGTCAAACTCGGCAAGCTGTGATAAGTTCGCAACTCTGAATAACATAGTGAATACCCTTTAAAATTCATATTTCATCCCAACTACTGCGTTGCGAAAAAATTCCCTGCTTACATATTTCCCATATGAGACACCGCAAAATTTTCCCCGCGCCTTGTACTTGGGCGAACTCTGAATTTTCAGAGGTATCCACGCGTCATGATTAGGAAATGAAATGTACGAAACGAAACTGACCAGATTGTCTCACGGTGGCGGATGTGGCTGCAAAATCTCACCGGCTTTATTGCAATCCATTTTGGGTGAGGCACAAAAGAAGTTGCCTTTTCCTAATCTGTTGGTGGGTACTGAAAACAGTGATGACGCTGCAGTATATATGCTGAATGACGAGCAGGCGATTATTGCAACCACGGATTTTTTCATGCCTATCGTCGACGATGCTTTTGATTTCGGACGTATTGCTGCGACCAATGCGTTGTCGGATGTGTATGCCATGGGTGGTACGCCCATCATGGCGCTGGCAATCGTTGGTATGCCGATCAACAAGATGTCTGTGGAGTCCATACGGGAGATCCTGCGAGGCGGTGAGGCAGTCTGCAAAGCGGCTGGTATCCCGATTGCCGGTGGACATTCCATCGATGCACCTGAGCCAATTTATGGTCTGGTGGCGATAGGTGTGGTGCATCCCGGCCGCGTGAAGAAAAATAGTGATGCGCGTGCGGGTGACGTGTTGATACTGGGTAAGGGTTTGGGTGTGGGTGTGCTGGCAGCAGCTCTGAAAAAAGAGCTGCTCTCGGATACGGGTTATAAGCAACTGATCGACACCACCACACAACTCAA
Source organism: Gallionellaceae bacterium (assembly GCA_027448945.1). Lineage (GTDB taxonomy): Bacteria > Pseudomonadota > Gammaproteobacteria > Burkholderiales > Gallionellaceae > Gallionella. Next base: position 27,256 of record DAIDMQ010000002.1, read on the forward strand.
CACCGTGGGTAGCGCGCTGGCAGGGATGCCTGCAGTGCATGCGTTGACCGATGTGACGGGTTTCGGGCTGTTGGGTCATCTGCTGGAGATGTGTCGTGGTGCCGGTCTGGAGGCTAGGGTCGATTTTGCCAAAGTGCCGGTGTTGTCAGAAGTTTTATCTTTGGCGCAGCAGGGTATAGGCCCGGGCGCGATAGAGCGCAACATGGCGAGTTACGGCAAAGAGGTGGAGTTTGCGCCCCATGTGGAAACTTGGCAACAGCGCCTATTGGCTGATGCGCAGACTAGTGGTGGATTGTTGGTTTCGGTTGCTCCGGGGCAAGCCGGCGAGGTGCTTGCCGCCTTCCGCGAGGCAGGTTTTGCAACTGCGGCCGTTATCGGTGCTATGCAAGCTGCTGCTATTGCAAAAGTGTCGGTAAGCTAAATTTAACGGGTAGTGGCAGGCACCGCAGATTTGGGTGCTTCCTTCACCATCCGCTTGACCTCTTCACGCTTGTCCTTTGGGACTTGACTGAAGGCACGGTATTTATCGCGTGCAGCTGTGCGTTGCTCTGGCGTCAACTTGCTCCACAGGACCAAACGCTGATGCATGCGCTGTTGGGCTTCGGGTGAAAGATGCGGATAGTGTTTCGCAACGGCGATCAAGCTGCTCATTTGCAGCTCGGTCAGGTGATCCCACTCTTGCGCCAGCGGCGCCAGCGCTTGTTGTTGTTGGGGTGTGAGGGTCTTCCAAGTCTCAGACCAACTGCTGGCTGAGGCACAAATGAGTAAGGTGCAGAGGCAAAATCTTAGCGTTTGACGCATACAAAGAGCGGTTCCGATTAGTCTACGAATATTTCCAGTGGTAATTCATCCGTCAGCATCTCGACATCCAATTCGACTTGCTGCTGATGGTGCACATGTTGCCACCAAAGCCCGGCGCCTGCCAATAACATAAATACGACCATCACGGCGATGATCCATTGTTGTACCGTGTGTGGCACCAGCACATTGATCAGTCGATGTCCCGCGAATTCTTGTGCACGCGCGGGTGCCGCCTGTCGTTGCAGGGCTTTGGCGCGAGCCTGCTGCAAAGCGGACAAAGTCTCCTCGTTCAATTCGCGCACACTTTGATTAAGTACTTGGCTGATTTTTTCCGGGTTCAATTTAGTCGTCATGGTAGTTCGACTCCTTTAGCTTTCAGTGCCACAGCGAGCGCATGGGTCGCGCGGGAACAGTGTGTCTTGACGCTGCCTTCGGTGCAACCCATTGCGGCTGCGGTTTCATTTGTATCCAGCCCCTCCCAATAACGCATCAGGAACGCTTCTCGTTGACGCGCGGGTAGGTCGGTTAGTGCTTCTTCTATATAGGCGATCAGTTCTTTTTGCTGAAAAGCGCTTTGCGGTTGTGCCGGCGCGCTTTGATTGTCCTTGTCTTCCAAGACGTCCAGCGGGTCGAATTCTTCTTCCTGATTCTTGGGTTGCAAGGCTGAAAACAGGCTGGTCCAGGCATTGCGTACAGTGGAGCGGCGGTAATGGTCGCGTATCGTGTTCTGCAGTATGCGCTGGAACAGCATGGGGAATTCTTCCGCAGGCTTGTCGCCATATTTTTCTGCCAGCTTGAGCATGGCTTCCTGCACGATATCCAGTGCTACATGGCTGTCACGCACGGCAAAACAGGCCTGTTTAAAGGCTCGTCTTTCTACACTGCTCAAAAATAAGCTTAGGTCAGCCGGACTGCTCAGTTTGATCACCTTTATAGTGTGGGGCGCCACCAGAACGAACATCTTGCAGGGTGTTCATTCCCAACTTCATCCCCAGACTATCTGCTTGGTATCAAAATCCAGTGCTGCGAGGATGTTAGGGCGTGTTTGCGACAGATGTTGAGTTTGTGGTGTGCCCTTGGAATGCGCGCATGGTAGCAAATTGCCGATGCGCTTGCATGAATCGAGCAAAAGAACAGGAAAAAGCAAGGTTAAGGTTGACCAAAATCGTGTGAACCTTTATCTTATACGGTCTTTTTGGCTTAAATTTTAAGGTGTCTGAGATGGAGTTGACGGGCGCAGAAATCGCTATCCGCTGTTTGCAGGAAGAAGGGGTTGAATACCTCTTCGGCTATCCTGGCGGGGCAGTATTACATATTTACGATGCACTGTTTCAACAGGAAAAAGTCAAACATATCCTGGTGCGCCACGAGCAGGCGGCGATACATGCAGCCGATGGCTATGCGCGTTCGTCCGATCAGGTCGGTGTGGCGTTGGTGACGTCTGGTCCTGGCATTACCAATGCGGTGACCGGTATCGCGACTGCGTATATGGACTCCATTCCTATGGTGGTCATCAGCGGTCAGGTACCCAGCTATGCGATCGGTGAAGATGCTTTCCAGGAGGTCGATGCGGTGGGTATCACGCGCCCCTGTGTGAAGCACAACTTCTTGATCAAAGACGTCAAGGACATCGCGCCCACAATTAAGAAGGCTTTCTATCTTGCGAAATCCGGTCGTCCCGGCCCTGTGCTGGTAGATATCCCTAAAGATATATCCAATCACAAGACTGAGTTCGTTTACCCCGAGAGTGTCAGTATTCGTGCCTACAACCCGGTGGGTAAAGGTGACAGTAACCAGATCAAGCAGGCTGCGCAATTGTTGCTTGAGGCTAAACGCCCGATGATCTATGCCGGTGGCGGTGTGGTGTTGTCCGGTGCGGCCGCGCAGTTGACTGATCTGGTGCGCTTGTTGGGTTACCCATGCACCAATACCCTGATGGGTTTGGGCGGTTTCCCTGCGACCGATGATCATTTCGTTGGTATGTTGGGTATGCATGGCACGTATGAAGCGAATATGGCGATGCAAAATTGCGACGTGTTGGTTGCAATTGGTGCGCGCTTCGATGACCGTGTTATTGGTAATGTCGCGCACTTTGCCGAATTGCCACGCAAGATTATCCATATCGATATCGATCCATCTTCCATCGCTAAGCGCGTTAAGGTGGATGTGCCTATCGTCGGTGAGCTAAAGCCGGTTTTGGATGAGTTGCTGACTGTATTGCGCGCCAGCAATAAGAAGCCAGTTGCGGCCGATTTGGCGGCATGGTGGAAGCAGATCAAAGAGTGGAATGTTAAAGGCGGCGGGCTGCGTTATAAGAATTCCTCCGAAGTCATCAAGCCTCAGTTTGTTATCGAGACGCTGTACAAGATCACCCAAGGTGATGCTTACGTTACTTCCGATGTGGGCCAGCATCAGATGTGGGCGGCGCAATACTACAAATTCGATCAACCCCGTCGCTGGATTAACTCTGGCGGACTGGGTACGATGGGTTTCGGACTGCCTGCTGCAATGGGCGTACAGCTCAAGCATCCGGATGCGACTGTCGCCTGCGTGACTGGAGAAGGTAGCATCCAGATGAACATCCAAGAGTTGTCTACCTGCAAGCAATTCCATCTGCCGATCAAGGTGTTGTCTTTGAATAACCGCTATCTAGGCATGGTCCGTCAGTGGCAACAGTTCTTCCACGGCGATCGTTATTCAGAGTCTTACATGGATGCTTTGCCTGATTTCGTCAAGCTGGCCGAGGCTTACGGTCACGTCGGTATGCGTATCGTCAATCCTGCCGATGTTGAGCCCGCATTGCGTGAGGCGTTTGCGCGCAAGAAAGATCTGGTATTCATGGATTTCCAAACTGATCCAAAAGAAAACGTATTCCCCATGGTTCCAGGCGGCAAAGGCTTGTCTGAAATCGTGTTGTCGGAGGACTTGTGATGCGCCACATTATTTCTTTGTTGATGGAAAACGAAGCTGGAGCGTTGTCGCGGGTCGCAGGCCTGTTCTCTGCTCGAGGTTACAATATCGAGTCTTTGACGGTTGCACCCACCGAGGATGCTACTCTGTCCCGCATGACTATCGTGACGCACGGTTCGGATGCGGTGATCGAACAGATCACCAAGCAATTGAACAAGTTAATCGATGTGGCTGCGGTGATGGATTTGAGCGAGGGTGACCATCTGGAGCGTGAGTTGATGTTGGTCAAGGTGCGCGCCGAAGGTGCGGCACGCGACGAACTGAAACGTATGGCTGATATTTTCCGTGGTCGCATCTTGGATGTGTCTTCTCATACTTACACCATAGAATTGACCGGCACACGTTCTAAGCTGGACAGCTTCCTGCAAAGCATAGACCAGAATCTGATTCTGGAAACAGTACGTACAGGTGCCTCCGGTATCGGTCGCGGTGAACGGATTTTGAAGCTGTAAAAAACAGACGCAAGGCGTAAGTTATAAGTCTCTGGATGGTGTTGCACGCTAAGCGGGTTTGGCTTTTAACCAACGGCTTAAGTTTTACAACTAGTAGCTGATTTTTTAATTTTTTAACGAAAGAGAAACAACATGAAAGTTTATTACGACAAAGACGCAGACCTTTCCTTGATCAAAGGCAAACAAGTGACCATCGTTGGTTACGGTTCACAAGGCCACGCACACGCGCAAAATCTGCGTGATTCAGGTGTGAACGTGACTGTGGGTCTGCGTAAGAGCGGTGCTTCCTGGAAGAAAGCTGAAGCGGCGGGCCTGAAAGTGGCCGAAGTGGCTGATGCAGTTAAGGTTGCCGATGTTGTGATGATTTTGTTGCCTGATGAAAATATTCCAGAAGTCTATAACAATGACGTTGCACCGAACATGAAAGCTGGCGCTGCTTTGGCATTTGCGCACGGTTTTAACGTTCATTACAACCAAGTTATCCCGCGCACTGACATCGATGTAATCATGATCGCGCCTAAGGGCCCAGGCCACACAGTGCGCTCCGAATACCTCAAAGGTGGCGGCGTTCCTAGTTTGATCGCGGTTTATCAAGACAAGTCCGGCAAGGCACGCGACATCGCTCTGTCTTATGCCGCTGCAAATGGCGGCACCAAGGGCGGCGTGATCGAAACCAACTTCCGCGAAGAAACCGAGACTGACTTGTTCGGCGAACAAGCTGTGTTGTGCGGTGGCGCGGTAGAACTGGTTAAGGCCGGTTTCGAAACATTGACAGAAGCAGGTTATGCGCCAGAGATGGCTTACTTCGAATGCTTGCACGAACTGAAGTTGATTGTGGATCTGATGTACGAAGGCGGTATCGCGAACATGAACTACTCAATCTCTAACAATGCAGAATACGGTGAGTATGTGACTGGTCATCGCGTGATTGCGGATCAAGCTCGTGCCGCGATGAAGGAATGCCTGACCAACATCCAGAACGGTAACTACGCCAAGCAATTCATCCTGGAAGGCCGCACCAACTACCCGGAAATGACCGCACGCCGTCGCTTGAATGCTGAGCATCCTATCGAAAAGGTCGGAGCACAACTTCGCGGCATGATGCCTTGGATCACCAAGAACAAACTGGTGGATCAGTCTAAGAACTAATCGTATATGGCGAGCGGCGGATATCCGCCGTTCGCTATACACTTACCGCTCCATAGCTAAAACGGTTAATCTACGCACATGGACGAATTCAATAAACGCAAACCGATGACCCTGCGCAAGCGTGGCATCTATTTGCTGCCTAATTTATTTACAACTGGTGCGCTGTTCGCCGGTTTCTTTGCCATTGTGCAAGCGATGAACAGTAAGTTCGAGATCGCGGCCGTGGCAATCTTTATCGCAATGGTGCTGGACGGTCTTGATGGCCGCGTCGCACGTTTGACCCACACTCAAAGTGAATTTGGTGCCGAATACGACAGTCTCTCAGACATGGTGTCGTTCGGTGTCGCCCCCTCCCTCGTGATTTACGAATGGGCGTTAAAGGGTATGGGAAAATGGGGCTGGTTCGCGGCCTTCATTTATTGCTGCGCCACTGCATTGCGTTTGGCTCGCTTCAATACCAATATCGACGTGGTCGATAAGCGTTATTTCCAAGGGCTGCCCAGCCCCGCTGCCGCCGCCTTAGTGGCAGGCTTTGTGTGGGTCATGTTGGATATGGGCTATGACGGAGAGACCGTACGCTGGTATGCCTCTGCGATCGCGGTATTCGCGGGATTGAGCATGGTCAGTAATCTGCCCTTCTATAGTTTCAAGGATTTCAATATGCGCAAGAGCGTACCGTTCTTGGTGATCTTCTTGGTCGCCTTGATGTTCATCTTGATCTCCAGCTATCCACCTGGTGTGTTGTTCGGTTTATTCTTAATCTATGCGATGTCTGGGTTCGTGATGTGGTTCGTGCGAAGGCGCAAAGATCGTCGGCCGATTGCATGATGAAATAAAACTGGTAATATCCGACCATGCATTTTTCTACTCACATCGCTTTGCTTCATTCCACATTCAGCCTTCTGGCCGCGCTGCTGCTGCGCGGCGCGCGCTAACTATTCCTTTAGAAAATGTAAGCAAGCGCGGCGACTAGAAATGTAGCGTCGCAGGATAAATCTATTTGCAGGAGCAGAACATGTCTAACAATAAGCTGATAATTTTTGATACTACTTTGCGCGATGGCGAGCAAAGTCCGGGTGCGTCGATGACGCGTGAATCCAAGTTGCGTATTGCGCGTCAATTGGAAAAATTGGGTGTGAACGTAATCGAGGCGGGTTTTGCCGCAGCGAGTCCCGGCGATTTTGCGGCCGTAAAGGCGATTGCCGAAGCCATCACCAACGCTACTATTTGCTCCTTGGCGCGAGCCAGCGAGAATGATGTGCGTCGTGCGGGCGAAGCGATCAAACCGGCTAAATCAGGCCGCATCCACACCTTCATCGCAACCAGTCCTATACACATGGAGCACAAGTTGCGCATGAGCAAGGATCAGGTCATCGAGCGCGCGGTGATGTCGATTAAGACTGCGCTGGAATATACCGATGATGTAGAGTTTTCTGCAGAAGACGCGGTTCGTTCCGACATGGATTTCTTGGTGCAAGTCTTCGATGAGGTTATCAAGGCGGGTGCGAAGACCCTGAACGTGCCGGACACTGTTGGGTATTCCATCCCATTCGCATGGGGCGAGCGTATGAAGGAGTTGATCGCTACCGTACCCAACTCGGACAAGGTGATCTGGTCTACGCATTGCCATAACGACTTGGGCTTGGCCGTCGCAAATTCACTTTCCGCTGTATTGAACGGCGCTCGCCAGGTTGAGTGCACCATCAATGGCTTGGGTGAACGTGCAGGTAATGCCTCATTGGAAGAAGTCGTGATGGCCGTGCGTACACGCCGTGATATTTTCAATTTGGAGACTAGCATCGACACCACTCAGATCGTGCCTGCTTCCAAGTTGGTGTCCAGTATCACAGGTTATCCAGTGCAGCCTAACAAGGCCATCGTGGGCGCGAACGCATTCGCGCACGAGTCTGGCATTCATCAGGATGGCATCCTCAAGCACCGCGAGACTTACGAGATCATGCGTGCAGAAGATGTGGGTTGGAATGCGAACAAATTGAGTTTGGGAAAATTGTCCGGACGCAATGCATTGCGCCAACGCTTCACCGCATTGAATATTGAGTTCGCCACAGAAGAGTCCTTCCTCGCAGCCTTTAATCGCTTCAAGGAATTGGCCGATCTTAAGAGCGAGATATTCGATGAAGACTTGCAGGCTTTGGTGAGTGACGAGTCGGTCAGCAAAGTGAGCGAGCATTACCGCCTGATTTCTTTGCGCGCACATTGCGAGACCGGTGTGTTGCCTATCGCCAAAGTGGTCATAAACATGGGTGGCGAAGAGCAGGATGCAGAGATGCAGGGTGGCGGCCCGGTAGATGCGACCTTTAAGGCGGTAGAGAAAATTGTCAACAGCGGTTCAGAGTTGTTGCTGTACTCGGTTAATAACATTACCAGCGGCACCGATGCGCAAGGCGAAGTGACCGTGCGTTTGAGCAAAGGCGGTCGTATTGTAAATGGCCAAGGCGCAGACACAGACATCGTGGTTGCTTCAGCTAAAGCGTATTTGAATGCCCTGAATAAGTTGTACAACAAGGCTGAACGGGCACATCCACAAATCTAATTTATCAGTAGCTGTAAATCTAACCCTTGTGACCGAAGTCACAAGGGTTTTTTATTTTTTACTTCACTATGTTTGCTTGTCGCTATTGTTTGAGTCCAGCGTCGAGAGGATACTGTCGCATATAACAATAGTGGCATTAAGGAGGCAGTATGCAACGCATTAAATACACAATCTTGTGTGCCGGCATGGTTCTTTCGTGTGCAGCCTTTGCGGAGGTTATACCTGCGCAGACTCCGGGAGCTTCGGCGTCGGCGACTGCCGCTGCGGATGGGCAAGTGTTGAGTGTGGCGAAGAGGCTGATAGACACTGGCAAGGCTAGTGAGGCATATGACTTGTTGTTACCTTTGGAGTTTGAGCGGGCGGGTGATCCTGAATTTGACTACCTGTTGGGTATTGCGGCTCTGGAAAGTGACAAGCCTGACCTTGCGACGTTGGCGTTAGAGCGGGTGTTGACAGTTGCTCCTGCAAATGTCGCCGCGCGTATGGATATCGCGCGAGCATATTTTCAGTTGGGTGACATGACGCGAGCGCGCAGTGAATTCAATGTCGCGCTACAACAGAACACCGATCCCGCAAGTCGCGCCACCATACGCAGATACCTTGGCCGGATGGATGCTGGCGGCATTGTCAAGCCAACCCGCGTGACAGGTTATGTGCAAGGCGGGCTAGGCAGAAATAGCAATGCCAATAATGCAACCAGTCAACCTGCCATCGTTATTCCATTTGCCGGTAATGCAGTGGCCACATTGGATCCAACTAACGTCAAGACTTCTGCCAACTATTACGATGCGGCTGCGGGTGTAAACGTCGTCCATAATCTGGACAAAGCTTGGGGTGTGTATGGCGGTGCTGACTTGAGTCAACGCGGGTATAACAAACTGGGTAATTTTGATGCGCGATATTTGAGTGCTCATGCCGGCGTGCTTTTAGGCAAGGAGGAGGATCATTTTCGCATCGGCGTGAATGCCGGCCGATACGATCTGGGCAGGGTTAGAAATCGCGATAACACCGGCTTAGACGCGGAATGGCGTCACATGGTAGATGCTGGCAATCAAGTGAACATCTATGCGCAAATGATGCGCTATCGTTATGCAAATCCTGCTATGCAATTGAATGATTTTAACCAGCAGCTGGCCGGGGTCGCGTGGCAACATGCTTATGATGATAGTGGTTCGGCGGTGTCTTTGAGTATTTACCATGGTAGAGAAGGTGAAGCGTCTAAGCTTGTCAATACGGCCACCTTGGCGACAGGGCGCACAGATGGCGCTAAATTATTCAACGGGGTGCGCATGGCGGCGCAGATGGCTTATGCGGATGATTTGATGTTGTCCCTAAGCGGCGGTGGGCTAGCAGGCAGCTACAGCCGTACCAACCCATACTTCCTTGTGCAGCGTTATGACAAGCAGGCCGATATGACGTTGGCTGCCGATTGGCATTATGCTCAACTTTGGACTTTGCGTCCCCAACTGAGCTATGTGTATAACAAATCCAACATTGTCATCTATCGTTTCAATCGTTTCGATGCAGGCGTTGTATTGCGTCGTGATTTCAAATAGTCAGCGAGAGGTGTGATATGAGTATCCAGAAAACCACAGTGCTATTTTTAATGAGCTTATTTATGTTGGTATGCAGTTCGATCAGCTATGCAGAGATTGCGGGGCGTGTGCAATTCGTCAATGGCGAGGTGCAAGTCACTTCTCTTGCGGGACAGGTAAAGCGCATTCATAAGGGAGATGCAGTCAACGAGGGCGATACCATCGCGTCGGCTCAAGCCGCAAGCGCTCAGATACGGATGCGTGACGGTGGCATGCTCGCAGTACGCGCAGACACACAGTTCAAGATCGATGGTTACCATTTCAATGGCCTGCAGGACGGTAGTGAACACAGTTTTTTCTCATTGTTCAAAGGCGGTTTCCGCGCGATTACCGGACTAATAGGCAAGCTGAATAAGGCCAACTATCGCATCGAAACACCAGCAACCACCATCGGGATACGCGGAACTGATCACGAAGTCTTCGTGGTGTTGGCGAATACGCCGATGGCTAAACTCGTACCAGTTGGGACCTATGACCGTGTGAATGTCGGTGAGACCAGTATGAGTAATGCAGCGGGTACGATTTTCGTCTTGCCAAATCAAATGGGTTTTGCCGCCGCACCAGACCGGATGCCCGAGATCAGGCCTATAGAGCAAAACCTGTATGCCGCGCAAGCTAATGCCGGTGGCTCACCTAGTGTCGTCCAACTGCGCCCAAGTGTGGTGGACAGTACATTGACGACTATGGACGTCAATGTGCCTATTACACTGCCTGAAACGACGGTGATACCACTGAAGCCGATCACGGCGATCACAGGCACGCCAGTGCCAGTAGGAGGGCCTGTACAGACCGCTCCAGGACCGAACAATCCAGTTTCTATCATAACCTTCTAACCAACGAATACCGGGGGAGCGCTCACACATCTCGCTGTCCGAGTGTGCGTCTATAATCCAACCTTTTGGAGTGAACATGGATTTGACTGAGACACGCTTGGATGGCGCCTTGGTGTATGACGGAGACTTCATACAAGTGCACAAGGATAGCGTGCGCTTACCGGATGGTGCATTGAGTACACGCGAGTACATCAAGCATCCAGGTGCAGTAGCTGTTTTGGCGATACTGGACAATGGCAATCTGGTGATGGAGCGTCAGTATCGCTATCCACCCGAGCGTGAATTTATCGAATTGCCTGCGGGCAAAATCGATCATGGAGAAGATATTTTGGTCACCGCCCAGCGAGAGTTGTTGGAAGAGACTGGTTATGTCGCCAAGGAGTGGATACATCTAACTACGGCATGGCCCTGCATAGGCTATGCGGATGAGCGTATGGAGTATTTTCTGGCCAGAGGGCTGACCTTGCAAGCGCGTAAATTGGACGAGGGTGAGTTTTTGGAAGTGTTTGAGTTATCCTTGGCCGACGCAATAGACTGGATACGTGTAGGCAAGATCAATGAAAGTAAGACCATCGTTGGTCTATTCTGGTTGGAGAAATACTTGCAAGACTGGAAGCGCTAGTTTGGGTGTGGCATCGGACCATCTCTGGCCAGGCTAAAGTTTCCCCTTGGGCTGCCGATAATCAGATTATCTGTAGTCATTGCTGCCGTGATGACATGTCTTAGTTATTGGGGGAACGAAAATGTCTGAACTAGATACGCCTGACACGCTTATGTCGTCTGTTGCCAAGTTGGATACCTTGCCTGCGATGCCGGCGATTGCGCAAAAATTGCTATTGTTGGACTTGGACAACGAAGCTGATGAAGCACAGTTCCTCAAGTTAATCGAGCATGACCCGCAGATTGCAGCCAAAATTGTAGGCCTCGCCAATGCACCCGCATATGCGGTGTCGCGCAAAATATTGTCTGTTCCAGATGCAGTGAGAATATTGGGAATGTCGCGGGTCAAATCGGTGGTCTTCGGTATCGTATTGATGTCATCCCTGAACCTGGGGCCTGAAGGTAAGCTCAAGACTCAAGAGTTATGGATGCACAGTATGTCAGTCGCGGTGGCGATGAGTACCATCTCTTACGCCATGCCGGGACAGGTTCGACCAGTCGACGACCATGTGTTCCTTGCCGGTTTGCTGCATAACATTGGGTATATGGCACTGAATTTCTTGGATCATGAGGCCAGTGACAAACTACACGAACAGTTACAGCAAGCCACGAGCCATATGCTTCTGAAAATAGAGCGTGCCTTGTTGGGTACCACGCATGCGGAGATTGGAGCGGCACTGGCGCACCACTGGAATCTGCCTGAAGAAGTCGTCACTGTAATCCGTGACCATCACAATCTGAATGCTGGAAATATCGCAGAACATCAAATATTAGTTCGGTTGGTATATATCGCCGAGCAACTTGTCGGAGAGTTCGCTGTGAAGAAATGTACCGAGCACACGATTACAGACAGCGAGTGGCAAGCCTTGGGAATCGATCCGGAAAAAGCAGAAGATATCTCAGCCCAGGTCTATGAAATCGCGACTCAAGCCGGACAGATGGTCGCCGCGTTTTAGAACCGGCGTTAACGTGGACCGCGAGGTGCGGTTATTTAGGTTTGCCGTGGGTGATATAGTCCTCGGCCTGTTTGTCTGCAAGTTCGATATGTGTGTGCAAACGCGCCAAAGGCCAACGGTTAAACCACGCTAGAAACTCGGCTTCACCCAGATATTCCAGTTTGTTCTTGAAACTCAGTGCATCATTGAGCAGTTCTTCGTGGCGCTCTTGGTGCCAAGCCAATTGAGGGTAGTGATGCTCCCGCATCACTTGCTCTTCGGACACCATGTGGTAGCGGGTGTAGGAAATTACATCCTCTATAAGGGCGGAGATGTCGTGCAAGCCGCGAGCCTCTTTGACACCATCTCGTAATTTATAGAGTTTGTTCAATAACTGCTGATGCTGTTCGTGCATGCCGGATTTCATTTCAACATTCCATGACTAAAGAGGGGTGTGGTGATTGGGCAATATTGCGAGTTCATAACTTAGTTGTTCTAAGTGAAAACTGCAACCATATGCTGGTAAGCAAATGAAAAACGGCATCCAAATCTGGATGCCGTTTTTATCCTCGACACTGGTGTGACTTAGATGGCCTTGGCCAACTCGGCTGCTTTGCCGATGTAGGTCTCGGGAGACAGTTGCAATAAACGCTGCTTTTCTGTTTCCGGAATCTCCAGTGTATTGATGAAAGCTTGCAAAGAGGCGCGGTTGATACCGCTCTGGCCACGGGTCAATTCCTTGAGTTTGTCATAGGCGTGCTCGATGTTGTAACGGCGCATCACAGTCTGTATCGGTTCTGCCATAACTTCCCAGCTTGCATTCAGATCATCCGTGACGCGTTGTGCGTTGACTTCCAGCTTGTTCAGGCCGCGTAAGCAGGACTCATATGCCAGCAGGGTGTAGCCCAGCGCGACGCCCATATTGCGCAATACTGTGGAATCGGTGAGATCGCGCTGCATGCGTGATACAGGCAATTTTTCCGACAGATGACGCAACAGTGCGTTGGCCAAGCCCAGATTGCCTTCCGAATTCTCGAAGTCGATAGGGTTGACCTTGTGCGGCATGGTAGAAGAACCGACTTCGCCTTTGACGACTTTTTGTTTGAAATAGCCCAGCGAAATGTAGCCCCAAATGTCACGGTTCAGGTCGATTAGTATCGTGTTGATACGTGCATAAGCATCGTACAGTTCGGCCATATAGTCATGCGGTTCGATCTGTATGGTGTATGGGTTGAAGGTAATGCCGCGTGCGGTGACGAAGTTGCGTGAGAAGTTTTCCCAATCAACTTCCGGATAGGCCGCCAGATGGGCATTGTAGTTACCCACAGCACCGTTGATCTTGCCCAGGATCTGGGTGGTCTCCAAGCGTTGATGGGCGCGCTGCAAACGATAAACCACGTTGGCCAATTCCTTGCCCAAGGTGCTGGGGGTCGCTGTCTGGCCATGGGTACGGCACAACATGGGCAGGTCGGCGAGTTGATGTGCGAGTGTCTGTAAGCGTGTAGTCAATACATTTAGGGCGGGCAACATTACTGCATCACGTGCGTTCTTCAACATCAGCGCGTGACTCAGATTGTTGATGTCTTCGGAAGTGCAGGCAAAGTGGATGAATTCCAAAACTTTGGCAGTCTCGGCGTTGATTGACAGCTTTTCACGCAACCAATATTCGACTGCTTTAACGTCGTGATTGGTGGTGCGTTCAATGTCTTTGATTGATTGTGCGTCGTCCTCGGAGAAATTCTCGTTCAGCGCATCCAGCATTGTTATGGTCGCATCAGAGAAGGGTGCAATCTCGTGTATGTCTTTTTGGGCGCTGAGCGCCTTCAACCATTCGATTTCAATGAGCACACGAAAACGTATCAAACCGAACTCACTGAAATAGGCTCGCAATGCATCGACTTTGCCGTGATAGCGGCCATCTAGCGGTGACAGGGCAGTGAGCTTGGTAAGTGTGGTCATGGTAGAAGTCCCAGTAAAAACTAAAGCGCGTATTTTACGCGAAAGCGCGGCTCAGGATTCAGGATTCAGGAGGCAAAAGACCGTTGCACTGCATTTTTCCGACTCCTGTATTTCATATAGTTCATCCTAGGCCAGTGGATTGATATGCACCGTCTGTGTGGGGAAAGCAAAGTCTGCACCGTGATCGGCTACGATCTGCGCGACCTTAAACAAAATGTCCTGTTTTACACTTTGGAATTCCATCAGTGCAGTTACCTTGGTGCTGGCGAGCAGAGAGATGTTCAGGGATGAGTCTGCAAACTGATTGAATGCGGCAACGATATTTTGTGTGTTATCGATTCCGGGATGCTGCTCTAGCATCGCCTTGATGCTGGCGGTGAGCGCGGGCAATTTGTCTATATCGCTGTAGCGTAGACCTATCGTCTCTTGGATACGACGATGCGACATACGCGTGACGTTCTCTACGACGATCGTTGTGAATAGAGAATTGGGTATGTACAACAATGTCATATTGATGGCGCGCAAGCTGGTTTGGCGCCAGCCTATGTGCTCTACCTTGCCTTCGATTTGTTTGTCCGGTGAGCGTATGGAGTCGCCTACATTGAAAGGCCGATCCAGATGCACCATCACACCGCCGAACAAATTGGCTAGCAGGTCTTTGGCGGCGAAGCCTACTGCAATACCGCCTATGCCGCCAAAGGCTACTAAGCCGGAGATGCTGAACCCCAAGGTTTGCATAGCCGTTAGCAGGGCGACCACCACCACCGAAATGCGTGCAAGTTTACTCAGGCCGTTGACGGTGGTGAGATCTACGCCGCGCTCATTTTCGCGATCCTTGGCGGCTATGTTGGCGGCAATCTCGTGTATCAGTCTGAATAAGAACCAAGCGACACAGGTGATGAAGCCGATATTGCGTACCGGTGCCAGATAATCGAGTAGTTGCTCTCCTGTCTGCAGGTGCACCAGATGCAAAAAGACGGCGAGTCCGATCACCCATATCATTACGGGTAGAGGCTTGCGTGCGGCAGAGATGAGTGCGTCGTCCCAGACATTGTCGGTCTGCGCCACCAGTCTTCCTGCACGCTTAAGCATGTGATTGCCAATCAACGTCGCAATCACTGTCACTAGCAAGACGATTAGCAGTCGTAGTATCTCGGGTGTCATGGCGCTCATTTGATAATGCCTCCGCCCAAACAAATCTCGCCGTCATAAACGACTACGGATTGTCCGGGTGTGACGGCCCATTGCGCTTCATCAAAGCTGTAATGGGTGAGTTCGCTATCGGCTAAGGAGATACGGCATCTGGCATCCTGTTGGCGATAACGAGTCTTGGCTGCGTAGCTGCGCGCCAGGTTTGCGGTTGTGCCACTAATCCAGTGCATATCCAGCACATCTAGTTCATGGGTGAGCAGGGCGGGGTGGTCGTGTCCTTGTACTACGATCAGTCGGTTGTTCGCCATATCTTTGCCGGCCACAAACCAGGGATCGCCAGATGACTCTTTTGACCCGCCTATGCCCAGGCCTTGGCGCTGACCTAGGGTGTAGAAGGAGAGCCCCATATGTTTGCCGACCATATGGCCTTCGGGGGTGCGCATTTCACCCGGTTGCGTGGGCAGATAACGATTGAGGAATTCTCTGAAGGGGCGCTCGCCTATGAAACAGATGCCGGTACTGTCTTTCTTGGCATGGTTGGATAAGCCATGTTGTTCGGCGATGCGTCGCACTTCGGATTTTAAGATATTGCCCAAGGGAAACCTCGCGCGGCTCAATTGTGCCTGATTCAATCTGTGCAGGAAGTAGCTTTGATCCTTGCTCGCATCACTGGCTTTGAGTAATTGAAATGTTCCGTCCACCTCGCGCACTTGCGCGTAATGGCCGGTGGCGATGGTCTCGGCACCCAGTGCGATGGCGTGATCCAAAAATGCTTTGAACTTGATTTCGGCGTTGCACAGAATGTCGGGATTGGGCGTGCGTCCCGCTTCATATTCACGCAGGAAATAGCTGAACACACGGTCTTTGTACTCCTTGGAAAAATTCACTGCCTCGATGGGGATGCCTATGGTATCGGCCACGGAGACAGCGTCCAGCAAGTCCCGACGTGACGAGCAGTATTCGTCATTGTCGTCGTCTTCCCAGTTCTTCATGAACAAGCCGATCACGTCATATCCTTGCTGCTTGAGCAACAAAGCGGTGACAGAGGAGTCGACCCCGCCGGACATGCCGACCACGATACGTTTATTCATAATGAACCATTGTCTCCAATGGATAGCGTTTGCCCGCCAAATGATCCTCTATGCAACGCAAAAGGAGCGGGCTACGGTGGTGAGATTGCGTGGCGCGTATCTCATCCAATGTGAGCCACACCGTGCGCACTATGCCTGTGTCCAACTGACGATGCTCATCATGACCGGTGATCTCGCCAGCGAAGGCAAAGCGCAGATAAGTGGTATCAGATTCGGGGGCATGCCAGCGGTAGATGCCGATTAAAGCGCAAGGGGTGAAGTGGTAAGCAGACTCTTCCAACGTCTCGCGCGCGACCGCAGTTATTAAAGATTCGTGTGCTTCAAGATGGCCGGCGGGCTGGTTGTAACGCAAGCCTTGAGCAGTCTCTTCTTCAACCAGCAAGTATCGACCATCACGTTCTATGACAGCGGCAACAGTGACATTGGGTTTCCAGACCATATTCATAATTTAAAGAGTAATGCGGAAATGAAAAAGAGGCAGGGTTGCCCCTGCCTCTTTCAAAGTGTACGCGACTTACTTGGCGGCGTCAGCTTTGGTGTGTTTTTTAGTGTGCTTCACATGTTTAACATGCTTGGCTTGAGCTTTGGCAGCGGGTGCGGCTACTGCAGCAGCGGGTGCAGCCTTTGTTTCAGCTTCTGCTGCAACAGCAGAGAACGTTACAGTTGCGAAAACAGCAGCGATCAATACAGACAAAATTTTGCTCATCATGAACTCCATTCAATAAAGATTTATAAATCTTGATTCCGACACGATTGTGTCGGCTGCATTAACGCTGCTGTAACTTGTTGGGTTGACACTATTCCAACAATTAAATTTGGTGCCGGGGGGGGGAATCGAACCCCCACGCCCTTTCAGGCACCGGATTTTGAGTCCGGCACGTCTACCAGTTCCATCACCCCGGCAAGGAGGCGCGCATTATCCATGAAACATATGTTCACATCAAGCTACAATCGCGCCTTTCTGCAAAATATTTTTTCGTATGCGTACTGATGAGTTTGATTTTGAGTTGCCCGACAGCCTGATTGCCCAGCATCCACCTGAGATGCGAGGGGGGAGTCGATTGTTGCATGTACATGATGGCATACATGAGGATAAGTATTTCGCCGACTTTTTAGCACTAGTCGAACCGGATGATGTGTTGGTGTTGAATGACACCCGCGTCATCAAAGCACGTTTGTTGGGTAGCAAAGCAAGTGGCGGCAAAGTGGAAGTGCTGGTCGAGCGCGTATTGAACGACCACGAGGTCTGGGCGCAGGTACGTGCCAGCCGTTCACCTGCGGCGGGCACGCACATGTTGCTGGCCGAAAATATAGATGTAGTGGTTGTTGGACGCGAAGGCGAGTTCTTCCATCTGCGTTTTGATGAGTCCGAGACCGTATGGGTTTGGCTGGAGCGATATGGTCGATTGCCTTTGCCGCCCTATATCACTCATGGCGCCGATGGTGATGATGCGCAGCGCTATCAAACGGTATTCGCTCGTGCCGATGGTGCGGTGGCTGCGCCGACTGCGGGTTTGCATTTTGATGATGTCATGTTAAAAGCTTTGCGCGAAAAAGGCGTGCAGCTGACTTATGTCACTTTGCATGTGGGTGCGGGAACTTTTCAGCCAGTGCGCGCGGAGTTCGTTCATGAGCATCATATGCACAGTGAACGTTACGAGATACCGGAGGCCACCGTGGCGGCCATCGCGTATGCACGCAAGGGCAATGGCAGGGTGATCGCGGTCGGTACGACCAGTTTGCGTGCGTTAGAGAGTGCTGCAGCTTCTGGTGCATTGGCCAGTGGCAGGGGGGAGACCAGTATCTTCATTACTCCAGGCTATCGATTCAAGGTTGTCGATGCATTGTTGACCAATTTTCATCTGCCCAAGTCCACCCTGCTGATGCTGGTTAGCGCCTTTGGTGGGGTGGCGGAGTTACGTGCTGCGTATCGGCATGCCGTGGAAAGCAAGTATCGCTTCTTCAGCTATGGCGACGCGATGCTGATAGAAAACAAGGCAGACGCAAGACGCAAGATCTAAGAAAACAAAGATCCCCGCGTCGCGAAAAACACTAATTTACGACTTCCAGCTTAGGACTACAGACTTAAAGAACACACAGGAAAATATATGGAATTCACCTTATACAAGACTTCAGGCGCGGCAAGGCGCGGAAAAATCAGTTTGGCGCATGGCACGGTACAGACACCAGCCTTTATGCCTGTAGGTACTTACGGTACTGTCAAAGCCATGTCGCCTAAGGAGTTGCGCGAGATCGATGCGCACATCGTGTTGGGCAACACCTTTCACCTTTGGCTGCGCCCTGGCTTGGAGGTTATAGAGGCCCATGGTGGTTTGCATGATTTTATGGGTTGGGACGGCCCCATCCTGACGGATTCGGGCGGTTTTCAAGTATTCAGCTTGGGTGCTTTACGCAAGATCAGCGAGGAAGGTGTGAAATTCCAGTCCCCGGTAAATGGTGACAAGTTGTTTCTGACGCCCGAGGAATCCATGCGCATACAACGTGTGCTCAATTCCGACATCGTGATGATCTTCGATGAATGCACACCTTACCCGGCCACTGTGCGTGAGGCGGCAGATTCCATGCGTTTGTCTTTGCGCTGGGCGGAACGCTCCAAACGCTCACATCAGGGCAACCCCAATGCCTTGTTCGGTATCGTGCAGGGTGGCATGTATGAGGCTTTACGCGATGAGTCTTTGAAAGGGCTGACCGACATCGGATTCGATGGTTATGCCATCGGTGGTTTGTCTGTGGGTGAGCCCAAGGAGGATATGTTGCGCATCCTGAAGCACACTGCGCCCAGGTTGCCGCAAGATAAACCCCGTTACCTGATGGGCGTAGGTACACCGGAGGATATTGTTGCGGCAGTCACGCAAGGCATAGATATGTTCGACTGTGTGATGCCTACGCGCAATGCGCGCAACGGGATGTTGTTCACCCAGAATGGCGACATCAAGATCAAGAATGCGCAATATCGTTTGGATACTCGTCCGCTGGACGAGCATTGCACGTGTTATACCTGCCAAAATTTCAGTCGCGCATATCTGCATCATCTGTATCGCTTGAAGGAGATTCTCAGCGCGCGTTTGCATACCATACACAACTTGCACTATTACCAGCAGCTGATGCAAGAGATACGCGCCTCTATAGAGGAGGATGCATTTGCACAATTCGTGGAGCGTTTCCACCAGCGCCGTGCGGGTGTGTCATCAGCATGACACATGCTTCGTGTTAGAATGCGCGGCTTTTTTCAACTTGGAGATTTAAAAGAATGTTTATCAGTAATGCATATGCAGAAGGCGCAGCGGCAGCACAAGGCGGCGGTATCATGGATTTCTTGCCATTGGTCGCATTGGTTGCGGTGTTCTATTTCTTGGTATTGCGCCCGCAATCAAAGCGTGCGAAAGAGCAAAAAGTAATGATGGCAGCGCTGCAAAAAGGCGATGAAGTTGTGACTAGTTCGGGCATCGTGGGGCGTGTCACCAAAGTTCATGAAGAATATGCCAGCGTGGAAGTGGCGGAGAACGTAGAAGTGAAAGTGCAAAAGATCGCCATCCTTAACGTGTTGCCCAAGGGCTCGTTGAACTCCATCAAGTAATATCTGCCATCGACACTGAACCGGGGTTTCCCCGGTTCAGTGTTTTGTGGACACGCAATATTCGTATCTTAAGAGGTCGCAATGAATCGTTACCCCATGTGGAAATACCTGCTCATACTCGCTGTGTTAGTGGCGGGGCTGATCTATACGCTGCCAAACTTCTTTGGTGAGTCGCCCGCTGTCCAAATTTCGCCATTGCGCACCAGTATGAAAGCCGATGAGGCGCTGCTGGAAAGCACGACCAAAGCCTTGGCTGATGCGCATCTGAGTACCGATCTGGTTACGCTCGAGGGTAATAGTGTCAAGGCACGTTTCGCTGATACCGACACTCAGCTCAAGGCCAAAGATGTGCTGCATGCGCAATTGGGTGAGGATTATGTGGTGGCGCTAAATCTGGTGCCACGTTCGCCTCACTGGCTGACGGCCATGCATGCACTGCCTATGTACTTGGGTCTGGATCTGCGCGGTGGCGTGCACTTCCTATTGCAAGTCGACATGAAAGCGGCCTTGAATAAGGCACTGGATGCGGCGACCGGGGATATACGCAGTAATTTGCGCGAACAGAACATCGCTTATTCGGGTGTCACGCGTGAGGGCGATACTTTGCTGGTTAAGTTTCGCGATGCAGCCGCGCGCGACAAAGGTGAGGCGGAGCTCAAGCAGAAGTTTGCCGATTTCGGTCTGACTGGCAAGGATGTTGGCAGTGAGATGGTGTTGCAAGCGAAGTTGACAGTACAGGCCGAGCGCCGTATCCAGGAGTCTGCTGTGCAACAAAACTTGCTGACTTTGCGCAACCGCGTTAATGAATTGGGCGTGGCTGAGCCTGTCATCCAGCAACAGGGCGCGGATCGCATCGTGGTGCAATTGCCGGGTGTGCAGGACACTGCGCGAGCCAAGGACATCCTTGGTCGTACAGCAACTTTGGAAGTGCGTTTGGTCGATGATGAGCATCAAATAGATGCCAACGGCGTCGTGCCATTCGGTCTGGATGCCTTCAAGGATAGGGATGGTCGTACCTTGTTGGTCAAGAAGCAGGTATTGCTGACTGGTGAGCGTATCAACGATGCACAACCTGGTTTCGACAATCGTGATAACGAGCCGGCGGTACACATCAATCTCGATGGTGTGGGTGCACGTAAGTTCAAGGAAGCGACCCGCGAGAACGTAGGTAAGCGTATGGCCATCATCCTGTTCGAAAAAGGCAAGGGTGAGATTGTCACTGCACCCGTGATACGCGAAGAGATTGGTGGCGGTCGTGTGCAAATCAGCGGTCGTATGAGCACAGAAGAAGCACAAGATACCTCCTTGCTGCTGCGCGCAGGCGCACTGGCTGCTCCTATGGAAATCGTCGAAGAACGTACCGTCGGACCCAGCTTGGGTGCAGACAATATCTCGCGCGGATTTAACTCCACCAAGATTGGTTTCATGATGATTGCGGTGTTCATGGTGGCTTACTATCTGATGTTCGGTACGATTTCGGTGTTTGCCTTGGCCGCCAACTTGTTGCTGTTGGTCGCGTTGTTATCCATGTTGCAAGCCACGCTGACTTTGCCAGGTATGGCTGGTATCGCGTTGACCCTGGGTATGGCGATCGACTCCAACGTGTTGATCAACGAGCGCATACGCGAGGAGTTGCGTAATGGCATCACTCCGCAGGCCGCGATCAACGCGGGTTACGAGAACGCTTTCGCCACCATCGTGGACTCGAATATCACCAACCTTATTGCCGGTATCGCCTTGTTCCTGTTTGGCTCCGGTCCAATTAAAGGCTTCGCGGTGGTTTTGTGTCTGGGTATTCTGACTTCGATGTTTAGTGCGGTATTGGTATCGCGTGCGGTTGTCAATCTGATGTATGGCAGCAAAGCGCGACTGAGCAAAGTCGCAATCGGTTAAGGGAAAGAAAATGGAATTCTTCAAGATTAAACGTGACATCCCGTTCATGAGCTACGGGAAGATTACGACCAGCATCTCTCTGGTGACTTTTCTGTTCGCGGTGTTTTTCCTTGCTTATAAAGGTTTGAACTTCGGTGTCGATTTCACCGGCGGTACGGTTATGGAAGTGCATTACGTGGAGGCGGCTGATCTGAATAAGGTGCGCGCACAACTCACCGCAGCAGATTTGGCAGATGCACAAGTGCAGAACTTCGGTTCCAGCCACGATGTGCTGATTCAGATTCCACTTAAGGCAAACAAAGCCGGAGCCAAGCTCAGCGATGAGGTGATGTCTACGTTGCGTCAACAAGATGCTGGCGTCGAGATGCGCCGTGTCGAGTTTGTTGGGCCCCAAGTTGGTAAGGATTTGATAGAGAACGGCGCGATGGCTTTGCTGCTGGTTAGCTTGGGCATAGTAGGTTATCTGTGGATACGTTTCGAATGGAAGTTCGGTCTGTCCGCCATTATCGCCAACTTGCATGACGTGGTTATCATCCTCGGCTTTTTCGCATTTTTTCAATGGGAATTCTCATTGTCGGTGTTGGCGGCGGTATTGGCCGTGCTGGGTTATTCGGTGAACGAATCGGTTGTGGTGTTCGATCGTATCCGTGAGAACTTCCGCAAGATGCGTAAAGCTGAAACTGCCGAGATCATCGACAACGCGATTACACGCACCATGTCACGCACCATCATCACGCACGGCTCTACTCAGATGATGGTGGGCGCGATGTTGTTCATGGGCGGCGAGACGCTGCATTACTTTGCCATGGCGCTGACCATAGGCATCATGTTTAGTATCTACTCCTCGGTGCTGGTTGCTAGCCCTTTGCTGATGATATTCGGTGTGTCACGTGAGGACTTCATCAAACCCGAGAAAACTGAAGCGGAAGAAGTGCTGCCGTGATCGATTTTATCCTGCATATAGACGTGCATCTGTTGGCGATGGCTAACGACTATGGCTATTGGGTCTACGCCGTACTGTTCGCGATCATTTTCGCCGAAACCGGTTTGGTAGTCGCACCATTGCTGCCCGGGGATTCGTTACTGTTTGTGGCGGGTGCATTATGCGGTTTGGGTGCTTTGCAATTGGAATGGCTGGTTCCGCTATTAATCTTGGCCGCTTTCATGGGCGATAACACCAACTATTGGATAGGACGTTACTTGGGGTTGCATCTGTTTGATCTATTCTTGGGCAAGTTCGTCAAACGTGAACACTTGGACAAGACGCGTGCTTTCTACGAAGAGCACGGTGGCAAGACCATCATCTTTGCGCGCTTCCTTCCTATTGTGCGGACCTTTGCGCCATTCGTGGCGGGTTTGGGGCTGATGCGTTATCCGCTATTCATGATGTTTAGTGCAATAGGCAGTGTGGCTTGGATCACCTCTTTGACTTTGGCAGGTTACTTCTTCGGTAACTTCCCTATAGTTAAAGACAACCTGACACTCATTATAGTGGTAGTGATCTTTATATCATTCTTGCCCGCAATAAACGAGTTCATCAAGCATAAGCGCGCGACTAGATGATAGAAATTAATAGCGGCCTGGTGGCCGCTATTTTTACGTCTTAATTTGGCTTGAGAGGCACATCCAATGTGCCGGAACGTATATGCAGATCGCGTTGCGGGAAGGGAATCTCGATGCCGCGCTTCTTAAGCTCATCATCTATCGCCCACAGATAGCGCGCTGTCGTCCGCCCCGGTGTCGCGATGTCATCGGCACCCACCCACACCACCAGTTCGAAATCAAGACTACTATCTCCGAATTTGACTAACCATGCATCTGGTTCGCGATCATTACCCAGTTGCGTGCTGGAGACGCACTTGGCGGCAGCAATCGCAGCTTCTTTTACTAGGTGCTTGTCCGAACCATAGGCAACACCGAAAGGGATATGCATGCGTCGTGTGCGCTCACCTAATGTCCAATTCACCACACGACCGGTGATGAACTCCGAGTTGGGCACGATGACGTCTATGAGGTCAGTGGTGGTTACACGTGTGTAGCGCAGATTGATTTCTGCGACGCGTCCCATCACACCGGATTGCAGATCGACAAAGTCATCTACCTTAACGATTTCTTCAATCAGGATAATGATGCCCGAGACAAAGTTACTGATGATGTTCTGTAAGCCGAATCCCACGCCTACACCGATCGCGCCGCCCATTACGGCCGGACTGGCAGTATTGAAACCTATATAACTTAGGCCTATGAATATGCCAAGTATCCAGATCGCATAACGACTGATGCTGCTCAAGGCATACCACCCCGGCGTGGCGCTCCCCTTGTCGTCTTTGCCCAACTTGAGTAACAGTCTTTCTAACATGCCGCTGATGTGCTATACCAGGATCAGAATCAGACATAGACTTGGTATGTGGCTTATGAGATCAATGCATATACGCGTGATCCGGAGAAGATGGCGGAGATCTATTCACATCTGCATGCGAACATTCAGGAGCAATTCGATAAGGCTGGCGTGGAGATCATGTCGCCCCATTACATGACGATGCGTGATGGCAATGCGTCTACTGTACCTAGTGTGCTGAATCAGCCCGGTTATGTGGCACCCGCCTATCCTGTGCAAGTGAGTAAGTCTTAAGTCTGCTTTAGGTGCGACCAATAAAAAGACCCAGCTCGCCGGGTCTTTAGCTAAGTCTGAGCCGCTCCTTACTTGTCGATTAAGCAACTCTAGTAATAGCGGCTACGATATAACGCGCTTCACGCATTCGTCTGCACCGTTACATCACAGGCAGATTAGCCAAATCTACCTGTGATGTAATCTTCAGTTTCTTTGCGTTTGGGGTTGGTGAAGATGGTGCTGGTCTCGCCGAATTCGACCAGGTCACCCAAGTACATATAGGCGGTGTAGTCAGAGACGCGCGCAGCTTGTTGCATGTTATGGGTGACTATGACGATGGTGAAGTCTTCCTTCAGTTCGTCGATCAATTTCTCGATATGTGCGGTGGAGATTGGGTCCAGGGCGGAAGTCGGTTCATCCAGTAATAACACCTGTGGCTTCACCGCGATTGCGCGAGCAATACACAGCCGTTGCTGTTGACCGCCAGACAGTCCAGTTCCGCTCTGTTTAAGCTTATCTTTAACTTCAACCCACAGCGCAGCCTTTTTCAATGCCCATTCGACGCGAGCGTCCATGTCGTGCTTGCTGAGGTTCTCGTAGAGCTTAACGCCGAAGGCAATGTTGTCGTAGATGGACATCGGGAACGGAGTGGGTTTCTGAAAAACCATACCGATCTTGGCACGCAACATGTTCAAATCTTGTTTTGGGTCCAGCATGTTCGCACCATCCAGCAGGATGCCGCCTGTTGCCTTCTGTTTTGGATAGAGCTCATACATGCGGTTGAAGGTGCGCAACAAAGTGGATTTGCCGCAACCGGAAGGGCCGATAAAGGCAGTCACCATTTTCTCGGCGATGTTCAGATTGATATCTTTGAGTGCACGATAGTTACCGTAATAGAAGTTCAGGTCTTTAACGACGATTTTGGGTGTGGTGATATTTACAGTAGTCATTTTCCAACCTTGTTAATGAGTAGTTGCACTTTGGCGGAATAATACCCGCGCCATGATGTTCAGGGTCAATACGCTGAGCGTGATGAGCAATGCACCCGCCCAAGCGAGTTGTTGCCAGTCTTCATAAGGACTCATTGCGAACTGGAAGATTACCACCGGCAGGTTTGCCATCGGTTGATCCATATTGCTACTCCAGAACTGGTTGTTCAGCGACGTGAACAACAGCGGTGCGGTTTCACCACTAATGCGTGCGATTGCCAGCATTACACCTGTGATGATGCCAGCACGAGCGGCACGCAAAGTAACGAAGTTGACAATTTTCCATTGCGGCGCGCCCAGTGCTGCTGCGGCTTCACGCAAGGTGCTTGGCACCAACTTGAGCATATTCTCGGTGGTGCGAATCACGATAGGAATCACGAGAATCGCCAGTGCGAGTGCCCCGGCCCAACCGGAAAAATGTTTCACCTTCATCACATATATCTCGTAAACGAACAGGCCTATTACAATGGAAGGCGCCGACAGTAATACGTCATTGATGAAGCGTGTGACAGGTGCCATCCATCCACGCTGGCCGAATTCCGCAAGATAAGTGCCAGCCAAGATGCCTATGGGGGTGCCGATGACGGTACCGAGCAAAGTCATCATCAAGCTACCTGCGATGGCATTGAGCAAGCCGCCCGAACTGCCGGGTGGCGGCGTCATCTGGGTGAATACTGCCGCAGTCAGTGAAGGCAGTCCGTTCTCCAGTAATGTCCACAATATCCAGCATAGCCAAAACAATCCGAAACCCATGGCGAGTACCGCAATGGCGAGGCCAATCGAATTAATGATGCGGCGACGAGTGTAAAGATCAAATTTAGTCATGATGAATTAAGCGTGTGAGCCCTCGCGTTTGCCCAATTTGTAAAGCATAAAACGGGCGATAGACAAGACCACGAAAGTGATGAAAAACAGGATCAGGCCCAACTCTATGAGTGAAGAGGTATAGAGCTCACCGACTGCTTCGGTAAACTCATTGGCCAAAGCCGAAGAAATGCTATTTCCCGGCATCAGCAGGGATTTGCTCAATTCGTGAGCATTACCAATGACAAAGGTGACCGCCATGGTCTCTCCCAAGGCGCGACCCAGTCCCAACATGATGCCGCCGACCACGCCCACTTTAGTATAGGGCAGAACCACTTGCCACAATACTTCCCAAGTAGTGGCACCCAAGCCGTAAGCCGATTCTTTTAATAACGGTGGAACCACGTCGAATACGTCACGCATCACCGAAGTGATGAAAGGAATCACCATGATAGACAAGATGATGCTGGCGGTGAGCAGACCTATACCCATCGGCGGGCCGGAGAAAAAAGGGCCTATGTAGCTTATTGTGCCAATATGCTCGTTGAGCCATGGTTCAACATGATCGGCGAACAGGGGGGCAAATACGAACAGCCCCCACATGCCGTATATGATGCTGGGGATGCCTGCCAACAGTTCAATTGCGATACCCAAAGGGCGGCGTAATACGCGTGGCGAGAGTTCTGTCAGAAAAATCGCGATACCAAAGCTTACCGGGATTGCGATCAACAGCGCGATGCCGGAGGTAATCAAAGTGCCTATGATGGGAATCAATGCACCAAATTGGTCATTGACCGGATCCCAGTCGGAGCTGGTTAAAAATCCGAAGCCAAATGCACGAATGGCAGGCATGCTGCCTACCACCAAAGAAAATAATATTGCTACTAATAATGCCAATACACCAAAGGCCGATATGCGCGTCATAAAGCGGAATAAGATATCCAGTACCGCTTGGCGTTTCAGACGAACTTCTAGTTGTAACGACATAGTTTATTGCTCTATAAGATTAAAAAGTCAGAGTACGCTATTTAGTAAAAACGGGGGCAAACAGCCCCCGTGATTATAACCGAGCGATGTATGGTCTACATCACTTCGTGATTACTTCCAAACTGCCTTGCCATCCGTACTCTTGATCTGGTTCTTCCAAGCGGCGCGAATCAGCTTCTTGACGTTTTCTGGCAATGCTACATAGTCCAGTTCGCTAGCCATTTTGTCGCCGTTGCTGTAAGCCCAGTCAAAGAATTTCAATACTTCTTTGGCAGAATCCGGCTTGTCTTGAGCTTTGTGCATCAAGATGAAAGTCGCTCCGCTGATAGGCCAAGCATTTTTACCAGCTTCATCAGTCAGAATTTCGTAGAAGCCCGGAGCCTTCTCCCAATGCGCGCCGCCAGCAGCTGCTTTGAAAGCACTTTCTTCTGCTGCAACGTAGTTGCCGTCATGGTTTTTCAGTGCAACGCTATTCATCTTGTTCTGCAGGGCGTAGGCATATTCAACATAACCGATAGCGCCTTTGATACGTTGAACGTAAGAAGCAACGCCTTCATTACCCTTGCCGCCTGTGCCTGCTTTCCAAGAAACTGCAGTACCCTGTCCTACAGTTGCCTTCCAGTCAGCACTGACTTTAGACAAGTAGTTAGTGAAGATGAAGCTGGTGCCTGAACCATCAGAACGATGTACCACAGTGATCAGGTCGTCAGGTAGCTTGATGTCTTTGTTCAAAGCTGCGATTGCAGGATCATTCCACTTAGTGATCTTGCCCAGATAGATATCAGCCAGTGTTGTGCCATCAAGCTTCAGTTGACCAGCCGCGATGCCGCTCACGTTAATAACTGGAACTACGCCACCTACCACTGTAGGGAACTGCATCAGGCCACCTTTGTCCAGTTCTTCTGGTGTCAAAGGCATGTCAGATGCGCCGAAATCAACAGTCTTAGCGTTGATCTGTTTGATACCGCCGCCAGAACCGATGGACTGGTAGTTCATGCTCACGTCGCTCTTGGCTTTGTAAGCTTCAGCCCACTTGGCATAAATAGGGTAAGGGAAAGTTGCGCCCGCGCCTGTGATTTCGGTAGCAGCGCTAACATTCGCAAATGCGAAAGTAGAAACTGCAGCGATGCTGAGAACCAATTGCTTCATTTTGCTATTCATATATATCTCCGTAGGATTTCGATGTGCTGCTTATTGGGTGCTAATACATCTTTGTTGATCTACAACGGTATGGATTTTATGAATTGAATGTGACAGGAGTATTACAGCGAAAAAATATCTAGGCAAGTCTCATCTTCATGGCGTCTCAGATATACGCTGCAGCACGATGCGGTACTTGCTAATCGTTCAAATGCAGCAAAAATAGACGTGTGGGCGTTTTGCACTCCATTCGTCATTGGGGGAAATTTAATCTAGTGAACCAGGAAGATGGTGGCGAGACCGAGGAAGATGAAGAAGCCCCCGCTGTCGGTAATTGCGGTGAGCAGTACGCTGGAGCCTATGGCAGGATCGCGACCGAATTTATGCATAATCATTGGAATCATTAGGCCGACCAGAGCGCCGACCATCAGATTAAGTAGCATGGCGCTCATCATCACCAGCCCCAAAGTGACGTTGTGGTACAGATAGTAGGCGAACAGGCCCGCAACTCCACCCCATACCAGTCCGTTAAGACCGCTGATCGCCATTTCCTTGAATAGCAATCTGCTTGCATTGGTTTGTGTCAACTGTCCCAATGCCATGGAGCGGATAATAATGGTGGTCGTTTGGTTGGCTGAATTGCCCGCAATGCCCGCCACAATAGGCATTAGTGTGGCGAGCGCGACAAACTTCTCTATCGTCCCCTCGAAGTTGCCAATGACACGTGAGGCAAAGAATGCAGTGCATAGATTTAGCGCCAACCATACCCAGCGGTTCTTCGCGCTCTTCCAAACCGAGGCGAAAATATCTTCTTCTTCCAACAAGCCCGCCTGATTCAATAAATCGGTCTCGGACTCATCCCGGATGTAATCGAGTACCACGTTAACCGTCACACGACCATACAACTTGCCGTCTTCATCGACCACAGGGGCAGAGACCAAATCATAGCGTTCGAATGCGGTGGCCGCCGTTTCAGCTTTGTCATCAGGGTGAAGCTGAATGATATCGGTGAGCATCAATGTGCCGACGATGGCTTCGGGTTCGTTGACTACGATACGATTGAGGGGTAATACCCCTTTCAGTTTGTCATCACGGTCGACCACAAATATCTGGTCGGTGTGATCCGGTAGCTCGTCGAAACGGCGTAAATAGCGCGAGACTACTTCCAATGTCACATCTTCACGGATGTGTATCATGTTGAAGTCCATCAACGCACCTACTGAGTCATCACTATAAGACATCGCAGAGCGAAGTCGCTCGCGCTCCTCTATAGAGAGAGACTTGAACACGTCGCGCATGACGCTCTGCGGCAGGTCGGGTGCGAGATCGGCAATTTCATCGGCATCCAGTTGCCCTGCAGCGGCGCTGAGTTCCTCGCGATTCATGGTCGCAATCAGTGACTCACGCACCGAGTCTGAAACTTCAATCAGAATCTCGCCATCGCGCTCGGATTTGACCAGATCCCAAACTTGTAGGCGCTGCTCTATGGGGAGTGCTTCGAGGATGTAGGCGATATCTGCCGCATGCATATCATCCAGTTTGCTGCGCAACATGGTGAGATGCTGTTTATGCACCAGTTTGTCTATCAGTGCATGCCTATCCTCGCGCGGCAAAGCCTCTTTGCGCGCCACTTCTTCCACCAAGGCGTGTTTAGCCAGCAATGACTCGACCTGTTTAAGGTGGTCTTGCACGTGGTCGGTGTAGTGGTGTTCGGAGGATTCGGTCATAGCCTTCACTTTTTGGAGCGCGGGCTATTGTAAAGAAATTAAGCTTGGTTTGTCGTCTTAATTGGATTGTTGTGTAGTGATTTTTCGAACTCGGACAAAGGTACCGGTCTGCCGAACAGATATCCTTGGAAATCTTTGCAGCCATGTTGGTATAAAAAATCCCGCTGCGCGATTTCTTCCACACCTTCGGCGATGATATTCAGTCCTAATGCCTCGGACATCGAAATGATCGTCTTGACGATGGTCGCATCGTGAGTGTTGTTAGTGACATCGCGCACGAAAGATTGATCTATCTTGATCTGATCCAAAGGGAGTCGTTTTAGATAATGCAGTGAAGAGTGCCCTGTGCCGAAATCATCCATGGAGAAGCGCACCCCCAACGTTTGAAGTTCACGCATCTTGCTGACCGTATCATCGATGTTGGAGAGCATGCTGCTTTCAGTTAATTCAAGTTTCAAATGACTGGCGCGCGCTTGTGTCTCGTTAAGAATACGTTTCACCTGATGCACAAAATCGCTTTGATGGAACTGTTTGGCGCTGACATTGACGGCCAAGACCAAGTCCTTGTGGGATCTATCTCCTGCCCACTCGCGCAATTGCTTGCATGCTTGTTCCAGTACCCACAAGCCTATTGGAACGATGAGGCCAATTTCTTCACACAGGCCGATGAATCCCGTCGGCTGAACCAGACCGCGCTCAGGATTCTGCCAGCGTAGTAGAACCTCTGCGCCTACGGCATGATGACTTTCGTTTACCTGTATCTGGTAATAAAGCACGAATTGTTGTTGCTCTATTGCGATGCGCAACTCTTGTTCCAGTTTGCTGCGTTTCTCCAGTCCAGACTGGATATCTGCATCGTAGAAATGGATGATGTCTCTACCGGCCGACTTGGAGAGCGCCATAGCACCCTGAGCTTGATTGAGCAGTATCTCGGCAATCTCCTCATGACCAAGGAACAGGCTGATGCCCATGCTGGCTGTCGTGCGTATCTGCTTGCCATGGATCAGAAAGGGTTGCTTCAAGCCCGCCCTAATCCGTTCAGCAAATACCATGGAAGCATCGGCTGCCTTACTCAAGGTGGGACTTAGGGCGTTCATGATCACTACGTATGCATCTGCTCCCAGGCAGGCAACGGTGTCGCCGACTTGAACCATGTCCACTAGTCTTTGCGAAATCTCGCGCAACAAATCATCCCCGAAAGAGCCGATGTATTCCTTGAAGTGATCCATGTCTATGTAAATGATGGCGCCATGTGATTGGCGGTGTGCGCTGGCTGCGCAGGCTTGACCCAGGCGGTCCAGTAACAAGCGGCGATTGGGTAGCAGTGTCACGGGATCGTAGAAAGCCAACTCATGAATGCGTTTATGGGCACGTTTGTGCTCGGAGATATCGCGACCGATGATGACCAATCCGCGACGTGTGCCGTCAGCGTGATAAGTCGGGAGCTTGAGCACCTCCATGGTGAGTTGATCACCATCCAGGCTGGTGATCAACTCCTCAGTGACGAGTAGGCTACCTTTGTCCCATGCCAGTGCGTCATCTTTGACGCATCCTTCATAGGCTGCGCGAAACGACGGTTGTATAGCCGCCAACTCCATGTCGGTCTTGCCATGCCAGGCGATGTTTTCAAGGGCGAATAATTGTTTGGCGGGTTGATTGATGATGAGCCAGCGTCCATCGCCATCTTTGAAGAAGATGGGGTCGGGGATGGTTTCGATCAAGTCGGTGAGATGCTTATAAGCCTCGGCCAGTTTGGCTGAATGTTGTTTGCGTTCGGTGATATCGCGACAAGAGCCATATAGCATCCCGCTGGGGAGTCTTACAACGTGCAACTCCATGGCGATCTTTTGTCCGGATTTGCTGACTAGACGTATTTCGAAGGTATGACGTTGGGTATCTGCGGCGACTCTTTCCAGGCTGGCTCTATAGGTATCGCGCCAGTCCACAGGAGAAATGTCGAGTACGGTCTTGGTACGTAATTCATCCAGCGAATAGCCCAGCACGCCCAGTGCATTGTCGTTGGCAAAGACGATGCGACCATCGGACTCGGTGATGAAGACCATATCTGGCGCGTAACGCAATATCTCTGTGTTTGTAATTCGGTCCATCTTCATCACCGTGAAGTTTTACCCTAAGCTGTTTAAGCTTCATTTTGGGCTTAGTTTACACTTACTTTATAGGTGCTTAGCAATAATTATTATGTAATTTTGCAAAAAATAAAATTTGCTAATTCCCTAATTTAAGTAGGGCTAGATGGACTGCCCCGGCTGCACTGAGGCTGGGATTGTGCAGGTTAGGTTCTATAAATCATAGGATTATGGAATATCTGAATCGCCCATGCGACCGAGGATGATATTCGTCTTGCGTAGCAAACCGGAGGCTTCGCGATGTTTGTCGTAATAGCGCGGGTTGGGCACCATGGCCGCGAGTTTGGCTGCCTGAGCCGGCGATAATTGCTTTGCATGGATGCGATAGTAATGCTGGGCTGCGGCTTCGGCGCCAAACACGCCGTCTCCCCATTCGATGACGTTAAGATAGATTTCGAAGATGCGCTCCTTGTCCATGACGGTTTCCAACATCACGGTAATGACTGCTTCTTCAGCTTTACGCCAAGGCGTCCGCTTGGTTGAGAGAAACAGATTTTTGGCCAGTTGTTGGCTGATGGTAGAGCCGCCCGCCACGATGCGTCCCTTTTTTTTGTTTTTTTCGTAGGCTTTTTGTATGCCGTCCCAATCGAAACCTTCGTGGTCGACGAACTTGGCATCTTCGGATGCAATCAGTGCGCGCTTGAGATTGCCGGAGATATTGTCGTAGTCCACCCAGCGATACTGAAGTTTTGCCTCGGAATCCAAGCCTTGCATGGTTTCCAGCCTGGTGTCCATGAAAGCGCTACTGGATGGGTTGAATTTAATCCACCAGCAGACCTGAGCGAATAGCCAAAGCTGGTAGCACAGTATCAGGGCGAGACCGTAGAACATGATGCGCAACAACCAACCGCCGATTTTCTTGAGCATAGTCTGTGGGGTTAGGCAGTACGCAAAACTTGGATGACGGGTGCGGTATCAGGCCAAATGCCGCGCCATATGTAGAAGGCTTCGGCGGCTTGCTCAACTAACATTCCCAAACCATTTTCGACTTGAGCTTCGTGCTTTCGGGCGAAGCGCATAAAAGGTGTCTCACGGCCGTACATCATGTCGTATGCAAGTGCGTCGGGTGCGAAGATTCCTTCGGGTAAGGGGGGCATCTCATCGGACAAACCGCTGGCAGTTGCATTAATGATGACTGAATATTTTTTGCCAACGAGATCGTCATACCCCAATGCGTTGATATGTCCTTTGCTGGCAAAGGCATCGGCGAGTTGCTTCGCTTTAGAGACAGTACGATTGACCACGCAGAGTCTGGCTTTGTTGGCCAACAGCGGGAGCGATACGCCATAGGAAGCACCCCCAGCACCCATCAGTAACACAGGCTTGTCCTGCAACACCCACAACAGATTCTGGGTGATGTCACGCACCAGTCCCGCACCATCCGTGTTGTCGCCCAATATCGTGTCACCATCGAAACTCAAGGTGTTGACTGTCTTCGCCGCGAGTGCGCGTTCGGTTAATTTTGTCGCAAGTTTGAAGGCCTCGAACTTGAACGGGATGGTGACGTTGCAGCCTTTGTAGCCTTGCTGGCGCAAGCGGGCGATGGTGTGTCCGAATCCGTCCAGTGGCGCCTCTACTGCTTCATAGGAGATGTCTTGTCCGGTCTGGGCAGCAAACAATCTGTGTATTAATGGCGACTTGCTGTGTGAAATAGGGTTGCCGATGACGGCATATCGGTCAGTCATATCGCATGTACGTAAATATTAAAGTTGCGCATTGTAAATAGTTTCAAACTTTTTTAGGTGCACTTATGACAGCCAGCGCGACACCCAGTACAGCCATGACCCAGACGATAATCGCGCCGGCAGGCAGATCGAACCATCCGGACAATAACAATCCCAGTGCATAGCCGGCGATACCGACCATGCTTGCGTACAGCAGACGGTTACGCTGGCAACGGTAGCTGGCGAGTGCAGGGACAATGAGGCTGGTGAAGACCAGATAGATGCCGACCAGTTGCACTGAAGCCGTGACCGCCAAGGCGAACAATGCATAGAAGCCCAGATGTTTGATACGTTCACGCATCAAGTACCAGGCCAGAAGGAGAACGCCACTCAAGACTGCGGTGGCGATCAACTGGGTATTGCTGACCCACAGGATCTGCCCGACCAATAAGTCTTTGAGATGCTCCCCTGCATGCGCATCACGACTCATCAGCAGGATGCCCAGACTAGCTGCGAGTACAAAGGTCAGGCCGATACATGCCTCTTTAACTTCAGGGAGACGGCGTTCTATCCAAGTCAGTAATCCCGCCCCCAGCAAGGCGCTAGCAGCCGCGATGAGTTGTACCAGTACAGGCTTTTCGGTCAGATCCAATAGTCCGGCGATGATGACGCCCAAGCCCGCAATTTGTGCCACGGCCAGATCGGCAAAGATCACGCCGCGCTCCAATATCTTGATGCCCAAAGGAATGTGGGTGGCGAGTACCAGCAAGCCGGCGATGAAGGCGGGTAAAAGGATGTCTAGCGTGATTGAATTCATGGTTGCTTCAAGCCTCCCAGCAAGCGCGCTATCGTGTCATCGAACATCGTATACAGATCGCTTGCCTGCGGAGTACCGCCCACCGTAAAGGGTAAGGCTACTGCCTGGATATGCGCGCGCTGGCTAATCCAATCAGAAGGTCGCGCATCTTGATAGGCCGCACGTATCACCATTCTTGCCGGATGACTGTGTAGCTCATTGAGCACTTCACCCAGATGAGAAGCGCTCGGCTCCATGCCGGGCTTGGGTTCCAGTTCGGCAACTTCGTTCAGTCCCAGCCAAGCATTCAAGTAGGGGAAACCTTTGTGCTGCACTACGATGGGTACGCCCTTGAGTGGTGCTGCCAGTTGTTCCCACTTAGCGATCGCTGTGCGCCACTGTTGTTCGAATGCTTTGTGGCGCTGTTGATATTGCGCAGCGTGGTCTGGATCGATTTGGGCCAAGCGCTTGCTCAAGGCATCTGCGATAGGGAGGAAGTTCCGTGCATCGGTCTGGATGTGCGGGTTGCCCATTGCGTGCACATCGCCATCCGCTCTATCCAAACGACCGGGAACCTCGCGCATGGTGACGTACTTCGCGGCTGAAAAATTACCGTCTGCACCGACAGCGATGGCGGGATTAGCCGATTCGCGCAATACAACCGGTATCCAACCAATCTCCAGTTCCGCGCCCGTGCAGACCAGTAATTGGGCATTGCGCGCTTTGGCGATCAAGCTGGGACGCGCTTGTACCTGATGCGGATCTTGCAACGCGCCAGTGGCGGTATAAATATTGGCAAGATCACCCGCCAGTATTTGGCTAAGTGCCGCCCATTCCGGCTCGCAGGCAAATACATTGATGGCTGCATGGCTGCTGCTGCTGATCAACAGCATTGCGATGAATAATAATTTTTTCATGATCGATTAACTCCTTGGCGATGTGCAATTACGATGCGTATCTTGATTTTGTCTTGAGGGCTTGTTTGCATTCGAGGTTGGGTGCAATGGCTAATAAGAATGTGCGCCATGCGCGCCCATGCTCATCACGTACTGCAAGAAGATCTGGTTCTCGGGCAAGGTTTGCCTGCTGTGATCCCGGGCCAGTTGTAGGCGCAAACGCGAAAATTCGCTGGGGCTGTAATCCAGCATCCATGAGGTGCGCGTGGGTTGGAAGCCGTAATTGCTGATGACATTCGCGGTATTTGCTGCGCCTACTGTTGCGCTGCCGGGATTCAATCTGTCATAGCGCAAGCCCATGCGCCAATGCGGCATGAATTGCGCCACACTCTGCGCATACCAACCGGTTTGAGTGTCGCTGTAGCTGCTGTTGGTGAGTAGGTTATAGCTCAGGGTGCCGCTTTCTTTGCGCTGGAAATACTCGCTCTGGAACTTGATGTAGCGGTCGGCGACATTACCGTTGGGGGAGTACTTCCAGACCATATCCAAGCCAGCGGTTCTGCTCTTGCCTGTAAAGCTATTGCTGACCCCGCCAACGCTACCCAATAGATCGGGTACGCCAGTACTGATGGCATTTTGACGCTGAGTCTCGTGTAAAGATGCGCCTATGCGCCAACTGTGCTCCACGCCGATGTCATCACCTAAGTGCGCGAACAACACAGCATTACCCGCGCCATTGCGGTTGGTGTCGCTACCGGGGAAGCCGCGACCACGACCAATCTCGCCGCCTAATTCGAAAAAGCGGTCGGTGGGTGCCAGCCATTTCAATTGCAGGCCGTCTTCACCCAACTGATTGTTCCATAGGGTGGCATATACCAAGGGTTGGTCGACGAAGTCCCATGCATGCGCATGCAGGTCGTTCAGATAACCCAAACCAGAGAAATAGCGACCGATTTTCAGGTTTACGCCTGAGCCTAGCGCATTGCTTTGTATAAAGGCATTTTCAACCGACACGCCACCGGCGGGACTGAGTGCCATGGTGGCGAAACCGCTGAATTGCGGGTCGATGTTGGCCGAGATGCCCAACTCAGATTCGCCGATATTGAAACCTTGCTGATGGCCTGGGTTGGCACTCATGGCGAAGCCAGTGGCAGGGATGGTCGGGTCTACACCCAAGCGCGCATAAGTGCCACCCAGTATCAAAGAAATCGCAGGGTTAAAGGCATTGGCGGAACTGGTGGGCGCGGCGCGTTGCTCTAACTGGGTGATGCGCTCATCAAGCGCATGCAATGTGGTGTCGTCGGCGATAGCTGCACTACAGCTTATGCTCAGCACGAATAGTAAAGAGGCACGGGTATAGATGCTTTGATACATGGCAAAAACTCCATAAAAGCTAATCGGTCTTCGCTTGCTCGCGAAGTACAATGGGGGCTTTATACGGAGTAGGGCGGGGCGCGCGCGGCGAAGGCGGCAAAGGATGGGCTTGCAATGACGCATTGGATTTCCAATCCGTAAGCGTCATCATGGCTGATGGGGGATAATGGTATTGACTTGCTACTGAGTGCGCTACCCAGTTGCGCGTAAGCCGCACATAGGTCGCAATGCTTCTCATGCGATAGCGTGGGCTTTTCGCCATGACCGTCTTGTATATGTGAAATGCCATGCGTTATCCCGCCCAGTTGCGTGAGCAACAGCGCGAAAATGAGCAGGAATCTGGTGAACAGCATGGCGAACATGGCGCGCACTATAGCGAACTCCCATACTCCCTTCAATACTATGACGGAACTCCTTACAAAATCGATAGTCGGATGCATCGCTGCAAGGGCTTGAAATTGAATAAGCTGTCCCCCATGTTGTTGACCAGTTGCTGAATTTTGTATCAAAAAAACAGTAAAAAATTTACCTCTAAGGACTTCGCAAATGAAACGCATCTTTTTGTTTATTTTGACCAACCTCGCGATATTGTTCGTGATTAACATTACGTTGCGCCTGTTGGGCGTGGATAAAGTGTTGAATCAAAATGGCAGTATCAATTTCAATAACCTGTTGATCATGTCAGCCGTCATTGGTTTTGCCGGATCGATTATTTCTTTGTTCATGTCCAAGTGGATGGCGAAGCGCTCGGTCGGTGCACAGATCATTGAAAATCCATCCGATCCCACCGAGCGCTGGTTGGTCGATACCGTTAAGCGTCAAGCGATGTCGGCAGGCATCGGGATGCCGGAAGTCGCAATCTATGATGCACCGGACGTAAATGCTTTTGCGACGGGCTGGAATCGTAACAACGCACTGGTTGCAGTGAGCACGGGCTTGCTACATAGCATGAGCAAAGATGAAGCCGAAGCAGTTCTGGCGCATGAGATCAGCCACGTTGCCAATGGAGACATGGTCACACTGACCTTGATACAAGGCGTGGTGAATACCTTCGTGGTGTTCTTTGCCAAACTGTTCGGCATCTTTGTAGATTCATTGTTGCGCGGTAAGGACGAAGAAAATCACGGCTCGGGCATCGGATCTTTTGTTGCGGAAATCGTGGCGCAACTGGTACTGGGGGTGTTGGCCAGCATCATCGTGATGTGGTTCTCGCGTCAGCGCGAGTTCCGTGCTGATGCAGGGGGTGCATCATTGGCGGGCCGTGAAAAAATGATCTCCGCGCTGGAGCGTTTGAAAATGAATCATGAACAAGCCAGCTTGCCCAAAGAGATGGCGGCTTCCGGTATCTCCGGTGGCGGTGCGATGGGCAGATTGTTCATGACCCACCCACCGCTGGAAGAGCGTATCGCGGCTTTACGCGCGGGTCGTTAAATCGCAGTCACAATAAAAAGAAGCAACCCGCATTGCGGGCTTCTTCTTTTTGCGTCGGATATTTTTCGTGGAAGAGCATGTTCGAGAAATTTCATTTCTGGTGATGGCTGTGTGCATGGAGCGGCCACACAACATTTTAGAATGCTGTCATTCATGAATGTGGAGTTAAAGGTCCCGCTGTAAGCCAGTCCCGGTTGAACGCAATGTTATACATATGCCAAAAACAAGCGGTAAGTTGAAAATAAGCCCCAGGTGAATAATGCATATGAGCTAAGACCAAGAAGAATGCAAAAAATATTGAAAACGAACCCTGCTTTGCAAGCACGCTGGCTTGGATTGGCATAGAGCCACTGCGAAAGATATGTAAACCCAGAGGTTGTAGCGATTGCCAACACTCCTAATGAGAAAGGAAGCAGGCTTGGAGCAAAAATTGCGACTTTCGCTGGATTAAATTGCGCCAAGTGCCCAATGAATGCAAGGAGCGCAACAGCTGCGCCACCGTTGAGCAAGAAAGAAGATTTGATTGCACCTTGACCAGCGGTAATAGCGGAACGAAACATTTCCAATTGCTGTTCATGTTGGTGTTTGTTTGCCTCAACCCAGTTCTGAAGATCTGCTTTGAATCGTTCGATTTCTACGGGAGAAGGTTCAATTTCGGGAGAGTTTTGAACCTCATTCAAATAGGCAATGAGATTGTCGCAGTAGATTGCGGCAGTGCCCTTGGATTTAAGGTCTTCGATTATTGTCTTAAACTGGGCTGCAAATTGCTTGACGCATCATGTGATGCCCTTATGTATAACAGTTATTAGACCGACCCTCCGGTCAGTACCATTGAGAAAAATAGTGCGAACATATTTTTCCTTAACCCACTTGAAGTTATGAGAGCTGTCTTATTTTTGCTGTCCGCATATTAATGATAGTACGAGCAAACTTCTATAGTCGTCCTATTGGGACGAAGTGGTCAGTTGTTTCAATAGCTAAATCTGCCAGAGCGTACACATTTACTCTTTGGTGTCGGTATTGGGTGTGTCTGCGCCATCGTCTTCGAAGTCGTCATATTTGGGTCGTGGCGGTTCACCGTCATAGACTAAATCAATGCGATGCAAGAGATATGCGTTGCGCATGAATTCGTACTTGTCGAAAGTCGCCTCTTCCATGATTTTCTCGGCATCCAATAGTTGGGCGCGGCGATTTATGCCTTTCACAATATAGAGTTCGTTGCGCGTGGCGACAGGCGTGATCTTACCTAACTGGCTGGGCACGGTATCACCAACCAAACCTGCGGAGTCACGCAGAGAGCTTGGGCCCAATACCGGGAGTACGAGGTAAGGGCCGGGTGGCATACCCCAATAGCCCAGTGTCTGACCGAAATCTTCGTTGTGTTTTTCCAGACGCGTGGTGACATCCACCAGACCCAGCATGCCGAAGGTGGAGTTGAATACCACGCGCAGACTGTCTGAAAAAGCCTGTTTGAACTTCAGTTGCAAGAGGTCGTTGAAGGTGACAACGACATCATCAAGGTTGGAGAAAAAGTTGCTGACCATGACCTTGCCCAAAGTGGGCATGGCCTTTTCATAGATTTGCGCCGTGGGTTTGGCGAGATTCTTGTCCAGCGCATCATTGAAGCTATATACGCCACGATTGAAAGATTCATACGGGTCGGACGGATTGCTGCCGGAAGCACAGCCGCCCAGTATCAATGTCGAAATGACGAGGAGTAATTTAAGTGTACGCATGATGTGTTTAATTCGTGGGAGGTGGTCCGAGTACATCGACCATCAGGGTAAAACTGCCGGATCTACGTTCGGCAAAGTAGTGTTGCAAGCTGTAGCGTACTGGTCGGAAGGCCAGTTCATTCCAGGGAATATCCGCTTCGCTAAAAAGTTTCACTTCCAGACTTTCGATGCCGGGTGAGAAATCGAGGTCAAGCAGTTGTGCACGAAAGAAAAGGTGGACCTGATTGATGTAGGGCAAGCTGTGCATTGAGTACAAACCGTCCAGGGCGACGCGTGCGTTGGCTTCTTCTAACGTTTCGCGTATCGCCGTATCACCTGTGCTTTCACCGTTCTCCATGAAGCCGCCGGGCAATGTCCACTTGCCATAGCGGGGCTCGATAGCGCGCTTGCACAAGAGTATTTTGTCCTCCCATACAGGGATGGAGCCGATTACCAGCTTGGGATTCTCGTAATGGATGGTGTCGCATTGTGTGCATACATGGCGTGGTCGGCTATCCCCGTGGGGGATACGTAATTCGACGGCCGCACCGCAAGCGCTGCAGAACTTCATCTCCAGAATTGCCACCAAGATTTTTTATCGGCCGCAATTGCCGCCGCAGTAGCCGCGTCTGAGCCGCCGTTCAGATTCAACACGCGTTGTGTGTCGTCACGCAATGCCACCATACCCATCGCATCGTAGGCGCGCACCATCACCAGCAAAGCCCCGCGGGTTGCGGGGCTATTGGGATATAAAGTAATCACATCTTGTGCGCGGTTAACTGCGGCGATATTTGCGCCACGGCGCAGATAATAGTTGGCGATATGCAAATCGTGCTTGGCTAACTGGTTCGCCAAATATTGCATGCGCAGCTTGGCATCCGGCGTGTATTGGGAGTCGGGGAAACGCGTGATGAGTTCTTTAAATGAGTTGAACGATTCTTGGCTCAACTCGGGATCCCGGTCACTGGCACTGTTGCCATCTAAGGTGGTGAGTATGCCGGCATCGCCGGAAAAGTTGGCCAGGCCTTTCAGGTAGTAGGCGTAATCGACGTGGGGATTGTTGGGAAATTGCTTGATGAAACGGTCTGCCGCGCCAATGGCGGGTGCCGGCTCGCCCTGTTTGTAATAGGAATAAGCCATCTCCAGCATAGATTGCTGGGCATAGCGACCATAGGGGTAGCGAGATTGCAGCACTTCATACTTTTTGATGGCGGCATCGTACGTTTTTTCGTCGAACTTGACTTTGGCCGCAGTGTAAAGAGACTCGGCAGATTCGAGTTTGTCGCTTTCAACTTTTTGGGCGGTACTACAAGCAGCTAACGTAACGATGAGGAATACAGCTAAACTATGGCGCATGACGAATCCAGAAAATAATTTGCGCGATTATAGCGCAATCCAGACCGGCTCTCCGCTAACGGCTACACCAAACGACACTCTGTATGACTTCATCGTCCCTGATGAATATGCAGGGATGCGCTTGGATCAGATATTAGTGAAGTTGCTACCCCAATACTCACGCAGCCGTTTGCAGGAATGGGTGGTGCAACAGCAGGTGCTGGTCAATGGCGCTCCTTCCTTGAGTAAAGAGAAGCTGTGGGGCGGTGAGGCGCTGAGTGTTAATCCTGTATCCCATCCTGCCGAACAGCCTTATATCGCACAAGACATCGAGTTGGACATCGTCTATGAAGATGAGGCGTTAATCGTGATTAACAAGCCGGTGGGATTGGTCGTGCACCCTGGTAGTGGAAATTGGGAAGGGACATTACTCAATGCCTTGTTGCATTACTGCCCGCAATTGAACGATGTGCCGCGTGCGGGCATCGTGCATAGGCTGGACAAGGATACCAGCGGATTGATGGTGGTCGCCAAGACGCTGATTTCGCAGACCGCACTGGTTAGACAATTGCAGGAACGCACAGTGAAGCGTGAGTATTTGGCACTGGTGTGGGGGGAGTTGACGCGTGGCGGATTGGTTGATGCCGATATCGACCGTCACCCCAGCAACCGCGTCAAGATGGCGGTGGTGGAAGGGGGCAAGCCAGCCCTCACTCATTATGCGATAGAGCGCTCCTACCCCAGTTGCACCTTGGTACGCTGTCGTTTGGAAACGGGCCGCACGCACCAGATTCGTGTGCATATGGCGCATCTGAAACACCCCTTGATAGGCGATGCTGTTTACATACAGGGTGGGCAAAAATGCGTGCCCTATTTACGTACGCTGCTGAATGGTTTTCCACGTCAAGCACTACATGCAACCCGCTTGGCCTTGCTGCATCCGCTAACCGAGGAGCTGATGGAGTGGCATGTGGCTATGCCGGAGGATATGCAGCAACTATTGCGTGAATTGCAGCGTGAAGTGAAAGAATTCGAGAATAAGCCCTAGCAGCCCCTGATGAAAGAAGCACGATATGAAGCTCATCGAAACTTGTATCACGCCCGATTGGCCGGTGCCTGCGAATGTGCGCGCCATACAGACTACTCGTTCAGGTGGACTGAGTAGCAAACCATATGACAGCCTCAACCTTGGCACGCATGTGGGAGATGTGCCCATGGTGGTGGCGCGCAATCGTATGTTGCTTAATAGCATGCTGCCCAGTGAGCCGGTGTGGATGGAACAAGTGCATGGCAAGACCGTTGCGAGTGCGGATGCCGCCGGGTGCGCGGTGACTGCGGATGCCTGTATCGCCAGGCAGCGGGGCTCAGTTTGTGTGGTGATGACGGCTGACTGCTTGCCCATATTGCTGTGTGATCGGCAGGGTAGTGTGGTCGCCGCGATCCATGCGGGCTGGAAGGGATTGGCTGCGGGCGTAGTGGAGGCCACAGTTCACGCCATGCGCGTAGACGCCAGCCAATTGATGGCATGGTTCGGTCCTGCCATCAGTCAGGATGCATTTGAAGTGGGGGCGGAAGTGCGGGAACTGTTCGTCGCCCACGCTGTCGCCAGCGACACAGCATTCCGGCCGCAAGCCGGGGCGGGTAAATATCACGCTGATTTGTATGCCTTGGCGCGCTTGCGCTTGCAAGCGCAGGGTGTAACGCAGATATATGGCGGTGATAGATGCAGTTACCGCGAGCGCGAGACTTTTTTCTCTTACCGTAGAGATGGTGTGACAGGGCGTATGGGTACGTTCATCTGGCTGGATTGAGCGTACTTTAGTCGTCAGGGTCTAGTTGCAAAGCCGATACAGACGGGGTTGTACATGCTGAACGATATTCCGCATCCCGCATCCTGATATAATTCGTGCCCTAGTTTTTCAGAATCTTCCCATGAGTGTTTTGTTGTGGATCGTCGCGGCCAGCTTTGTCGGTGGTGCATTGAGTGTGTTGTGTGCCGCCTTGTTTGCACTGAATGCCCGCGCCCATTGGGTCAATGGCTTGGTCAGCTATGCTATCGGTGCTTTGTTGGGCGCAGTATTCCTCGACATCCTGCCGGAAGCGATGGCCCTCAGCGGAAATTTTGCGGCGGTTAGCGGCACGATTTTAGTCGGCATTATGGTGTTTTTCACGCTGGAGAAACTGCTCATTTGGCGGCACTGCCATCACCACCATTGCGAAGCGCATGAGCCGCATGATCATCACGCCGATCACGCCCATGGTCGCACCGGCGGCATGATTATGGTGGGCGACACTTTTCATAATTTCGTCGATGGCATCATCATCGCGGCGGCATTTTTGACCGATATACATCTGGGTGTCGTCACCGCGTTGGCCATCATTGCGCACGAGATTCCACAGGAGGTGGGCGACTTCATGATTCTGCTGCATTCGGGTTACAGCAAAACGCAAGCCTTGATGCTGAATCTGATTTCCAGTATGGCAACCTTGGTCGGCGGCGTGTTAGCCTACTACGCGCTGCAATCCATGCAGAATGCCGTGCCCACGTTGTTGGCACTCGCCGCTGCAAGTATGATTTATGTCGCGGTCGCAGACCTCATCCCCGGCTTGCACAAGCGCACTTCATTACGCGACACGGTCGAGCAAGTGGTATTGATTGCGCTGGGTGTGTCGTCGATATTTTTGGTCAACCTCGCGGTTGGCGCATAGAAAGCAAACATGAGTATAGTACAAAAAAATCCGGCAAATAAAATTCCGCAAGTCGGTTTCATCTCACTGGGTTGTCCAAAAGCGACCGTGGACTCGGAACACATTCTCACGCGTCTGCGCGCCGAGGGATATTTGATTTCCAGCAGCTATCAAGATTCCGACATTGTGGTGGTGAATACCTGCGGTTTCATCGATAGTGCAGTGGCAGAATCTCTGGATGCGATCGGCGAGGCATTGGCGGAAAACGGCAAAGTTATTGTGACGGGTTGTCTGGGTGCCAAGGATGGCGTGGTGCAAGCCGCACACCCTAAAGTTTTGGCTGTGACCGGTCCCCATGCGACGGATGAGGTGATGGATGCCGTGCATGAACATCTGCCTAAACCGCATGATCCCTATATGGATCTCGTGCCCGCACAGGGCATACGTCTGACGCCCAAACATTTTGCTTATTTGAAGATATCCGAAGGCTGTAACCACAGATGTACTTTCTGCATCATCCCCTCATTGCGTGGTGATCTGGTCAGCCGCCCGGTCGGTGATGTGATGCAAGAGGCGCAGAACCTGGTCAAGTCCGGCGTGAAAGAGTTGCTGG
The DNA here is from genome assembly GCA_027448945.1 of Gallionellaceae bacterium. GTDB lineage: Bacteria > Pseudomonadota > Gammaproteobacteria > Burkholderiales > Gallionellaceae > Gallionella. Next base: position 71,815 of record DAIDMQ010000002.1, read on the forward strand.
TGATTTCACAAGACACCAGTGCTTACGGCGTGGATATCAAATACCGCACGGGCTTTTGGAATGGCCGACCACTCAAAACTCGCATGACAGAATTGGCAGTCGCACTGGGTGAGTTGGGGGTGTGGGTGCGCTTGCATTACGTCTATCCTTACCCCCATGTCGACGAGGTGATCCCTTTGATGGCGGAAGGCAAGATACTGCCGTATCTGGACATCCCGTTTCAGCACGCCAATCAGCGCATCCTTAAATTGATGAAACGTCCAGGTAATAGCGACAACGTGCTGGCGCGCATCAAGCAATGGCGCACTATCTGCCCAGATTTGACCTTGCGCAGTACTTTCATTGTTGGTTTCCCCGGCGAGACTGAAGCAGAGTTCGAAGAATTATTGGATTTTCTCAGAGAGGCACAATTGGACCGCGTCGGTGCCTTTACCTATTCGCCTGTTGATGGCGCCGTTGCGAATGAGCTTCCTGACCATGTTCCACCAGAAGTTCAACAGGAGCGCCTGGCGCGTTTGATGTTGTTGCAGGAAGAGATCAGCGCGGCGCGCTTGCAAGCCAAGATCGGCAAGATGATGCGGGTGCTAGTCGATGAAGTGGATGACGAAGGTGCTGTCGCGCGTAGTGCGGCTGATGCACCAGAGATAGACGGGTCGGTGTTCATCGAGAACGCCAGCCATTTGCATGTCGGTGATATGGTGAAGGTGCTCATCATCGATGCGGACGAGCACGATCTCTGGGCGCAACTGGTCTAATTGCGGGAGATTCTGGGCTAGCGTACCGGGGGTTCTATGCTGGATGCTGGTATGCGGGAGCGAATTTAAGCAGCGTCTTTCTTCAAGTCATTTGCGTCTATGGGGCTAGTGTCGCGCGTTTCGCCAGCATTTGGCTGATTGGTACGATAGCCATGCAATACCCTCACGATGTCTCGGTGCGTATTTTTTTCCGCAAGCATTAATGCGGTACTGCCATCCGGGTATTGGATAGATTTGTCCGCACCTTTTTCCAGCAGTAGCAAGACGATTTCGGTGTGACCATTGGCGGCGGCTTTGTGTAATGCAGTCCAGCCATCGCTGGTGACTTCATTCACCCAAGCGCCGCGCTGAAGTAATTCCTTGACCACGGCAGTATGTCCGCGCGTGGATGCTTGCATCAACGCTGTCCAACCGAAATTGCTGCGCGCGTTAATCTGCGCTTCTTTATCCAGCAACATCTTAACAACTACCAAATAGCCGTTGAATGCTGCCCAATGCAGCGGGCTATATCCATTCCTGTCCGTGGTCTGTACCTTTGCGCCGCAGCGGACCAGAAACGTTGCGAGTTCTTCGTTTCCGTTGAACGAGGAAATCATCAGTGGTGTCCAGTCTCTCTCGTCGCGGGACTCGATATTGACCCCGCAAGACATGAAGATCTGGATGGCTTTCTGGTTGCCGTTCTCGATCGCGTTGAGGAAGGATTGCTGAGAGTAGACAAAACCGAGTTCAGCCAACTCGCGCTGCTTCTCGTCCGACACGTCCCCCCATGCATAACTCTGGTGAGCACTGTCTTCATGATCGAACTGCGCGGAGTGAATCTTTTGTAATTCGAAGAGGTCAGTAACTACGGAGTGAGGGAAGCCTTGGCGTGTACCTCCCCGACTGTCGACGGTCAGCTCATAGAAGTAGGCATCTATCGTAGGTGATCGCCAAAGCTCAACAATCTTCCCCAGTATCCTCGGATAACCTGCCTCTAAAGCATGAGGGTAATGTGTATCGTCGTCGTTTAGGATTTGTAGAACTTTAGGGTCCATTTTTGTGAGTATTGCTCCGATTAAGTGCCATTATCACACCAACAAAATGTATACCATGCCCAAAGAATACTACGGAAACATATATTTGGCAGTATATCTATGACTATCAATCAAATTTGTTATCAGCCCTCCGCAGCCCCAAACCCGGGAGCGGTGATGAGTTTCTGGTGGGGGGATAATGTTGCAACGAAAAAAACGCCCCCAGTAAAATGGGGGCGTTCACTCCAGGAGGGAGGGGGTGATCAGCGCATCGTTGCGGGAGGCGGCGGCATATTGCCGCCATGTTTCATATCGTTTTTGAACTTTGCTCTTTCTGCTGGAGACATCTGCTCCCAACGTTCGTGCATTTTTTTACGGTGCTCGATGCGTTCTGCTTCAGGCATCGCTTCCCAGTGTTGTTTCATGCCAGTGCGAAGTTTGTCCTTTTCGCGAGGTGACATCTGTTCCCAATGCTCATGCATATCTTGGCGACGCTGAGCACGTTGATCGGGCGTCATGTTGTCCCACTCCTTGCGCATTTCCTCGTGATGCACGCGACGCTGTTCCGGCGTCATACGTGCTTCATCTTCATGCATTTTCCGGTGCAGTGACTCGCGCTCATCGGGAGTCATCTTGCTGATCAGCTCATGCATCTCCTTGCGCTTCGCTTCACGCTGTTCCGGCTTCAATGCATTCATTTGTTTGCGCATGGTTTCGTGCTCGGCCAAGCGTTGATCCGGCGTCATGGTCTGCATGTGCTGCAAATGCTCTTTCATATTGGGTGCTGTATCGGCAGCCATAGCACTCATACTCAGTGTGGCGATGAAGCCGGCGGTAATCAGATGAAGTACGATGCTTCTCATTCATTAACTCCCAATTGATGTGTCGCTTGTAATTTTGCTATGGAATCAATCATAGGGTGCAAGTGTAAATGGAATGTGTGGGGCGTCCGGTAAGTTGTAAATATTTGTTGCAATCGGCAGTGCCGGTGACAATTGATTACAGGGCAAGTTCAGAATAGTTTTATGATGCCGACATGAATAATCCACATAGAATTTTAATCATTGACGACGATGCGCGTTTGCGCGAGTTGTTGCTTCGTTATCTTGGTGAACAAGGTTTCTCGGTTCGTGCAGTAGCAGATGGCAAGGGCTTGGACCAGTCATTGAGCATGGGCCACTACCATTTGCTGGTGCTGGATCTCATGTTGCCAGAAGAAGATGGCCTGGCCATCTTGCGCAGACTGCGTGGCAGGGGAGAGAATGTTCCTGTCATTTTGCTCACTGCCAAAGGCGATGAGATAGACCGCATCGTAGGCCTGGAGATGGGCGCAGATGACTATCTGTGCAAACCATTTAATCCGCGCGAGTTGGTGGCACGTATCCAAGCCGTATTAAGGCGTAAAGGCTCGGTGCCTGCGGGTGCGCCGGGTATAGAGGAAAAGGTGGTCAGCTTTGGTGAATGCGAGTTGAATCTGGCCACCCGTGTTTTGCAAAAGGCAAAAACGCAGATTACTTTGACGACTGCCGAATTTGGCTTGCTTAAAACTTTGGTTACTCACCCGCGTCTCCCCTTGTCGCGGGATAAGTTGATGGAGCTGGCGCGGGGTCGTGACCATGAGCCTATGGACCGGGCGATAGATGTGCAGGTATCGCGGCTGCGAAAATTGATCGAGCCCGATCCTGCGCGTCCGCGCTTCATTCAGACGGTATGGGGGCATGGCTATGTTTTTGTGCCGGACGGCATAAAGGCTAAATGAGATTCCCCAATACGCTGTTCGCCCGGGCCTTTCTGCTCATCGCGGTATTGATACTGCTTTCTCTTTCTTCGGCTTTGGTGATCTTCCGCCATGTGCAAGAAGAACCGCATGCACAACAGATGTCGCAGATGGTGGTGGCCGTGGTCAATTTGACACGCGCCGCGATGTTGTCGGCAGCACCTGAGTGGCATAGCGCATTGTGGGCAGAGTTGGCAGATGCGGAAGGGCTGCGTGTGAGCATCGCCGAGCCTGGCGAGATCTTGGTTCCCATACCATCGAACCAGACCGAGCTCATCTTGATGGTAAAGAAAGCGCGCGCCCGGCTTGGCGATGACACGCGTTTCGCATTGCGTCGCAACGATATACCGGGTTTGTGGGTCAGCTTCTACATCGGTGACGAGGCATTCTGGGTGGCTGTGCCGTTGGAGCGCATCGAGAATACCTACTCCAAATTGTTGCCGATATGGGGCAGTGTGGTGTTGCTGTTGGCGCTGCTGGGGGGATATTTCATCGCACGCCAAGTCTCGCGCCCGCTCAAGAAAATGGCGGATGCCGCACAGCAACTTGGGCGCGGCGCCACCCCCGCAAACTTGCCCGAATATGGCCCGCAAGAGATCGTTGCGGTGTCACAGGCCTTCAATCAGATGTCTACCGACTTGGCGGCATATGAGCGCGAGCGTGCATTGGTGTTGGCTGGGATATCCCATGATCTGCGCACGCCTTTGACACGTGTCCGATTGGCTGCGGAAATGAGTGATGACGAAATGTTGCGTACTGGCTTGAGCGCAGATGTCGAGCAGATGGATGAGGTGATACAACAATTTCTCGACTACGCACGTCCCGATCAGCATGAAGTGTTGGAGCCAACGGATGTTGGGCAACTGATAAACGAAATGTTGCAGCGTTATCCCGACACGGTGTTCATCATGCAAACACCGAACCCTCTGTTATGGCCTATCAAGCCGTTGATGTTCAAGAGGGCGATTAGCAACTTGCTTGAGAACGCATTCAAGTATGGCGCAGGAAGGGTGGAAGTTGGCCTGGAAATATGTGGAAACTCTCTGATCTTGTCGGTGTCTGACAATGGCAAAGGGATACCGGACGAGCATAGAGACCATGTTAAACGTGCTTTTGTGAGGCTGGAAGGTGCCCGGAGCGATGCGGGTGGTGCGGGCCTGGGGCTGGCCATCGTGGAGCGCGCGGCACGTATGCATGGTGGAGAGTTGCGCTTGGGCCAGAGTACCTTGGGGGGTTTACGCGCGGAGTTGGTCTTGCCTAAAAAAATCGCCAGTCGTTAGTGGCGGGCTATTAGCGGGGCTACCTCAAACAACCGCATTTTGGAAAAATGCCACGGCTTCTGCTTCTATGCGGGTGCGTTTCATCGGCGGCAGACTTTGCCAAATACGCTTGCCGTAGGGTTTGCTGATCAGGCGCGGATCGCAAATCATCAGCACGCCCCGGTCATTTTCATCGCGTATCAAACGTCCCGCGCCTTGCTTCAAGGTGATGATGGTACGCGGCAACTGGTATTCCATGAAAGCGTTGCGTCCCTGCTTGGAAATTTGCGCGATGCGCGCCGCGAGTACCGGATCGTCGGGCGGTGCGAACGGGAGCTTGTCGATGATGACCAGCGACAGTGCATCGCCGCGCACGTCCACCCCTTCCCAGAACGATTGACTGCCCAGCAACACCGCGTTGCCCAGGGTGCGGAACCGCTCCAGCAACTCGTTGCGCGAGCCTTCGCCTTGCAACAGCAGCGGATAAGTCCAGCCGCGTCTATCGAACTCCGCGACCAGAATCTCGTGCGCGCGCTGCATCGCGCGCAAGCTGGTGAACAACAAAAATGCGCGCCCTTGGCTGGCCTCCAACATCGGCAAGGCGGCTTGCACCACGGCCTCGGTGTAGTCAAAACTATTCGGGTCGGGGAGGTTGGACGGCACGTACAGCAAGCCCTGTTCGGGGTAGTTGAAGGGACTGTCCCAGCAGGCGGTCTTGGCATTGAGTAGGCCCATCTCTGCTTGGTAATGCGAGAAATCCTGCTTCACCGCCAGCGTCGCGGAGGTGAATATCCACGCGCGTTGTGAGCCGCCGATTTGTTTCTCGAAAATTTCCGCGATGGACAGCGGTGTGGTGTTGAGTTGCAGCGAGTGATGGAACACTTCCAGCCAGCGTACTTGATCGGGTGCATCGCCTTTTTGCCATGCGGCAAAGTGCAGCACCAATGCTTGTGCGCGCTGCCGGCAGTTTTCCAGTCCTTCGCTGCGCTCGGCCTGCTTCTCCAGCATGTCGCACAGTTGTTTGAGTTTGTCGCTCACGGTCTGCGCCGCTTTGGGCCAATCCTTGAAATCAGTCAGCGCGGTGGCGGGCAAGCGCCCTTCCTTCTTGAACACCAGGCGCAAGTCGCGCGCGGCCTTGTCCAATTCGTCGCATGACTTGGGCAGCGGCGCGAAACCTTTCGCGGAAGTCAAAGCCTCGATGCGTGTGTCGCTGGAGAGATCGAGTAATTGCGAAGTGGAAATGTTCTCGCCGAAAAATAAACTTGCGGTCTCCGGCAGTTGATGTGCCTCGTCGAAGATGACCGTGTTGCAGGCAGGCAGCAGTTCCGCCACACCTTCGTCGCGCAGCATTACATCGGCGAAAAATAAATGATGATTCACCACCACGATGTCGGCCTGCATCGCTTCGGTGCGCGCTTTGAGCACGAAGCAGTCTTTGTGGTGCGGGCATTCCTGACCGAGACAGTTATCGCGTGTCGAAGTCACTTGCATCCATATGGGCGCATTTTCCGGTACATCCGCGATGCCGCTTTTGTCTCCCGACGCGCTGACCTTGGCGTATTTTTTGATCTTGTCGAGATGCTTGATGTCCTCGCGGGTGGCGAAGCGGCCATCGCTCAGCGCGCGTTCCAGATGGTAGTGACACACATAATTGGAACGGCCTTTGAGCAGCGCGATGGAAACCGGCGCCTTGAGTGCATCACGCACGCGCGGCAAGTCTTTTTGGAAGAGTTGGTCTTGCAAATTTTTGGTGCCGGTCGAGATGATGACCTTGCCGCCATTGATCAGTGCGGGCACCAGATAGGCAAAGGTTTTTCCTGTCCCCGTGCCCGCCTCGGCCACCAGTATCGCGTTGTCGCGTATCGCGGCCGCCACCGCCAGTGCCATTTCCAATTGTTGCTGGCGCGGACGAAAACTGTCGACCTCGCTGGCAAGCGGACTTTGCGTGGAAAAAAAACGTTCGACTTCTATGGACACGATGAGGATGTGGGAGCGCGGTGAGTTTGCTATAGTGCGGCGGCGATTTTACGCGATAGCCGCGCGCTTAGTAGGCATTTATATTTTCGATAAAATGTCGCGCTTAACACAAGGCGGATTCAAGGATGAAGCGCAAGGAACCGCACAGCGAATGACGCAGGCATATCAAATGGATAGACAAAGAATAAGCAAGCACGCGACGCCGCGATTTGCCCACATAATAATTTTATGAACATTTATGTCGATGCGGATGCGTGTCCCAAAGTTATCAAGGAAGTTTTATTTCGCGCCGCCGAGCGGCTGCAAATCCCGCTGACGCTGGTGGCGAACAAACTCCTGCATCATCCGCCTTCCAGGGTGATACGCGCGATTCAGGTCGAACAGGGTTTTGATGTCGCAGACAACAAAATTGTCGCGCTGGTGGCGCGGGGAGATTTGGTTATCACTGCCGATATTCCGCTGGCGGCGGAGGTGATCGCACAAGGCGGCGCGGTGTTGAATCCGCGTGGCGAGTTTTATACCAAAGACACGATACAAGAGCGGCTGACGATGCGTAATTTCATGGAGACTTTGCGCGGCAGCGGCGTGGAAACGGGCGGACCGGCAGGTTTTTCGCAACGTGATTGTCAGATGTTTGCGAATCAGTTGGATAAGTTTTTAGCGAAGCGCAAATAAGAATTTTCCCCTTGGAAGTGGAGGGGTTGTATACGGTGTGGAGATACCTATGGCAAAAGCAAAAACAATTTATTCTTGCACTGAATGCGGCGGGCAAACGCCCAAGTGGCAGGGACAGTGTCCGCATTGCATGGAGTGGAACACGTTGATCGAATCGGTCGCGGAAAGCGCGCCGGCCAAAGGTGGCAATCGCTTTAGCGCGTTAGCGGCGAGCGGTAAAGTGCAGGTGCTTGCCGATGTGGAGGCCGCCGAGGTACCGCGCACACCCACCGGCATCGCCGAGTTCGATCGCGTGCTGGGTGGCGGGCTGGTGTCGGGTGGGGTGGTGCTGATCGGCGGCGATCCGGGCATCGGCAAATCGACGCTGTTGCTGCAAGTGTTGGCGCATTTGTCGCAACAACAAAATACTTTGTATGTGAGCGGCGAGGAGTCGGCGCAGCAGATTGCGTTGCGCGCCAAACGTCTGTCCTTGGACGCGCGCAGTTTGCGCTTGCTGCCCGAGATACAACTGGAAAAAATTCAGGCTACCATCGCCGCCGACCAGCCCGATGTGGTGGTCATCGACTCGATACAAACCGTGTACTCGGAGCAACTCACTTCCGCACCGGGCTCGGTGGCGCAAGTGCGCGAGTGTGCGGCGCAACTCACGCGCATCGCCAAGACCCGGGACATCACCATCATTTTGGTGGGTCATGTCACCAAAGAAGGCGCGTTGGCCGGGCCGCGTGTGCTGGAGCATATCGTCGATACGGTGTTGTATTTTGAAGGCGACACGCATTCCAGTTTTCGCCTGATACGCGCGTTCAAAAATCGCTTCGGCGCGGTCAACGAGTTGGGCGTGTTTGCCATGACCGAAAAGGGGCTGCGCGAGGTGAGCAATCCCTCCGCGATGTTCCTGTCACAGCATGGCGAGCCCGTCGCAGGCTCGTGCGTGATGGTCACGCAAGAAGGCACGCGTCCGCTGCTGGTTGAGATACAGGCATTGCTCGACGAGGCGCATACGCCGAATGTGAAACGCTTGTCGCTGGGCTTGGAACAAAACCGGCTGGCGATGTTGCTGGCGGTGTTGCACCGCCACGCGGGCATTGCCTGCTTCGATCAGGACGTGTTCATCAACGCGGTGGGCGGTGTGAAAATCACCGAGCCGGGGGCGGACTTGGCGGTGATACTGGCGATGGTGTCCAGCTTGCGTAATCGTCCCTTGCCGGCAAAGTTGGTGGTATTTGGCGAGGTCGGTCTGGCAGGCGAAGTGCGCCCCGTGCAACGCGGACAGGAGCGTCTGCGTGAAGCCGCCAAACTGGGATTCACCCACGCCATCATCCCCAAAGCCAATGCGCCAAAAGCCAAGATCGAAGGCATGGAGATCATCGCGGTTGACAGGGTAGAGCAGGCGGTAGAGCGATTTAGATAGGGAGTTGTGGATATCGCGTTACACGTTTCTGTAGTAATACTATTGAAAATAATTTCCATACTGGACGATGCTTGCCGAGGTCTTAACGCAATGTAAACCTCGTTTGTCGCGGAACTAAGTTTGCACCTGCCACTATTCGTTTGTGGCTTGCATCAATGATGCGTATCAATGACGCGGTGTCTCGTCTCCTGCCATGGTGATGTTGCCTGCATCGGCGATTTTCATGTTGTAACTACCGTCACTTCAAAATCTTGTCCCGTCCATACATCCAAGTCATGCATATGGAAAGTGAACTGTATGGTGTCACCAGCTTTTAGATGGGCAACCGGCAGTTCGCTGACCCACACATCGAGTCCGGTATTTTTCATGGAAGTATCCCGCACATTCTTCCAGCCGTTGATTCCCCAATGCACAGTAGCTTGGGCGCTCAGTGCTATCGTGAAGCGGTTGCCTAATTGCAACTTGGTCGGGTGATAGCGCGGCCCCCAGATCTCATGTGATATCACCGGGCGTTGGCCCTGATAGCGTTGCCAAGTTGCAGCGGGTCTGTCGACCGGATAACCGAGTGTGCGGCTGTAATACAGTTTGATGAATTCGCTATGCGTCCACACCAGCGGCATGGCAGACCCGCTGGGCCTGCCCAGAGTCAAGTTGCGTTCCGGAATATCCGCACTGTCCCATACCTGTTCAGGTATAAGGCCCGCAGTGCCCGACATGGCGGCCATGGACTCAAGATAGGGCAAGGGGTCTTCTCCCGCTGCAAGCGCATAGTGGCCGCGCTCCCCGGTCAACAGTGGCCAGCCGCGCCCGCGTCCGGTTCCGTCGAATGGACTGCCGTCATCTTTTTCACCATAGCCATCTCCGTTGTAGCGATGCCACACCGGACCATAGGGCGTGTCTGTCTTGAGCAACTGATCGACTGTCTTCAGACTGTCGAGTATGCGCGGTTCATCCGCACGACGCAGGCCGTAGCGCACGAGTTGCAAAAAGTCGGTGGCAACTTGTTCATCCGCAGCCAAGTCTGGATCACGGGCAAGGTTTTTGATCAATACATGTTCGGACTGGCTGCCTTCATGTACCAGTGAGCTTTCGGGTGCCGTGCGTATGTAATAGCCGCCGATATTAAGCTGTTGCGCGAGCTTGGTGCCTTGTACAAAAGTCCAATCGTCCAGCCTTGCATTCCAGTTGTCAGCCAACAACAACGCAAACTGTCGTGCATCTTCCTCCAGCCAAGCACTGCCCTCGACCAATGCCGCGATGACTATAGCGAGTGTGAAGGTGTTGACGCCGGTGTCTTCTTCCCAGCGATCTTGAGCGGTAGAGGGACCTTCGTGCGCAATGAAGCTGAGTGCACGTTGCACCATGTCTTTGACGGGGATGCCACCCAACTCATCATGTTCATTCAAGCTTGCGGCTAGTATCACCGGGAAGGCTGCTTCGTCCAGCTGTATGCCCTGCCAGAACGGCGCACCACCCAGCCATTGGTTTTGCAGCCAATGACCATCTTCCTGTTGTGTCGCGATCAAGTAGCGCAACACTTCGCGTGCATCGCCGTAAGCACCCATCGCGACCATCGCACCGGCGGTCTCTACCAGATCGCGCGACCACACCAAATGATAGCCGCTACGGCTCTGGTTGTTTGACCCCCAAGGCACTGAAAGACTGGCTACGGCAGCACCGCAATAGGTGCGATCCTGATGCACTTTGAGCACCATGGCGGAAAGCATCAGCTGCTCTTTTAGCTTGGCTGTCGCTGCGGGGAAGTGACAGCCCCCTAACCATGCTTGCCAATGACGGCATTGCAAGTCCCAAACCTTGGAAAATTTCTCCATTAGGCCGGACACGGCAAGGGTGGCGGCTGATTCAACGCTCGTTGCCAGACCGAGTGCAAGCGTTGCTTGTTGCGGCAACTCGCCGGTCAGCGCGGTCGTACCCGGGCCTGCGCTGTCATAAGCCCATGTCATGCGGCCATGCTGATTGAAATCCTGCCAGCCATCACTTGCCGTTTCTTCACCCACAGAGCAGCGCTGCCAAACGTCTTCCCCATCTTCACCACATGCGGCCAGTGCAAGTCCAAACGGCCCTTGTTCAGCGCAGAGTAAAGTGCGCCCGTTATGATTGACTACGCTGGCCAGATTGCTATCCGCGTTATCCCCCAACCTCGTCGATAACAGTGCGTAGGGTTTTAAATTTGCATCGCCTGTTAGTCTATAGCGCATCATCAGCACATCGCGATTTTGCATGGGGCAGATTTGTAGTGTGAAGGTGAAGCGTGGATGGGTATGCACAATCTCTACGGCAGGCACGCCGGGAAACGGCAGGTTCACTTTGTAGTTGCCGTTGCGACGCAACTCCACCCAGAAGCCTTGATCATCCGCAATGATGAAACCCAGATCTTTGATCTGCGGTATATCGATACGCGGGTAATAGACTTCAGTCAGGATGCCGTCGGCGGTGGTGAACCACAATCTGGATGAGCCCAAGCTTGCGCCCACCATGTCTTTGGCTGCACGTGCCCAAGTTGGGAATGCGTCCTTTGCTGGCGGAGCTTTCATGGATGTCCTCACATATGCGACGGTTGTGATGCTACGTCGATTTCTTGAGTGTGGGTGTCAGCCAACTATTGCCATCGCCGGCAAGGAGAGATTCGGCTGTTTCAGGGCCCCACGATCCCGCCGCATAGTTTGGAAAATCTGGTGCCGGATTGTTCTGCCAGGAGTTCAGTATCGGCATTAGAAATTTCCAAGCCAATTCAACCTGATCGGCACGCATGAACAACGTGGCATTGCTGACCAGAACATCGCGCAACAAAGTCTCATAGGCGGTCGGTGACTCGGTCTGAAACGCTTCTTTGTAACTGAAGCGCATGTCGACAGGTTGTAGGCGCAATTCGGAGCCGGGAACTTTGGCCATGAACTTGAGCACGATGCCCTGTTCGGGGTTAATCTGAATCACCAGCCTTACCGGCTGTGTGTTCAAGCCCGCAGAGGCGGGAAAGGCATGATGAGGAACATCGCGGAAGCGTATGGAGATTTCGGAAACTGCCGCTGTCATGCGCTTCCCTGTGCGTAGATAGAACGGAACATCCTGCCAGCGCCAGTTGTCCACGAAGAGTTTCAAGGCGGCATACGTTTCCGTGTTGGAATGAGGATTCACATCGGGTTCGTTGCGGTAGCCCGTCATATGCGTACCTGCTATCCAGCCTTCATCATATTGGCCTCTTGCAGAATGATCCGACACAGTCTCGCCGGTAATCGGACGCAATGAATGTAGTACGTCTACTTTTTTGTTGCGTATGTCGTCTGCGTCGTAAGACACCGGTGGTTCCATTGCGACCAAACACAACAGTTGAAACAAATGGTTTTGTACCATGTCGCGCAATGCGCCGGCTTGTTCGTAGTAGGTGCCGCGCTTCTCAACACCCAGCGTCTCTGCCACGGTGATGGTCACATGGTCTACATAACTTCGATTCCAGATGGGCTCAAAGATCGGGTTGGCAAAACGCATGGCCAGAATGTTTTGAACGGTCTCTTTACCGAGAAAATGGTCGATACGGAATATCTGCTGCTCGGTGAAATATCGCGTCAGCACACTGTTGATCTGGCGAAATGAGTCCAGATCGTGTCCCAAAGGTTTTTCTACAACGACACGTACATGCTCGCGGTCTTCTGCATGACCGGCATCACCCAAGCCACTGATGACTGTTTCGAATAGAAAAGAAGGTATTGCCAGATAAAGCACCTTCTCCGTTTTGGAACCCCAGTCGGCATCACATAAGGCAAGTACTTTACCCAGATGCGTATAGCTACTCGCTTCGCCGATATCTGCCTGGATATAGTGAAGCTTGCCGGCGAATTTTTGCCATATTGCCTCATCAGGAACGCCATAGCGTGAGTGTTGAGAAACACCCTTCAAATAATGCACAGCTAGCGCCGCCGCGTCACTGTCCATACGATCCACACCTTGCAGTATGAATCGCTCGGGCAACTGTCCGTTCAAGAACAGATCAAACAGCGCAGGCACGATCAAGCGCCAAGATAGATCTCCATATGCACCGAAGAGAACGAATTGCGTGTCGCGCAGACTAGCGTTATTGATCATTTTTTGAATTACATCCAAACAAAGTGATTTATGAGTCTACTCGAGGAACAACGTATTGAGTGGAGTCTGCGTTGACGATAGAAACATTTATATAAATGTTTAATGTGTAGGGCCGGGACGGATGCTAATCGGCATTTCTCCCCAGCCAGTTAGCCACGCAGCAAAGTGTTACATCCTTGCCAAGAAGTGACTATCCGCGCGATATATATTTTGCGCACCGGATATTTCATGAGGGGCTGTAATCTTGTAGAGAAGGTTGCCGGATGACAGAAAGTGTATGAGTTGCAGTGGCCGAAACCCATCCTGATCATTTTCGATATTTATATGCGCGGCAATCGCGAACGCGCGCTTTTGCAGACCGCACGACTCTTTATTGCGCCCGAACATCTTGGGCGGAAGCTTGGCGTTTCAACCAGCGCATCAGTACCCTCAACAAAGGAATTTTTTCGTATAACTCTTCGGCGGCATCCCAGTAATCCCTATGGTGGTCAACTTTGTGTTCAACCGTAAAGTGTAGATGGGAAGAGCCGCGTATGCGCCGAGGAGTGTGAGACTTGTCTCTCATGTTGAAGTGGAACTCCCAAAGAATGCAGGCATCATCCCCTTGCAAGATGCTGTTTTTAACTTCAAACCGTGGCGCGTCCGCCTGTCGGAACATATGTTCGAAGATAGCGATAATAGCGGCATGTCCGCGCACCTCGTTGAACGGGTCTTTGAAGTATGCTTGGGCGCTGTATAGCTCGGTCAGCACACCAATATTCTCGGGCGAGATGTGTTCAAAGAAGTCGACGAGACGGTCCAGTTCAGCCTGATGAGTCATAATCCGGTCACCTTGTGTATGGTCCAAAAATACCAGCGGTAAGGCAGCAGCCGCAATAATCTCAGCCAGTTGGTGAAACGTTTGGGGAAGTGGATATGAAACTCCCCCCGCGCTATGCCGCGCACTAATTCATTCGCCGCTGTGTCGGCAGAGATCAGGGCGGGCATCGCAAATTCGTTGCTCGCGGTGAGCGGTGTTGCAACAAAACCGGGATTGATGAGATACACACTGATGCCACGCGGCCTCAGGTCTAAATAGAGCGATTCGCACATATTGATGAGTGCGGCTTTGGTCGGCCCGTAGATCAAAGCCTGCGGCAGTCCGCTCAGTCCCGCAACCGAGGCGACTATGCCTATGCCGCCTTTACCTTGCGCGATCAAAGTAGGCAGGATGGCATCGAGGCAATTTAATGTGCCACGCAGATTGATATCCACCATCCTATTTGCGACGGCGAGATCAAAATTGTCGGCGCGCATCTGGTTGTAGGTTCCTGCAACCACTAAGACGAGGTCGATGCCGCCCCATTGTGTCAGGATGCTGTCGCGCGTACTCATTACGCTGCTATGGTTGGTGATGTCGCAAGGCAGGATTAATACGTCAGAATAGTTGATTGCAACGGCTTCCAAGTGCGTTTTGTTGCGTGCAGACAGTGCCAGCTTGGCGCCACATGAAAGTAATTTGCGTGCAGTTTCGGCACCGATGCCGCTAGACGCGCCGATGATCCAAACGCGCCGTCCGCACCACTCTTTTATCTTGGGATTCATGGCCGCTTGGTGAACGAGAGGGTGACCTCACCCAGCTTGAATCCGAACTTGCTAATTTCGGCACGGTTCAACATCACCTTGTCATCCATTAGGAACATCCAGTCTTCGAAATTGACGTTATAAATTTTGTTGCCGACCGGCAAGGCCAGCACATATTTCCAGCGCAGTGCATTGCCAGAAGTGGTGCCGATGGCGACACCGACCACATCTGCAGCGGTGCCGATGTATTGTCCGTTCGCCTGTTTCTTCAGTGTCCACACACGCTTTTGTTTGCTGCCATCGGAATATGTAAAGTCTTCATCCAGCGTGCCAACATCGCCCTGCCAACTGCATAGGATGACCACGGTGAAACGTTTGACTACTTCTCCCTTGCGATCTTGGAACATACCCCAAGCATCGATGGTGCCATTGAAATACTGTTTCATGTCGAGTGTCGGCTTCTCTTGGGCGTAATGCGAGACATCAGTAGTACTGCAGGCCGAGAGTATGCAAAGGCCGAGAACGGATGACAGGTAGTTGTGCCAGCTCATGGTGATTTTCCTTGACGTTAGATAGGGTGAAGTGGTGCGCGCCATAGCAATAGGGCTGCGAGTGATTTCAGGGCGCATGGCAGTAAGGCATAAGCTAGCGCGAGTGCCTGCAAGCTTGGTGCTTCGGTGGTGCCGGTTTGATAACCCAGCCATTCCAATAGCGGTAGCGAGATGCCGGCAGCCAAAGCCAGGTTCATCTTGGTCGCCCAGTTCCAAACGCCGAAGTAGGCACCTTCGTGCTTACCGCTGTCACCTGCATGGCCGATGACGGCGGCGAGCAGTGCCGGCGGCAGCGCCAGATCAGCGCCGAGCGAGATGCCGGATAAGATGCAGATGAGGGCATAGCCATTAAAAGCACCCCGAGTCAGGGTGTAGGCCCATACGAAGCTAACGATAGCGATCAACATGCCGATTAACCATGCACGCTTCTCGCCGTGACGCCGAGCGAGCGTCACCCACAATGGCATAGACACTGCCGCTGCAACGAAATACAGCAGCAGGAACATGCCTGCGTATTGTGGTAGGCCAAGACGGTCGTTGGCAAAGAACAGAAACAGCGTGGCTGGGATTGCGGCAGCGATGCCATTCAGCATAAATACGGCGAACAGCCAGCGAAATTGTGAATGACGAAATGGCGCTAGCAGACTGTAAGGTGTGACATGGGAGAGTGGCCTGGAATAAGGTCGAGGTGCATGCCTTAGCAACAGGAATGCGGCGGCAAGCAATGTCACGATGAACACCCACGACAGCCAACCAAGGTCGGCGATGCTGGGTAATGCTGCCGCGATGATTACGCCAATGAGTCCGCACCCCTCGCGTACGGCAGTCAGGCGCGTGCGTTGTGCTTGTGCTTGCGTGAGCGCTGCTCCCCAGCTCTGATAAGTGATGGTGGCGAGACTGTAGCCCAGATAAACCGCCATCAGGCTGGATAGAAACCAGAATAGGGGGTGTGTGCTGATGCTTTGCGGTGGATGAAACAGCGCGATGAAACCCACGGTCAGCAATGGCAATGACCACGCAATCAAACGGCCATAGCCGCCGCGCTGCCGGTCTACCCACAAGCCGATGGCGGGATCGATGAAAGCATCGAGGATGCGTGCGATGAGTAGTGCACTACCGATGAGTGTCAGTGACAAACCAAATCGTCCGGCATAGAGCTGAGGCACGTACACGTAGATGGGCAGCGCCACCAATGCCAGCGGCAAGCCAAATAAGCCGTAGCTGAACAATTCCGTGTACGAGAAGTTTTTCATCGGTTGGGCGTGAGTAGTTGCTTGCGCAGTTTGGGTGCACTGGTGCGTTCATCGAGCCAGATGGCGAAAAATGCACGGGCGAATTCAGGATCGTCGATTTCGCCCAGCAGTGTGCCGTCGAGATAGAACCTTGCACCTTGACCTGGCAGATAGACTCCGCTGATGCGTGTGCCTTTATGCACATCGGGAAACAGCGATTTCAACTTGTTCAGCCATATGACACGTTGCGCATGGCTCCCCAGACCGAGTTTGCGTATCTCGTCTATGCTGGACTCGGCGATGCGTTCGCCATGCAAGTCACGCGCATAGTTGAGGTCGAGTATGAACTTGCGGGAAGTGGGCACATCGGTATTGAAACCGGCTCCGTCCACCCATAATTTTGCCGCATAAATTTTCAGCCCGAACCAGCGAAAATTTCCCTGTCCCTGCAAGTGTGCGTTGGGGATCTCGGTCTGGATATGGGTGTGGATGTCGGCTGCTTGTGCAATGTTAAATGTCAAACATAGCGCAGCAAAAATGAGTAGACGTGAAATACGCATTATTTTTCCAGCGTGAATTGCATCACGTTGATGCTATCTGCACGAAAACCGGCTTCGCAGTAGCACAAGTAAAATTCCCAAGTCCTGATGAACTCGCCATCGAAACCTTGTGCGCGCACTTTTGATGACTGCTGCTTGAAGGCATCGCGCCATTCAACCAGTGTGCGGGCGTAATCCAAGCCGAATTTAAATTCATCCACTACACGCAATCCGTGTTTCGCCGCTTGTGCGCGGAACGCTAGTGGAGAAGGCAGCATGCCGCCGGGGAAGATGTATTGCTGGATGAAGTCGGTGCCTTTGCGGTATCGGTCGAATAGCTCATCGGCGATGACGATGGTCTGTATGCAGGCTCGTCCACCCCGCTTCAGGTTACGTGCCACGCACTCGAAGTAAGTTGGCCAATATGCCTCCCCGACCGCTTCAAACATCTCGATGGAAGCGATGGCGTCGTACTGACCATCGCTGTCGCGGTAGTCCATCAACTGTAAATTGGCCTGTTCGGCAACACCTGCAGCGGCCAAACGTTGTCGGGCGAATTGCAGCTGTTCGGTCGACAATGTAAGACCATGTACGTGTGCGCCACCTTCAAGGGCGGCAACTTCGGCAAAGCCGCCCCAGCCACAGCCGATCTCGAGGACTTTCGCACCTGAACGGATGTTGAGTTGCTTGAGGATGCGCCGGTATTTGGAGACTTGACCATCCTGCAGACTATCCATATTGCCGTTGCTGAACACCGCGCTGGAATAAGTCATCGAGGGGTCTAGCCATAAACGATAGAAGTCATTGCCGATGTCATAGTGGGCGTGGATGTTTTTGCGACTGCCGCTGCGGCTGTTACGGTTAAACAAGTGGCGTATGCGGTACAGCAGATTGCCCCACCATTTGCCGTAGATAAGTGATTCGACCGCATGACGATTGCGGATAAACAGAGCAATCAGTCCGGTCAGATTGTCTGTGCTCCAGCGTCCATTGATATAAGTCTCGGCAAAACCGATGTCGCCTGATTTGAGCACCGCGTCGCACAGTGACCAATCATGCAGACGTAATGTTACCGGGTATGAGTCATCGCCGAACTGAGCGACCTGTCCGTCGGGCAATACTAAGTGTAGTGCGCCATGTTGCAACCTTGCGAGCAACTCCAAGATGAAACGGGCTTTAGCAGGATATCTGGTCGCATCAAGTTCTCCCGCTGCTGCATTGAGATTGCTCAAGCTGCCATTCAGAATTTCGGTATTCATTTGCTAATCTCCTGTGAAGGTAGAGGGGCTTTGCGATAAAACGGCACGCGTTTGAACCAGAGTTTCAGTGCCTGCCAATGGATACGGGTCATGACCATGAAGGTCATCAAGGGATAGCGCAGCAGTGCATGAACAATATTGCGGTCGCTCAATGGTTGTGACGTCCCGCTGATATTGGTGAGTAGCAGTGCGCCGTCGGCGTCGTGATAATCGATACGCGCTAGCGTGTATTCGTGATCTTCACGGGGAGTAAAAATGAATTGAAATCGATAGCTGCCCTGAACCTGGCAGAATGGCGAGACATGAAAGACCTTGTTTGTGTTCAACTTGCTGCCGCTCTCGATGGTTCCGCCGTGATCAAGCAGGTAGCAATGGCGCTCATTGAAAGTATTGCTGACTTCGCATAGGACCGCACGCAAGGTGCCGTCCGGGCGATGGCAAAACCAGAACGATACAGGGTTGAATACATAGCCCAGTACACGCGGAAAAGTTTGCAGCCACACTTCGCCGTTTGCATCGTGTATTCCCTCCTGCTTGAGAATGGTGTCTATCCAATCCAGCAACGGCTGTTTTCGATCACCATGATCATGGTCGTAGAAGGAAAGTAGATTGAATCGATTGCGCGACAGCAGCCGGGTCGGAAAGCCGGCTTGGGCCATGCTGCGCAATGGCAGGCGCAGAAAATATACGCCGTAGTTGAAGCTGTTGCGCACGGGGCGCAAGCGATGGTGGTGCACATTGCCGAAACATATTTGAATCGCGCTCATGTCAAGCTCCGAGGTGATTGATCGCTTCTGCAACATGCAGACCGCACTTCAACCCATCTTCGTGGAAGCCATATCCTGTCCATGCACCAGCAAACCAGGTGTTGTGGTGACCTTGGATCAAATGCAGGTTTTGTTGTGCGGAAATGGCTGCGCTATCGAACACGGGATGCGCGTAGTCAAATGAGGCAATCACTTTCGACGGGTCGGGTTGGTCTATCGGATTAAGTGAGACGATGACAGACTCCTTGAACGGCAAGGGTTGCAGCTTGTTGATCAGGTAGTGCACACACACCTGTGGTTCGCTTGCGTTCCTACTCTGATAATTCCAGGCTGACCAGGTGCGCTGATTCTGCGGCAGGCATGACGTATCGGTGTGTAGTACGGCTAGGTTCTGCTGGTATCCAATCGCGCCGAGTAGGCATGCTTCATCTTGCGACGGATCACTAAGCAGTCGCAGGGATTGGTCGCTATGCCCTGCCAGTACAACATGATCGAATAATTCACCGCTGTTGCTGTTTTCGACGAACACCTTGACTTGCCCATTTTTGTTGTTGCGTGTGATCGACTTCACTGGAGCATTGAGTCGTTTATCTTCTATACCAAGCAGTAGCTTGTCGACATAGTGACGCGCCCCGCCTTTGACGGTATGCCATTGGGGTCTGCCACTAATCTGCAGCAGGCTGTGGTTATGGCAAAAGCGCACAAAGGTGGTGAGCGGGAAAGCCAGCATCTGCTCAGTTGGGCAAGACCAGATGCAACCTGCCATAGGTAACAGATACCAGTCGCGAAACTCGTTGCTGTAGTTGTTGCGACTTAGGTATTCACCCAGTGAGACATCGGTCTGCTCGATTTGCGTGGTATGCGCCAAGAGCGTCGTCTGCTTATTGAAACGCAGGATGTCTCTCAACATACGCAAGAATTGCCGATCGAACAGATTATTCCGCTGTGCAAAAACGGTGTCTAAATTGCCGCCAGACCATTCGAGCGTACGTTCTGCGAGTGCCACTTTTGCTGAGAACGTCATATCCGTGGCAACCGTATCGATAGCCAGCTCTTTGAACAGTTGCACCAAATTTGGATAAGTGCGGTGATTGAACACGAGAAAGCCGGTATCGACCCCATAAGTGATCCCCCCGAGCGTGACGTCGACTGTGTGTGTGTGCCCACCGAAATAATCATTCGCCTCGAAGAGTGTCACTTTATGTCCAGACTGTCCTAGACGATATGCGCATGCCAGACCAGAAATACCTGATCCAATCACAGCTACTTTATGGCTTGTATGTTTTGCACTCATCGAGATGTCGTAGACAAAATTGAATTTATGGTGCGAGAATAGGTTAATTAAGCAATCGATGTCAAGTTTGTCTAGGACATATTAATAATTTTATGGGTGTAAATATGCTAAATATAGGGGCGGTCGAGCGTGAGACGGGCATCGGGAAGGACACTCTTAGGGTATGGGAGCGTCGTTATGGATTTCCCGTTCCGGTTCGCGATGAACGCGAAGATCGGCTATACCCAGAGGAGCAGGTCGATTGCCTGCGTTTAATAAAGCGCTTAATAGACATGGGGTTGAGGCCGGTAAAGGTGGTGGGACAGACGTATCCTGCGCTCGTGGCATTGCTGGAAGACGCCGTTGGGCGACATCCAGATGATCAACCTGAGTTACAAAAATATGTTCAACTGATCAAAGGGCACCAAGCCTCCGAGTTGCGACTTGCGTTAAGTCGCGCTTTGCTGGATCAAGGGATGACTGAATATTTGTCCAAGACAGTTGCGCCACTTGGTCATCTGATTGGGGAGTCTTGGTTGCGTGGGGATATACGCGTGTTCGAAGAGCATCTCTATAGCGAGCAGGTCACACTGGTGTTGCGCTCCGCGATTGAAATGATGCGTAACGATCGTGGTACGCCACATGTGCTTCTTGCTACGTTGCCAGGGGAAGAGCATATGCTCGGTTTATTGATGGTCGAAGCGACACTCAGTTTACAGGGCGCACGCTGCACTATGCTGGGGGGGCAGAGTCCCATCAACGAAATCGTAGCGGCGGCGATTGCTCATCAGGCCGATGTTGTAGCGCTGTCATTCAGCGCAGTAATGACACCCTTGCAAATCAAAGATGGTCTGCAACAGTTAAGGCGCGTCCTGCCGCAACGGATATTAATCTGGGCGGGCGGTACTGGCGTGGCGAGGCGGCGTAGCCAGGACGAAGGTGTGCAACTAATCGGATCGCTATCTGATTTGATCAATGCAGCAGCTGAGTGGACCAAAAACGAGTCACCAACATAGACTAAGTCATGAAGATTAATACCGATTTTGCACAGCGGATTGTTATCCAACCTGACAATCTGCCCTGGTCTCCCAGTCCATCAAGTAGCGTTGAACGAAGAATACTTGAGCGGGATGGGGCGGAAGGGGCACGCGCCACATCAATCGTGCGCTATGCCTCCGGTACAACATTCCCCATCCATGTGCACGATTTTGGCGAAGAGATTTTCGTGCTGGAAGGTGTCTTCAGCGATGAACGCGGAGACCATGGCCCGGGTACATACCTCAAGAATGCACCCGGTTCCAAACATACCCCCCGCGCTGACAACGGCTGTGTTTTGTTCGTTAAAGTGCGCCACATGGACGCTAAAGATAGGCTTAGCGTGGTGGTGGATACGGTCAATGCTAATTGGCTCCCGGGTCTTGTGCCCGGACTTTCGGTAATGCCACTGTCGAGTTTTAATACCCAACATACTGCTTTGGTTCGCTGGTCACCAGAAACTTACTTCAGTGCTCATCGGCATTACGGTGGAGAAGAAATATTGGTGATCGATGGGGTTTTCGAGGATGAGCACGGGCGCTATCCGAAAGGCACGTGGATGCGCAGTCCTCATTTGAGCCTGCACCAACCTTTCAGCAAAGATGGTTGTACGATTTTGGTGAAGACTGGACATTTACCATTTTGAATGTTGGGTTCGACCATTAGATGGCGTATGCGGTATGGCAGATTGCCCCGCTTGCCGTGTAAAAGTGATTCGATCGCATGGCGATTACAGATCAACAGAGTATCAGCCCTGTAGATTGTCTGTGCTCCGGCATCGATCGATAAAAATCTAGTCACAACCGATGTCGCCTGATTTGAGCAGCGCGTCGCGCAATGAACAGTCATGCAGACGCAATGTTGCCGGGTGTGAGTCATCGCCAATCTGAGATACACCCACACGGATCATCCATAAAGCCCATGCGCCGAAAGGAAAAATCGCCGGCATGGAAATCATCGCGGTGGACAGGGTGGAGCAGGCGGTGTGGATAGGTTTCGCTAGAATCCAACTTGCCACAGTGTCATTTTGAGGTGGGCTGGAATCCGTTTTTTGAGGGTGTCGGATTTGAATTCGGCAATTCAAGAATTTCGTGAAAAGCGCGGGCCAGTGGAGATAATGGGCGCGCTCTTAGCCGCAGAAAAAATAGTGGTCGAAGTAAAACGTGTGCGTGCGGGTAGCGCACAGTCTTGACTTGATTTAGTAGTAATAGTTCGTGCACAACCCGTGTGGAAATCATGGCTATTCCCAGTCCTGATGCGACTGCCCGTGCAATCCCTTCATTGCTGCCAAACTCGATTTGGCGTTTGGGTTGGATGTTGTGTATTTGCATCATTCGTTCGCTAACCTCGCGTGTCCCGGAGCCTGATTCGCGTACTAGCCAGATCTCTTCATCAAGATGTGCTGCACTGAGTTTGCGTTTTCGGGCCAGTGTCGAATTCGGATGAGCAATAATACGCAACTCGTCATCATGCCAGTGGGTCGCAACGATGCGAGGGTCATCAATTGCGCTTTCCACAAGCGCTACATCAATATTGCAGTCAATCAAGGTCTCACTAATATAGGCAGTATTGCCCACACGAACTTCTATTTCGATTGATGGGAATCGCTGGGTAAATTGGGCGATATAAGCGGGTAGCCAATACGCTGCGATAGTGGTGCTTGCGCCTACAATCAGCCGCCCGCGTTTGAGCCCTATGCGCGCACGGACATCTTCAATGGCTGCGCGCTCTAATGAGAAAATACCACGAGCATGTTCAAAAATCGCCTGACCGCTTTCGGTTAAACGGGCTCCTTTTGCGCGCGTCATACCCCCCGCAGTACGTTCGATCAGCGGCAGATTGAGTTGGTGTTCCAGCTCTCGCACGGATTTTGATACCGCAGGCTGACTGAGGCAAAGCGATTCCGCGGCCCGAGAAAAACTATGCTGTTCAGCGACAGTAAAAAATATACGGAGCAGGTGAAGGTTCATAACTAATATTCATTCATATATGAATTATATGTATTTGAGCTATGTTACCTGAGTGTTTAAGCTTGTGCCATTGATGCCAAGACTAATCACAGGGCGCAAATGAACAGGATTCCATCTGTTTTTAAAAAGGAAGGTCGTATGAGGATTGGTAGCCGTGATACCCGCTTTTTGACGGAATTGATCCCGCTTTCGCAACTTGAGAATCCGCGCGAAATGATTCGACAGTTCACGCCTAATTGGTTTTCTTCCACTATGGGGACCGGAATACTCGCGCTTGCGGTACCACAAGTTCCCGGTGCAGGCTCGATATCGCATGCCATCGGCGAAGGTTTGTGGTTGTTAAACATTGTTTTTTTCGTTTTCTTTACGCTGCTTTATGCCGCCCGATGGATTATGTTCCGGCATGAAGCCAAGAAGATTTTCAGTCATAGCATCGTTTCAATGTTTATAGGTGCAATTCCGATGGGGCTCGCGACCATTATCAATGGTTTTCTGGTTTTCGGCTTGCCACGCTGGGGTGGCGGGATGGTTTTCGTCGCTCAAGTGTTATGGTGGATTGATGTTGTTTTGGCGCTTGGCTGCGGTGTATTTTTACCTTATTTAATGTTTACCCGACAGGAGCATCGCATTGAGGGGATGACGGCAGTGTGGCTGTTGCCAATTGTCGCCGCAGAAGTTGCGGCGGTAAGTGGTGGTATGCTTGCGCCCTACCTGGGCAATGCAAGTGATCAGCTCATTATGCTTATCACGAGTTATGTGCTTTGGGCTTATTCGGTCCCGGTTGCGTTTGCAATCATTACGATATTGATTCTACGCATGGCGTTACACAAGTTGCCGCCCGGCAGTATGGCTGCGTCGAGCTGGTTGCCACTCGGTCCCCTCGCAACGGGCGCGCTTGGCATGATTATTTTGGGGGGAGATGCGCCGGCCATTTTTGCTGCACAGGGTATGGTCAACCTTGGCCAGATTGCATCTGGCATCGGTGTGGTTGCGGGGATATTGCTCTGGGGCGCAGGACTTTGGTGGATGCTGCTTGCCATTTTCATAACGATGCATCAATTTCGCGCAGGCATTCCGTTTAACCTTGGATGGTGGGGCTACATCTTCCCTTTGGGGGTCTATACCGTTACCACTTTGAAATTGGGGGCGTTGCTGGCAATGAGTGCGTTCTCTGTTTTTGGAACGATGCTGTTTATCGTGCTTGCGGCGATGTGGGCGGTGGTTGCCGCGCGCACTGTTCATGGGGGATGGAAAGGCAGCTTATTTATGTCGCCCTGTATCGCTACGGTCAGTTAAACGAGCTTTTAACAAGCAGCACAGAATAGTCATTCTTAACGAATGGGCTAAAATCGAATCATTGCGCAACCGTTCGCATCGCAGCGCAACGCATTGCCCTGTTCGCCCCAATCGCCCAACACCCAGCGCTCGCAGGTCTTGCCGTCCACGATATGTTCGTGGCGTGCGGGACGGTGAGTGTGGCCGTGGATGAGGCGCGGATAGTGGTTGTGGCGTAGCAGCTCGGCCACTGCGTCCAGATTCACGTCCATGATCTCCATGCGCTTGTTGCGCTTCGCGGTGTCGCTGTCTTTGCGCAATTGCTGTATGTAAGCCTTGCGTGCGGCGAGCGGTTGGGTGAGAAAATCGCGCTGGAATTTTCCGTCATGCACTCGTTTGCGGAAGGCTTGATATTCCACGTCGTCGGTGCACAGTGTGTCGCCGTGACTAAGCAGCGTGGGCGTGCCGTACAAATCTATCAGTGTCGGTTCGCCGATCAGTTTGGCATGACAGGCTGCGGCCAAAGCCGTGCCCATCAATAGATCACGGTTGCCATGCATGATAAAAAGCTCGGTCTGGTGGTGTTGCAATCCCGCCAATGCTGCGATGACACGGGCATGGAATGAGTCGGAAATGTCGTCGTCGCCAGCCCAGAAATCGAACAGATCGCCGAGGATATAGATGCGCTCCGCATGCGGGGCGTGTGCGTGTATGAAGCGCATGAACGCGGCCATGCTGTCTTGATGTTCGCTACCCAGATGCAGGTCGGAGATAAATAAGGTGTGGGGCATTTCAGGAATCGGGATTCAGAAAAACCAGTGACTCTGCAATCACTGAATCCCGAATCCTTGCTCCTAATTCCTGTTACTTGACGACTTCTGCGCCGGTGATGACGACGTCTTCTTTAGGCACGTCTTGATGGAAGCCGCTGGTGCTGGTCTTTACTTTGCCGATTGCATCGACCACGTCCATGCCTTCAGTCACTTTGCCGAACACGCAATAGCCCCAGCCGTCTTGGCCTGGGTAATCCAGAAAGTCGTTGTCACGGGTGTTGATGAAGAATTGCGCAGTTGCGGAATGTGGGTCACCAGTACGTGCCATGGCGATGGTGTACTTGTGGTTCTTCAAGCCGTTCGCAGCTTCATTCTTAATGGGATTCTGCACAGCCTTTTGCTTCATGCCAGGCTCAAAGCCGCCGCCTTGGATCATGAAGTTAGGGATGACGCGATGGAAAATGGTGTTGCTGTAGAAACCCGCATTGACATAGTCGATGAAGTTCTTGGTGGTGTTTGGCGCTTTTTCCGCATCAAGTTGAATCGTGATGGTGCCGTGGTTGGTATGGAGTTTGACCATTATATTTTTATCCTTTGGGTAAGTGAGTGGAGAGACTGCACATAGTGCGAATGCTAAAAAGAATGTGATGAGTTTTTTCATGCGGCACCTTCGTAGATGATTTTCCAGCGGTTATTCTGCTTCATCCAATATTGACGTTTTTTCATGCGGTTGGACAGATTGCTACTGCTGTAGTCCTGATCGAAATTAACCACGACCATATTGGCTTGCTCGGGATAGGTGAACATGCTCACGCCACCCAGGTTGACCTTGACCCAGCTCTTGCCAGAATTTACCAGTTGCTTTTGTTTGGCCCACGCGCTGTAGTTTTGACTGTCGCTGTTGAAATCCGGCGAGTAGTGCTTGAGGTATGCATCGGTGTCGAGACTGCTCCAATCCTTGCGCCATTGCTCAATCTCGGCGAGCAGTGAGGCACGTTCAGTGTCGTCTTGTGCAGTCTCAAGCTCCATGTGATTCGTGATGATGACCGGCGTGATGCCGACTTGCAGATACGGGGCAATCTGCTCCAGGTTATCGTTGGACAACACTACGCAGCCATTGCTTGCGCGGGGTGGGCGGCTGTAAGTGTCGCTGGGTGTGCCATGCAGCCAGATGCCTTGGCCGGTACGTTTGTTCTTTTTGTCCCATTCATTGGGGTAGCTGAGCGGGAAAGCGCCGCTGCCATACATGTCAGCGAGTTGCTGTTTAGGCAGATTGGCCTTGATGAAGTAGACGCCGATAGGGGTGCGCTGATCGCCAGCGACGAATTTTTCTGTACCTAGCTTGCCTATGGTGACGTAGTAGTCGGCGACATATTGCGCCTGACCGTTTACGTTTTCGTAGACATACAGGGTGGAGCGACCGGTATCAACCACGAGTGCATAGCGTTGTTCGGCATCGAGTTGCCACAAAAATCGTGGTGATTGTTTGCTCGCTGGCTGTGCAGCCATACGTTGTAATCGTACTTTGGCTTCTTCGCGCAGGTCTTCTATCTTGTCTTTGGGTGCGTTGCTGGCATTGCCGAAACCGTTAATGCCACCTGCGCGCGCCATCAGCAGGTCACCCTTGACCAGTTGCGCCAAACGGAAGTTGGGATTGACGCGCAACAAGCTGTCTACTTCGTTGAGCGCCAGATCCAGATGATTGTTACGTATGGATTGCAGACTCTTGGCGAGTTGCGCCTCACTGGCTTGCAGGTCGGGCGCGGCCTGAACCGTGCCGACTAGACAGAGTAATAGCAGTGGGGTGAGGTTGCGAAGAAACATGCTTACTTGGTGAGCTCTTCTTGGATCAGCCATTTGCCGCCGACTTTGACCAGACTTAAAGTTTTATGGCCGTTGGATTTGAGGTGGCTGGCTCTATAAGACTGGCGGAATTTTGCAGTTGCATGAGTGGCATCGCTGAACTTGATCGACATGTCGCTCACGCTGACTTGTATGGATGCGGGCGCAGACACGCGCTCACGGCGGGTACCTTCCCAGGTGCTGCGGCTTTCACCATCGGCCGGTTGGAAGTTGTCCGAATAGGCAGCCAAATAACGTTCTACGTCTTGAGCAGACCAAGCTGCGGCCCAAGCCTGCACACTCTTGTTTACTTCGCTGCGATCATCACCGCCAGATTGGGTGGGGGCTGAGACGACAGGTTTTCTGCTCACTGTTGGTGTGGTGCTTGCAACAGGAGCAGTGCTGGTTGCGACACGCGTTGTAGTCGTGGTGGCATGCGAATGTGTGTTGCCAGAGAACAAATCTTGAATCATCGCCAGTTTGGTTTGGGTGGCGGCGTTGCTCTTGTCCAGTTGCAAGGCGCGGTCATAAGCTTGGCTGGCCATCTTGGCGTATATGTCGCCCAAATTTTCATGCGCGGTTGCGTAGCTGGGATGTGTGCGTATCGCCATTTCCAGGGCTTGCTTGGCCTTGTCATATTGACCTTGTCCGGCATAGAGCACAGCCATGTTGTTATATGGCTCGGGAAGATCAGGGTAGTCCTTGGTCAGATCGGAGAAAATCTTGATTGCATCGTCTTGCTTGCCTTGCTCGGTCAGGATCAGACCTTTCAGGAAACGGCCCTGTGCATCTTTAGGCTTGCCCGTTAGGTAGCTGTTGACCTTATCCATGGCGGCAGTCTGCTGGCCTTGCTTGAAGAATTTGTTGGCATCTTGCAGGTCGTCCGCATGTGCTGCAGCTGTAGTGGCAAGCATTGCACTGACGAACAACAGGGTATGGATACGGTTAAGCATATTCATGGGATAGGCGATTCCTAGAGAGCGCAACTTGCGCGGGTTTAAATGAACGCGCGAATTCTACCAAATAACCGGCGCAGTTTCACAGCATATCGGGGAAGTCGGGGCATATGTACGTAATCGATACAAGGTTTTCGGGTAAAATCCGCCGCTTATTCAGTGACCGCAATTTCAGCCAGAGAGCCTTGTATGACCAGTGTGAGTAGCCAACCCGTCGTTTCCAATTTTATTCGTACTATCATCGATGCCGATCTTGCCAGTGGCAAGCATAGCAGTATCGTGACACGCTTTCCGCCCGAGCCCAATGGTTATCTGCATGTCGGGCATGCCAAGTCCATTTGCCTGAACTTTGGTCTGGCTAAGGATTATCAAGGATTGTGCAATCTGCGTTTTGATGACACTAATCCCGAGAAGGAGAGCGAGGAATACGCGCTGTCCATACAAGAAGACGTGCGTTGGCTGGGTTTTCAGTGGAACGGCGAAGTGCGCTGGGCCTCGGATTATTTTGATGCGCTGTACGACTTCGCGGTGGAACTCATCAATAAGGGCCTGGCCTATGTGGACGACCTTAGCCCCGAGCAGATGCGGGAATATCGCGGCACGCTGACCCAGCCGGGCAAACCCAGCCCTAATCGCGACCGCTCCGCTGCCGAAAACCTCGATCTATTTGCGCGCATGAAAGCGGGAGAGTTTGCCGACGGCGCCATGGTGTTGCGTGCCAAGATCGACATGGCTTCGCCGAATATGAATCTGCGTGACCCGGCAATCTACCGCATCCGCCGTGCTCACCACATCCGCACCGGCGATAAATGGTGCATATATCCGATGTACGACTACACCCATTGCATCTCCGACGCGCTGGAAGGCATCACCCATTCCATCTGTACCTTGGAATTTGAAGACCATCGTCCGCTATATGATTGGGTGTTGGATAACATCACCATTCCGTGTCATCCGCGCCAATACGAGTTCTCTCGCTTGGAGTTGCATTACACCATCACCAGCAAGCGAAAATTGCTGCAACTGGTGAACGAGAAGCAGGTGAGCGGCTGGGACGACCCCCGCATGCCTACCATCAGCGGCATGCGCCGTCGCGGTTACACACCGGAGGGTATACGCGAATTCGCCAAGCGCATCGGCGTGTCCAAGAGCGAGAACAGTGTGGACATGGCGATCATGGAAGGCGCGATCCGCGAAGATTTGGAGCTGCGCGCGCCGCGCGTGATGGCCATCATCAATCCGCTCAAGGTCACAATCACCAATGCGGAAGGCGCAGCAGAGCGCGAAGCGGACTTCCATCCCAATCACCCCGAGTTCGGTAAGCGTACTGTGCCCTTCAGTAGCGAGTTGTTCATCGAAGCGGATGATTTCGCCGAAGTGCCACCTGCAGGTTGGAAGCGCTTGACCTTGGGCGGCGAGATACGTCTGCGCCATAGTTATGTGATGCGTTGCGACGAGGCGATCAAGGATACGGCTGGCAAGGTGATAGAACTGCGTTGCAGCATAGACCACGCCACACTGGGTAAAAATCCTGAAGGTCGCAAAGTCAAAGGTGTGATCCACTTTTTGTCACGCCTACATGCCTTGCCTGCGGAGATTCGTCTGTATGACCGTTTGTTCAATGTGCCAGAACCGGATGCCGACAAGGACGTCGATTTTTCTACCTATCTGAATTCCGCATCACTCACAGTGATACAGGGTTGGGTGGAGGCTGCCGTGAAAGATGCGGCACCCGAGACTCACTATCAATTCGAACGTTTGGGTTATTTTGTTACCGATCGCCGCGAACATCAGGCCGGGAGTAAGTTGGTGTTCAACCGCACTGTGACGTTGAAAGATTCTTGGACCAAGGAGGCGGCATGAACGAAGAGATCGTTGTCGAACAAGATAGCCGATTGAATTCATTGCGCAATCTGACACAGGGTGTGTACATCCTCTATGCTTTGTCATTCTTCGCCGGTATCACGGCCATCGTTGCCATCATCATCAACTATGTGAAGAAGGACGAAGCTGCCGGCACTTGGTTGGAGAGCCATTTTCGCTGGCAGATACGCACGTTTTGGTTCGGTCTGTTGTGGGCGGCAGTGGGTATGGCAACCATCTTCATCGTGGTCGGTTTTGCCATTTTGTTTGCGAACGTTTGTTGGGTCATCTACCGCATTGTTAAAGGTTGGCTGAATCTCAACGACAACAAGCCGATGCAATTCTAGGGAGTTCGTCATGTATAAACGCATCTTGGTGGCAGTGGATGGCAGCGATACGGCCATCGTCGCACTTGAAGAGGCAATCAAGCTCGCGCGCGTCATGCAATCGTCCTTGCTGCTGCTCCATGTTTGTGAAGAAGCGCCGGTGATCTGGGAGCCCGAAGGTTTGGGCATGATTCCTATACAAGAGATCACACAGGCTTTTGTGGCAGCAGGTCGTGCATTGCTCAGAAAAGAAGCCGAGCGTGTCACTGAGCAGAATTTAACCGCCGAGACCAAGTTGGTCGAGGTCTTCGGTGGACATATAGGCACGGTGATCTCAGAAGAAGCACAGCAATGGCAGGCCGATCTGATCGTTGTCGGTACTCATGGCCATAAAGGTTGGAAACATTTGTTGATGGGTAGCGTGGCTGAAGGCGTGTCGCGTACCGCACTAGTGCCAGTGCTGCTGGTGCGTTCCCTAGTTAAGGTTCTAAATGCTCAAGATATATAACACTCTCGCCCGCGATAAGCAGGACTTCAAACCCATCGTAGCTAACACCGTTAACATGTATGTGTGCGGCATGACGGTCTATGACTACTGCCACCTTGGCCACGCCCGGGTGATGGTGGTGTTCGATATGGTGTATCGCTGGCTCAAGGCTTCCGGCTACGACGTGACCTACGTGCGCAACATCACCGACATCGACGACAAGATTATCAAGCGCGCGGCGGAAAACAAAGAATCTATACACACGCTGACGCAACGCTTCATCGACGCGATGCACGAGGATGCTGACGCGCTGGGCGTGCAACGCCCGGACCATGAACCGCGCGCGACACAATACGTACCGCAGATGCTGGAGATGATTGCCAAGCTGGAAAGCAACGGTCTGGCTTATCAAGCTGCCGATGGCGATGTGAACTACGCCGTGCGCAAGTTCGACGGCTACGGCAAGCTCTCCGGCAAATCATTGGAAGACCTGCGCGCGGGAGAGCGGGTAGAAGTCGCGTCCGACAAACACGACCCGCTCGATTTCGTGCTATGGAAACATGCCAAGCCTGACGAAGCAACGGAAGTGCAGTGGGGCTCGAAGTGGGGTAAAGGTCGCCCTGGTTGGCACATCGAGTGTTCAGCGATGGGCACGCATTTGTTGGGTCAGCACTTCGATATTCATGGCGGCGGGGCGGACTTGCAGTTCCCTCACCACGAGAATGAGATTGCGCAATCCGAAGGTGCGCATCAATGCCAGTACGTGAATTACTGGATGCACAACGGTTTCGTCAATGTGGACAAGGAGAAGATGTCCAAGAGTTTGGGCAACTTTTTCACCATCCGCGAAGTGCTGAAGAAATACGACGCCGAAGTCGTGCGTTTCTTCATCCTGCGCGCTCATTACCGCAGCCCGCTGAACTACTCAGACACGCATCTCGACGATGCCAAGAGTGCACTGACGCGGTTGTATACGGCCTTGAAAGGTGCGGGCAATGTAGACCTACCCGTGCAAGACGGCGTTGACTGGAACGAACCCCACGCGCAACGTTTCAAGGCCGCGATGGATGACGACTTCAATACGCCAGAAGCGGTCGCGGTGCTGTTTGACTTAGCCAATGAAGTGAACCGCAGTCAATCCGCAGAAGCGGCTTTACAGCTCAAGGCGCTGGCGGGTGTGCTCGGTCTGCTGCAAAGAGATGCACAGGAATTTTTACAGGGTGACGCGGGCGAGAATGGCTTGGATGATGCGGCGATCAACGCACAGATCGAAGCACGCCTCGCCGCCAAATTGGGCAAAAACTACTCTGAAGCTGATCGTATCCGTAAAGAGTTGTTGGCTGCAGGTATTGTGCTGGAAGATACCCCGCAAGGCACGAACTGGCGCAGGGCTTAGGGCAGTTTGTCCGCGCTCACCATTTTGCTGAAGAGAATGGCGGGTGAAATCCAGCCAAGCAAATCGTCATATTCCGGGGTGAATTCGTGGCTAACAAAGCTGCCGTCATTGTCGCTATTCTCTTTTTCGTCGCTATTGCTTGATTCGGCCAGTTGACTTCCCCTTGAATCAAAGGCACCGGCACCGTTTCTGCCGTGCGAGACAAACACGGCGGGCACATTGGCAGCAATTGTTGTGCCGCTACTTGCCGACAATATATTTGGCACACCCTGTGAACATAGCGCAAAGCTGGAGGTTATGGGAGCGGTTACGGCAGGGTTGCAGTCGGTTGTGCCTGCCACAATTTCATCTGCGAAGCGGGTGGTTACGCGATAGGTAAAACGACGGTTCCAGGCATCAGTCTCGGAAATTCCCAAGGTTGCCCAAGGAAGTACGCCAGTTACCGAGGTAGAGGTGGTGTTGTCACAGGCCACACCGCTGGCACTGGCCACACCGCCTCCTGACGTAACGCAGCCACACGTGTTGCCGTTACGGGCTTCCAAGCCTGCATTGGCTGCACCGGTCGCGAGCGAGGCCTGTGCCGGACAGGGCAGTCGGCCATTAATCAAGGCGAATCCAATCAGCGCTTGTTGAGTTTCCTGCAGCTGGGATTTCGTTTCACTGATCCTGCGCTGTTCAATCTGGCTGCTGATGGTCGGCATTAAGCCGATCAACAGCAATGCGACGATGACCAGCACCATGGCCATTTCAACGAGTGTGAAGCCGCCTATGCGCATAGCAGTATTGCTGGGGATCGTTTGATTCTTCATGGGCAATTAGCAGTTCCGTTTACACATAATACGAGGTCATTCACCACGGCGAATGCAGGATCGTTGTTATTGTAGGTTTCAAGAGAGGTGGAGCCTGAGCTGTTCACGCCTTCGAGGTAGTTAGTGGCGTCGGAGACGGCCGCGCCTGTTCGCGCTTTGCCTGCCTGCATTTTCCCCGAAACAGCAACTGCCGCATGATAGGTGCCTGAGTAGGGATTAGGGGCGGTACTGGTGATAGTGAGGCAACTTACACAAACTCCAGTCTTGCCAGGCTGGAAGCCATCCGCCACTTGATAGTAGACCAAGTCGCGCCAATGAGCCCATGAGGGAGACGATATCAATTGTTGGCAAGCATTAATGCTGTTCCAATCGGTGGGCATGCTGCCGTCAGTGCCGGACAGGTCATTGACGGCAGCAGTAATGAGGGTTTGCAAGTTGGTCGTATTGCATGACGTGGTAGTGCAATTGTCAGCCAATATGCCAGCCGCACGGGCGGGGTCACTTGAGCTTTGATTATAGGGTGGGTCACGCGCCAAATCTTTCAGATTGTCTCCCTTTGACCGCAGAGTGCTCATATTCGTCGAACTGGGATTAGCCAGATAGGCGTCCAACGCGGCTTGAACTTGTTGGATCCGGTAGGACAGCGCATTGATATCGCTTGGTGTGAGTCCGTTTCCGCCTCCAATGATCGTACTGGGAACATCAGGAAATCTACCGAAAAGTGCATTCTGGGTGCCGGTGCGGCTTGGATAGGCAGTAAGGTCGTTCATTGATGCAGCCCATGGATATTTGTGTGCGGTGTTGGCTGCATCGGCGGCATAGTCATCCAGACATTTTTTGGCCTGTTTCGCCATCCGCTTCTGGATGGTGTTCCAGATATCCTGACGAGTGATGAACACGAACTGGTCGTTCGTGGTCAGCGTGATATTGCCACTCGCATCGCGGTGTTCGTGCGGCATGATGAATCTTGCCGCAGAGACATCAGCGTTGTTGATGTTGTGCATAGTGTCGTTGTCCAGATAGGCGCTGGCGGTGTAATTTCCTCCACAAACTGGCGCGGTGGTGCCGGAGCGATCACTATTGCCTGAGAGCGGTGTGCCGGGCGAAAAAATGACAGCCACGACTTCGCCGGCTTGCAGTTCGTTGCCGTTGCTGTCAAAAACGCGAAGCTGCGCAGGGGTGTCCCAATTCATCAGGCCGCCATACTTTGGATTGTTTTTGTAGTTGCCGGATACCGCGTACCACAAACAATCCTGCTGGCCATCGAAGATGCCGGGGAGTTCCAGTGTTTTCCAAGGTAGTCGCCCCATACTGTTTGCTCCAACCGTTCCGCAGGTGTCGCTGCTTCCCTCCGAAGTGCCGCCTGTAATATCCGGGCAGGGCAGATAGCCGGGAATAGGTTCCAATGGGTGCGTATCGCTGTAGCTAATGGCATAGCCAATCAGCGCTTCCTTGGCCCGAGCCAAGGCATTTATAGTGGTTTGATCTCGGGAGATTTTGACTGTCGTTGAATTGAGTGAGCCGACCAATACGGCTGCAACACCCAACACTATAATCACCAGCATCACCATCAGCGCTGCACCGCGCTGATGATGAAAGAAATATCTGGATGGACGTGACATTGTTAGCCTATTGCTTGTCGCCAGGCGTGATGGTGATTTTTTGCCCAACTTTTACAGTGACTGGCTTGACTTGGTCGGGAACATCTATAGGTAGGCTGGATGCATGATTTTCGTCGCTCTGGCCGATGGTACGCGGAACGCCGTTTATCCAAGCGGTGCGCTTGCCGCCGTTACGCTGCACGATGCCATTGACCATCAAACTGGAGTCATTCTCACCATCGCTACTCTGTAAGTTGCCATAATTCAATTGGGTACGTTGTGCATGGGTGAAGAACAATCGTCCCAGTTCCTCAGCATGCAAAGAGCATGCGATTAAGATCGAGAGTGCAAGGATTGTGGTTTTGAGTAGTGTTTTCATGGTTGTGCATTCCGATTCTTCAAGGTCACCCAGCCACCGTCACATTCAGCCTTGAGTTGTGCACCCACGCCCCCCTCTGTCTCGTTACGATGCAAGGAGCAAGAGTCTAGTTGATACCAACCTTTAATCTGCGAGCGGAGCGCATCGAAGAAGTCGATCAGTTGTTCTTCGTGTAGTAAGTCGAACTGCAGTTTCATCTCGCTGTAATTGATATTAAAGTTGCCGCTGTCTATGGGGGGCTGTGTAACGTACGCTGTTTGCGGGCCGATGTTGTATCTAAAGTCTTCGACGATTTTTTGTTGATGCAGTTTCTCTAGATTTTCCACCCAGTCCAGGCGTGTTTCTTCACCTATCAGATGTTGATCTACCGAGGCCGCATATTCATCCAGATAGCTCACCATATTGCTTTCGTCTAGTTGCGCATTGTTGAACTCGCTTTGTGCCGATTGCAATTGGCGCAAAGCGTCATGCCATTCTTTATCTTCACGTTCAGCCCGACTTTGGCTGAAATAGATCAACAGCAAGCTGAAGCATAAGGCTATGCCCAAGATGATCAGGCTGAGGCGCATCACGCCAAAATCACGATGGGTTAATTTCATAGTACGGGTCTCCATACTAGTTTGAGTGTGAAGCCACTGACTGGCTGTGCAGCGTTACGCAAGTCGGTCAGGCTGCCTTTAGGGGTGATATCAAGCGGCTTATCAATGGCGCTGACCTGATAGCTTTTCAGTTCAAGTGCTTTTTGGAACTGGTCCAGATAGCTTAATGCGGCACGGTAATTAGTTGCCGCGTCATCCAAATGACCCTTGATTGTGATGACTTGAGCTGTGATGCCGACTTGGCCATTTTGAGGTATCGCTTCGGTGTTGCTGCTCTTCCAGGCCAACTCATCAAGTTGTATCTTGGGGAATTTATCCATCACCATACTGAGCGGTGCCAGAAATTCCTGGGGTGTGCTGCTGCGTTCGTGTAGGCTGTGCAACGCCGTGATTGCTGATTTGATCTCTTGTGGTGCCACGGAAGTCTTGGGGAGCAACTGTAAAATAGTTTGAGTGTCACTTTTAATCTTGCTGGTGCGTTGTTTGATAGAGGCTATTGCTGCTTGGTCTGGTGTGTCTTGCAGATAGGAGGCTTGCACGGCCCAAAGGATGCTTCCGATAACCAGGGCGATGCTGGCAAGATACAGTCCAATCCGCAGTCTCCATAGACTGTAAAAATGGGTGTGGCTAGCATTGCCGTATTGGCTCTTGGGTTGTTTGACCGCTAACTGTCGCAAGAAAATCTGATTGGCATCGGAATCGCCGCGTACGTTGGCGAACTTAAGTTTCTTGGATAGGGTCGCCATATCGACAAAGTCATAACGCATGTCCTCGCTACGGGGCAAACGTGTCTGCAGTTCGATCAAATCATTGCTGTTGCCGATGATGCGCACATCCAGCAATTGTCCTGCGGGTAGGAGGCTGAGGCTCTTTAGGTATTGATAAGTTCTACCCAACTCGCCCACTACCGCATCTTGGAAGGTCAAGCCTTGGCTGCAGGGCGTCAGCCGTGATATCTGTAGGCGGTGCGAACTGAAGTAAGTCTCACGCAGACCTGCATATTTATTCCAAGTAATCAGCAGCAAGTGGTTGGACGGGCTATCTGCCACCAAAGGTGTACTGATTTGAGGTACGGAGTAGATGCCAACCAAAGGGATTTGGTGTGCCAGCATCACATCTACCCACGGGGTGATCAAGCCGGGGTTGGTGAGGGCGGAGAACAACATGTCTGCGTCGCGCCGCCCGGTTGCTTGACGTTGCAGCATGGTGGCTTGCTGGTACGGCGTGCCTCTATAGAACTGGTCAAACTTGCGTTGCAATAATGCCCGCTGGCTACTGCCGCTCAGATAGGGAATGGTCTCCAGTCTAAAATCTTCTTCGATCAGGTCAGTGAGTAGATACGTCGGGCAGTGTATGGTCCTGAGAAAGTCTGCAAAATCATCCTTGCCATCTGCTGTATCGGAGAACTCACGCTCGTCCACGATCTTGTCTCCCAACATGTGTTGAGCATGGAGATGATCGGTACTAAGCATCAGGAGTAAATATTTTTTCATCAGAATTTCACCTTGCCGATGATGTCGTAGATGGGTGACAGAACAGACAGCATGACCCAGCCGAGTAAGGTTCCCAATATGATAGTCATAGCCGGTTCGATCATGATTTGCACCTTCTTGATCGACTCTTTCACGTCCCTGTCGTAGAAATAACTCACGTTGAGCAGTGCTTTGTCTAGCGATCCGGTCGCCTCGCCAACTTTTAGCATACGTACCACGAGTGGCGGAAACATGCCGGTGTTTTGGAAACTTTGGGTGAGATTCTTGCCGGACTCGATCTCTTGCATGACCGCTTCGAGTGATTTCGCTACGGCCAGATTATTGACCACATCTCTGGAGTTATGGATGCATTCCAGAATGCTGATCCCGGAGCCATACATCATCGAAAAAGTGTTGGCGAAGCGCGCCAAAATGATTTTGCGTAGTATTGGACCGATCACCCACATGTCTAACTTGAATTGGTCGAAACGCAAGCGCATTTCATCACTGGAATTAATCAATAGTTTTGCTGCTATAGGCAGCACGATAGGCAGGAAGATGATGACATACCAGTAGTTGACGAAGAACCACGAAGTCGCCAGCAACATGCGTGTCTGGATAGGAATCTCTTGCCCCATGCCTTTGATGAAACTGACCAGCTGCGGTACTAGATAGATCATCAAGAAGAAAGTAATGCCAAGCACAATCGTGCCAACGAACAGTGGGTACATCAGGATAGTCTTGGTATGTGAAGCCATCTCGTCTTGCCATTTTAGCGACTCGGTGATGTGCTGGAACACTTCGGGCAAGCGGCCGCTTTCTTCGCCGGCATGGGTCAGGCTGATGAAAATCTTGTCAAAGGCATCCGGGTGTTGCGCCATCGCCTGGGAAAGTTTCTTTCCGTTCTCTATGGATTCAACCAGACTTGCAATGATTTCGCGAAAGCGCATGTCAGTCATGGTATCGCGCAAGTCCGCTAGACATTCCAGTAGGGGAACGCCGGCTCTGCTGAGTTGCTCCAGATTAAAGAAGAAGGTGATCATCTCGGATCGCTTGATCTTCCTTGCCTGCATTATGGAATTTTGATTATCGATCTTCGCATCGATGAGATCCAAGCCGCCACGTTTGAGACGGAACTCTAGATCGACCAAATTGGCGGCATCTTGCAGTCCTTTGTTGGACTCGCCCTGTTGGTTGATCGCGCGATAGGCGTACATGACCATGTCAGCTGATCCTGTCTGTCAGGTCTACCACCCGGCTGACTTCGGCCAGCGAGGTGATGCCCTGTTGGATGCGGCGTATTTCGTCCATCGCCAATGGGCGAAAACCTTTGGCCAAGGCTAGCTCGCGTATCTGTCTGGTACTGGCGCGACGCGAGACCAAGTCATCCAAGTCGTAGTCCATTTTGAGTATTTCCATGATCGCCATACGACCTTTATAACCTTGGTGGTTACAGGATTCGCAGCCTGCGGCGCGATACAGCATGATGTCATGGTGAATAGGGATGCCCAACAGTTTGCGCTCCATCGAGTCGGGGTTGTAAGGATATTTGCATTCTTTGCAAAGTACTCGAATCAAACGTTGTGCGATGATGCCGATGATGTTGCCGGCCATGATGTCGGGCAGTATGCCAATATCCAGCAAGCGCGGAATCGCGCCTATTGCGGAGTTGGTGTGCAGTGTCGAATAAACTTGGTGGCCGGTCATCGCGGCACGAAATGCCATTTCGGCAGTGGGATGGTCGCGTATTTCACCGACAAGGATGATGTCAGGATCTTGGCGCATCATGGAGCGAATACCGCTGGCGAAATCCAGCTTTGCCGCCTCGTTGATCGAGGTTTGGCGTATCAATGAAATCGGATATTCAACCGGATCTTCCAAGGTCATGATGTTGACCGACTCGGTATTGACGTGGTTGAGCACCGAGTACAGCGTAGTGGTCTTACCGCTACCAGTGGGGCCCGTGACCAGTATGATGCCTTCCGGTTTTGAGATGATCATCTTCAGTGTGTTGAGCGCACTGTCATCCAGTCCGGTTTGTGTCAGTGGCACGATGCCCTTTTGCCTATCCAAGATGCGCAGCACAAAGTTTTCGCCGTGCGTGGTCGGATGAGAGGCGACACGAAAGTCGATAGGGCGTCCCGATAAACGTAAAGAGATACGACCATCCTGTGGTGCGCGGGTCTCGGCGATATTCATGCCGCTCATTACCTTCATGCGGACCACCATTGCAGGCCAGAAGCTCTTGTGCAAACTGCGCATCTGCCTGAGTACGCCATCGATACGATAGCGTATACGCAGGAAGCTGCTTTCAGGTTCGAAGTGGATATCGGAAGCGCCACGCTGTACGGCTTCGGTGAGTAACGCGTCTATAAGCCGAACGACTGGTTGGCTGAATTCATTGACCCCGGATTGCAGGGTCTGATACTCCATCTCGCCTGGTTCGATCTCGTGCAAGATGCCGTCGATGGATAGCTCGAAGCCATAGTATTGGTCTATGGCGCGCAGAATGTCAGACTCGCTGGCAAGCTGTGTGATGAGATGGTATTCGTCTTTAAGCAACGCCCGCAATTGATCCAGCGCGATGATGTTGTCGGGGTCGGCAATGACCAAAGTCAAAGTGCGTGCGGGTTTATCTACCGATAAGGGGAGCAACTGGTAACGTCTTGCAACGTCTTTGGGTATCAGGGTTAGTGCTGCGGGGTCGACAATAACGGTCGCAAGGTCGACGCTTTCTTGTCCCAGATTCTCTGACAATACATCACGTATGGTGGCTTCGGATAAGAAGCCCAGTCGCACTAACAATCTACCCAGGGGTTGGTGCGTACTGCCTTGCTCTTGCATGGCGATGCGCAATTGATCCTCGCTGATCACACCTTTTGCTACCAGCATGTTGCCTAAGGGTTGTTGGAGTTGGTTATCTGGCATGTGTCACTCGGATAAAAGTTGAGCATGCTGCTCGATAGCGGTGTGATCAAAACCTGCACTATTACCAGTATCCAGTTGTATCGCGCGTTTGTAGTATTGGGCTGCGGGCTTTTTCTGTCCTAGCCGCTCCAGGCTGATCGCAAGGTTATAAGCGAGGCTGGCATTGCGCGGCTCCAGATTGTAGGCATTGAAGTATGCCTGTTGTGCCTCACCCCAGAGGGATAGCCCTGCATAATGATTGCCCAAGGCAAAGTAGAGTGATGAAGAGTCTTTTTGTTCATTGAGCAAAGTCTTCAAATGACTTTCGGTATTGTCGTCAGTTCTCAGTGCAGACATGCCCGCATTGGCGACCGGATTACGTGGATCCAGTGTGAGTACCCTGCCGTAATATTGTGCCGCAACGGTGTCGGAGCCGCGATGTTGGGCGATAGCGGCCAGTCCCAATAAGGAATCTGTGTTGCGTCCATCTTTACCGAGTGCATCCTGATACAAGCCCTGAGCCTGGTCATATTTTCCAGCTGTGTACGCCTGATAAGCACGATTGAGTAAGCTGTCCAAACTATCAGATTTATCGGTCTCTACAATGAACGATTGAGCGCTTGCTTTGACCGGCGCTCTTCGTTTGTTAGCGACAGGTGTGGCCTGTTTGGGTGCTACTCCGGGAGGGGCCATAGTGGCGACCAACTCTGGTGCTTTATGCTCGATTTCCACGGGCGCGACGACAGTCTCAATAGGCCGTATAGGTTCTGTAACCTGTGCTGGTGGCGGGGTGTACACCTGAGCCGAAATAGGTGCCGGTGGCGGGGGAGAGACTGGCCGGTAGGTGGGTCTGGAGTAAGCAGAGGTCTCATACCAGACATATGCGCCACCTGCAGCAAATAGCACCAAAGACCCCATGACGAAATAGATCAGATTACGGTTCACTTTGTTACCTCCTGCTGCATTCGATTTGGCCTTGAAAAGGTTATGACCCGCAGTGCGGGCACCTTCTATGTCTAAGCTTGATGCTGGAGCATAGGGTGCTGTTGCCTCAGTAGTTAGCGTCAGTTCGGCTAAGGACTTATTTCCCCCTTGAGACTTCTTCCTCGCATCTAACAGCAAGCTCATGTCGATTCCTTAGGGGTTGCTTATTGCCGTGTCCTTGAAGAAGCCTTGATCGGGCAGACTTTCGCGGAAGCCGCTGTAATCGCCATCAATGCTCGCGTTTTTAATCACGATAGGACGCAAGAAAATCACCAGCTCGGTCTTGGTGGAAGTCTTGTCGTGGTTTTGGAAAAAGTTGCCCACAAAAGGCAGGCGGGCGAGCAAAG
Organism: Gallionellaceae bacterium; assembly: GCA_027448945.1. GTDB lineage: Bacteria > Pseudomonadota > Gammaproteobacteria > Burkholderiales > Gallionellaceae > Gallionella. The sequence goes on from DAIDMQ010000002.1 coordinate 112,988, forward strand.
GCACTTCTTGTGTCGTTTTACCTACGCGATCTTCCATGAGGCCACCCAGCACGGCAATCTGATTGTTCTCTATCTTCAACATCGAATCCATCTCGCGTGTCGAAGTCTGTGGGATGAAATTGGGGACGGCTAAGTTGGGGGTTGGATCTTGCACATCCAATAAACGTCGTGTGATTGATGGACGGACGTTCAATAGGACAGTGTCGCTGTCGTTAATCTGCGGGGTCACGCTCATGGTGAAGCCGATAGGCACGGTGTTAACTGTAGTGGTGTAACTGATGATAGGTGCGCCACCGGGTACCGAGTTGGGCGTGGTGGTCGAATTGACGATGAAATACACATTGTTATCCACCACACGCAGCATGGCAGTCTGGTTGTTCATCACACTGAGTTTTGGACTGGAAAGCACTTTCACGTTGCCGAAAGTCTCCAACAAGGAGATAGATGCCGCGATGTTGCCAAATTTAGAAGTGGGGTTGGCATAGTCCAATATCAGCGTACCAACAGCAGGGATTTGATTGGAAGGGACTGGGCCTTGGCTGATTTGGAAGCCCTTGGTACCCAGACGCATGCGAGACCAATCTATCCCCTGTTGATATCTATCGCTCAAGCTGACTTCCACGATAGTGGCCTCAATCAGAACTTGGCGGCGGGCACTCGTCATGACTTGGTCGATAAAGTTTTGGATCTTCTCATGCTGTCGTCCGGTCGCACGAACAGTGATCAGACCAGTCTCCGGGTTTGAAATGACAGATGCCGCTTCACGGAATGTGTTGCGTTTGGTGACGGTGATATCACCTTCTTCGATGCTGACTGGATTGGGGCTGCTCTCCAATCCTATCTTACCCACCGAGCGCTTTGCATTTCCTATTGTGGCACCTGTCCCGGTGCTATTTCCTGTTTTGTTCTGTTGTACCGTGGTCTCACTGGATCCATCTGGAAGAATCTTGTCGGTTTCGCGCAAGATGTCGGTGATGTTTTTCTCTAGGTGTTCCCAGAAGTGGTTCTTGGATGAGTTTTTTATGGCCAGAGATGAGTTGTTGCCCCCTCCTGCGCCGCTACTTGCTCCACTCGATGTTCCGCTGCCTGAAGCTGCCGAGCCGACTAGTGAGGAATTGGAGATCGACCCGTCAGCGTCTCGGGTCATATTTACATAGTCGATTTTGTAGCTGTGTAGATAGGGGGTGTCTGGCATTACCGCCAGATAACCGTTATTCAACTCGTAACGCATATCTACTTGCTTGGCAATACGGGAGAGTATTTGAGGCAGGGTCTGATTGATGGCATTCATGGTGACTAGCCCATCTATGCCACCTTGTACATCTAGATTGATTTTTGCATCACGTGCCAGTTCAAACAAGATTTGCTGCGCGGGGACATTGGTGACGACGACGCTGTAGGTGGCCGTCTTGACGGCAGGTTTGGGGGGCGGGAGCACCACGCTATTAGTAATGGGCTGCGGTATGTCCTTGCTTGCGATTGCAGGTGGAGACTCCTGCGCCAAATGTTGATTGGAGGGTTTTATCGCTTGATTGCTACAGCTGGCGAGCAGTACGCAAACTGCGCAGAGACTCAATTTATATGGTATCCGCATGCTAATTACCCCCCGTTTTTTTTGCAGACTAGCAGTTTTGCCATGGCTGCTCAATATTATTGTTGTATTCATACCGTTTACTCCAGCAGGTAGATCGTAGTTGCGAAGGCTTCCTGATAACGTTGCGGCATCTGTTTGTTGGCTGCCTTGGCTGCCTCTATGGATGGATAGGCGCCGTAAAGCGCACGCAAGCCATCTTTGCCATTAAATTTTGCCGGAACGATATAAATCTCTTCCAACTTGCCCAAATCATCCGCACGCTGCAGGAAACCCTCCATGCGTTTGGGTGAGATGGTCTCGTTGTAGAACAACTGTAAGCTGGCAACAGCTTTATGCGAGGCGAGTAATTGTTTGCCTGCCGCTAGTCGTTGTTCGTACAAGCTGCCTTTTCCGGTTGCAGGCAGAATCATGTTGACGGGCGCGGTGGTAATAGGTTCGGCCCGGCTTGGGATAGTTGCTGCGATAGGTGCGGCTGTAAAAGCTGAGGCAGCCAAGGTGGCCGCAGGCAAGGCGGCACTGTTCGCTGGGACTACACCCATCACCGCACTTACGGGTGCACCCGTAAGTGCGGTGATGGGTGATGCAATTGACTGGGTTGCATTGATTACGCCTGCGCTTGCGGTAACGGACGCTTGCTCATTAGTGCTGGTCGAGGGAGCCAAGAACCACAGTAGGCCTGCACAGAGAAGTACGGATGCGACTGCTGCGGCAATATAGGTGTTACGCTTGTTAAGCGGGTTGTGTTTGCTGTCCAGCTCACTATCTTTCATTGCGGCCTGCACATGGCGCACTTCGATGTCGTGAGTGTCTTCGACGAATGCGGCGAGCAAGGCTTTGTCAGCCAGTACATTGGCACGTCTCATCAGTCCAACCGAGGCATCGGCAATCAGTTTTATGGCGGCCGGAGAGAATATATTAGGTCCGTGATAGCCCGCCTTACGCATGCGGAACATCAGATAATTTTGCAAGATGTCGCGAGACAGGGGTTGCATGTTGAAGTTGTGGACGATGCGATCCTTCAGCTGGCGCATATTCGGTTGATCGAGCTTTACATTCAATTCGGGCTGTCCAAATAAGACAATCTGCAGGAGTTTGAAGCTGCCTACTTGCAAGTTATAGAGCAAACGTAATTCTTCCAGCGTATCTATAGGCATTGCATGCGCTTCGTCTACCAGTACGACTACGCGCTTACCTTCACGTGCGCGGCCTTCCAGCTTGTTCTGAATGTTTTGCATCATCACACCGATGCGCTCGTGTTCTACGTTTAAGTCCAGCCCATCGGCGATGGCATACAGCATCTCTTCGCGTGACAAGCTGGGGTTGGCCAGATAGATAGGCTCTATATGAGGAGGGAGTTGTTCTAGCAGCATGCGGCACAACATGGTTTTTCCGCTGCCAACTTCACCGCTTACTTTGATGATGCCTTCGACTTCGGTGATTGAATAAATCAGCGCATCGAGTATCTCCTTGCGATTCGCACCGCTAAAGAAAAATTCGGTCACGGGTGTGATCTTGAATGGTTGCTCGTTCAGGCCAAAATGTTCTAAATACATAGTTCAGTTTTCCACTCTGAGTTTTTCATGCGCATCCATGCGACTGTACAAGGTGGTGCGGTTGATGCCGAGTAGTTTTGCGGCTTCACTGATATTGTTGGCGGTGAGTTCCAAGGCGATGTCTATGCACAGATTCTCCCGGGTACGAAGCTCGTGATTCAGGTTGAAGTTCCCCGCCATCAGTTTACTTCTGATTGACGAGTCATCGACTGGATTCGCAATCAATACGGTTGGATCGAATTCTTCCTGAAGCTGAGTGTGATTGAGCGTCATGCCCGGATATTTTGCGGTCAGGCGTATGACGATGTTGCGCAATTCGCGGATATTGCCGGGAAAACTGTATTGTTCCCATAGCGCAACCGCCTCAGGATGTAATTCAAAGGGAGTCTGTTTGATTTGTTGCGAATAGAGCGTGCGGAAGTGATTCAGGAGCAGGAGCTTGTCCGCACCCAACTCTCGCAACGGTGGTGCTGTGATCGAGAATACATTGAGACGGTGGTACAGATCGTTGCGGAATTTACCGGCTTTAACTTCCTCACGCAGATTGCGGTTGGTGGCTGCGATGATACGAGCGTGGCTCTTGCGTGTGGTGGTCTCACCCACACGCTGGTACTCGCCATTTTCTAGTACGCGCAACAGATTGGCTTGCAGTTCTAGTGGCAACTCGCCGATCTCGTCAAGGAACAGCGTGCCATCGGTAGCATCTTCGAAGTAACCCGCTTGGGCAGTGTTTGCACCTGTAAATGCACCTTTGCTATGACCGAATAAAGTGGCTTCCAAGAGTGTCGGCGCGATTGCTGCGCAGTTGAGTATCTTGAACGGGTGTTTGCCGGCTGTTCCCAATTTTTGTAATGCGCCGGCGATCAGTTCTTTGCCGCATCCCGATTCGCCTTCGATCAAGACAGGGAATGGCATAGCAGCATACATCACAATCTGGTTTCGCAATGCTTGTACGGGGGAACTTTGACCGATGATGCCTAACAGACTGTCGTCCAACTTGTTGGAGGTGGAGACATTGCTATCTAGGCTCAATGCCTGATAAAGCTTTTGTCGGATATTTTCGGGCGCACAGGGTTTGGCGATGAAATCGATCGCGCCTAATGCGCGTGCATGACGGGCATTGCTTTTCTCATCCTGCCCAGACAGGGTGAAAATCTTGATCTTGGATGAGTGCGCCAAAAGTTCGGCAATCAGCTGGAAGCCTTCGTCAGGACGATGTGGTAGCGGTGGTAAGCCTAAGTCTATCAGGGCTAGTTCGGGCGGGGTGCTGAGTCCGCGCAACAATGTGATGGCGGCAGCGCGCGATTCTGCGGGGTATATAAGGAAGTGTGATTCCAGCGCGAGTGTCAATCCCTCGCGTATGAGTGAGTCATCGTCAACGATGAGTAAGCTGGGTCGAGTCGACAACATATTCACAAGTTGTGTTCATCCTTAAGTTGGGCGTGGGTCGGAGCATAGCGGCAAGCGTGCGTATGCTCAATAGTTAAGATGGCCTAGATATTTGAATCCGATAGAAATCGTTGCGAGTCTGTTCTGCCTTAACGAGAGTAGCCAGTTATAATCACTGTTTTGAAATTTACAGCCTAAACTCATGCCTCCAGATACGAACGCTAATACTGCTAACCGCAACGATTGGCAGACCATACGCTCTTTACTACCCTACCTTTGGGAATTCAAAGCACGCGTGGTGATTGCGATGGTTTTGCTGGTATTTGCCAAGCTGGCGAATGTGGCGATACCCTTGGCCTTGAAGCAGATTATTGATGCGTTGGACAAATCGCATGCAGTGTTGGTGGTGCCGGTGTTTTTGATCGTAGGCTACGGCTTGTTGCGCTTGTTTAGTACCTTATTTGGCGAGTTGCGAGATGCGGTGTTCGCCAAAGTCACTCAGCGCGCGATTAGACGTGTGGCTTTGCAAGTGTTCGAACATCTGCACAGCCTCAGTCTGCGCTTCCATCTTGATCGTCAGACAGGCGGTGTATCCCGTGACATCGAGCGCGGTACGCGCGGCATCGGCTTTCTGCTCAATTTCACTCTATTCAATATTCTGCCGACCTTGCTTGAAATTACTTTGGTTGCAGCTATTTTGCTGAAGAAATACAACGCATGGTTCGCCATCATCACTTTCATCACCTTGGTCTTTTACATTCTGTTTACACTGTTTATTACCGAGTGGCGCATGGTGGTCAGGCGCACCATGAATGACTTGGACTCTAAAGCAAACACTCGCGCTATAGACAGTCTGCTCAATTACGAGACCGTGAAATACTTTGGCAATGAACAATATGAAGCGCGCCGATACGACCACAACATGGAGCATTGGGAGAAAGCGGCAGTACGTAATCAGACTTCGCTGGCGCTGCTCAATGCGGGACAGAGTGTCATCATTGCCATTGGCATCACCGCCTTGATGTTACTGGCGGCTGAAGAAGTCGTGCAGGGCAAGATGAGTCTGGGCGACTTGGTGTTGGTGAATGTATTCATGTTGCAGCTGTATATGCCGCTGCACTTCTTGGGCTTTGTATATCGCGAGATACGCCATTCTTTGGCGGACATGGAGAAGATGTTCCGGTTGCTACACGAGCACAAAGAGATCGCCGATGAGCCTGACGCCGCCCATTTGGAGGTCGGTAAAGCCTCAGTACGATTCGAGAATGTGAGTTTTGGTTATGAAGTAGATAGGGAGATATTGTTCAATGTTAGCTTGGATATACCTGCCGGACATACCATCGCGGTAGTGGGGGCCAGTGGCGCGGGCAAGTCCACCTTGTCCAGACTATTGTTCCGTTTTTATGATGTCGGGCAGGGCAGTATCCAAATCAATGGGCAGGATATACGCAAAGTGACACAAACCAGCTTGCGAGCAGCCATCGGCATCGTGCCTCAGGATACGGTGCTTTTCAATGACACTATCTATTACAACATTGCTTATGGTCGGCCGGCTGCGACTCGCGAAGAAGTGATTGCTGCCGCTCAGGCAGCCCATATTCATACTTTTATCGAGTCACTGCCTCAGGGCTATGAGTCCACGGTGGGTGAGCGTGGATTAAAACTGTCGGGTGGCGAAAAGCAGCGCGTCGCGATCGCTAGAGCGATCCTCAAGAATCCCGCGATATTAATCTTCGATGAAGCGACCTCGGCACTGGATTCACATTCGGAAAAGGCAATACAGGCTGAATTGCGCGCTATTGCGAAGAACTGTACTACCTTGGTGATTGCGCACCGTTTATCCACAGTGGTCGATGCGGATCAGATACTGGTGATGGGACATGGGCGCATCATAGAGCGCGGAACTCACAATGAACTGTTGGGACAAGCAGGGGCTTATGCACATTTGTGGAATCTTCAGAAACAAGAAGAGAAAATACAGCTTGATGATTGATTTATATTGATTATCAGGTATGCTTTGCGGCGTTAAGTTGGGCAGGGAAAATGAAAATGAAGAAAAGACTATGGATCGCAGTCTTGGTGAGTCAGTCGTTCGTACTGAATTGGGCTCATGCTGAGACACATAACCACAAGCATAAAGTACATAAGGTACATGCCAGTGCAGCATTTGATCATGCCTCACCGCATGTGCAATCTAACATCGCGCTCATCGTGGATAGTAAGTCTCATCGTATCATTTACGACAAACACGCTGACCTGGTTGCGCCTATCGCCTCCATCACTAAGTTGATGACAGCAATGGTCATACTGGATGCCCATCTTCCCATGGAGGAGGAAGTGAGCGTCGACAGAGATGACATGGATAGACTCAAGGGTACGAAGTCTCGTTTGCAGTTCGGCATGACTTTCACCCGTGCTGAGATGTTGAAAATGGCCTTGATGGCTTCTGAGAATCGCGCTGCTTCTGCATTGGCGCGCAGTTATCCGGGCGGTATGGCGGCGGCGGTGGCGGCGATGAACGCCAAAGCCAAAAAGTTGGGTATGAATGACACGCACTTTTTTGAACCTACTGGCTTGAATAGTGACAATGTTTCGACTGCTCATGATCTGGTCAAGATGGTTGCTGCCGCACGTACTTATGCTTTGATACATCAATACACCACGACTGCATCAACTTCTGTCGATGGTTATCGTGGACGTGAGATCCATTTCCATAACACCAACCCTTTGGTCAAAAATGCCTCATGGGATATCGGTGTGAGTAAAACGGGCTACATCAGTGAGGCGGGCCGGTGTTTGGTGATGGAGGCGACTATCAATCAGCGCCCAGTCATCATCGTGCTGCTGGATTCTTGGGGTAAGCGCACACGCATAGGCGATGCGAACCGCATCAAGAAGTGGATGGAAAGCGCCAATTTAGATGAACGTTTCCTCAAAGCGAGCTAATTAGGGTACAAGTATCAGGGGGCGCAAGCCCTCTGATACTTTGAAGCCATGTATATGTTCGAACTCATCCTGCTGGTCTTTATCGTTATCGTCGTCATTTGGGCGATACGCGGAAAGCCATCCAGTGCAGTTGTCCCCGTGGTCATTTCTATGCCCGGTCTTTACCACATCACACTTGCACCGCAATTGCAGGAGGCGAGAGCTTTCATAGAGGCGATTGCATCACAGGTCGGCGTCATTGCCGTCGGTACGCAGGATAGTGTGAGCTGTTATTTTGAAGTGCATGACGCGCGGGTGAGCAAGACGGAAATGGGCTGTTATCTTTTGGCCGTGTCTTTGCGAGCAGACATGCTGTACTTCCAAGCCATACTGTCACTGCCTTTAATGTATGACAGTGATAGTCATCTCAAGCGTATTACTCAATACACGGAACAGGTTTTGGAGCGCTTGCCTTGCAGAGGTGCTGTGAATATCGAGGGTGAGCGTAGACTTATAGCGGCAGTAGAGACAGTTGCTCGCACACATGAGGTACGCGTGGTGAGATTGAGTGCCTGAGGACTATCAACCAACTGAGGTTAAGCACCAGTAATGGAAAATCTATACAACATCTTGGGGGTGGCGCCCAACGCGAGTACCGACGATATCAAAAAACAATACCGCTCGTTGGCCATGCGCTACCACCCAGATCGGAATGGCGAGTCGGGTGCCGAAGCTCGCTTTAATTCTATACAGCAAGCTTATGAGGTATTGGCAGATGCCAAGCGACGTGCTGAGTACAATCAGAAGTTTAATGACCGTATTGTGTTGGACCCCGAGGCCGAGGCGCACGAACTATGGCGCTCGGTTTTCAAGTTCAATGGAGTAGATATTCCACCTGAAGAGCACTGAGTTGTGCTGTCATTGAGTGCACTCTGATTGGAGTGCCTGCAATTTCAATTCTGTCTTCATTAGTTTCGATAATAGATCATCAAAAGTATAGAAACCTCTGCCGCGCGGCATCAGCTGGTTGAGTGCGAACACCTCGTCTGTACCAAAAACCTCCACGGGATGTCTCTTGGCTCACCGTAGCAGCTATTATTTGCGTTTGCTGCTAAGCGTAATCCACCTCGATCTCATTGCCACCATGGTTCTGCAACTCCTGAAACAACTCGGCTAGTTTGGTTTTGCCTGGTCTGGCTTTGCTGCTGAGTGCTAGGATATGTCTGATGATGGCACTTCCCCGCATATGCACCAAGCGCTCATGCAACAGAGGTTGGAACTCTAGCGGTAGTCTGTTCAGGAATTCGCTCCAACTTTGCTCGATATCAGGGGGTTGCTTGCGCAGTTTCGCGAGCAGGGATTCGAGATTCTTTTGCCCGGCTTTTGCGATGATCTTGCCGCCGCCCTGGATGGCGAATATCAACGCGATGGCAATCACGCCCTCAGCATCCATATCGACTTCGCGTACTGGCCCATCTTCATGATGTTTGCGCAGCCATTTAGCACAATTGAGCGTGGAGAGCACCTTGCTGCGGCTATCCCATTCGCGCTGAAATTGCTTGTGGCCTAGCCAGAAGTCGTTGGGGTCCACTTCGCAGAATTGGAAGAAGGTGTTCTTGAGTCTGCGTTCCTGTTCCTGAGGCGACTTGTCGTAAGCGGTGACCATGGCAACGTCGGGCAGGGCGGATAATTCTTTAATGAGACGGTAACCCTGCTGGAATACTCGCTCAGCACCATGCTCTATGAGCAGATCGGTTGCGGCAGTATCATCTTCATGTAAGTGTGCATGGGCTAAGCCTAGGGAGATACAGCCCAAGGTGAGGCGCAAAGCTTCGTGTATGCCTTCGGCAGTCCGATTGTTGGTGAATTTGGAGGCGACCATGGCGGTGATCGCACTTAGGTCGTGTGCCAGCTCTTCGGCATCCTCTGTATGGTCATCGCGCCTACCCAGTGCGCGTATCGCGCGGACTAGATAGGGGAGTTGGTCGCCAATCGTGACGAGTTGCGCTGACATCGTGTCCGTGGATTGCATCAGGAGAAGATATCCGAGCCCAGACTCTTGTGCTTTTTAACTCTAGCTTCTCTGGACTTACTTTGGGTTGGTACCATTTTGCGCAGTTGATACAGCAATGCCTGCGTGTCGCGGTGGGTCGTACGAATGCTGGTTTTGGTGCCAAAATCCGCTTCTTCATCCTCGTGTTCATATTCTTCACGTACCGAATCTGGATCATGAAGTGAACTTGGGAAAAGCTCGTAATAAGCACGCTCCCAGCCGTCATCGCTGGCTTTGGCAAGCTCCACGGCCAAGGGGATGACATCATGCTCAGCTTCAGTGGCAGCGGTCACATAGGACTGCATACTATGAATTTTGTCGTGAATCTCAAGGATGTCATCGGGTGCCATCGAGAATAGGGTGGCGAAGATGGTGATGCCCCAGTCGGTTGCCGCAGCAGCAGCCAACAATTCATGGCGACGCCCGGTATCGTCACTGGAGAACACTACGCCATGCACATGTGCAAACAGTGCCTCGGCGAGGACTTCAGGTTCGTTCTCGATATCATCGTCACGCCACTTCGCAGCAAAGAATGCCAAGCTTTCAGCCCAGGCTTTGGGCGGGACGAGCAGAGTAGCAAGGGAAAGTTTGCCGCCATCAAAAGCGGATAGATGCAAAGAGGTGATCTGCGGTTCTATATTGCTCAATACTTCGACGATGGCAAGATCGCCGAATTTTTCCGCCGCCTCAGAGAACGCTTCTTCGGCGCGATCGGTCGAACCAGAGATGACGAGTTCGGTAAATTCTTTTCTGAGTGCGGGGAGATTATTGTTCATGTGGGTCTTGAGCCTCATCAAATAGATCGATGACGTCCTCGGTCGGGCCGTTATCATCATCGTTATCGTCATCTTCGTCTTCATCTTCCACTACAGGTGCAGCATCTTGGCCTACCCACAGCTCGGGGTGTTGATACAAGAAAGCCACGATGACTGCCTTGCGTGTCAGGTCGGGGTGGGTGGCGAATAAATGGGTTAACAATGTGCTGTATTCGTGTTTCGCGCAAGACACCATGCCGGCGACCTCGGCAGGGTGTGAGGCATTGTATTTTTTGGCTGAAGTAAGCAGCTTGCCTGACTTGTCAAAAGTCAGGTGATCTACCAGCGCGAAGCTGAGCAGATTCACATCTTCCACGATCTCGTTCTTGCGGTACTCGGCCAGCAATGCCTTGACCATCATGTCGTAATTCTTCTGATTAGGTGGGTCACCCAAGATACCCTTGATCTGGTCGGTCAGTTCACGCACCTGAAAAGAGAACTCGTCGTCTACGCGCTTTAAAATCTTGCTGTCTTGCATGGCTTTTTACTTTCTATATTGATCGGTGTATCCGGTATCAAAGCAGTACCAGATTATCCCTGTGTATCAGTTCTGCATCGCCACCATAACCGAGCAAACTGGAGATTTCCAGGCTCGAATGGCGTGCTATACGGTGTGCCTCGTCCGCGTTGTAATTGCTCAGTCCGTGCGCAATCGCCTTACCGGTAGGGTCAATACATGCGACCACTGCACCGCGTTGGAATTCCCCCGAGACTTGGGTGACGCCTATGGGTAGCAAACTTTTGCCATCGCGCAGTGCGCGTGTCGCGCCTTCGTCTAGTACCAGCGTGCCAGCGACTTGCAGATGGTCTGCCAGCCATTGTTTGCGAGCCGCCAATGTCAGAGTAGGGGCGGTCAGCAACGTGCCTATGGAATCGCCCTGCATCAGACGCAGCAACACATCATTTTCATGACCTGACGCGATTACAGTATGCGCGCCACTACGCGCAGCACGTTTGGCTGCGAGTATCTTGGTGAGCATGCCGCCGCGACCGATAGTACTGCCTGCACCGCCGGCCATTGCTTCGAGCTTGGCGTTGCCTGCCTGCGCCTGGCTGACCAAAGTTGCATGGGGATCTTTGCGGGGATCTGCGGTGTACAAGCCAGGCTGATCAGTGAGGATTATCAGTGCATCCGCATCAATCAGATTGGTAACCAGCGCGCCCAAAGTATCGTTGTCGCCGAATTTGATTTCATCGGTGACCACAGTGTCGTTCTCGTTGATGATAGGGATGACGCGCAGACCCAGCAATGTAGTCAGCGTGGCGCGTGCGTTCAGATAGCGTTCACGGTCGACTAGGTCGGCATGGGTGAGCAAGACTTGGGCAGCATGTAATTGATGCTGGCGGAAGCAACTTTCATAAGCTTGTACCAAGCCCATCTGGCCCACGGCTGCGGCCGCTTGTAATTCGTGTATCAGAGTCGGGCGGGTGCGCCATCCCAAACGCTGCATGCCTTCGGCAATCGCGCCAGAAGAGACCAGCACGACTTCGATGCCGCTGGCGTTGAGTGCTGCAATCTGGCGCGCCCATTTACCCAATGCATCCAGATCTAAACCGGCACCTTGATTGGTAACCAGGCTACTACCTACTTTGACGACAATACGTTTGCACGAAGTGAGGACGGTGTTCATGTGTATTTTTTGATGGCCTACGATAGTTACAAGGTGCTGGCGTCGCTCTCTTGTGCACTGGCAGCTGCAGCTTCCGCTTCCAATTCACGCATGGCGAGCAAATGTTCCATGATTGCATAGGTCAGTTCCTTGCAACCATCGCCATTGATTGCCGAGATTGCGAAATAACGGTCATAGTCATCGAACTCTTTAAGGAATGTTTCTACCTTGGCATCACGGTCTTCGAGTAGATCCAGTTTGTTGAGGATCAGCCAGCGTGGCTTGTCATACAGCGATTCGTCGTATTTCTTCAATTCGTTCAAGATTGCACGCGCTTCAGCGACAGGATCGGTACCTTCATACATGGGCGCCAGGTCGACTAGATGTAACAACACGCGTGTGCGCGCCAGATGACGCAAGAACTGATGACCTAGACCGGCACCTTCGGCAGCACCCTCGATCAGGCCGGGGATGTCGGCGATGACAAAGCTCTTCTCGTTGGACACTCGCACCACACCCAGATTGGGATGCAATGTAGTGAAAGGATAGTCTGCAACTTTGGGCTTGGCTGCCGAGACTGCCCGGATGAAAGTCGACTTACCTGCGTTTGGCATGCCCAACAGACCAACGTCGGCCAAGACTTTGAGTTCCAGTTGCAGTTCACGTGTCTCGCCTTCGGTACCAGGTGTGCATTGGCGCGGTGCTCGATTAGTGCTGGATTTGAAGTGGATATTGCCCAGACCGCCTATGCCACCCTGAGCAAGCAAGGCCTTCTCACCCTCGACCATCAGATCAGCGATGACTTCGCCTGAATTTAAGTCGGTAATGACCGTGCCAACCGGCATACGCAGGATGACATCATCCGCGCCTTTACCGTAGCAATCAGAGCCGCGACCGGATTCACCGTTCTTCGCTCTGTGCGTCTTTTGGAAGCGAAAGTCCACCAGTGTGTTGATGTTGCTGTCTGCCATCGCCCACACGCTGCCGCCACGCCCGCCGTCACCGCCATCTGGGCCGCCTTTGTCGATGTATTTTTCACGACGGAAGCTGGCGATACCGTTACCGCCCTTACCCGCGAGGACTTCGATTCTTGATTCGTCTATGAACTTCATTTTTATTTACCGTCAGATACCTCAAAAAATTCAAAATCCTAATGAAACATCTAGCCACTCCACCAAGCACGATAACGCCTGTGCAAGTGGCTGTTTATAAGCGAGGTAGAGCGCGAAGAAAATTCAAGCGCACCGCATATTAACTTATATGTAAGCGATGAAATTTTCTGAGCAATGCTGCTTCGCAACGGAGTTTGGATATTTAGCGATACCTTAAATGAAAACAGCCCTACCTTGACGATAGGGCTGTTTTATACCAAGGAGGCTGCTTACGCTGCGACGATGGATACTGTTCTACGCTTTTGTGCACCCTTAATGGCGAACACTACTTTGCCGGTGATCTTGGCAAACAGCGTGTGATCCTTGCCCATACCGACGTTGTCGCCAGGGTGGAATTCAGTACCGCGCTGACGCACGATGATGCTACCTGCGTTGATCAGTTCGCCGCCGTAACTCTTAACACCCAATCGTTTCGAGTGCGAGTCGCGGCCGTTACTGGTACTACCTCCGCCTTTTTTCGATGCCATGCTATGTGCTCCTTATTATTTCGCAGAAATGCCGTCGATGCGGATCTCTGTGTAGTTTTGACGATGACCTTGATTCTTCTGGTAGTGCTTACGACGGCGCATCTTGAAGATGCGAACCTTGTCGCCACGACCATGAGAAACGATCGTTGCAGCTACGGAGGCGCCAGTCAACATAGGCTTGCCAACAGAAAGCTTGTCGCCGTCGGCTACCATCAGGACTTTGTCCAGAACGATAGCTGAGCCAACGTCGCCAGCCAGAATTTCTACTTTTAATGTTTCACCAGTAGTAACACGGTATTGCTTACCACCAGTTTTAATGACTGCGTACATAATAACAACCTCTGAGTGCGGTTTTTGCGAAGGCGCGAATTATACATAAATAATCGCCTCCGTCAAAACCATTTTTTGGGAAAGATAAAACCCCTGTTTTCTTCAGTCCAGGCGGGTAGTTATATCCGGTCAGACTGACGATGTAACGGGGTCAGCGACGCATGGAATCGAAGAATTCGTTGTTATTCTTGGTCGCTTTGACCTTGTCCAACAGGAATTCCATCGCTTCCAACTCATCCATGGGGTAGAGCAATTTGCGCAACAGCCAGATACGCTGCAACACATCCGGTTTGATGAGCAATTCTTCTTTTCGGGTGCCGGAGCGATTCACATTGATTGCTGGATAGATGCGCTTTTCAGCCATGCGTCTGTCCAGATGAATCTCCATATTGCCCGTACCCTTGAATTCTTCATAAATTACATCGTCCATGCGAGAACCCGTATCGATCAACGCAGTCGCGATGATAGTCAGTGAGCCGCCTTCTTCAATGTTGCGGGCAGCGCCAAAGAAACGCTTGGGGCGGTGCAAAGCGTTCGCATCCACGCCACCGGTCAATACCTTGCCGGATGATGGTATGACAGTGTTGTAAGCACGTGCCAAGCGGGTGATGGAGTCCAGCAGGATGACCACGTCCTTCTTGTGCTCGACCAAGCGCTTGGCTTTTTCCAGCACCATCTCGGCAACTTGGACGTGGCGGGTGGCAGGCTCATCAAATGTGGAGGCGACTACTTCGCCGCGCACGGTGCGGCTCATTTCGGTAACTTCCTCGGGGCGTTCGTCAATCAGCAGTACGATCAACGTTGCATCTGGATTGTTCGCCGAGATCGAGTGTGCGATGTGTTGCAACATCACGGTCTTGCCGGACTTTGGCGATGCCACCAGCAAGCCGCGCTGGCCTTTGCCTATCGGAGCGACGATGTCGATGATGCGACCGGTGACGTTCTCTTCTGCGCGGATGTCGCGCTCCAGCTTGAGCGGTTGGGTCGGGAAGAGTGGCGTCAGATTCTCGAACAGAATCTTATTTTTGGTATTTTCAGGCGGTTCGTCATTCACCTTGTCGACTTTGACCAGTGCCACGTAACGCTCGCCGTCCTTGGGGGTGCGTATCTCGCCCTCTATGGTGTCACCGGTATGCAGATTGAAACGACGTATTTGGCTGGGGCTGACGTATATGTCGTCAGGACCGGCTAGGTAAGAAGTATCTGGGGAGCGCAGGAAGCCGAAGCCGTCCGGCAATATCTCCAGCGTACCGTCGCCGAAAATAGCTTCACCTTTTTTTGCCTGACTTTTGAGCAAAGCAAAGATTAGATCTTGCTTGCGCATACGGTTGGCATTTTCGATTTGATTGGCCGCAGCCATTTCAACGAGTTCGGTGACGTGTTTGAGTTTTATGTCGGATAGATGCATAGCGATGCGTGAGGTTGTCGAGGAGAGAAGGAGAGAGTTGAATCAGAAGGTGTTGCTACACCAGCAAGGCCTAATTATTTATAGGTATTAGTAGGCAATGCCGGTGCGACACTAAACGTATTAAATGTGGCTGTCAATAAAAGCAGTCAATTGAGATTTGGATAATGCACCGACTTTAGTCGCCTCAATGTTGCCGTTCTTGAACAACATCAGAGTGGGGATGCCGCGGATGCCGAACTTGGCTGGCGTTTGTTGGTTTTCATCGACGTTTAACTTGGCCACAGTCAAGCGACCCGCGTATTCTTTGGAGATTTCATCCAGGATAGGGGCAATCATGCGGCAAGGACCGCACCATTCAGCCCAATAGTCTACTAATACTGGCAAAGGTGCTTGAAGTACGGCTGCGTCGAATGTTGCATCAGAAACGTAATTGATATGTTCGCTCATTAGTGAGATCTCGCTATGTGTATGGTTAGTGGAATTGCAGGAATACTAGAGAGGTTTTTTGCATTGGTCGCAATCCTATCTAAAAAATGGCTGGCTGTGAAGCGGGAAAACATAATCTTGCTTACTCCTTGAATTTCCAGCTTGTTTGGTTTTTTGTTTGATTGTGCAGTATTAGTTCACGTTATCGTGTTGATAAGTGTGCTACAGGCGCCATTAGTTAGTGGGGGGTGTCATGGCAATTATTTCGTCGCAAATCTTTCGGCCAATGCTCGTAGCGATCTAAAGCCACCCCACAACTTAATGCCAGTTCTAATCGTCTCCCATACTCTTTTGCGGCGTATCAATATAAAGCTGATAGCGCCAGCGGTGAGTGCGGGGTGGCGACGTAAAGTGCGAATAGCATTGATACCTTGTTCTATTAAACTTAGGGGAGGTTGCCAAGTTGCGGAGAGTTTATGCAACTGCGTGCGTTGATCTGCGATACGTTGCAGTATCACTCCCTTTTGCTGCGCCAAAGCTGTTCGCTGGTCACTCATCATTCGCGTGTAGTTGCTTATGGTCCTGCTGTAATTCAGCCAAGCTGGCTGAAAATAATTTTGAGCTGCTGCTCAATATCGACTTGAGCCCAAGTAGGCTGAGTATCCCGGCAAGGGCGAAAAGTACAGTCAGCAAGCCCAGTGCTGTGAGTCTATGTTCATCCCAAAATAATATGATGATGAAAATCACTATCAATACACACGCAATCGTCAGGCTGATTGCGGCACAATAGGCATAGAAGAGTATTTGTAGTAATCGCAGACGCTCTTCCGCCCACTCATTCGCCAATAACTCCAAGCGTGTCGCGGCAATTTCTGTCAGCGTACCGAGCAAACGGCGTAAAGAAGCCATCAGCCCATTGCCTTCAGGCATGTTCAGCGCCCTCGCGAGATCAACATGCCCACGATCAGTCCTATACCGGCACTCACGCCCACCGCTTTCCATGGATTCTCATGGACATATTGATCGGTAGCCTTTGCTGCTTGTTTGGTCTTATCCATAACAATATGTTCTGCTTCGGCAAGTTTTGATTTTGCCGACTCCAAGTTTGCCTGGATGCGCTCTCTGGCTGCACTGACCTTTTCGCCAGCCTGTCCAGCTGTGGCGCGTAATAATTCTTCAGCATCGTTCACGACCATGCGCATATCCTGTAGCAATTTATCCTTGCCGATATTTGGTGAGTTTTCTGCATTCATGATGTTCTCCTTATAAATTGATTAACCGAGTTACAAGCTCAACTTAGTCCGGCATTAACCCTAGGTCCTATGCTACTACTTTGAGTCTGCATTGCAATTTTTTATCTCCCAAGTATGGTTGGAGGGTGTGGCGTCACGCTATATGTGTAGTAGAAGACAAAAATTAGCCCTGTGTCTATGGCTTCGGTAGAATGCCGCTCTTTGGCAAGCTGGGGGTTCATGATGGTCGCAAAATCACAAAAGACACTCGGCTTTGAAGCGGCGATGACGGAGTTGGAGACTCTGGTCGCCGATATGGAAGCTGGCAAGCTCTCTTTGGAAGATGCGTTGAGCGCCTATAAACGGGGTGCGGAGTTGTTGGCGTTCTGCCGCACTCGCTTGGATGATGCGCAGCAACAAGTGCGCGTGTTGGAAGAAGGTGTTTTGAAAGATTTCGAGGCAGGTCTATGAGTGTAGATTTTCAGGGCTGGACGAATACTCATCTTGCCCGTTTTGAAGTGGTGTTGGAAGGACTGTTGCCTTCGGCTGATGCGGCACCACAGCGATTGCATGAAGCAATGCGATATTCAGTGCTTCAAGGCGGTAAGCGTGTGAGGCCACTATTGGCGTTCGCCGCTGCAGAGATGGTAGGCGCGCAATTGTCACGCGCGCACATCGCTGCTACTGCCGTGGAGTTGGTACATGCTTATTCTTTGGTGCATGACGATATGCCCTGCATGGATGATGATGTACTGCGCCGTGGCAAGCCGACCTGTCACGTGCAATTCGATGAGGCGACCGCTTTATTGGTGGGCGACAGTCTGCAGACCTTGGCCTTCCAGTTATTAGCTGATCATCAGCTGAACGATGTGGCTTCCCGTCAATTGGAAATGGTCAAATTGCTGGCGATTGCAAGCGGCTCACGCGGCATGGCTGGAGGACAGGCGATAGATCTAGCGAGTGTGGGCAAGTCATTGAGTGTGCCCGAGCTGGAATTTATGCATATCCACAAGACCGGTGCATTGATACGTGCGGCTATCCTGCTGGGTGCGAATTGTGGGAATCCTAGTGATGAGCAACTCGCCAAGCTGGATCATTTCGGCAAATGTGTAGGCCTGGCATTTCAAGTGGTCGATGACGTGCTGGACGCGGAAGCGGATACCGCTACGCTGGGCAAGACCGCTGGCAAAGACGCCGACAACGATAAGCCCACTTATGTGACGCTGTTGGGCGTACAAGCGGCCAAAGAGATGGCCAAACAATTACATCAGGATGCTCTGGAAAGTCTGTCCGGCTTTGGCGACTCTGCCCAGCATTTACGTGACTTGGCGGATTTCATCGTGTTGAGAAAGTACTGATATGTATGCCTTGCTCAATACCATAGCGAGTCCGGCTGATCTGCGCCTACTTGCTCGTGAACAATTACCTCAATTGGCGACTGAATTGCGCGAGTTTCTGGTCGAGTCAGTTAGCAAGACCGGTGGGCATCTATCTTCCAATCTGGGGACGGTGGAGCTGACTATCGCGCTGCACTATATATATGACACTCCCGAAGATCGTCTTGTTTGGGACGTGGGTCATCAGACTTATGTGCACAAGATATTGACGGGTCGCCGAGCGGCGATGAGTACATTGCGTATGGCGGGCGGAATCGCAGGTTTTCCCAAGCGCGAAGAAAGTCCTTACGACACATTTGGTACTGGGCACTCCAGTACCTCTATCAGTGCCGCGTTGGGGATGGCGGTAACAGCACAGTTGTCTGGTAGCGAACGACGCGCAGTCGCCATTATAGGCGACGGTGCGATGACGGGTGGAATGGCGTTCGAAGCATTGAATAATGCGGGTGCGATGGACGCAAATATGTTGGTCATACTCAATGACAACGACATGTCCATCTCCAAGCCGGTAGGCGCGCTTAACAACTATCTTGCTAAGCTGATGTCCGGACGCTTCTATTCGGCCTTCCGTAGCACCGGTGAAAAAGCCCTGCGTGGTATCCCCACCGTGCATGAGTTCGCTAAACGCGCGGAAGAGCATGTTAAAGGTATGGTCACGCCGGGTACTTTGTTCGAAGAATTCGGTTTCAACTACATCGGCCCTATCGATGGACACGACATCAATGTGTTGCTCGATACACTGAGTAACATCCGTCAGCTTAAAGGCCCGCAGTTCCTGCACATCGTCACTCAGAAAGGTAAGGGTTACGACAAAGCAGAAGCAGACTGCCTGCTCTACCACGGGGTGAGCAAGTTCGATCGTACCAACGGCATCGTGGCCAAGCCCAGTAGCAATCCCACTTACACCCAAGTGTTCGGTCAGTGGTTGTGCGATATGGCGGAGCAAGATGTGCGCGTGGTCGGTATCACACCGGCAATGTGTGAAGGTTCGGGTATGCAGGCGTTCGCGGCCAAGTTTGAATCCCGATATTTCGATGTTGGCATTGCCGAGCAGCACGCTTTGACCTTTGCGGCTGGCATGGCTTGCGATGGTAGCAAGCCAGTAGTGGCGATTTATTCGACCTTTTTGCAACGCGCTTACGACCAATTGATACACGACATCGCCATTCAAAATCTGCCGGTGTTGCTGGCGATAGATCGCGGCGGTTTGGTGGGTGCGGATGGCGCGACCCATGCGGGTAGTTTCGATCTAAGTTTTTTGCGTTGTGTTCCAAATATGACGGTGATGACGCCGGCAGACGAAAACGAATGTCGCCAGATGCTTTATACCGCGATACAAATGGAAAGCCCTACCGCAGTTCGTTATCCGCGTGGTAGCGGGCCGGGTGTGGCGACTAAGCAGGAGATGGTCGCTTTGACTGTCGGCAAAGCCGAGTTGCGACGTTCAGGCAAACGTGTCGCTATCTTGGCATTCGGTTCGATGCTCGCACCCAGTTTGCAAGCGGGTGAGACCTTGGATGCGACCGTGGTTAACATGCGCTTTGTCAAACCTCTAGATGTTGATATGGTCGCGCAAGTCGCCAGAAATCATGAGCTCTTGGTTTGCGTTGAAGAAAATGTGGTGCAAGGCGGGGCTGGCAGCGCAGTCGCAGAATGTCTAAATACCTTAGGTCTGCATACCCTTTTGCTGCAACTGGGATTGCCCGATCACTTCATCGAACAAGGTGACCCTGTACAGATGCTGGCCGATTGCGGTTTGGATGCCCGGGGTATTGCTGCTGCAATAAAGTCCAAATTGGTTGAGTAAATTCATCGGGAATTGATATAATCAATCCTCGCAGAACAGAATAATGAAAGTTTGCTATGAACAGTCCTGATAAGAATGCCATCCCAGATGTGCAAAATTCGGCCGATATACGTCACATTGCGATCAACCGCGTCGGTATCAAAGGTATACGCCATCCGGTCAAGGTGAAAGACAAGAGCGTGGGCATTCAGCACACGGTCGCCACTTTCAATATGTATGTGCATCTGCCGCATAATTTCAAAGGCACGCATATGTCGCGTTTTGTTGAGATATTGAACGAGCATGAGCGCGAAATATCGGTCGAATCGTTCGAGAGCATACTGAACGAGATGGTGGATCGTCTTGAAGCGAAGTCTGGCTACATCGAGATGAACTTCCCTTACTTCGTCAATAAGACCGCACCCGTGTCGGGTGTACAGAGTTTGCTCGATTACGACGTCACGCTGATAGGTGAAATTGTCGAGGGCAAGGCACGCATGACGCTCAAGGTCTTAGTGCCTGTCACCAGTTTGTGCCCCTGCTCCAAAAAGATCTCCGAGCGTGGTGCGCACAATCAACGTTCTCACGTCACACTTACTTTGCGTACCAACAGCTTTGTTTGGATAGAGGACGTGGTGCGTATTGCTGAAGAACAGGCTTCGTGCGAACTATATGGTCTGCTCAAGCGTCCGGATGAGAAGCATGTCACCGAACGCGCTTATGACAATCCTAAGTTCGTTGAAGACATGGTGCGTGATGTGGCTGCGGTGCTGAATGCCGATGAGCGTATCGATGCCTACATCGTGGAGTCTGAAAACTTCGAATCCATCCATAACCATTCAGCCTACGCGCTGATCGAGCGAGACAAGAAGCAGAGCTAAGGATTTGGGATGCGGGATTTAGTTAATGGCGGCGCACTGTTCTCCTGCATCCTGATTTCCGAATCCTAATATGAAACCCATCGCTATCTTTCGTCACGTCGCCATCGAAGGGCCCGGCTATCTGGCTGAGTTCTTAGATGCGAAAAATGTCCCATGGCAACTGGTCGCCATAGACCGAGGTGATGCTTTACCCCAAGATGTCTCTGCTTATTCCGCACTGGTATTCATGGGCGGGCCTATGAGTGTCAACGACGATCTGCCTTGGATAGACCCTGTATTGAAACTGATACGTGCTGCAGTCGCAGCTGATATGCCGGTGTTGGGTCATTGCCTGGGCGGTCAGCTGATTTCTAAAGCCTTGGGTGGAGTGGTGACGCGCAACCCACATAAAGAGATAGGCTGGGGAGTGGTTGAGGCAGCGGATAACCCCGCTGCGCAGCAATGGTTGGGTGATACCCGCGCCTTCACTGCCTTTCATTGGCATGGCGAGACATTTTCACTTCCACCTGAAGCTATCCCGCTTCTGTCCAGTGCGGCCTGTACCCATCAAGCTTACGTGCGTGGCAATACACTAGCGCTGCAATGTCATGTGGAAATGACAGCGGATATGGTGGCGGATTGGTGTGAGGTGGGGGCTGAAGAGATGGCTAACGATAGCAGCCCTTATGTGCAGTCTGCGGAACAGATTAAGTCCTTGTCCGCACAGCATTTTCCTGAAATGAAAAAAATCGCTCATCGCCTGTATACCAAATGGTTGACTCCTGCGTTAAACTCTTCCGCGTCGTAGAGTAGAGGAATGCAACACGCACTCTCGACCTTGTACTTTCGTTCATTTGTAACGTTATTTTAATTACTAGGGAGAACTTCATGAAGAAATTGATCGCGTTGGCCTGTTTGGGTTTTGCCGTTGTGGTTTCAGCCCCTGCTTTTGCGGGTGCGCAGCATGAGAAGATGAAGGGTTGCAACAAAGAAGCACATGGTATGAAGGGTGCAGATCGCAAAGCATTCATGAGCAAGTGCTTGAAGAAGGATTATGTTTTGAAGAGCGAGGGTGCTGTTGAAGAAAAGCCAACAGCAAGCGTTGCACCTACACAACAAAACAAGATGAAAACCTGTAATGCTGATGCCAAAGAAAAGGGACTTAAAGGCGCAGAGCGCAAGGCTTTCATGAGCTCCTGCCTGAAAGGTTGAGCGTGTAGTTGGTGTGGATAGAAAACGCGCCGCGAGGCGCGTTTTTCGTTTGTTGCTCAGCGCGGTCTAGCGTGACTAGCCGTGTATAATCCGCGCTTCGCACACGGCAGATTGTCGTTCAACTCAGTGTCTTAAGTGGCAAAACTAATGATCAAAAAATTCCTTAAACGCGTGTTCCGCAAGTCTTTGAAAGTCAAAACGGTAGGCAAAGCACAAGTCATCCCATTTTCCTTGCATGGTGTTGCTCGTGAACAAATCAGCTATGGCGCGAAGAAGGTGACAGATGGTTTGCAGGCCGCTGGTTATCAGGCTTATGTGGTGGGCGGTGCGGTGCGTGATCTGTTGCTGGAAAAGACGCCCAAGGACTTCGATGTGGCGACCGATGCCACGCCCGAAGAAGTGCGCCGCGTGTTCCGCCGCTCGCGCATCATAGGTCGCCGCTTCCGTCTGGTGCACGTGATGTTTGGAGAAGAGGTCGTGGAAGTTTCAACTTTCCGCCGCATGATAGAAGCCGAAGATGCGCAGACTGATGCGCATGGCCGCTTGCTACGCGACAACGAGTTTGGCGATCAGGAGCAAGATGCTGCACGCCGTGATTTCACTGCGAATGCCTTGTACTACGATCCCGGCACTCAGGAGATATTCGACTATCACCGTGGTTATGCCGACACCCGTGACGGCGTGTTGCGCATGATAGGTGACCCCGCAGTACGTTATCGCGAAGACCCGGTACGTATGTTGCGTGCGGTGCGTCTATCGGCCAAGTTGGGCATCAAGCTGGAAGCGGCGACCGCAGCACCAATAGGCAAAATGAAGGACTTGCTCGACAACGTGCCGGAAGCGCGCATGTTAGACGAGATGCTCAAAATGCTGCTCTCCGGTAACTCGGTCGAATGTATACAACAGTTGCGCAAGATGGATCTGCATCACGGTTTGTTGCCGATGCTGGATGTAATCTGGGCGCAACCCAAGGGAGAGAAGTTCATCAAGCTCGCCTTACACAACACAGACGATCGTTTGCGTCAGGATAAATCAGTTTCACCCGCCTTCCTGTTTGCCGCTTTGCTGTGGCCTGAAGTACAAACTGAATGGGAGAAACGGGTCAAGGGCGGTGCGCGTCCTATCGGCGCCATGCATGATGTGATGGATGAAGTGTTGGCCAAACAGAAATCGCGCAT
Organism: Gallionellaceae bacterium; assembly: GCA_027448945.1. Lineage (GTDB taxonomy): Bacteria > Pseudomonadota > Gammaproteobacteria > Burkholderiales > Gallionellaceae > Gallionella. Next base: position 136,395 of record DAIDMQ010000002.1, read on the forward strand.
GGCGATTCCGCACCGTCACGATGCTGTGATGAAAGAGATCTGGCTGATGCAACAGCGCTTCGAGCAATGCTCGGGTCAGCGCCCGTTCCGTCTGCTCGAACATCCGCGTTTCCGTGCCGGTTTCGACTTCCTGCTGTTACGTTGTGCCAGTGGCGAAGCATCCGGTGAGCTGGGCCTGTGGTGGGACGAGTTTCAAGATGCTAGCACCGAGCGTCGCGCGGAGATGCTGCAACCAGAAGGAACCGGTGAGAAGAAACGTCGCCGTCGCAAACCGCGCAGCAAACCCGCCTCGAGTGCCGCAGCTGAGTGATGTTGCACCTCGCTTTTGTCGCACTGGGCAGTAATCTCGATGACCCACGCGCTCAAGTCCGGCGCGGTTTTGCGGCACTGGATGGTTTGCCTCGCACACGGGTTTTGGCATGCTCTTCTCTGTATGCCAGCGCGCCTGTGGGTTATCTGGATCAGCCGGATTTCGTCAACGCGGTTGCCAAGATAGAAACCGAACTGACGCCACAGGCTTTGTTGCACGCACTGTTGGACATCGAACATCACTATGGTCGTGAGCGTACTTTCCAGAACGCGCCACGCACTTTGGATCTGGATGTGTTGTTGTATGACGAAGTGTTGCTGCATGAACACGGCTTGACCATCCCGCATCCGCAGATGCACAAGCGTGCCTTTGTGTTGCAGCCACTGTTGGAGATACAGCCGGATTGCGTCATCCCCAATGTGGGGGCGGCAGCGGATGCGGCATTAGGCTGTCAGGATCAAACTTTGCAACGTGTGAACGAGGGTGACGATGCAGTTCGATAAGTATCGATATGTGGTCGTGGAAGGTCCAATAGGTGTGGGTAAGACCAGCCTTACGCACCGTTTGGTGCGCCATCTTAATGCCTCAATTTTGCTGGAAAAACCCGAAGAGAATCCTTTTCTGGAGAAGTTCTACCAAGACCCTGCGCGCCATGCTTTGGCGACGCAGTTGTTCTTTCTTTTTCAGCGCGGCAACGAAGTGCGCGAACTCACCCAGATGGACATGTTCCAGCAGACCACTGTGTCGGATTATCTATTCGATAAGGACGTGTTGTTCGCACGCCTGAACCTCTCCGAACATGAATTCGCCTTGTATCAACAGATATTCAACACCTTGTCGCTGCAAGCGCCGGTGCCCGATCTGGTCATCTATCTGCAAGCCTCCACTGAGATATTGCTGGGCCGAGTTCATAAGCGTGCTCATGATTACGAGAAAGATATCGCGGACGACTATCTGGTGAGATTGGCACAGAGTTACAGTGATTTCTTCTATCATTACGATGCCGCACCGGTATTGGTGGTCAACAGCGACAATCTCGATCTGGTCGGCAACGATGAGCACTTCGAGTTGCTGTTGCAACGTATCAACGATATGCGCAGTGCGCGCGAATTTTTTAGTCTGGGAGAATGAGATGCGTACCACACTGACCGCTCTGCAAAACCTGTGCAAACAGAACGAGAAGATCGCGATGCTGACTTGCTATGACGCCAGCTTCGCTGCGTTGCTGGAAGCTCAGGGTGTGGATGTGTTGCTGGTGGGTGACTCGCTGGGTATGGTGTTGCAGGGGCACGAGACCACCTTGCCGGTGACATTGGACGACATGGCATACCACACCGCATGTGTCGCGCGCGGGGCTAGCAAAGCTTTCATCATCGCCGACATGCCTTTCGGTACCTTTCAAGTCAGCCCTGAACAGACCTTCGCTCATGCTGCACGACTGATGGCTTCTGGAGCGCAGATGGTTAAGTTGGAAGGTGGTGCGGAGATGGTGGCGACCGTGCACTTCCTGACTGCACGGGGCATACCCGTCTGCGGACACATCGGCCTCACCCCACAATCTGTGCATCAACTGGGCGGCTATCGCGTGCAGGGCAGGGATGCCGATGCGGCGCAGAAATTGATCGCCGATAGTTTGGCGATACAGCAAGCGGGTGCGGGCATGATTGTGTTAGAAGCAGTCCCTGCAAAGCTTGCCACTGACATCACCGCACAGTTGCACATCCCGACCATAGGTATAGGTGCGGGTGTCGCTTGCTCAGGTCAAGTGTTGGTACTGCATGATCTACTGGGCATCTATCCGGGCAAGAAGGCACGCTTCGTAAAGGACTTCATGCAAGGTGCGACCTCAATCCCCGCAGCAGTGCACGCTTATGTGGAAGAAGTGAAAAGCGGCGCTTTTCCCACCACAGAGCATAGCTTCTAAGCCAGGTTCGCTAGTTTTCCCGCTAACCAAGTAGCAACCTGTAAAGCGCCCGGCGCAACTGACGGGGCAGGGCGTGGTGCAGACCACAGCGCACTCATTTCAGAGTCAAGGTGGCCTTGCGCTGCTTGCTCACGCGAGATTTCTTGACAATTTCCATGTTGTTCCAGCCATGCTTTCAGCGCCGCTGACTCGGGCCAATCTCCCCTGTTGACATATAGCACAGGCACACCGCTGTATCTCGCCTCCACGAAACTGCCATAGCCGGGTTTGCTCAATAGCAGATCGCTGCTGGAGAGTAAGTCGCTGAAACTCATGGGTAGCGATTCCAGCGCGATAGCATCGGGATGGGTGCATCGCCAGCTCGCTTGCACCAGATAGCGCACACCAGCGATGCGCGGCCAGTCTTCCATCGGCAGGCGTGTTGCGATGCCCCCCATACTCAATAGTACCAAGCGCGTGTCGTGAGTGAGTCCCAACAAGGCATCCAGTTCGTCTCGTCTATTGCGACCGATGTCGGCGATGGGGGCGACAGGAAAGACATTGGCAAGTGAGGACATCTGCATGCCCGGCGTGGCGCGCAAAAAGGCATCAGCGCCTGCGTAAGCTCTATGTATCTGAGCGAGGATGGCGTCATCGCTATCGTTCCCGGCGCAATAATGCGCATAGATGTCATACCAGTTCAATGAGCACAAGGCGGCATTGCCTATACCCGCTTTCTGCGCACCCGCCAACGGCAGATAGCCCGCATTGGAAAACACATAGTCGGCCTTGAGAGTCTTCAACAACGCTGCCTCGGTAGCGACACGCTCATCCCAATCTGCATGAAAAGCGCGGTAGGCTGAACGGCTTTCATCCACTTGCACATCCAGTGCACTGGACATCAGCATGCCGATGTCCCCTTCACTGTGCAGGTGTTCAAACGGCGCAACGATGCGGGAACAAAGGTGCGAGAGCGGCGCGGCGGAACGTATGCTCATGCGCAATTGCGGCATCAAGCGATGCAGTGCATTTAGGATGGGTGCGGTCTGGGCGACATGGCCGTAACCGTGGCCTGAGATGGAGATAACTAGATGAGGCATAAGATGATGAGTGAGGGTGTGGTAGCCGAGTAGATTACGACAAGCACACACGCTCAGGCAAAATATCTGCGGTCGGTACTATGTATTCAGTGCAGGTGGCGGATTGGATATATCTTGATATGATGCGGCAATAATAAGGCACACAGAGGAGGCAGCCACGATGACAGCGCAGACCGGCGAACTTGAGCAGCCACAAACACCGACCGCACAAGCGGCACCGCCGGACGGCAATACTTGGACAGATATCGGTAAGGCCGAGATCGTCTATACCCTGTTTGGACGCGCCAAAGTGCGTGTCATCCACAAAGGTGATAAGGAGCGTCAGACCAAGCGGATGCTAGTGGCGGTGGTTGTGTTCGCCATTGCGGGCTATTGGCTGCTGACCAATATGGATTACTTCCGTGAGCCGGAGATTTTAGAGATAAATACTGCGCCTGCTGTGGTCATCCCGAGTGAGTCGATGGCGGCAGTTTCAGCGCCTGTATCGGCGGCAGTTACAGTTCAGGCGGCACCTGTGGTGAGCAAGTCAGTCGCCCGTGTGTATCGTCCCGCAAAGCCAGAGCTCATTTCAGCCTCAAGTGTGGCAGTGATTTCAAATCCTGCCGCTCCACGAGTTTACCGAGCACCTGTCGTAGCCTCTGGCGTTGCGCCTGCAACAACCAAGCTAACCACTCCAGCAACGGCGCGGAAACCAGTAGTTATCCCCCAGGCTAATGGCACACCGGTGACTACATTAAACGCCGGTGGCAACGCTTATCCCGCTGAATCCAATAGTTTTACAGCCCCGATAAATGCGCCCGGAAATTAATCGAATGTGAGGTGCGGCAAGCATAGTGCGGCGATAAAGCTGGAGAGGTTTGAAGGGGGCTGGACTGCGGGGGGAGGGATATTTTTACTAGGGTGATAATCACGGGATTGGTTTCAATGAACCAATCCCGTGATTAAGAATTACTTCTTTTTCAAAGCCTGAATCATAACGACCGCTACGACAAGGCCAACTACTGCAGCAACGCCGATTGCCGTCATGATAGTAGTGAAAATGCTCATTTTTTTCTCCTCCGATTGATTTGACTTAAGGGTGATAAATTGCAACCCGCGCGGAATTTAGCACAATATTGGTCTGAATAAAACCCAGCAAAATACTCGGTTGAGCTTTTCTTAAATATTTTAAATGTATTAACGTATATTCTGGCGTTAACGTCGTTTTGGCCTTAGAAGCGCAAGCCCAGTGCCTGGCACAAAAAACTCATCATAGGGGCGGCTTCTCTAAATCTTTCCACGATCATGGGACGCAGCTTGGAGGAGGTTACTTCGGTCTTACTCATGCGCGACAGCGCGATGAAGTCCTTGCGCTTCAAGTCTGTCACCAGTGGATGGTCCTTGGCGAAACCACGCGGCGCATTCGCCAGCGAGTCACCGACCAAGTCGTAGTGTTGTGAGAAGCTAGCCTCGTCCCGCGCCTGTACCCAGACATCGCCATGCTCCAAAAGCCCAGTGCGTATCTTGAACAAAGCATCCGCATCTGGATGCCACAGACCCACCCCCATGAAGCACTCATCCGGCGCGATGTGCAGATAGTAGCCGGGCGCATGGATGTCCTTGCCAATCTCGTGCCGGAAATGGATGCCGATGTTGGTTTTGTAGGGAGTTTTATCTTTGCTGAAACGCGTATCGCGATACACCCGCATCAATGACCCACCTACTTTCTTGGGCTGTGCCAAAAAATGCCGCGAAATTGAAGGCATTTCATGCGACATATCGCTGATGAAAGCCAGCGCCGGACTACGCACCAAGTCCTCGTATTCCCGCTGATGCTCCTCGAACCACTCGCGGTTATTGTTCTCGGCGAGTGAGGATAGAAAGGAGAAAGTCTGTTTGGTGAAGTAACGGTCGCTCATTGTCAGTTCTTTGTATGCCGGGGGCTAAGAATACTCATCAAATGGAGCGATGTGTATCCTATCAATCAAAATCTCTTGGACTAGTTTTTCTATGCCAGCTTCTTTAACTGATACAATTTTTCCAACGCTTCCTTGGGACTCAAATCATCCGGCTGCAGGTCGCGCAAGGCTGATACCAGTGGATGTTCTTCTGGTTCTGCAATCTCGGGTACTGAGGCAAACAGGTCGCCTTGTGGGTGTTGAGCGGCGCTTTGTTGTTCTAGCTTCACAAGTTGTTTTTTTGCGGTGCGGATGACGCTATTCGGTACGCCCGCCAATGCGGCGACCTGCAGGCCGTAGCTTTGGCTGGCTGCGCCTTCGTTCACCGAATGCAAAAATACGATGGTGTGCTGGTGTTCGACAGCGGTGAGGTGGACGTTGGCGAGCTGTGAGAACTCTTCGGTGAGTCGGGTGAGCTCGAAGTAGTGGGTGGCGAACAGGGTGTAGCTGCGGTTGTGTTCCAGCAGGTGGCGCGCGATGGCGTAGGCGAGTGCGAGTCCGTCGAAGGTGCTGGTGCCACGCCCGATCTCGTCCACCAGCACCAGACTATTCTCGGTGGCGTTGTGTAGGATGTTAGCGGCCTCGGTCATCTCGACCATGAAGGTGGAGCGTCCGCTGGCCAAGTCGTCGGATGCGCCTATGCGAGTGAAGATCCGGTCAATCTCACCGAGCACCGCTTCCTGTGCGGGGACGAAGCAACCGACGTGTGCGAGCAACGCGATGATGGCGACTTGGCGCATATAAGTGGATTTACCACCCATGTTGGGGCCGGTGATGAGCAACATGCGGCGACCATCGTTGAGCATGGCGTCGTTGGGGGTGAACTGATCGACCTGAGCCTCGACGACAGGATGGCGACCTTGCCTGATGCTGAGTTGTGCCTCGTCACTGAAGTGTGGCGCGCTTAGATTTAATGCGGATGCCCGCTCCGCAAAGGTGGCGAGTACATCTAGTTCGGCGATGGCAACAGCGATGTTCTGCAACTGCGGAATGTAGGCCGCGAGGCTGTCCAGCAACTGGTCGTAGAGCAATTTTTCGCGAGACAAAGCGCGGTCATTGGCAGACAGCGCTTTGTCCTCGAAGGCTTTCAGTTCAGGTGTGATATAGCGTTCGGCGTTCTTGAGTGTTTGGCGACGACGATAATCGTCCGGCACATTGACCGACTGCGCGGCGGACACTTCGATGTAGAAACCATGCACGCGGTTGTATTCGACCTTGAGTGTGTTGATGCCGGTGCGCTCGCGTTCACGCGCTTCCAGCGCGAGCAGGAAGTCGCCGCAGTTGGTCTGTATGCCGCGCAATTCGTCCAAGTCCGCATCATAGCCATCAGCAATCACGCCACCTTCGCGCAACACGGAAGAGGGCTCAGCCTTCAAAGTATTTTGCAGGTGCTCTACCAGCGCGGTATCGGCTTGCAGTGCATCGGACAAGGTTCGTATCAGCGCGGTATCGCACCGGCTCAATGCGCTATGCAGTTGCGGCAGGTTCAGCAGTGTGTCGCGCAGTCCCGAGAGATCTCGCGGGCGAGCAGACTTGAGGGCGATGCGTGCGGTGATGCGCTCCACGTCCACGCTGGACTTGAGTTGTTCGTGTACGTTGCGATGCAGTTCATCCAATGCCGTCACGGCTTGTAGTCTGGCGTTCAGCACCTCTCGGTCACGCAGTGGGTGATGCAGCCAGTTGGCCAGTTGGCGGCTGCCCATGTTGCTGGCGCAGGTGTCTAGTAATGAGAGCAGGGTGGGGGCAGGTTCGCCGCGCAGGGTCTGGGTGATCTCCAGATTGCGGCGGGTGGCAGCGTCCATGCGCACATGACGATCCGCGCTATAGATCTGCATGCTGCGGATGTGACTGATGGCCTGACCTTGGGTGAGTTTGGCATAGGCGAGTAGCGCGCCAGCCGCCTCCAAACCGATGGTGAACTCGTCACAACCAAAGCCCGCGAGGTCGCGTGTGCTGAACTGGTGGCACAGTGCGCGGCGTGCTGTGTCGAGCTCGAAATACCAATCAGGTAATGGTTTGTAAGCCGCATGATGGCCGGTTTTGAGTGCAGTGTTTTCGGCGTGCAATATCTCCGAGGCTTGCAGTCTTTCCATTTCTGCGGGCAGGTCCTTGCTGTGTGTCTCGCAGACATAGAACTGACCCGAGGCGAGGTTCAGCCAGGCCAGTCCCACTTGGTTGTGGTGCTGATGTACAGATAGCAGCAGGTTGTCGCGTTTTTCTTCAAGCAGGGCGGAATCGGTGACGGTGCCCGGGGTGACGATGCGTATTACCTTGCGGTCAACGGGGCCTTTGCTGGTGGCAGGGTCGCCAATCTGCTCGCAGATGGCGATGGATTCGCCCATTTTTACAAGGCGTGCAAGGTATTGCTCAGCCGCGTGATAAGGCACGCCTGCCATCTTGATCGGGTCGCCATTAGATGTGCCACGCTGTGTGAGGGTGATATCCAGCAACTTGGCAACGCGCACCGCATCGTCCATGAATAGTTCGTAGAAGTCTCCCATGCGGTAGAACAGCAATTTGTCGGTGTGCTCAGCCTTGATGCGCAGATATTGCTGCATCATGGGCGTGTGGCCAGCCTTGTCTTTGCCTTTCTTGGGATTGATTTCTGCTGCTGTTGTCATGTGTCGACGGCTATGTGCGTGATAGGAGCCGCGCATTTTAGCGATGATGCGGGCGCAGGTGTGAGCGATATGTCCGCTCGCAACGGCGTGATACAAAATACGAAGCAACTCGAGGCGTACAGTCCGGCTTCAGACAGTATAATGTTCGTGCAATTCGCCGCTGGCGGTGGTTCTTGGATGGTTGAATTGCAGTCAAACTTTTGAATTTTCGGTACGCCACTTCAGTATGAGACTTAAAAGTAGGAGGCTGCTCTGATACTTGATTGGAGACGCCGCGTCGTATTTTTCAGCGGGGCGATAGGTGTGGGCATCGTTGCCATACTGTTCGCGCTCGGCTGCGAGTTTGCCGATGAATGGTTCCATCGCGGTTTAGCCTACTCACCCTACCTGCCACTACTCCTTACACCGCTTGGTTTTGCCTTCACCGTGTGGTTGATGCGCAAATATTTTCCTGGCTGCCAGGGTAGCGGTATTCCCCAGACTATCGCCGCGCTGGAACACGGCGTGGGCGAACAACGCTCCAAATTACTTTCACTGAAAATCGCTGCAGGTAAGATATTGTTGACAATGATGGGATTGGCCACGGGGTCTTGCGTGGGTCGCGAAGGCCCGACTGTGCAGATCGGCGCGTCCATCATGCATAGCTTGAGTCGCTTTGCAAAATTCACCAAACATGAAATGGACCGGGGCCTGATTCTGGCTGGCGGCGCGGCGGGCGTTGCGGCGGCATTTAATACACCGCTGGCGGGTATTGTTTTTGCCATCGAAGAAATGGGTCGCTCTTTCGATGAGCACAACAGCAGCACGATCTTGATGACTGTAATTATTGCCGGTATCTCTTCACTCGCCCTGCTGGGTAACTATTCCTATTTTGGTCATACCTCGGAAACGCTGGTCTTCGGCAAGCAATGGGAAGTGGTGATTGTTTGCGGTATCTCGGGAGGTCTGCTCGGTGGGTTGTTCAGTCGTACTTTAATCATGATTAACCGTGGTTTGCCCGGTAAAGCGGGTAGGGCGATGCGCGAACATCCGGTGATGTTGGCTGCAAGTTGCGGTTTGATTTTGGCGCTGATGGGTTTGATTTCCGGCAACTCAATTTATGGCAGCGGTTATATCGAAGCCAAGGAGATATTGAGCGGCACAGGCACGTTGCCTGAGGAGTATGGTTTGCTCAAGATGATTGCGACACTGGTGTCATATGTGAGCGGGATTCCCGGCGGCATCATGGCACCCTCACTTTCTACGGGGGCGGGCTTCGGCGCCAACATCGCCCAGTACATACCCAGTGTCCCGACCGGTGCGGCGGTCACTTTGGGCATGGTGGCTTACTTCTCGGGTGCGACCCAAGTGCCCATCACTGCTTTTGTGATCGTGATGGAGATGACCGATAACCACGAAATGATCCTGCCTCTGATGGCGGCTTCTTTTATCGCCAGCGCCTGCTCGAAGTTGGTCTGTCCGACTTCTTTATTTCATACTCTGTCGGCTAATTTTGTAAAGCGGCCAGCGGTCATAGGTCATCCTTAAGCCCAAACTAAACGGCCCGCCGCTCACATCCAAGTGAGCGGCGGGCCGTTTTACTTGCCTAACGACAAGGGATTACTTCAGTGCGGCAGTCAGGTGAGGGGCGATTAGTTTGATCAGATGCCCGTGAATATCCGGGTTGCCAGCGCAGATGTGGCCGCTCTTCATATAGCCGTCAGGCGTGCCCTTCAAATCGGTGACTAAGCCGCCTGCTTCGGTGATGATTAAGCAACCTGCTGCTATATCCCAAGCTTTGAGGCAGCTCTCAAAAAAGCCGTCGTAACGACCGGCAGCCATCCAAGCCAGATCCAGCGCAGCAGAGCCGGGACGGCGCAAACCTGAAGAGGCTTGCATCACATCGCGCAAAATAGCGATGTAGGCATCCATATGCTGGAAATTGGAGTAGGGGAAGCCAGTGCCAATCAGGGCATCTGCCATGTGCAGGCGTTTGGTGACTCGGATACGTTTGTCATTCAGGTAAGCACCGCGACCACGAGTGGCGGTGAATAGTTCGTTGCGCACCGGATCATAGATTACAGCCTGTGTCAGCACGCCCTTGTGTTGCAAGGCGATAGAGACGGCGAATTGAGGGAAGCCGTGCAGGAAGTTGGTCGTGCCATCCAGCGGATCAATGATCCAGAGGTACTCTGATTCGCCATGCGCGCCGCTCTCTTCTGCTAAAATCGAATGCTCTGGATAGGCTTCCAACAAGGTTTGTATGATGACTTGCTCGGCAGCGCGGTCGACTTCGGTAACAAAATCCGCATGAGATTTTTTGGTGACTGTGAGGTGATCGATCTTATCTGTAGAGCGATAGATCAGATTGCCGGCGCGGCGCGCGGCCTTTACCGCGATGTTGAGCATGGGATGCATAACTAACCTTTGTTTTAATGAGCTGGAGAATTTCGGCGCGCATTTTAACAGATAAGGCAGTCACCAGTCTTAAGACGCTAGTTAAATTGAACTGCGCATGCAACAAGCAGCCTATTTTCGCATATTGAAAACAACCAAATACATGCTAAATAACATCAGAGTCGTACTCAGTCACACCACGCATCCTGGCAACATAGGTGCGGCTGCACGCGCCATGAAGACTATGGGCTTGCAGCATTTGTACCTTATTAATCCGCGACTTTTCCCGGATGCGCAAGCTACCGCGATGGCAGCAGGCGCCGACGACATTTTGGCAAACGCGGTGGTGTGCAGTTCCATAGATGAAGCTTTGCAGGGCGTGGTCTATACCGTGGGGATGACTGCGCGTTTGCGCGACATCTCCATAGAGGTGAAAACGCCGCGCGACGCAATGCCGCAAGTATTGCAAGAAGCGGCCACCCATTCTGTCGCATTGTTATTCGGTACCGAGATGTCCGGGCTGACGAATGAGGAGACAGGGCGCTCGCAGTTATTGGTGAATATTCCATCCAATCCGGAGTTCTCGTCACTAAACCTTGCGGCATCAGTTCAGGTGATGGCGTACGAGTTAAGTGTGGCTAGGCAGGCTTTTAAGCCGCAGATGCCTAGTATGCAGCCTGCCAAGTATGAGCAGATCGAGGGGTATTTCGCGCATCTGGAGAAGACGCTGTTCGAAATTGGTTTCTTCACCACGCAAAACCCCGCGCGCATGATGCAACGTTTGCGTCGTTTGTATGCCAGAGCACGCTTGGAAGCTGACGAGGTTAACATCTTGCGCGGTATTTTGAGCGTCACGACCGAGTACAATGCGCGCCTCAAAGCGCGTTACCTGGAAGAGCAAGAGCATGTTCAAAAACATTAGAGAAGATATCGCCAGCGTATTCGCTCGTGATCCGGCGGCACGCAGCACCTTTGAGGTGTTGACCTGCTATCCGGGGTTGCACGCGCGTATCTTTCATCGTCTGGCGAATCATCTATGGCATGGCGGCTTCAAGTGGTTGGGGCGTTTTGTCTCGCATATCGCCCGGGGCTTGACGGGCATAGAGATTCATCCGGGTGCGACTATAGGCCGCCGCTTCTTCATCGATCATGGCATGGGTGTGGTGATCGGTGAAACTGCCGAGATCGGCGATGATGTGACGCTGTATCACGGCGTGACACTGGGCGGAACATCTTGGAAAGAAGGTAAGCGTCATCCTACTTTAGAGAATGGTGTGGTGGTTGGCGCTGGCGCTAAGATACTTGGCCCTATCGTCATCGGTGCCGGCGCCAAGATAGGCTCGAACGCTGTGGTGGTTAAATCTGTCCCCGCCGGCGCGACCGCTGCGGGCATCCCTGCGCGCATCCTGGATGAAGAGAAAAAAACTCAGGTTGGGTTCAATGCCTATGGCATAGGAAATGACAATAATGACCCTGTAAATAAAGCATTGCATGGGTTGATAGGCCACAGTGTGACGGTCGATCAGCGTATCGAATTCATTTTACAGCAGCTTGAGAAGATGGGCGTTCCTGTGGATGACGAGCGTGCAACAGCCGAGAAATTTGATCCCAATCATTTGAATAAAATAGTTGATTAAAAAACTCTAGTATTCTATGATGCTGGCATCAAATGATACTTGCAGCTAACTGAAGGAGATAGAGATGCGATTAACCACAAAAGGACGTTTTGCCGTTACAGCCATGGTCGATTTGGCGATGCGTGGGGGCCGCGGTCCGGTGACACTTGCGGGCATCAGCGAGCGTCAGGGTATCTCGCTTTCTTACCTTGAGCAATTGTTTGGCAAATTGCGCCGCAATGGCATTGTGGATAGCGTGCGCGGACCTGGCGGCGGCTATTGCCTGTCGCGTCCAAGTGCGAAAATATCCATCGCAGAGATCGTGGTCGCAGTCGATGAGCCTTTGGATGCGACTAATTGCGGCGAAAGAGGAAATTGCCATGAAGGTAAGCCTTGCGTCACCCACGATCTTTGGATGGGGTTGAACGAGAAGATATATGCCTATCTGGCGGAAGTAAGTCTGCAACAACTCGTCGATAGTCAGGCTAACACCAAGTCGGGTCTGTCTACAGTGACGTTGCCTAAATCCACTGCCAAGCATGCAGTAATGTAAACAAGGAAGCCTTAATTTTATGAAGTTACCAATATACATGGATTACTCTGCGACCACACCAGTGGATCCGCGTGTTGCCGCCAAGATGATCCCTTATTTGACCGAGCAGTTCGGTAATCCGGCCAGTCGTTCCCATCATTATGGTTGGGAGGCTGAAGAGGCGGTCGAGTTGGCGCGTGCACAAGTTGCCGCGTTGGTGAATGCAGACTCTAAGGAGATCGTCTGGACCTCGGGTGCGACGGAGTCCAATAATTTGGCAATCAAGGGTGCAGCCCATTTTTACCAAGGCAAGGGCAAGCACATCCTCACTATGCGTATTGAGCACAAGGCTGTGATCGATACCTTCCGTGAGTTGGAGCGTGAAGGATTTGAGGCAACTTATATGGATCCGGAGCCTAATGGTTTATTGGATCTGGAGAAGTTCAAGGCTGCTTTGCGTCCAGACACCATCCTGGTTTCCATCATGTATGTGAACAATGAGATTGGTGTGATTCAGGATATCGCGGCGATCGGCGAAATCTGTCGTGCCAAGGGTATCATCTTTCACGTAGATGCGGCCCAGGCTACGGGTAAGGTGCAGATCGACATGCAAAAGCTCAAGGTCGATTTAATGTCTTTTTCGGCACACAAAACTTATGGCCCCAAGGGTGTGGGCGCGCTGTATGTGCAGCGTAAACCCCGCGTACGTTTGGAAGCACAGATGCATGGCGGTGGACATGAGCGCGGCATGCGTTCGGGTACTTTGGCAACACATCAGATCGTGGGTATGGGCGAGTCATTCCGTATTGCCCAAGAAGAGATGGTCAGTGAGAACGAGCGTATCCGTATGTTGCGAGATCGTTTGTACGTAGGCCTGATGACCATGGAAGAAGTACATCTGAATGGTGATATGGAGCAGCGTGTGCCGCACAATCTCAACCTTAGTTTCAATTTTGTGGAAGGCGAATCGCTGATCATGGCAATCAAGGATGTCGCGGTTTCTAGTGGTTCGGCATGTACATCAGCCAGCTTGGAGCCGTCTTATGTGTTGCGTGCGCTGGGTCGTAGTGACGAGTTGGCGCATAGCTCGATACGATTCTCGGTGGGACGTTTTACCACAGTCGAAGAAGTCGATTTCGTGATTGAACTGCTGAAGAAAAAAATCGGAAAATTGCGTGAACTCTCCCCGCTTTGGGAGATGTACCAAGATGGTGTGGATCTGAACACAGTACAGTGGGCGGCACACTAAAGAACCAGTTGGAAGTGGTTAGATATTAGTTAATGCAAATCCTCCGCGTAGCGGACAGCGCAAACCAACAACTAACGTCTAACAACTGACAGCGACTGAAAGGAGCGAACTACAAATGGCATACAGCGAAAAACTTTTAGATCATTACGAGAATCCGCGTAATGTGGGCTCTTTCGCGAAGGATGCGGAAGGTCTCGGAACGGGCATGGTTGGCGCGCCAGCATGTGGCGACGTGATGAAGTTGCAAATCAAGGTTGGTAAAGATGGCGTGATCGAGGATGCGAAGTTCAAGACCTATGGTTGCGGTTCTGCTATCGCTTCCAGTTCCTTGGTGACCGAATGGGTCAAAGGTAAGACGGTCGATCAGGCTTTGCAGATCAAAAACACCCAGATTGCAGAAGAATTGGCATTGCCGCCTGTGAAGATTCACTGCTCTATCTTGGCGGAGGATGCGATTAAAGCTGCGGTTGCCGATTACAAATCCAAGCACGGTGCAAGCATAGAAACTTCGGCTTGCCACGGCAGCGTTTGAGTGGAGAGCAACATGGGTATTTCGCTGACTGAAGCTGCAGCAAAGCATGTACAAAACTTCATCGCCAAGCGTGGCAAGGGCTTGGGTTTGCGTATCGGTGTGCGTACCACAGGGTGTTCGGGTATGGCTTATAAATTGGAATTCGCGGATGCGTTGAGTGATGACGATATGCAGTTCCAGAGTCACGGTGTGACGCTGCTGGTCGACCCCAAGAGCCTTCCTTATATAGACGGTATGGAGTTGGACTTCCAGCGAGAAGGCCTCAATGAAGGTTTTAAATTCAACAATCCCAACGTCAAGAACGAATGCGGATGTGGTGAGAGCTTCCAAGTTTAAATATTCCAGACCATATTAAGATGCGGCGTGATCATTCCTTGTTCGCTGCTCTATTTGCATGGGATATCGAGTTTCCGAAGCCCCCTTTGGTTTAGCCCATTTTGTACTAATTCCCCCGGAATCGCATGTCTGCTACCAGCATAAATTTCCAGCAGTCTTTTTTTGAAATCTTTGGTCTGGCACAGTCCTTCAAGTTGGACACGCCGGCCTTGGAGCAGGCCTATTGGTCTTTGCAGTTGGACGTACATCCGGATAAATCAGCTCATCTGCCTGATGCAGAGCAGCGACTGGCGATGCAGCAGGCAACTTTTGTGAACGAGGCATATCAGACACTGCGCAGTCCTTTGAGGCGTGCACGATATATCTTGAAGCTGAATGGTGTAGATACCCAGGAAGAGGCCAATACTGCGATGCCCATGGATTTTCTGATTGCTCAGATGGAATTGCGAGAGGCAGTGGTCGAGGCGGTGCAAGTACGTGATGTAGACGTTTTGACTGAGCTGGAATCAGGTATGCAGGCTGAAACGAACGAGCTAGAAAGACAGCTTGCGGCTAAAATTGACGGTGATAGAAATTTTGCTGGCGCTGCAGAATTGGTGCGCAAGCTGAGATTCATGGAAAAACTCGCGGAAGAGATTGCTGACGCGTATGACGAAATAGACAATTAATGCTTTGAGCTACAGCCGCAAGCTGTGGGACACAAACAAAACTATGGCTTTACTACAAATTTCCGAACCGGGTATGAGTACCGCGCCTCACCAACACAGGCTTGCGGTGGGCATAGACTTGGGCACTACCAATTCCCTGGTGGCGACTGTACGCAACGGTATTAGCACGGTGCTGAACGATGAGCAAGGTAGGGCGATGTTGCCTTCTGTGGTGCGGTATTTGGATGCAGAAGAGCTGATGGTGGGCGAAGCGGCACAGCGCAGTCAGAGCGAAGACCCGACGAATACCATCAGTTCGGTAAAGCGCTTCATGGGACGCGGGCTGGCCGACATTGGCGACATCAGCCGCTTCCCTTATCGTTTCATAGATGACCCTAATGCCAAGGTGGGACAAGTACAGTTGCGCACGGTTGCGGGTGCCAAGAGCCCGGTAGAAGTGTCGGCGGAAATACTCAAGGTGTTGCGCGTCCGTGCCGAAGCCAGTCTCGGAGGCGAGCTGGTCGGTGCGGTGATTACTGTGCCTGCTTATTTCGACGACGCGCAACGTCAGGCGACCAAAGATGCCGCACGATTGGCCGGTTTGAATGTATTGCGCTTACTGAATGAGCCGACTGCCGCTGCCATCGCCTATGGTCTGGATAACGCTGCTGAAGGCCTGTACGCCGTGTACGACTTGGGTGGCGGGACTTTCGATATCTCCATCTTGCGTTTGTCGCGCGGGGTGTTCGAGGTTTTGGCGACCAATGGGGACTCTGCGCTGGGCGGTGATGACTTTGATCATCGTATTTTCTGTTGGTTGTTGGAGAAGAACACACTCTCGGCCTTGCCTCCGCAAGACATACGTTTGTTGCTCACTCATGCACGAGCTGCCAAGGAGCAGTTAACCGAGCATGATGAAGCACGGATTACGGCGGTGCTTTCTACAGGCGCATTGGTCGACAATGTATTAAACCAAGCCACTTTTTACGAGATCAGCCAAAATTTGGTGCAGCGTACCCTGCAACCACTGCGTCGAGCATTGCGCGATGCGGCGCTTAAAATCGCCGATATCAATGGCGTGGTGATGGTCGGTGGCGCGACCCGAATGCCACAGGTGCAGCGGGCGGTCGGTGAGTTCTTTGGGCAAACACCCTTGACCAATCTGGATCCCGATAAGGTGGTTGCCTTGGGCGCTGCGATACAAGCCAACCTGCTGGCGGGTAATCGTAGCGGTGAAGACTGGTTGTTGCTGGATGTGATTCCGCTGTCTTTGGGTATTGAGACTATGGGGGGGCTGGCCGAGAAGCTGATTCCGCGCAACAGTACGATACCTACTGCGCGCGCGCAGGAGTTCACCACATACAAAGACGGTCAGACCGCGATGAGTATTCATGTGGTCCAAGGTGAGCGCGAGTTGATCAGTGATTGCCGCTCTCTGGCTAAATTCGAATTGCGCGGCATCCCGGCGATGGTGGCGGGCGCTGCGCGTATACGTGTGACCTTCCAAGTTGATGCGGATGGATTGCTGAGTGTTTTTGCGCGCGAGATGGGTAGTGGGGTAGAGGCGACCATCGAGGTCAAGCCATCTTATGGACTCAGTGATGCAGAGATCACACGCATGTTGCAGGAATCCGGTCAGCATGCGCGCCAGGATATGCAGGCTCGTGCGCTACGTGAACAGCAGATAGAAGCGCGTCAGTTGATCGAGGCAGTACAGAATGCGATGGTGCAAGACGCAGAGTTATTGAGTGCCGAGCAGTGCAAGCAGATAGACGAGCAGATCACTCTGGTGCAAGCTGCTCTTGAGCAACAGGATGCGATGCATTTGAAGCGTGCCATTGGCGCTTTGAACGAGGTGACTGTCAGCTTCGCACAAGCCCGCATGGATAAGAGCGTTTCGCATGCTTTGTCCGGCAAGAATATTTCCGATTTAGAGGTGAAGTAATGACACAGATTATCGTCTTGCCGCATGTGGAGTTGTGTCCGAACGGCGCGCTCATCGAAGGCCAACCGGGAGTGTCCTTGTGCGATACATTGTTGCAGAACGGCATCGATATCGAGCATGCCTGCGAGAAGTCATGTGCTTGCACGACTTGCCACGTCATTTTGCGTGAAGGTTTCGAATCGCTCGCACCATCCGAGGAATTGGAAGACGACCTGCTCGATAAGGCATGGGGCTTGGAGCCCCATTCGCGCTTGTCTTGCCAGGCTGTAGTGGGTGCAACCGACTTGGTGGTCGAGATTCCCAAGTACACTATCAATATGGTCAAAGAGGGACACTAATATGAAGTGGACAGACGTAAACGAAATTGCAATCTCTTTGGCCGACAGTAAAACGGACGTTGATCCGCGTTATGTGAACTTCGTCGATCTGCGCAACTGGGTGCTGGCCTTGGAGGGTTTCAATGACGACCCCAATCATAGCGGCGAGAAGATACTCGAAGCTATCCAAGCTGCTTGGATAGAAGAGGTCGAATAAGTGTGCGAACTTTGGCGCAAGCTTCCGAATCGCATCCTGTACCTGCTGGGAGTCATGGTGGCTGGCGGGCTGATGGGATTCGCTCTCTATCTGCAATACGTCAAGCATCAAGACCCATGTCCATTGTGTATGGTGCAACGCGTGATCTTCATCGCAATCTTGGTGATGTTCGCATTGGCGACTTTGCATGGTCCCAAGAAGATCGGCGAGCGAGTCTATGCCGCACTTATCAGCTTGCTATCTATCACGGGTATCGCGGTCGCATCCCGACATATTTGGATACAGCATCTCCCGCCCGATCAAGTGCCTGCTTGTGGTCCGGGGCTGGACTATATGTTGGAGACCATGCCCATGTCGAATGTCTTGAAAGAACTGCTGCATGGTTCCGGCGAGTGTGCCGCACACGGCTGGACTTTTCTGACACTGGGCATACCAGAATGGTCGCTGTTGTGCTATCTGGGATTGGCGGCATGGGCTCTGCTCGTTGCGCTGCGTAAGTAGACTAACTTTTCGCTCTGTATAACGTGCAAGATTTTGACGTCATCATCGTAGGTGCCGGTCCTGCAGGCTGTGCCGCAGCACGTGTCTTGGCGCAGGCAAACTGGCACGTGGGTCTATTCGACAAAGCCGAGTTCCCGCGAGAGAAGACTTGCGGGGATGCACTCATCCCCGATGCACATTTAGCCCTGGAGAAGCTGGGGCTGGGCGAACGCGTAGCGCAGATCTGTCACCCCACCACAGCACTCAGATTGATCAGCTTCAATGGCAGCGAAGTCAGCGTGCGCGGTAAGACTTCGAGTATGCCGCGCATCCGCTTGGATACTTTGTTGCTCGCTGCTGCGCAGGAGAGTGGTGCCGACTTCCATGCCGGATATGATTTCAAGTCGGCGAACGAGGAGGCGGATTCAAACTATACGGTTGCGTTTGCCACGTCACAGGATGAGGTGTTAGTTCGCGCACCTTGGGTATTGATGGCGACGGGTGCAAATGTTGTTCCGCTAGAAGCGGTGGGTTTGTTGGAGCGTGCTGAACCTAGCAGTTTTGCGGTACGCCAATATGTGCGCAATCACCGTCTAGCCAAATATTCCGATGAGTTGGTATTCATTTTTGATCACACCGTAAAGGGCGGGTATGGATGGGTGTTTCCCGGACCTGATGGCATATTTAATATAGGCATAGGCTATTTCGGCAGTAGCAAGAAGCACAGTCGTATACGCGAAGATTTCGAGCGATTCATACAATGCCAACCCTTGGTGCGTGATTTGATGAGCGATGGCGAAATTGTTTCCCCGCTTAAAGGTGCACCCATACGTACAGGTTTGAGCGGTGCGCGCTTCGCAGAGGGGGGCATATTGGCGACGGGGGAATGTGTGGGTAGCACTTTCCCGCTTACCGGCGAAGGTATCGGTAAAGCGCTGGAAACCGGAATCATCGCAGCCGAGTCATTATTGAGCCATGCCACACAAGGGCGTGTCATGGTTGCGACACATTACATCGCGAAGATGAATGCATTGAAACCCAAATACGCGGCTTATCGTAAAGTTGAAATCCTATTGTGCTGGCCTGGCTTGGCGAACTTGCTGGTTGCACGGGCTTCACGGAGCGCTTACATGCGAGACCGACTCGGGGCACTGTTCTCGGAGCAAGTCGATCCGGCCCGACTTTTCAAACCGCACACTTGGCTGAAGATATTTAGTCTCTAAAATTATCTAGTACGAATTAAAGTTGATCATTCATACGTCAGTAACAAGAGTTAGCGATTAAACTTGACAGTGTTTTGTATGCATCACTAAAACGTGTGAGCGAAACGATAATTGTTTAGAAGTGAGGACTAGAGCGCATGTATAGGTACTTGGGGGTTATTGGGGTATTGCTGGGCTTGCATGCGCCAGACGTGTTCGCTGCCGCACCAGAAGATGTGGATTTTTTCCAAGAGATGCCTGTGGTGTTGAGTGCATCGCGCTTGAACCAGCCACTCGATGAAGCTCCCAATGCAATGACGATAATCGACCGCAAGATGATTGTATCCTCCGGATTTCGCTCCATTCCCGATTTATTCAAGATGGTACCGGGTATGTATGTCAGTTACTACAAGGGTAGCCAGGCTATCGTTTCTTATCACGGTACTACAGATCAATATTCACGCCGCATGCAAGTAATGATAGACGGCCGCAGTGTTTACATGCCGCCTGCCAGCACAGTGGATTGGGCTGATTTGCCCATCACCATAGACGATATAGAACGCATCGAGGTGATACGCGGACCTGCAGCCGCCTCGCATGGAGCGAACTCCACCCAAGGCGTGATCAGTATCACAACTCGCACTGCGTATAGTGATAGTGGTAAATCTGTTTCATTTACCAAGGGGAGTAATGGTGTCAATGATGTTGCGATGCATGCCAGTCGGATAGCCGAGAAGTCCGCCTATCGCATGACGGTGGCTTATAACGCAGATTATGGTTATGGCGATATCAACACGCCACCCAAGGGTTTGCCGCTCAATACACCCGGCGTGATAAATGTATTGCACAACGCCTACGACAACAACCAAAGCAGGTTAATGAACTACAGTGGTGAGTATCATCCCAACGACGGCAACAGTGTCGAGATGAAATTTGGTTTTAATCACAACGTGCAAGGCGTGGGGTTTAAAGACAGCAACTACAATCAGCCACATGATCTGTTCGCCAACTCGGGTTTCCTGAATTTAGCCTGGTTGCATCAGCTTGAAAGTGGTTCTGAACTTGCGGTTCATTACTATCATAGTCAACTTAATCAGCACGAGAATGCACCTTACTTGTTGGGGGGAGTTCGCGCATCAAATTTGATAGCGCAGTCTGTTGATAGCGCAAGCGATGAGCTGGAATTACAGCACACACTTAATATGGGTGAGCATAATCGGCTGGTGTATGGCGGGGCAATAAGAAGTAACGCAGTGTCTGCCAAACAATATGCGCAAATTCGTACCTTGTTATTGGCGTTGCCCGCGAATTATGAGTCCAACATAAAGAGTGAAAAATATCGTGTTTTTGCGCATGACGAGTGGCGTATAAACACCGCATTTCTGCTCAATAGCGGAGGCATGTGGGAGCAGGATGGCGTTGGTAATCTGCGATTCTCACCGCGAGTTGCGCTGAATTTCCATGCAACACCGGGCCAGACGTTGCGTATCGGCACATCGGTCGCATACCGCACGCCGGCGATGGCAGAAACGAGATTCCCCGAGGCCATGCCAGGCGTCCCGTTCCAACCTGGCTCCTTGTTCGTACCCGGTGCCAGTGTTAATTCTCCGGGGCTCAAGCCCGAAAAAATGGTGACCCAAGAGATGGGTTATCTGGCCAATTTTCCTGCTTTAGGGAGCGTGCTCGATGTCAGACTTTACATTGATAAATTGACCGATGGCATATTGCCGTCAGTAACCCGGTTCACCAATAAGCTCACTGCCGAGACCCGGGGTGCGGAAGTCACGTTGAAGCAATTCATAACACCAAGTAGTGATTTGACGCTGAATCTGGCCCATGCTTGGGCTAACAGTAATACACAGACTTTGGGTATGGTCTCCGCCAGCCCGGGCAATCCTGATGCTTATGGCGCCAGCATTCCGCGCGACAGTGGTAGTGCGCAATTTGAATATCGGTGGGATGAAGGTTACGCTTTCAGTGCAAATTATTATTTCCAGACCGGGATGCAACCTTTCGACCGCCCGGCACTCGATTCCCAGACTGTTCAGCACCGTACCGATATTCGGCTTGCAAAAACGATTATTAGCGGGGCACACCTAAGGGGTGACATCGCGCTGGTCGTACAGAACCTGTTTGATCAGCGTTATACCGAATATATCGCCAACAATGTATATACACGACGCGGCAACATAACTTTGGGTCTGCACTGGTAACCATGAGGCAAAGTCCTTTTAATAGTTGCTTATCAAATCTGCAGAAAGTCATTTTCTGCAGTGCGGGTGGATTGCTGTTGAGTTGTATATCGTTCGTCGTGTACGCGGCACCCTTTACGGTGGGCATCGTGCTCAGCGACCAAAGTCAGACCTATCAAACGATCAATGAGAAGATGGGCAAGGAGTTGGCTGCTGATAATATCCAGCTGATATCTGGCAGGGTGGGAGAGGAATTACCCGGCGCGAATTTACTGTTGGTGGTTGGAACCAAAGCCGCCGATGCATTGCCAATATCCACCACACAGCCTGTGATTTATTTGTTATTGCAGCGTAAACACTATGAGACTTTGCTGGCGCATCGTATGCAGTCTAAAACTATCGCCTTACGCTCTGCGGTGTTCATCGAACAATCTTCCGAGCGGCAGATCAACTTCCTCAAGCTGGCATTACCCCAAGTCAAAGATGTCGGCATTTTGTATTCCGCTAATACCGCGAGTAATTTGGATGTATTACGCAGTGCCGCTAAAGCACATGGTTTGTCGACTAATCTGGTGGAAGTGAGCGAGCGGCTCACGCTCTCTGATGCCTTGGATGAGGTCTTGGAAGAAAGTGATGTCTTGTTTGCTGTTCCTGACAGCAGCATTTATAGCAGTGTCACAGTGCGCAACCTGATGTTTTCTACATATCGTAGTGGAAAACCATTGATTGCTTATTCGGCCGGTTATGTCAAAGCGGGTGCATCGGCAGCAGTGTTCACTACGCCTGCACAGTTTGCGGTTCAGGCGGCTGGTATGGTTCGCGAGTATGCTCGTACGGGGAGTCTGCCTGCAGCTCAATATCCGAAGTACTTCGATGTGGCGGTGAACGAGGATGTGGTGCGTTCATTGGGTTTGAGCATACGCAGTGCTGATGTACTGCAAGCCGAGTTGAAGAGAGTCGAGCGTGGCAATCCATGAAGTCCAACAGCATCTATCGACAGACATTGCTTACCGCGCTGTTTCCCAGCGTGATAATAAGTTTTTTGTTAGGTGCTTATGTGTTACATGCGCGTTTGGATGATGCCCGTAACTCTCTCATAGAGAATGCCAGATTACAGGCACGCAGTTTTGCTTCCGCCAGCGAATACGCATTGTTCGCCGGCAATCACGATTTGTTATCCCAAGTGGCACGCTCGGCTTTGTCAAATGACGATATCTATTCCGTTACCGTGCTGGGTAATCATAACAATCTGATCCTGATGTTGAGCAAGAACAAGAATAGTCACCGGGCGACTCTGGACAAGGTTAGTGAAGGTGCGCCTCTCGCTGAGAACGATGATGCGCTGTTGGTCTATCAAGCGATTGCTCCCACACAGCTGAGTGGGAGCGATTTGGAGTTGGGCGCCGATGAATTGGCCGTTCCCGCCAATCTGGGAGCGGTGATTCTGGAGGTGAGTAAGCACCGCTTGCAAAATAGGCAGATGGAAATGTTGGAGGTCAGTCTATTAGTGTTGCTGGGCGCCATGTTGCTCGCCTATCTGATCGCAGGGAGAGTGGCACGTAAACTCAGTCTGCCTATTATCGCAATAGAAGATGGCTTGCGACGTATCGGTGCGGGATCTTTGGATGTGCGCATAGAGACCAAGTACAAGGTGAGTGAGCTCAATCATCTGGCCAGGGGCATCAACCAGATGGCGAGCGATCTGCAGCAGGAAAGGAATCTGCTGGAGACGCGCATCATTGCAGCGACCAGATCGGTGTATGAGCAGAAAGAACATGTGGAGCGCGCCAATCTTGAGAACCTCACGCTGAACGCCAAACTACAAAATGCGCTGAACGAGTTGGAAACCATCATTGAGGCTAATCCGGATATTCTCTACGTCATTAATCCGGCTGGCCAGTTAGTGAAATGGAACACCCAGTTGGAGCGTTTTAGTGGATTGACTTCGCAGCTGATTGACAGCCGCCCGATGATGCAATTCTTCGCCAAGGAAGATCATGACGCAGCGTTGGATTGGATTAACCGCGTGATAGAGCAGGGCATGGCGACGATTGAGGCCGACTTGTTGCGGTTCGATGGCGCACGGATACCTTACTTCTGTAACGGAGTGGTGTTGCGCGACCCGCAAGGTAAAGTGATCGGTTTAACAGGCACCGGACGCGACATCACCGAGCGCAAGCTGGCGGCAGAACGCATGAAGCGTATGGCGCATTTTGATACGCTGACCGGCTTGCCCAATCGCATATTGCTCTCGGATCGTTTGCAACTTGCCCTGTCTTCCGCCAAGCGAGACAAGACCATGCTGGGGCTGATGTTCGTCGATCTGGATGAATTCAAACCGATCAATGATAACTATGGGCATCACATCGGCGACATCCTACTTAAGATTGCCGCCAGCCGCATGCTGGAGTGTATGCGTGAATCGGATACGGTCGCGCGTATCGGCGGGGATGAGTTTTTGGTAATGCTGCCCCATATCGAGCATAGGGAAGATGCCATGTATGTGGCGGAGAAAATACGTATCGCGCTGACCGCATCTTTTGATTTGCAAGAATACGAGGTGCGAATATCTTGCAGTGTGGGCGTGGCGATCTACCCGGAGCATGGGGCTGACGAGACCACGCTGATGCGCCACGCTGATATGGCGATGTATTCTGCCAAACAGCAGGGACGCAACGGGGTGTGCTTGTATTCCGTAGCGATGGCGGATGGCAGCGCTTTGCGTTGCGACGGTGAGCTGTTTTCAGTCGCTCCAAACGACCACTAAGACGCTTGCCAGATATAAGTAAGCCAAGAGCGTAAATTGCCCGCGTTTCTCTTTTGTTATTCCCGTGGCGATATGGTTTAATCGCGCCCATGAAATTTCCCTTCAAGACCGTTGCACTTATTGGTAAATACAAGGCTCCCGAAATTGCGGAGCCTTTGTTGCGTCTGGCCGAGTTTTTGACCAGCCAGTGCCTCAGGGTCGTGGTCGACAGTCTGACCGCCGAACACCTCAACAATCCTCCCTATTCCACCCTGACCTTGGACGAAATCGGCTGTGCCGTAGACTTGGCCATTGTGATGGGCGGGGATGGCACCATGCTCAATATCGCACGCACGCTCACCCCTTGTAGTGTGCCGCTAATCGGCATTAATCAAGGGCGTTTGGGTTTTTTGACCGATCTGACGCTGGAGAATATGCAAGACAAGTTAATCGATATGCTGGAGGGCAAGTTCATCGTCGAGGAGCGCTTGTTGATCGCTGCCAGAGTTGTGCGCGGTGAAGAAGAAGTGTTCCGTTCGCTGGCGTTCAACGAAGTCGTGGTGCATCGCAGCCACATCAGCAGCATGGTCGAGTTCGAAGTGCGTATAGATGGTGAATATCTGTCCAATCAGCGCGCCGATGGTTTGATTGTCGCCACTCCCACGGGTTCGACCGCCTACGCCCTGTCGGCTGGCGCGCCCATCTTGCATCCCAATTTGAACGTATTGGAACTGGTGCCGATCTGCCCGCATACACTGAGCAATCGTCCTATCGTGGTGAGTGGCAGCTCGGTGCTGGAGATACTGATACACCGCAGTAGCGATATTCGTGTGCGTTTCGACAGTCATACACAATTTGATTTGCAACAGAACGATAAAATCGTCGTCACCAGTCATCCGCAGCGTGCATGCTTGCTGCATCCGGAAGGCCATAGCTATTACCACACGCTGCGTGAAAAGCTGCTTTGGAACCAAACTCTCTAATCAGTGAACTGCATGCTCAAATCTTTAAGCATCCGTGATTTCGTCATCGTCTCCAATCTTGAGCTCGATTTCTCAACAGGCTTCACTGCGCTGACCGGTGAGACCGGTGCAGGCAAGTCCATTCTGATCGACGCTTTGTCGCTGGCGCTCGGTGAGCGCGGCGATGCCAGCATGGTTCGTTCAGGCTGCGAGCGTGCCGAGATTGGCGCCGAGTTCGATGTGGGTGCGGAGATGCAGGCTTGGCTGGAGGAGCAGGATATGACAGGGGATGAGGGTATCTGCCTGATGCGCCGTGTGTTGGATGCGGGTGGGCGCTCACGCGGTTACATCAATGGTCGTACCGCCACCTTGCAGCAGATGCGTGAAGCGGGTGAACAATTGCTGGATATTCATGGCCAGCATGCACACCAGTCTTTGCTGCGTCCCGACGCACAACGCTTGTTGTTGGACGGCTATGCCGGTGCGCAGGAGCAGGCTGCTCAAGTCGCAAGTCTTTACAAGGATAGACAAACTATACAACGCCGTCGCATCAGTCTGAGCGAGAACGCCGAGGCGGTGGCCGCCGAGCGCGAGTTGTTGCAGTTCCAGTGCGATGAATTGTCGGGTCTGAATTTCAATGCGGCTGACTGGCTGGAGCAACAAGCGGAATACGAACGCCTGGCCCATGCCGCAAGCCTGTTGGAGACTGCCGAATTCGGCGTGGAGTCTTTGAGCGAAGCGGATAACTCATGCTTGTCACAGCTCAATGTATTGACGGGCAAAGTTCGCGAGGCGGTGACGCATGATGTCGCTTTGAGCGATACCCTCAAGATGTTGGAGAGTGCACAAGCCGAATTACAAGAGGCGGTGTACGCCTTGCGACATTATCAGCAACATCTGGAAACCGATCCCGGACGACTGCGTGAACAAGAGCAGCGCATACAGAATGTGGTGGATGCCGCACGCAAATTCCGCGTCGCCCCTGAGCAATTGGACGAAGTTCTGCAACGCAATCGCGCTCGCTTGGCAGAGCTGGGTGGCGATGCCGATCTTGCTGAGTTGGAAAAGCGGGAACAGGAAGCGCACAAAGCCTATATGCAAGCCGCGAAGAAACTTACAGCAGACAGACG
Source organism: Gallionellaceae bacterium (assembly GCA_027448945.1). Taxonomy (GTDB): domain Bacteria; phylum Pseudomonadota; class Gammaproteobacteria; order Burkholderiales; family Gallionellaceae; genus Gallionella. The sequence continues at coordinate 162,745 of DAIDMQ010000002.1, forward strand.
GAAGTCGGCGACCAAGCTGTCGGAAGAAATCACCGCCGCGATGCAGACTTTGGCGATGCAGGGCGGGGTGTTTGCGGTCACACTGCAGCCCCTTGCCGACGGCAATGCGCATGGTTTGGAAAGCGTGGAATTGCAGGTCGCCGCAAATCCCGGTGTGCCGCAGCGCAGCCTTGCCAAGGTCGCTTCGGGCGGCGAATTGTCGCGCATCAGTTTGGCGATACAGGTGGCGACCAGCAATGTCGCCAGCGTGCCCACTCTGATCTTCGACGAAGTCGATAGCGGCATAGGCGGGCGTGTCGCAGAGATCGTCGGTGGCTTGCTCAAACGCCTGGGCAGGCATCATCAAGTACTGTGCGTCACCCATTTGCCTCAAGTTGCGGCACAGGCCGATCAGCAATGGCAAGTGAGCAAAGCAGTCGAAGCGGGCGTGACCCTGAGTCATATTGCAGTGCTGGATGCAAAGCAGCGCGTAGAAGAGATTGCACGCATGCTGGGCGGTACCACGATCACCGATACCACACGTAAACATGCAGCGGAGATGTTGGCCCATTCGGCTTAGGCCATAGCCTTGGGTTATCATGCTCGGCTGCGAATCGAGGAATAAAAAATTATGATGCAGCGCAAAATTATCTTAGTTTCACTCTTGCTCGCCTCGTGTGGCGTTCCACATCTCACACCCTACAAGATGGATATTAGGCAGGGCAACTACGTCAGTCCCGAGATGCGCGAGAAACTCAAGCCGGGTATGAGCAAGCAGCAAGTGCGCTATCTGATGGGTACGCCGCTGGTGAGTGACGATTTTCATGGCAATCGATGGGACTATCTCTATAGCTTGGCGGTGGATGGCAAGTTGGTGGATAAACAATCCATGACGCTGTATTTCGAGGGCGACAATCTGGTGCGGGTAGATGATGCATCTATGCCCGCACTCCCGCCCGCTCCAGTAGAGGAGCCTGTCGCGGTCGCTGAAGCGGATATCGCAGCAGCCAGCGCAGTCGAGGATGGCAGCTCGTTGGCTGCTGCTAGTGCCGAGGCAGTACCCGCAGTGGCCGTACCCGTTATCGCACCTGTGGTCGCCACTACAAGCACTGAGGATGACGCCAAGCGCGCCATGCAAGCTTGGGCGGATGCGTGGGCGGCGCGTGATATCAAGACTTATCTGGCCGCCTATGCTCCCGGCTATAAACCCAAGGGTATGAGTCATGCAGCCTGGCTTAAACAGCGCCAGCAACGTATAGGCCAGGCCAAACAGATCAAGGTGGGCATCAGCGATATCACGGTCAAAGTCGCGGATGAAAGTCATGCTACGGTGAGTTTCAAGCAGGACTACAGTTCCGATGCTTATCACGACATCAGCAGCAAGACACTGGCGCTAGAAAAACGCGGGGATGCATGGTTGATCGTTGCTGAAGCCGGCCTCTAGTTGCCAGTTGTAAACGTTTAAGTTGTACAAGAATTTAAGGAAATCGAAATGAGCAAAATCAAGATCGCAATTGCGGGCAGCAGTGGTCGCATGGGCCGCATCCTGTTGGAACAAATCGCACAGTCGGATGACTTGCAATTGCATGCCGCGCTGGAGCACGCCGGCAGTCCTTTGGTCGGACATGATGCGGGTGAATTGCAAGCCGCATTGCGCGGCATCATGATCACTGGCGATGTAGAAGCCGGCTTGCGTGGCGCGGACGTGTTGATCGACTTTACGCGTCCAGAAGGCACCATGGAGCATCTGGCAATCTGTCAGCGCCTGGGGGTAAGCATGGTGGTCGGCACCACAGGTTTAAACGCACAACAAAAAGCCCAACTCGGTGCTGCGGCACAAAAGATTGGTATCGTATTCGCACCGAATATGAGCGTGGGTGTGAACTTGGTGTTCAAGCTTTTGGAGACCGCGTCACGTGTGTTGAGTCATGGTTACGATATCGAGATCATAGAGGCGCACCATAGGCACAAGGTCGATGCGCCGTCTGGTACAGCACTGGGCTTGGGCGAGGTCATCGCCCGCACGCTGGGTCGCGATTTGGAAAAGTGCGCGGTATATGGTCGTGAAGGCGTAACCGGAGAGCGTGATCCATCCACCATAGGTTTTGCGACGGTGCGCGGTGGCGACATTGTCGGCGACCACACCGTGCTGTACGCGGGCATAGGCGAGCGCATCGAGATCACCCACAAAGCCAGCAGTCGCGCTACTTTTGCAATCGGCGCTTTGCGTGCCGCGCGCTACCTGAAAGAAAACGCGGCCGGCATGTATGACATGCAGGATGTGCTGGGCTTGAAGGATTAGGGCATGACATCGTTCGGCAGCGGTTCAAAATGGGGAGACCGGGTCTCCCCATTTTGTTGCCGCAAGTCCCTGCAGCATGCCGGGGAATCGAGCTGCGCAGTAGGTTATTCGATGTTTCACAAGGTATAATCCGCGCCCTATGCAGACTCTACGCGGACTCTTCTCCCCTGATACACAGCCAGTTGCACTCACCATCGGAAACTTCGACGGTGTGCATTTGGGCCACCAAGCTTTGCTCAATGATTTGCGCACGGCTGCGCGCGTGCGCGGCCTGCAAACCGCAGTGGTGATCTTTGAGCCCCATCCGCGCGAATTCTTTACACCCGATAGCGCGCCTGCACGTCTGACCAGTTTGCGTGAGAAATTGCAGTTCTTCGCCGCATTTGGCATAGATCGTGTGCATGTATGCCGCTTCAACGCGGGCTTCGCCCAGATGTCGGCGGCTGATTTTATCAGTGCCCTGCATGAACGATTGCATGCGCAATTCGTATTAATAGGCGATGACTTCCGTTTTGGTAATGCCCGTTCGGGTGACTTTGCACTGTTGGAGAAAATTGCCGGCCAGCGCGGTTTTCAAGTGCAAGCTGTGCGTAGCGTGATGCATGACGGTGTGCGCATCTCCAGTACCGCTGTGCGCGCCGCACTGGCCGCAGGTCAGTTGCGCACGGCACAGCGCTATCTGGGACGTCACTACAGCATGAGCGGGCGTGTGGTGCGCGGCGACCAGATTGGTCGCAAGCTCGGTTTCCCAACCGCCAATATTCAAGTGCGCCACCCGCGTCTGCCCTTGTCCGGTATCTATGTGGCGCAAGTGCATGCCGATGGGTTGGGTGTATTGCAGGGCGCAGCCAGTATGGGTGTGCGCCCTACAGTGAAGAGCGAGGCGAAACCCACACTGGAAGTCCATCTGTTTGAGTTCGACCAGCAGATCTACGGTAAACACCTGCGTGTGGAGTTCCTGCAAAAACTGCGTGATGAAGCGAAATATCCCGACTTGGCGACGCTGACCAAACACATCGCACTTGATGTAGAGAACGCAAAAAGCTGGTTCCTGCAGCACGATTAATTAAACCTTGAATCTTTAGAAGCAGCGCCATGACCGACTATAAGAACACACTAAATCTTCCCGATACGATCTTCCCGATGCGCGGCGATATGGCCAAGCGCGAGCCGCAGATGTTGGCACGCTGGCAGCAACAACAGCGCTATGCAAAATTGCGCGCCGCAAAAGCGGGCAAGCCCAAATTCATCCTGCACGACGGCCCTCCGTATGCCAATGGTGACATCCACATAGGTCACGCGGTTAACAAGATACTCAAGGACATCATCATCAAGAGCAAGACGCTGTCCGGCTTCGATGCGCCCTATGTGCCTGGCTGGGATTGCCATGGACTGCCTATCGAACTGATGGTGGAGAAGAAGCACGGTAAAGCCATCCCCGCAGCCGAGTTTCGCAAGCTGTGCCGCGACTATGCCCAGGAGCAGGTCGAGCGTCAGAAGAAGGACTTCATCCGTTTGGGTGTGTCGGGCGATTGGGATCATCCCTATCTGACCATGGATTTTCAGACCGAAGCGGACATCATCCGCGCCCTCGGCAAGATTTACGAGAACGGTTATCTGTATCAGGGTTACAAGCCGGTGAACTGGTGTCTGGATTGTCAATCTGCCTTGGCCGAAGCCGAAGTGGAATATGAAGACAAGACCTCACTGGCAGTCGACGTGGCTTTCGAAGTCGCAGACAAAGCCAGGGTGAATAGCATGTTTGGCGTGAGTCTGTCATCCGGCGCCAAGGTATATGCGGTGATCTGGACCACCACACCATGGACGTTGCCAGCCAACCAGGCAGTGAGCGTACATCCCGAGCTGAGTTATGACTTGGTGCATACCGACAAGGGTTATCTGATCCTCGCTTCGGATATGGTTGGCAGTGTGTTGCAACGCTACGAGACCGGTGGCAGCAACGATAGAGGCGATGGTTCTGCGGCAAGTTGTCACGGCAAAGATTTGGAAGGGATGTTGTTGCAACATCCTTTCCTTGATCGCCAAGTGCCGGTGATTTGTGGCGATCACGTCACACTGGAAGCGGGTACCGGACTGGTCCATACCGCACCTGCACACGGTCTGGACGACTATTTCGTCGGACAAAAATATCAACTGCCCAGCGACAGTCCGGTCGGTGACGACGGCAAGTTCTTGGCATCCGTACCTTTGGTGGGCGGTCTGTTCGTCTGGAAGGCGAACGATGTGGTGGTCGAAGCGCTGCAAGCCAGCGGCCATCTTTTGTGTCTGAAGAAAATCCAGCACAGCTACCCGCATTGCTGGCGTCACAAGACACCTATCATTTTCCGTTCCACCCCACAGTGGTTCATCGGGATGGAACAGCAAGGCACGCATGGCGACAAGCTGCGCGCACTGGCGAACAAATCGGTCGATGACACGCAATTTTTCCCGGCATGGGGTCGCGCACGATTGGAGGCGATGATCAAGAATCGTCCCGATTGGTGCGTGTCACGCCAGCGTAACTGGGGCGTGCCGATGGCATTCTTCGTCCACAAGGAAACTGGCGAGCTGCATCCCAACACGCCAGTTTTGCTGGAGCAGGTGGCCAAGCTGGTCGAACAATCCGGCATCGAGGCATGGTTCAGTCTGGATACCGCGAGCCTGCTGGGCCGCGATGCCGGGGATTACAAGAAACTCACCCATACCCTGGATGTGTGGTTCGATTCCGGCGCGACACATGCGGCGGTATTGCAGCGCCGTGCGGATTTGCGCGCTCCTGCCGACCTGTATTTGGAAGGCTCGGATCAGCATCGCGGTTGGTTCCAATCGTCCCTGTTGACCGGCTGCGCAATCAATGGCCGCGCGCCCTATGATGCATTGCTGACCCACGGTTTTGTGGTCGATGGTAAAGGACACAAAATGTCCAAGTCCAAGGGCAACGTCGTCGCGCCGCAAAAAATCTTTGACACCCTGGGGGCAGACATTCTGCGCTTGTGGACCGCATCCACGGATTATTCCGGCGAATTGTGTATCTCCGACGAGATACTGAAGCGTGTAGTGGAGAGCTATAGACGCATACGCAATACGCTGAAATTTCTGCTTGCCAACATCTCCGATTTTGACCACGGCAAAAATGTAATGCCAGTCAACGAGTGGTTGGAGATAGACCGCTACGCATTGGTGATGACACAGAAATTGCAAGCGGACATCACAGCCGCTTATGCCGCATATGATTTTCATGCGGTCGCGCAAAGTCTGCAGGCATTCTGCTCGGAAGACTTGGGCGGCTTCTATTTGGATATTTTAAAAGACCGTCTTTACACCGCAGGCAAAGATTCCGCCGCGCGCCGTTCGGCACAGAATGCGCTGTATCACATCACCCAGTCTTTGCATCGTTTGATGGCGCCGGTGATGACGTTCACCGCCGAAGAAGTCCACGAGGTGTTGAGCGGCAAAGATGATGCAAGTGTGTTCACGGGCGTATGGTATGCCCTGCCCGAAGTCGGTGATGCGGCACAACTTGCAGCACGCTGGGGTGAGTTGCGCACGGTGCGCGCTGAAGTGCAGAAGCGTCTGGAAGCGTTGCGAGTTGCGGGCACTATCGGCTCGTCGTTGCAGGGTGAAGTCATCGTGCAGATCTCGGATGCCCTGTATCAAAAGCTTGCTGTCCTGGGCGACGATCTCAAGTTCGTCTTGATAACGTCGGCTGCTACCTTGCAGGGCGGCGCGCATGGCGACGCCATCATCGTCAATGCCAGCGCGACCAAACACGAGAAGTGCGAGCGTTGCTGGCATTACCGTTCCGATGTTGGCAGCGATGCTAATCACCCCACAATCTGCGGCCGTTGCGTGAGCAATCTTTACGGTAGCGGCGAGGTGCGCACGTATGCTTAATCGTTGGTTGGGGCTGGCTGCGCTGGTCATCCTATTGGATCAGATGAGTAAGTTTTACATCAGCAGCCACTTCAGCTACGGCGAGAATCTGCCGGTGCTGAGTGTGTTCAGTCTGGTGTTGTGGCACAACACTGGCGCGGCGTTCAGCTTCTTGAGCGACTTCGGCGGTCTACAACGCTGGTTGTTCAGCATCATCGCCTTGGTGGCATCCGCTTGGATCATCTGGTTGTTACGTCGTCATGCCGCGCAGCGGGTATTCGCCTTTGGTCTAAGCATGATCTTGGGCGGTGCGCTGGGTAATCTCATCGATCGTGTCGCCTATGGACATGTCATCGATTTTTTATTATTCCATTGGGATGATCACATTTTCCCGGCTTTCAACCTCGCGGACTCGGCGATCACTTGCGGTGCGGGCCTGTTGATATGGGATGGTTTTATGGAGAAGAAACATGCAACTGATACTCGCTAATCCGCGTGGCTTCTGCGCAGGTGTGGACCGCGCCATCGAGATCGTGGAACGCGCGCTGGAATTGCACGGTGCACCCATCTATGTGCGCCACGAAGTCGTGCATAACAAATTCGTCGTCGATGGCCTGCGTGCAAAAGGCGCGGTCTTTATTGAAGACCTCGCCGATGTGCCATCAGGCAGCACGCTTATCTTCAGTGCGCATGGTGTACCGCAAGCCGTGCGCCGCGAAGCCGAAGCGCGCGGCCTGACCGTATTCGATGCGACCTGTCCTTTGGTGACCAAGGTGCATATCGAGGTGTCGCGTCTGCGCGAGCAGAACAAAGAAATTGTCATGATCGGTCACAAGGGACATCCCGAAGTGGAAGGCACCATGGGCCAATCCGAAGGCGGTATGTATCTGGTTGAATCGCCCGAAGATGTTGCCAAGCTCAATGTGAGCGACGAACAGAATCTCGCTTATGTGACCCAGACCACGCTGTCGGTCGATGATGCGGCAGGCATCATCGCCGCCCTCAAGAACCGCTTCCCCTTCATCACGGGGCCCAAGAAAGACGATATCTGCTATGCCACGCAGAACCGTCAGGATGCGGTCAAGATGCTGGTCAAACAATGTGATGTGGTGTTGGTGATTGGCTCACCCAGCAGTTCAAACTCCAATCGTCTGCGCGAGGTTGCCGCTAACGTCGGCCTGCCCGCATACTTGGTGGACAACGCCGATGAGTTACGTGCCGAATGGTTCGTGGGTAAAGCCAAGGTCGGTATCAGTGCGGGTGCTTCTGCACCCGAGGTGTTGGTACAAGGCGTGATCGCACGTTTGAAGCAACTGGGTGGTGCACAGGTTGTTGAGTTGGACGGCATCAAAGAGAACGTGGTGTTCCCGCTTCCCAAGACACTCATCCCCATCGTGGCAAAGAATTAAGCAGTGCCTAGCAAGATACTGATCATTGGAGGCGGTGCCGTCGGCCTGACCAGTGCCATCGCACTACTGGAGGCCGGACATCGCGTCACACTGTTGGAGCGCGGCAGCATTGGTCTGGAAGCCTCTTGGGCGGGCGGTGGCATCATGTCGCCGCTATGCTCGTGGGATTACAAAGACAGCGTCACGCGACTCGCGCATCGCAGTATGGCGATGTTGCCTATCGTTGCAGAAACGCTCAAACAACTCACCGGTATAGATCCGGAATACCAACGCAGCGGCATGTTGGTGTTGCCGTCCTATGATGCTGACTTGGCGCTGCGCTGGTGCGAGCAACAGCATTTTGCTATACAACAGGTCGATGTATCTGACTATCTCACAGGTCATAGATCGCAGCCGGCTTTGTTGTTGCCTGAGGTCGGACAGGTGCGTAATCCGCGTCTGTTACGTGCGCTACGTAAACGTATGGAGATGTTGGGTGGCGAGATACTTGAGCAGCACGAAGTCCTTAGTGTGGTGGTACAGGGTGATCAAGTCTCCGGATTGCAGACGGTACATGGGATGCAAAGCGCGGATCGTTATGTGGTGACGGCGGGCGCGTGGAGCAAGACACTCTTGGGCGAGCACGCCGCGCAGATGGACGTGAAGCCGATACGGGGTCAGATATTACTGTTCAAGTTCGATACACCACCGTTCACACAGATATTACTCAAAGATGGTCTGTATCTCATTCCGCGTCGCGATGGTCATGTGGTGGTCGGGAGTACCTTGGAAGATGTAGGCTTCGATAAGTCCACTACACAAGTCGCATACGACGATCTGCTAGGCCGTATACGCCAGATATTTCCGTCCTGGCAGCATATAGAGCCCATCAAGCACTGGGCTGGTTTTAGACCCGGTTCACCGGACAATATACCCGTCATCAGCCGTCATCCGCAGTTGCAGAACCTTTATGCCAGTACTGGACATTTCCGCTATGGCGTGACCATGTCGCTGGCCAGTGCGGAATTATTGTGCAATTTGATGGAGGCACGGCCACAGCCTTTCTCAGTCGAGGAATATCGTTGGCGATAACGCAGTTATAGCGCCTATAATTTCCCCTTGCTTCATGGAGAAACCGCCTTATGTCTTCGTTCTCAAGCAGTGCCCCGCAACTTCGTAAATATCTCGTCTATCTCACCCTTGTGCTTGCGTTAGCAGCAGCAACTTGGTACTACACCCGACCTATCCCGACTGTCGTTCCTTTGGTAAAAGTCACCCTGGGTACGGTCGAGGCGACGGTAAGCAATACACGCGCCGGCGGCATTCGAGCCTGCCGCAGAGCCAAACTTGCACCACCCGCGGGTGGACAGATCGCACACATGCTGGTGAAAAAGGGGCAGCGCGTCAAAGCGCAGCAAATATTGTTGGAACTTTGGAACAACGATCTGCGCGCCCAACAGGAACTTGCTCAGAACCAGCTTGCCACTTCACAGACACTTGCTAAACAAGCGTGCACACAAGCGGACTTGGCAGCAGGTGAGGCACAACGAGCCCGCGAACTAAGCGCAAAAGGTTTTATCTCTGTGGAAGCCTTGGCGCAAAGAGTCAGCGCAGCACAAGTCGCTGCCGATGGTTGTAATGCGGCACACAGCCAGATCACCCAGAGTCGTTCGCGTATCGCAGCGGCACAAGCAGGATTGGAGCGTATGGTATTGCGCGCGCCCTTCGATGGCATTGTTGCGGACATCAGTGGTGAGCTCGGTGAGTATGCCACCCCTTCACCGCCGGGTATCCCAACCTTGCCTGCCATCGATCTGATCGACGACAGTTGTCTATACGTCAGTGCACCCATAGACGAGGTCGATGCGGCCAACATCAAAGTAGGACAGCTTGCCCGCATCACCCTAGATGCAATCAAGGGAAAGTTCTATGCAGGCAAGGTCAAACGCGTCGCGCCTTACGTGTTGGAGATCGAGAAGCAGGCACGCACTGTGGAGGTGGAAGTCAGCTTCGACGAACCACCCAGTGCCGAGAATCTACTGGTGGGTTACAGCGCGGATGTGGAGATCGTGCACGCACGCCACGATGCGGTGCTGCGCATCCCTACTCAAGCGCTGATGGAAGGCAAGCAGGTGATGCGCTATCACCCCGCAGAGCACACACTGGAAGTGGTGACTGTGACCACCGGTTTGAGCAACTGGGAGCAGACCGAGATCACCACTGGTCTAAAAGACGGAGACCAGATCGTGCTCACACCAGATCAGTCGGTATTGAAAGCAGGCATGAGAGTCACACCTGAGGTGAAGGCCGCACTATGATCCGTTTGGATAAAGTGTGTCGCAGTTTCATGGTTGGAGATCAGCGCGTCTCTGCATTGAGCGACATCGATCTACACATCGCGGCTGGCGACTATGTCTCCATCATGGGGCCATCTGGCTCAGGCAAGTCCACCTTACTTAACCTGCTGGGCCTGCTCGATCGCCCCAGTTCCGGGGTCTATAAACTCGATGGTATAGATGTCACTTCGCTGGATGATGTGCAGCAGGCCAAGGTGCGCAGTGAGAAGATAGGCTTCGTATTCCAATCCTTTCATCTGGTGCCGCGCTTGAGTGCAGCGATGAACATAGAGTTACCTTTGATCCTGGCAGGCATGCCGCCTGCCGAGCGCAAACAACGTGTCACGCAATTGCTGGAAGACTATAGCCTGACAGATCGTGCCGATCCCAGACCTGATCAACTTTCCGGTGGTCAGCGCCAGCGCGTCGCCATCGCGAGAGCGACCAGTATGAATCCGGCGGTGTTGCTCGCTGACGAACCGACCGGCAACCTTGATCAGACCACAGGCAAAGAAGTCATCCATCTGCTTGAGAGTTTGGTCGAACGCAAAGTGACTTTGATTATGGTCACTCATGATCCGGACATTGGTGTGCGTGCGCACACTCAGTTGCACATGGTGGACGGGCGACTCAGCGATGAAGGCCATTGATGTTTTGTATTTTGCTTCCGGCAGCTTGCGGGGGAGTCGTTCGCGCACGCTGTTGATGATCCTCGCCATGTCGATAGGCGTGGCGGCGGTGGTGGTCTTGACTGGGCTGGGAGAAGGCGCGAGGCGTTACGTCATCAATCAGTTCTCTTCCTTGGGAACCAATTTGGTTATCGTATTTCCAGGTCGCACCGAGACCGCAGGCGTGGGGCCGGGTATGTTGCTCGGACAGATCCCGCGTGAATTGAGTCTGGACGATGCACAAGCATTGCTGCGCAGTCCCGCAGTGTCGCGTTTTGCGCCCCTGGCCATAGGCTCTTCGCAGGTATCACAAGGCGCGTTGAACCGCGAGGTGATGGTGTTGGGGTCGACATCCGAACTGTTGTCGATACGTCATATGAGTATGGCGCAGGGACAGTTTTTGCCATCCGGGGATATACATGACAGCGTATCGGTGTGTGTGCTAGGCAGCAAGATACAGCATGAGTTGTTCGGTAATAACAATCCGATAGGCGCCTGGGTCAGGCTGGGTGATAGGCGTTTTCGCGTGACGGGGGTGATGAGTTCACAGGGTGAGTCCATGGGTTTCAATACCGACGAAATCGTTATCGTACCGATCGCTTCGGCGCATATGTTGTTCAACACCACAGGGGTATACCGCATTCTGGTGGAAGCCAAGAATCGCAGTACGATTCTTGCGGCCAAGCGCGATGTGGAGGACATCATCGTGAAGCGCCATAAGGGTGAGCGTGATGTCACCGTCATCACTCAAGACGCGGTACTGGCCACCTTCGATCGCATCCTGAGCGCACTTACCATGGCAGTCGGTGGGATCGCCGCTATCAGTCTGTCGGTGGCAGGTGTGTTGATCATGAATGTGATGCTCATCGCAGTCTCGCAGCGCGTCAAAGAGATCGGATTACTTAAAGCCTTGGGCGCGCCGCCCAAGCAAGTACGCAATCTGTTCTTCGCGGAAGCAGCCTTGTTGTCGGCCATCGGTTGCGTGGTCGGCTTGTTGTTGGGAGAGGCTGGTGTGCTGGTCATCGCCAAACTGTATCCCTCGTTGCCTGTGGGTGCGCCTTGGTGGGCAGTGCTCGCTGCTATTGTCACCTCATTGGGGACAGGTATTTTGTTCAGCGTGTGGCCCGCACGTCGCGCATCGCAGCTAGATCCGGTCACTGCATTAGCGGGGCGCTGATGGAGAACCTCGACAAAACTACTGCGCGGTTTGATCGCAGTGTCGCGCGGTGCTCACACCCTCGCCTACCATTGAGGTATGTCTCGGTTGTTGCGCTCCGTGCTCCTTGCGCTCAAGTCGCTCGCTACGTTTTTTCGAGGTTCACAATGGCGCAGGAAAGTGCTAAATATTTAAGTAAGCAGATGAGTAATTCGGGGGGATGCAATGCTATTGCCTGATCTCTTACGACTTACTAGCTCCAGTTTTCTGGCTTATCGCATGCGCAGTTTTCTGACCGGTTTGGGTATTGCCATTGGCATTATGGCAGTGATATTGCTGACCTCCATAGGTGAAGGTTTGCATCAGTTTGTGTTGACTGAGTTCTCTCAATTTGGCACCAATCTCATCGCTATACAGCCCGGTAAGTCGCAGACGCAAGGCGGTAGTGTGGGCATCTTTGGTTCGGTGCGGACCATCTCAATAGAAGATGCCATGGCGCTGCGCCATCTGCCTGACATCGAGTACGTAAACCCCAGCGTCACTGGTAATGCAGAACTACGCTACGAGGGTAAGACGCGTCGCTCCACCGTGTTCGGATCGGGACATGACCTTCCGAGGGTGATGATGAGCTCAGTGGCCTTGGGGGATTTTCTGCCTGATGATAATCCCACTCAACCCAGGGCGCTGGCAGTATTAGGCTCCAAGGTGCGCAGCGAGTTATACGGTGAGCGCAATCCGCTGGGGAGCTATATACGCATCGGTGGACAACGCTATCGCGTGGTCGGGGTGATGGAATCTAAAGGCCAGATGATGGGCTTCGATCTGGACGATACCGTGTTTATTCCCGCCGCACGCACACTGGAAATGTTCAATCGTCCAGGGCTGATGGAGATACAAGTCAGCTATCGCCCCAGTGCCGATCTGGATCGCGTGTTACGCAGCATCACCGCGCTGCTCAAAGAGCGTCATGGACGTGAAGATTTCACCCTCATTCCCCAAGAGCAAGCATTGGAAGTATTGAGCTCGGTGTTGGATGTCATCACTTTCGCAGTCGGTGCACTCGGTGGTATCTCATTGCTGGTGGGTGGTGTAGGCATACTCACCATCATGACCATGGCGGTCACAGAACGCACCGCCGAGATAGGCTTGTTGCGAGCCTTGGGTGCACGTGAGAGCCAGGTGCTAATACTGTTCCTGGGAGAGGCGATGATGCTGTCCGCACTGGGTGGCTTGGCTGGGCTGGGCCTGGGGGTAGGCATCGCACAAGGATTACATTGGCTGTTCCCCGCGCTGCCTGTACATACGCCTTGGATGTTCGCGGTGATCGCCGAGATCAGCGCGGTCAGCATAGGCATGATTGCGGGCGTGATGCCGGCGCGAAGTGCGGCACGCCTGGACCCCGTCGAGGCGCTGCGCTCTGAATAGTCACTTTGGATAATCTAATGAATACTGCTTTGTAGGCAGTTATAAAATTTGAGCGCAAGCATTTTGCTGAATAGCACTACAATTTACAGATGACATCTAAACACTCAGCCTCCCATAGATTTTTCGTCTCCGGATTATTCGATGATCTAAATATCTTCGCCGAACTCGAGGCACGCCTCTCTGCGCTGCCAAGCAATCAAGAAATTGGTGACGCTTTTGAAGTGTTTGCAGAAGCCTATCTCGCTACTCAGAAAATTACACAAGCAAATGAGGTGTGGCCGTTTGAAGTGTTGCCACTCGAACAGCGTAAGCTGCTGGCTCTTGATACGGGTCGCGACATGGGCGTGGATGGCACTTATCAAACGCATGATGGTGAGTTGTGCGCTTATCAGGTCAAGTTCCGTAGCCGCAGGAAAGCACTGACATGGGATGAGCTTTCCACCTTCATGGGGCTGACCGATCAAGTCAGTCAGCGCGTGCTGTTCACCAACTGCGAAGCCTTGCCCAGTCTCATGCGCGACCGTAGCGGCTTCATCGCGATTCGCGGCAGTGACCTCGACCGTCTCACGCCGGAAGACTTCGTTGCGATGCGGCAATGGCTGCAAAGCGGTCAAATTAAATTGCCGCGCAAAACACCGCAGCCGCATCAGCAAGAAGCGCTTGATGCCATTACGTCCGAGCTGAAAGACAACGACCGTGCCACAGTGGTAATGGCCTGCGGCACAGGCAAATCGCTGGTCGCACTATGGGCGGCGGAGCGACAAGAGTGCCACACGGTATTGGTGCTGGTTCCCTCGCTGGCTCTGGTACGCCAACTGCTGCACGAATGGTTGCGCGAGACTTCTTGGAAGAACCTTGCCTTTCTTTGTGTCTGCTCCGACTCTACCGTGGCGAAAGGCGCGGACGACCTTATCGTGCATCAGGCCGATCTCGATTTTCCCGTGACGACTGAAAGCGCATCCGTGAGCAACTTCCTCGCCAAACAACATGACGGCGTGAAGGTGGTGTTTTCCACCTATCAGTCGGCGCATGTCGTCGCCGAAGGAATGCCCGTCAGTGCAGACGGAGAAAAGTTGCCATTCGCGTTGGGCATATTCGACGAAGCGCACAAAACCGCCAGCCGTAGCGGAACCCAATTCAGCTTCGCGCTCGAAGATCACAACCTGCCTATCCGTAAGCGCCTGTTCTTCACCGCCACGCCGCGCCATTACGACATTCGAAAAAAGGACAAGGAAGGCGATACTGCATTGGTCTATTCGATGGACAGGCCTGAGGTCTATGGGCGAGTCGCCCATACGCTCAGTTTTGCCGAAGCAGCCAGACGCGACATCATCTGTGGCTACAAGGTGGTGATCTCGGTCGTTACGTCCGCGATGGTCAACGACCACTTGCTCAAACACGGTGAAGTCATCGTCGCGGGCGATGCAGTCAAAGCGCGTCAAGTCGCCTTGCAGATCGCCCTGCAAAAAGCCGTGGAGAAATACGGCGTGAGCCGCATCTTCACCTTCCACGGCTCGGTCGCCTCGGCACGTTCATTCACCTCCGACGATGGCAAGGGCATCCGCCACCATCTGACCGACTTCCGCGCTCTTCACGTCAGCGGTGCGATGAAAACGGCTGAACGCGAAGACCAGATGAAGGCCTTCCGACAAGCATCCAAGGCAGTGATTTCCAATGCCCGTTGCCTCACCGAAGGCGTGGACGTTCCGGCGGTGGATATGGTCGCCTTCATGTCGCCGCGCAAGAGCAAGGTGGACATCGTGCAGGCCACCGGACGCGCCATGCGCAAATCACCCGGCAAGGAATTTGGCTACGTGATGGTGCCGCTGTTTCTGGATGTAGCTGCTAACGAAACTATCGAAGAGGCACTACATCGCACCGACTTTGCCGACGTGTGGGACGTGCTCGCCGCGATGAAAGAACAGGATGATGTGTTGATCGACATCATCCGTCAGATGCGCGAGGACAAAGGGCGCACGGGCGGGTATGACGAGAGCCGATTCAAAGAACGTATCGAAGTGTTGGGGCCGAGTGTGCCGTTGGAGGCGATACGCGATTCGATTACGGCGGAATGTCTGGATCGGCTCAGTGTTAGTTGGGACGAGCGATATGGAGAGTTGCTTACTTACAAGGCTGGACATGGGAATGTGAGGGTTCCTCCAAGCTGGTCAAGAGATTTAGGTTGGTGGGTAATCAACCAAAGGACATTCAGAACAAAGGGGGTGCTGTCAGAAGAAAGAATTCGCCGACTTGATGAAATTGGATTTGATTGGGATCCTCGCGAATCACAGTGGGAAGAGATGTTTAAAGAATTGCTTTCCTACAAGGCAAAACACGGGAATATAAATGTTCCACATGACCCCACGAATGAATTGTGGCGGTGGGTAAGAACGCAAAGACAAGGCAGGACAAAAGATGAGCGATCAGTAGATAGGGTTCAGCGGCTTAATGAACTTGGATTCGATTGGGACCCGCGTGCATCGCAATGGGAGGAGATGTTTGCCGAATTGCTTTCCTACAGGGCAGAGCATGGAAATGTGAATGTTCCTGATGAATGGCCGACTGGTTTAGGGACGTGGGTAGGCAAGCAAAGAAGCTCCCAAAAGCGAGGGATGCTTTCGATTGAGAAGTTTCATCGACTGGATGCGGAGGGTTTAGTGTGGGGTACCGGAGACGCAAAGTGGGAAGCTCGGTTTAGTGAGCTGCTGTCATACGAGGCAAAGCATGGTGATTTGAATATCCCCATCGATCGCACGAGTGCATTATGGCGCTGGATAAGTACTCAAAGAATATTCAAGAAGAGAGGAAAGCTTGCAGCGGATAGAGTTCGGAGGCTTGATGAGATTGGGTTTATTTGGGATTTGCTTGAGTCTCAGTGGGAGTCTAGATTCTGTGATTTGCTGGCGTACAAAACAGAGCATGGGAATGTGGATGTACCTCAGAGCGAACGAACTGCTTTGGGGGCTTGGGTGGCGACACAAAGATATGCAAGAAAAAACGGGGAGATTTCACCAGAGCGCATTCAGCGATTAGATGAAATTGGTTTTGAGTGGATGCGGCAGAAAAAGTGAACGTAGGAGTAAGTGGGAAGTATGAAGTGCCAACTGTATTGCAGGTGCGATGAACTGACTCCTTATTGGGTAAAGTGGCGTGAACTTGGTGATTTGTGGACGAAGAATGATTTCCATCCCTTGGATGTTTCCTCACTTAAGATTGCATACCACAAGCTTTGGTTCAAAGATGCCGAGGAAGGACGGCCACGTTTTCAAGTGGGTGAACTTGGGTTTGACCCACGCTTTGGGTATGTATCATTTCTCAATGGTCGGCATCGCACGATTTTGTTGGCCTCGTTATTGGAAATAGTACCGATTGCTGTGGATAGCACTATTTTAGAGAATGAATTGTTTGATCGCTTTTTGCTGCGTCCCATTGAGAAGGACGAATTGATTGAGTTGCCTGATCTCGAAATAATGACAGCCAATCAATTGAGAAGTGGCAAGCATGAATAGAAGGCAGATTACGTTTCCCTGTATCGTAGGCGAGGTGTTGCATGTCCAGTGAACATGAAACGTCGCACACCTGCGACATTTTCTGTAACGTCATCGACAACTATGGCGACATCGGCGTGTGCTGGCGCTTGGCACGACAGTTGGTGAACGAGCACGGCTTGGCGGTGCGTTTGTGGGTGGACGATGTGGCGAGCTTTGCCAAGCTTTGTCCCGGAGCGGATGCCACACTGGAGATCCAGACGCAGCGCGGTGTGCAAGTTCACGCGTGGGCGCAACGTTTTGTTGAAACACGACCCGCTGACATCGTGATCGCCGCTTTCGCCTGCAAGTTGCCCGAGTCCTATGTGGACGCGATGACGCAGCAAGCGCATACGCCGGTCTGGATAAATTTGGAGTATTTGAGCGCAGAGCCTTGGGTGGCAGGCTGTCACCGTTTGCCTTCGCCTCACCCGCGATTGCCGCTAACCAAGTATTTCTTCTTCCCCGGATTCACACCCGATACCGGCGGCCTGATGTTGGAGCACGATTTGCTGGCGCGCCGCGATGCTTTCTTCAACGATGTTGCTGCGCAGCAGGCTTATTGGAGTGGGCTGGGCATGCAGATGCCGGACGCCGATGTGCTCAAGGTCTCCCTGTTCGCGTATGAGAACGATGCGCTACCTGCCTTGTTCGATACTTGGGCGCAGGGGGCCCGGCGAGTCTTATGCCTCGTGCCGGAAGGACGCATCTTGCCGCAAGTTGCGCAATATTTTGGCGAGCCAGGTCGGGACTCATCCCGGCATCATGATGGTTTCGGGATGAGTCCCGACCCGCAAAACTTTTCGCGTGGAAATCTGCAGGTACGCGTGCTGCCGTTCGTCGCGCAAGAAAACTACGATCCGCTGTTGTGGGCTTGTGATGTGAACTTCGTGCGCGGTGAGGACTCATGTGTGCGGGCGCAATGGGCAGGCAAACCCTTCATCTGGCAGATCTACCCCCAGCATGACGAAGTGCATAGTGACAAGTTGCAGGCTTTCCTTGATTTGTACGCGCTTAACTTGAGTAAAGATGCACGTCACGCGGTGCAAGGACTATGGCGCGCATGGAACGGACAGGACGTGGCGCTAAGCTGGGCCGCTTTCCTTGCACAACGTACCGAGTTGCAAAGCCATGCATTGCGATGGTCGGGAATTTTGGCAAAAAATCCCCTGACCTTGAATCTGCTGGATTTTTGCCAGAAAGTCGGTAAAATCCGCGCCTTCAAAATTGAAGGGCAGTGAACATGAAAACAGCACAAGAACTCCGCGCCGGTAATGTGATTATGGTTGGTACAGAACCCATGGTTATCCTGAAGGCTGAATACAGCCGCTCGGGTCGTAACGGTTCTGTGGTTAAGATGAAGATGAAGAATCTGTTGACCGAATCAGCTAAAGAAACCGTGTTCGCTGCGGACGACAAGTTTGACCAAATCATGCTGGATCGCAAGGAAGTGACTTACTCTTATTTCGCCGACCCGATGTATGTGTTCATGGATGGTGAATACAACCAGTATGAAATCGAAGCCGAAAGCATGGGCGATTCGATTAACTACATTGAAGACAATATGCCTTGCGAAGTCGTGTTCTACAACGACAAAGCGATCTCTGTCGAACTGCCCAATACCATCGTTCGTGAAGTGATCTACACAGAACCCGCAGTGCGTGGCGACACATCCGGCAAGGTGATGAAGCCGGCGAAAATCAACGGCGGTTTTGAATTGCCGGTTGCGGCTTTTGTTGAGATCGGCGACAAAATCGAAATCGACACACGCACTAACGAGTTCAAGAAGCGCGCTTAATTAACAACCAATCCCTGTTCCTGTGTCTTGTTGTCGGGGACATTGGGTGATGGAAAGTGCGTTAAAAAGGCCAGCCGCAAGGTTGGCCTTTTTGTTTTCCGTAAGGAGAATCATTCCTCTGTGGGCTCGTTGCATTCAGCTGAAATCCATTGCCCTGTCATCTCGATGTGAATCTTGCCGCTCTCACCCTGCCGTACATCGATGGTGCTGTCATAACGATCCGGCGTCTTGGTCACCAACAGGTAATGACTCTTGGAGGAGATGGGCGGCGGACAGCGTTCTTCCACCTCGAGTTTATGTGCATCCTGTGACAGGATCTTGCGTTTGCAATCCGGATGCCCTGATTGAAGCAAGTCGCTGCGGTTCAGTTTGTCCTGGGTGACGCAACTGCGCAGGGTTTGGGTATGCGGCTTGGCAGCGCGCTCGCGCATCTGCTGTTCGACCTGCTCACGCGCCGAAGCGGATAGCTGTGCCAGCGTCGCTTTAGGAATGGGCATACCCTGAATGGTGGTGGTCGCGGTGGTTTCCCAAGTGCCAGTCTTCAAATCCAGCGCTTCGGCAAAGGCTGATTGCGCAACAAGGTTGAGGACTAAGGCAAGCAACGCGGGCAGTATTAACTTAAATGTCTTCGAGTTCATTTTCATGTCTCCTGAAGTTTAACTTTCACGGTTAAGGTGTAGTTTACTCTTGGCAAAATTAGATGCCGTACTCGAAATCATCCGACTATGAAAAATATTTTTTAACGGTAGGAGTTGACCGCCATATAAAAGTTAGCCCTCCGAAGAGGGGTAGATTTGTCATTGCATTACATAGGTGTCACCCTTTTGTAGTTCACTATGCATACGATCTGGCGCGAGGTCTAATTCATTTTCCCATGTCACAGCACCACCCTCTACATGTACGCTCATA
Source organism: Gallionellaceae bacterium (assembly GCA_027448945.1). Taxonomy (GTDB): domain Bacteria; phylum Pseudomonadota; class Gammaproteobacteria; order Burkholderiales; family Gallionellaceae; genus Gallionella. Next base: position 182,106 of record DAIDMQ010000002.1, read on the forward strand.
AACGCTGTCGTGTCTCGTAATGCTTTGAACACACCGCAATCACGGTTCAGAAATTTGGCCATATCCACAATGCCCTCTGTTCCGTCGACAAACTGAACGAACAATTTAAACGTGGGCAAAGCGTTGACCTTAGTCACTAGCCAAGGTGTTATTCCAGCGGCTTGATTTTGTTTGGCATCTGCAATTGTTCGCAAAATCTCCAGTCCTCCATAAGTTCTTCACGATGCTGTAACGCCCATTCTTTTACTAGCATTGCCGCCCCTTTTGGCAGTTTACCCTGAGTGATTTCTAAAGTTTGAATTTCAACAACGGCATTTGATTCCGCATACTCAGCTTGGAAGTGGTGGAGCATGATCATCCCTGTACATCTTGATGAGAATGCCGTAAAAAAATTGAAATGGCAGGCATGTCACTTCCCTCTAAAAACCGCATGATTTTAAGCGGTTATAGAACAACTTGCGATAAATTGAGTTACACAAGTTTTCAGCAAGTTGCTTACATGTGCTTTGAGAGATTGCGATAACAAAAACGAACAAGCCTAGGCAGAACCTAGGCTTGTCATCACTTCAAAATTCAAATGGGCAAGCCCAGCGGGAAATTAAAAGTTCATTACACCAGCGATGCCGAATACAGAAGCTGCTGATTGTGAAGTTGTATTTACGACATTGTTAGGAGTGAAGTCACCAAAATTTTCATATTGAACTCGCAGTGCAAATTGCGCAGTGATGTTGTACTGACCACCGACTGCAAAATACATATTGTTCTTGCTGCTTTTGGCTGTTGCACCCGCGACAGTGCTAGTCGCATCTAATTTGTTCATGGCTAAACCGAGTTTGCCAAAGATAGATAATTGCTCATCGATTGAGTGGCTCCCTACTGCGGCAAGGGTAATTGAGGAGACCTTCAAAGTTTGAGAAAAACCTGTACCTGTTACTGTTGAGTTAGCCATGCTGTGGTAGCCCACTTCGGTCGCAAAATTGGGCGTAAAACGATAACCCGCACCAACGCCGAGAATTAGAGGACTTGGATATGAACTGTTGCCAGTTGGTGTTTGTGCGTTGCCCAATGAAGCAGATCCAGCTTCAGCGAATACATACGCATTGTTACCAGCAGCAAATGCCGAAGTTGACAAAGCGGCAGACAGAGCTGCGATAGCGATAATTTTTTTCATTTAGTGTAAGCCTTAGTTTTTAAAATGCGCTGCGAGTGTCTCGCAAACGGCGCGCACTGTAAGGGGGGGGGGGGATAAAAGTCAACCAGCTTGAAGGCCTAGATATTTTTTACGATAACGCATCTTGATGGTGGTCTGAATCTGTATTTTCCTTATCACGTTTGCCCTTACAATGACCGCCTCATGATAGCCTACCTTATCCGCCGTATCCTCTACGCAGTGCCCATCTTGATAGGGGTGAATCTGCTCACCTTCGCGCTCTTCTTTGTGGTGAATACACCCGACGATATGGCGCGTATGCAACTCGGTATTAAGCGCGTCACGCCTGAAGCCATCAGCGCTTGGAAACAGCAGCGCGGCTACGATAAGCCGCTGATGTTCAACGCGGCGGGAAGTGGCATTAACAAAGTTTCCGATACGATTTTTTGGCAGAAATCCGTGAGTATGTTCAGCTTCGATTTCGGCTATTCGGACGACGGCCGCAGCATCAGTCGCGAGATTGTCACGCGCATGACGCCGAGTCTTGCCATCGCGCTGCCAACCTTCCTCATTGGGCTATTTGTCTATGTCAGTTTTGCCTTGTTGATGACCTTGTTTCGCGGCACGGCATTGGACATCGTGGGTGTGGCTTTGTGCGTGTTGCTGATGTCCATCTCGGGTTTGTTTTACATCATCGGCGGGCAATTTCTGGTGAGTAAACTTTGGCATCTCGTGCCCATCTCCGGTTACGCTAATGGTGCCGCGAGTTTCAAGTTTGTGGTGTTGCCTATCGTTATCGGTGTGATAGGCGGGATAGGTTCGAGCAGTCGCTGGTATCGCACCATCTTCTTGGAAGAAATCGGCAAAGATTATGTGCGCACCGCACGCGCCAAGGGTTTGTCCGAGCTGCGTGTGTTGTTCACCCATGTGTTGAAGAACGCGATGATTCCGATACTCACGGGCGTGGTGGTGGTCATTCCTTTGTTGTTCATGGGCAGCTTGCTCACGGAGTCATTCTTCGGCATTCCCGGCTTGGGCAGTTACACCATAGACGCGATCAACGCGCAGGATTTCTCGGTGGTGCGCGCGATGGTATTTTTGGGTTCGGTGCTGTACATCGCGGGGCTGATTTTGACCGACATTTCTTACACCGTTGCAGATCCACGGGTGCGGCTGCAATGAACTTCATGCCCGTCATTTTGTGGAGCGACGCGCTGGTATTTTTGCTGGTTGCTGCCGTGTCTTTGGCAATCTGGTATGTGCGCGGACGCGAGCATTTGTTGTTGCCTTGGCAACGCGTGGCGCGCAGCCCTGTGGCAATGGTGTCGCTGTTGGTGTTGGCCTTATTCGCGGTGATAGGCTTGCTCGACAGCGTGCATTTTCGCGTTGCCATCACGCCGCAAAATTCTACCGAGCGTATTTATTCGCCTGAGGTGCTGAGCGTGTTCGACAAGCTGGTTGAGCCGTTGCGCATGCATCATGAAAAGACCTATTCGCAGCCTTTTGCGATCACGCTGTTTGCCAAGGAGAGTCAGACCGATGTGCAGGGCAATGTGGTGCGCGCGTATCCGAGATTGCAATATGGCGGGGCGCATCTGCAGGATGCATCCCGGCGCGATGGCGATGTGGTGAAGCGGGCGTTGCTGGGGGGGCTAGGCGGGTTGTTGGCAGGCACGCTGCTGGTGGTGATCGCGTCGTTCCCGAACAGGCGTAAATCCGGCGTGTGGCTAGTGGTGTGCATGACGGTTGTGATTCTCGCCACCTGCATCGGTGCAATCGCCCACCTCGCCACCGTCTATCACGTGCTCGGCACCGACAAGGTCGGGCAGGATGTGTTGTATCTGTCGCTCAAAAGCATACGCACGGGACTCATCATCGGCACGGTGACGACGCTGGTGACGCTGCCGCTGGCGGTGTTCCTCGGTGTGGCGGCGGGCTATTTTCGCGGCTGGGTGGACGATGTCATTCAGTACATTTATACCGTGCTGAGTTCGATCCCCAGTGTGCTGCTGATCGCGGCGGCGGTGCTGATGATGCAGGTGACCATAGACACGCATCCGCAATGGTTCGACACCGCCGCCGCGCGTGCCGATTTGCGGCTGGTGTTCCTGTGTCTGATACTCGGCATGACCAGTTGGACGGGCTTGTGTCGCCTGTTGCGCGGTGAGACTTTAAAGCTGCGCGAGATGGAATATATCCAGGCGGCGCAATCCTTTGGCGTGTCGAGTATGCGCATCCTGTCGCGCCACATCATCCCCAACGTGATGCACATCATTTTGATTTCGCTGGTGATGGATTTCTCAGGCCTGGTACTCGCCGAAGCCGTGCTGTCTTACGTTGGCGTGGGGGTCGATCCTTCGATGATTAGCTTTGGCACCATGATCAACGCGGCACGTTTGGAAATGGGACGCGAGCCCATGGTGTGGTGGTCATTGGCAGCGGCGTTCTGCTTCATGCTGTTGCTGGTGCTGGCGGCAAATCTATTCGCCGACGCGGTGCGCGATGCCTTCGATCCCCGATTGAACCGCGGCGAATAGAGTCACGGCGATTGAATATAAATTGGTTCGCATGAAACTCACTCCCTCTGCACACAAAGGCAATAAAGCCCATCTGCCGAGCAAGCCCTGCGCGGTTTGCGCGCGTCCCATGAGCTGGCGGCGCGCCTGGGCTAAAAATTGGGAGCAGGTGCGCTATTGTTCCGCTGCCTGTCGCAAACACAAGGCCGGCACATGAGTCATCCCCAGCCTTTGCGCAGTCTGGTGATTGTGCTGGGCGATCAGCTGGATTTGCAATCCAGTGCCTTCGACGATTTTGATGCCGCACAAGATGCGGTTTGGATGGCCGAGGTGGCCGATGAATCTACCCATGTCTGGTCGGCTAAACAGCGCATTGTGATTTTTCTTGCCGCGATGCGGCACTTTGCGCAAGCCTTGCGTGCAGCCGGTCGCAACGTGTATTACACCCCGCTCGATTCGCCTGACAACACCGGCGTATTAGCCCAGCAACTGGCCTGCGCACTGCGCGACTTGAGGCCGACGCAGCTAGTCATGACCGCCCCCGGCGATTGGCGCACGTTGCAGGCGCTTAAAGCCGCCGCCGCCACGCACTCGCTGCCGCTGGAGATTCGTGACGACCGCCATTTTTATTCCACCGTGCGCGAGTTTGCTGCGCACGCACGCGCTCGCAAACAGTTGCGCATGGAATATTTCTACCGTGAGATGCGCCAGAAACACAACGTGTTGATGGAAGGCAAAAAGCCTGTCGGCGGTCAGTGGAATTTTGATGCGGACAACCGCGAAGCTTTTGCCAAAACAGGCCCGGTTGATGTGCCCCAGCGGGTCAAATTTGCACCTGACAAAGTTACCTGCGAAGTGATTGCCTTGGTGCAGGAAAAATTTTCCGACCATCCGGGCCGCTTGGAGGAGTTTGCATGGGCAGTCACCCGCCCGCAGGCACTGCACGCGCTGGAAATTTTTATTCGCGAGCGCTTGCCGCAATTTGGACTATGGCAGGATGCGCTGTGGCCGGATCAGCCTTGGTTGTGACACGCGGCGGTACACGCATGGCGCAACGGATACGTGCCATTAGCCAGCGCCGAAGGATTTATCCGCCAAATTTTAGGCTGGCGCGAATATGTGCGCGGCATATATTGGACGCAAATGCCCGGCTACTTGGCGCACAACGCGCTAGACACATATGAGCCGCTCCCCGCGTGGTTTTGGACCGGACAAACCGAGATGACTTACCTGCGCGATGCACTCGACCAGACGCTGCGCTATGGCTACGCCCATCACATCTAGCGACTGATGGTGATTGGCCTTTATGCGTTGCTGCATGGCGTGCCAGCCGCAACAAGTGCACGAATGGTTTTTAGCGGTCTATGTAGATGCCGTGTAATGGGTGGAGTTACCCAACACCTTGGGTATGAGTCAAGCCGCAGACGGTGGCCTGATGGCCAGCAAACCCTACATCGCCAGCGGCAAATATATCCAGCGTATGAGTGGCGGCAGTTTGTGCGCCGATTGTCGATTTGATCCGGCACAGCGCAGCGGTGAACGTGCTTGTCCGTACACCATACTATATTGGGATTTTTTACTGCGGCACGAAACGCGCCTGGCGGAAAATCCCCGTACCGTCATGCAAGTGCGCAATCTGGCGCGGGTATCAACAGAAGAGCGCGCCCAGATACAAACTCAAGCTCAGCGACTTCGGCAGATTGGATGACGCGAAAATTAGGGTCAGCTCACTCAATCTGACCTCATTTCCCCGCATTTTTCACTTCGATCCACGCATGGTCCCCAGCAACCCGACGACGGCTACGACTACGCCGCCAACCATCATCCATATCGCTTTATCGGTGGGTGAACCAGTGAAGATACGAGAAATGCTCGAATCAAATGAGTTCGACGCATTGACGCCAAAGATGACAAGCAGGATGCCTCCGGCAAGAAGTGCGAATGAGAGTGGTTTGTTGCGGATATGGCGCGCTACAAGCATATCGACACCAGCCCGCGCTTTCTCGCGGTAGATCTGCAACGGCAACTTCTTCGCGGCTCCATCGAATACGCATTGAACCATCTGCTCGATCATGAAATCGACCTGTCTGGATTTGATGCGTGATTTTGCAATGATGAAACGGGTGCCGCCGCCTATCCGCCCGCCATGCTGCTCAAGGCCATCCTGTTCGCCTACTTTCATCGGCACTCAGAGTTCCAGATTTCACGCTTCTTGATATCCGTAGGAGGGGACTCTGAACAAGGATTCTGGTAAGAACTCTTGTCAGCAGGGGCGAGCTCCCCAGGCGCATTGCTGCGGTGTAATTGCACGGCTCTGTCGGCGCTCAATTCAGGATACTTCGTCTGGACTAAACCACCGATTTGCCAGACTGCCAGCACATTCACCAAAGTCGCCACGCCCAAAGCGGCGACAATCCCAACGCCAATGTACCGCAACAGTTTTTCAACCAATCCGCCGATCAGTGCACATAATGCCGCGCCTGCGATCAGGCCGATCAAGGCAAAGAACGCATAAAAACCCAACACGAAAACCGGTGCAAAGCTATCTGCATTGAGGCGAACCCGAAAGTACCCACTGAACCCCAGCCAAGCGCCGCATGCGCCACCGAGTAAAAGCCATACTATGCGGACGACCCACCCGTAAGGATTCTCGCGTTTCATCATTTGCTTTCACCTTGCAGCAAACCGTCAATGGTGCTGCGTGCCCGATTTAGGTGATGTGTCATTGTTTCAATTTTTTGCAGTTGGCAACCGTAGGACTGAGCGTTCCATGTCAAATTCAATGATTGATTGAATCCGCTGCGCAAAACAAATTGCGCCAAAGGCATGATGCGGCGCTGTGTTGAGGCGGCTAGAGGGATGATTTTTTCCACCTGAAGCGTTTGTTTCAGATTACGCCATTGCATTCGAGCGCCAAGCCAGTCTCCCGACCCGCCATCGATGAGCACCCATCCCCGGCCGTCAGCGCTCAGGTTCAGATAGCAGTAGGTTCCTTGCTCACCGGTGCCTCCCCATTCGCCTGAAAAAAAGCTGGGTGAGCTATCAGGCAGAGGCGTCAACGAATTTGCGGTCCCCAACCAGGCAAATAACAGTACGAGTCCTATGAAATAGCGCATGCTCTGATCTTGCCTCCGGATAAGAAAACTTTTTCAGGCAACGTGAAATACCACCCTAATGTAGAAGTGAGCGGAGCGGCGCTTCTGGGCTGTCCCGCTCGACTGCCGGGTTGCGTCTTACGCACCAGGAGACTCCAGTAGCCCACGCAATGTGTGAAGATCGCTTAGGACTAGCTCGGCATCTTCCTGGAACTGCCGGTCGGACATGCCTTCGTGTTGAAAGAGAGTAAAGAGCATTTCACTTCCGTCTCCATTTGAAATCACCCGCATTGGATTTGTGAGCTTCACTCCGGACGGGAGCGTAACTGTATGGTCGAGCACACCAAAACTGTTGGATGAAGCGAACTGGAACACCGCGCGCCCCGCAGGTGATTGAACTACCCATTCACCGTTGATGAGTTCGACGGACTTACAAAAGGACGGAACCCAGAGTGGCAGATTTTTGGGGTTCGATGCATACGCATAAACGCGCGACGGCGGGGCAGCGATGAATAGCGAAATGGTTTGTGATTTCATACAACCTCCACTGCTATGATTTGGGACGACCAACGTAAAGCTAAGATACCGTCTTGCCTGTCCCGCTTGAGCGTAGGGTTAGGACTTTTTTCGTTTAGCACGGGCATCCACACGACTTTTGAACTCCTCGTAACGGTCAGCAAGATCGTAAACGTACTCGACAATTGCATTTACGAAAGTTTGTAGGTCTTCAGCATCGTGGCGCGAAATGGTTATGTCTTCTGGGTGCGCCGCGAGGTTACGGAATGCTTGAAGTTGTTGGCTCCAGTCGTATAAACGGTCATCAATAACTTTATTGTCCCTGAGTTTTTTTATGCCTTCGCCAAGCATGATCTTCTTCTTCGGTTTTGCGGGGGCGGCTGGCGCTGTTGTTGTAGTCGTTTCGGGTACTGAATCCAAAATATCTCGACACAGCGCCTCAAGTGCACGACCAAGCATTACACATGCGGCAATATTGGCTCCGGCTTGTAGTGAGCGGTCTGCTTCGGTTAAAGAGTCTCTAACAACCTTGGGGATTCGGTAGCTCGAAAACACCTTGGGTGGCTTCGGGTAAATTCGGACTACATCGCTCCAGCGATCTTCATCTGAATCGTAACCCTCGAACCCAATTTGATCTGTTTCACCGACGAGAATCGATTTGCAACTTGGGCAGATTCCAACGAGAACTTTGGAACCATATGGTTCACCGGCATCTTCATCGTAACCACCCCGCTCGGCACGACCAGATTCAGATGCAGCCACCTTGGCTTTGCACCAAGGGCAATCAACAATAAATGTTCGCTGGATAGCCGTAGCCATGAGTAGTCCTAACGTGGAGCTAAGATACCGTCTTGCCTGTCAAGCATGATTCGCAGACCAAGACGAATCAAAAGGCACGCCAGACTTCAGCACACCGTAAACAATATGCAGCAACTTGCGCATCACCGCCCCGATAATCACCATGTTTGGTTTCCCCG
>DAIDMQ010000003.1 GCA_027448945.1 Gallionellaceae bacterium
CCAGGGCATCGACACTGGAATACTTCGCATCCTCGCGCAGTATCAGGCTGGCCCAGTCGAGCGCGCCGCGCAGTATCCATTGCTTCTGCAACTGCAGGCGCTGGTTCTCGATGGAGCGCACCTGCACTTGCTGCTGCCAGAACAGGCTGGCGACGATGGTGATCGCCAATGTCGTCAGCAACAGCGCGATAATCACCGCCACGCCGCGTTGTCGCTGGCGGGTTGCGGTCTGTATTTTCACACTGCCCCCAGCATGAATATCTTCAACAAACCGGTATTGCGCCCGCGCAATTGCATCGTAACTTCCAGCCCGGTGGGTGGCGAAATCGCTGTCGATGCCGCTTGTGCCGCCAACACGTCGAGGTCGGAGCGCCAACCGCCGCTGGTCCAAATGCGTATCGACATACTGCTGACTTCAGGTTGCAGCACCACGCCACGGCTTGTGTCGGTGTCATTCATCTCAGCCTGCCATAAGACATCCAGTTCACGCAGGTCGCGCGTCGCTACCGATTCGCGGCGCGTCAGCACGCCGTTGTCGACCCGATAGGAGATGATTTTCAGGCGGGTCGGCTGATTGTCGGCAAACACCGTGCGGATCAGCGTGAGACGTTCCGCTGCCGCAGCAAACGATATCCGGTTGTGGAGCAGGCCGGCATCCGCAAGATGCGCGCAATCGTTCTGCATTTGCGCGAATGCAAGTTGCATCCCGCGTGTCTGTTCAAGGTCGTGGGTCAGTGCGACGCGGGCACGCACAATGCTGTCGAGGCCACGCCACCCCAGAACTGCAACGAAGCCCAGTATGCTGATGGCGACCAGCAGCTCGACCAGAGTCAGTCCAGACTGCTTTGTGTTCCGCACTCTTGCGGCAGGCAAGTCAAACATTCGGCACCACCTGGGCCAGCTTGATGATGCGCCTTCCACTCGCCTGTGCGTCGAGCACACTCACTTCGACGCGGCGGAAATACGGGTTGGGTGTGGAATAAACGTTCTCTTCGCATTCGAGGTGCAATTCGCCCTGGTTGCAATCAAATCTGCGCTGGCCCAAGGCCGGCCATTCATGGGCCAGACGGATCTGCGACAGCCGATTCTCGGCGGACCAAGTCGCCATCATCGACGCGCGCAGGTCATTGCTGTTCTGGGTCAAGCTGCCAATCGCACGCAGACTGGCACCCAGCGCAGTACCGACAATAACCAACGCGACCAGCACTTCGAGCAGGGTGAACCCTGCGTGGTTATTACGGAACCGGTTCGGTGATGTGAGGGAATCGGTAAACACTTTATTCCACCGCGAAATGGCCGATGCCGTCGGCATGAATCACGACACGTACTGCGTCAACGGAAAGTGTCAAATTAAACGGAACACCGACCGGCTCGCGGCCGAAGATGATGCGCAACGGCGTGGTATGTTCTAAGCTGGGCGGATCGATCAGGAAGGTGACTGGGGCATGCTTGAATTCACGCTCGCGCAACAAGTCGTCATGCTCCAGCACATGCCATTTGTTATCCTCAAATATCAGGAAGCGGTAGCGATCTGCTTCCGCCTCGAATGCGACCGGACGGTTGCGCACGATTGCCTCGTCACGCGCCGACTGCAGCAATAGCGCGATACGTTGGGCGTCGCTCTGCAATATCTGGCGATTACTGGGCATCGCATTAAATGACACTGCGCCTAGCGTGATGCCGACAATCACCATCACCACCAGTAATTCAAGCAGCGTAAATCCGCGCGACACTCGGGGAGACTTACCGCCTCGATGAGTTGAAAACGAACCGGGCGAAGTAGGTGTGATTACAGATCCCACGAGCCGATATCGGCATCATTACCCGCACCGCCGGGTTGCCCATCCGCACCCAGTGAGAACACATCAATTGCGCCCTTGATGCCGGGAGAAAGGTATTGATACGGACTACCCCAAGGATCTTTGGGTAGCTTATCTATATAGCCACCGGCTTTCCAGCCAACGGCAGCAGGGCCGGCATTCGGTTTGACAACCAACGCCAGCAGGCCTTGTTCGGTGGTTGGATAACGCTGGCTGTCGAGCTTGTAAAGTTTCAAGGCCTGCATCACGGTGGCGATATCCTGTTTGGCAGCGATGATGCGTGCATCATCGCTGCGTCCCATCAATTTGGGTACAACCAGCGCGGCAAGTATGCCCATAATAACCACCACCACCATAATCTCGATCAGGGTGAAACCGCGTGAGCGCTTGAAGTGCCGATCCAAACTGGGGGAAGTGTTTTGCATGAAAGGGAGTTCCGTATTTGTCATGGGGAGATTGTACCTCGAATCATAGTTGCACCTGATTTGGCGTCCTTTTGTATCTGGGTAACATCGCCGCCAGCCTGAATCCCAACCACGTGGGGGTTTGCATTGGCCTGCGTCCAATCGACTACCCGCCGGATGCCGCAGGCGCGATGCCATTATCGATGCCTGTCCATCAAGATATGGGCAAAGAATCAGGTAACAACAAACCGTCACGGGCAAGTACTCGCGCCCAACAGGGTGTTCCCCTTTTCATCGCCAACTTATCTGCACAACCCAAAGAAGGCACAGCAAAACCATTGCAAGCCTGCGTTACTATCAAACAGCGAAATTATCTCGAAAATTCAGACAGTCCCAAAACAAAGGCCCCCGATTCTTATCGGGGGCCTCTTGTCTTACTGAACTACCGTTTTCTGCTTAGAAACGGAAACCCAGCTTTGCGCTATAAGAAGGCGCAGCACCAGTCTTGTCGTATTCGACTGCTATATTAGCCAAACCCAGATTCAAGTTTGCACCTGCGAAAATCTTATTCTGGCGAAATGACTCGGAAGCCAAGCCTGTACCCGTGGTTGAACTGTTGGTCCATACGCTACCCACGCCTGCATATGGCGTCAGCATCGCGAAACCTTTGGATATAGAAACATCCACGGCCTTGGTATCCAACGACCACGCGTTCACTCCGGACAGTTTGCTGAAGGAACCACGAATGCCGACGGCCGGCTCTGCGATACCACCATCCAAGATGGCATAGCGCAATTCAGCACCATACAAACTAATGCCAGTGGTTGGAATCGCCGAGTAGAAACCGGCGATATCAAAACCCATAGGCAGACCCTTGGCGATGTGTAGCTTGGGCACGATCAAGGATGTGGTACTTGCATTACCACCCGCTTTGGTGAACAAAGCAGAATTTTGCAGTTGCGTAGAAGTCACTTCCACGCCCAAATCGAAACCTGTCACGCCCAATGGTGCCGCGGGCGTAACGCCCTTATAACTCAGTGCTGAACCCATATCCTCGGAGAAAGCTTTGAATTGTGCTTGTGTAAAGCCTGCAGCGCCAAGATTGAGGGTTGCCGCCATCGCTGGTTGAGCGAAACAAGCCAATACGCATAACGCCGATAAACTCTTTTTCATGTTCTACCTTTCAGTTGTTGATATTTCATACTACCTAGATGCCATCACAGCACCCGTGTCACGTGCTCTCAGAGCGGACATCCGTAAAAAGGTTCCCTGACAATTAAATGGCCAGTTCCACTATCACCGGCGTATGGTCAGATGGACGTTCGCGTTTGCGTGGTTCTTTGTCAATCACGCAGCCCTTACATACTGGCACCAAGGGCTGACTGATGAGGATGTGATCTATACGCACACCGTGATTGCGGCGGAAAGCCATCATGCGATAGTCCCACCAAGTGTAGGATTTATCAGCCTGTTCAAACAGGCGAAAACTGTCGTTCAGGCCTAATTTGATAAGCTGCCGGTACTGCAGACGCTCAGGCTCACTGACCAAGATATTGCCTTGCCACACTACCGGGTCATGCACGTCGCGGTCTTCGGGCGCGATGTTGTAGTCGCCTAACAGCACCAGCTTGGGATAACGTTGCAACTCCGCCGCCAACCACTCGCGCAATGCCTGCAACCAGCCCAGCTTGTAGTAATACTTTTCTGATTCGACAGCCTGGCCATTGGGAATATAGACACACACCACACGGATGCCGTTGATGGTGGCGCTGATGACGCGACGTTGTTCGTCCTCGTAGTTGGGGATGCCGAACTGCACATCCTCCAGCGGCATACGACTCAGAATAGCCACGCCGTTATAGGTTTTCTGACCGATGAAAGCAGTGTGATAACCCGCCTCCAGCAGCGCTTGTTGCGGGAAGTCGTCATCCTGCTGCTTGGTCTCCTGCAAACACAATACCTCTATAGGGTTTGCCGCCAACCAGTCCAATACATGCGGCAAACGCACATTGAGCGAATTCACATTCCAAGTGGCAATCTTCATGCAGCACTTCCCGCCAGACCGTTATGACGCAACAAGGCGTCTATGCTGGGTGCGCGGCCACGGAAGGCGGTGAATGATTCCATCGCACCGCGTGAACCACCCATTGCCAGTATCTCGGCACGGAAGCGCGCACCCACATCGGGGTTGAGCACGCCGTTCTCTTCGAACAAACTGTAGGCATCGGCAGACAGCACTTCCGCCCATTTGTAGCTATAGTAACCCGCCGCATATCCGCCAGAGAAGATGTGCGAGAAGCTGTTAGGGAAGCGGTTGAATTCGGGTGGTATCAGCACCGCGACTTCTGCACGCACCTCGTCCAACAGCTCGAGTATGGAACGGTTGCCACCCGCTTCGAAGTTGCTATGCATCAACATGTCGAACAACGAAAACTCTATCTGACGCAGTGCGCCCAAACCACTCTGGAAGTTCTTCGCAGCGGTCATCTTGTCAAAAAGCACGCGTGGTAGTTTTTCATTGGTCTCGGTGTGTCGCGTCATACCTTGCAGCACGTCCCACTCCCAGCAGAAGTTCTCCATGAACTGGCTGGGTAATTCGACCGCATCCCATTCCACACCGTTGATGCCCGACACCGCCATGTCTTCGACTTCGGTGAGCAGATGATGCAGGCCATGACCGAACTCATGGAACAAGGTGATGACTTCGTCGTGGGTGAATACGGCGGGCTTGTTACCCACCGGCGCGGAGAAATTGCAGTTGAGATAAGCGACGGGTGTCTGTATGCCTGTCGCCAATCGGCGACGCGTGATGACATCGTCCATCCATGCACCGCCACGCTTACTGTTGCGCGCATAGAGGTCAAGATAGAACTGGCCCACCAATTCATTTTGCGCATTGCGGATATCGAAGAAACGTACTGTCTCATGCCATATAGGTGCACTGGAAGCCTTTATTTGCAAGCCATACAGCGTTTCGATCAAACTGAACATGCCCTTAAACACAGCATCTTCCGGGAAGTATTGCTTCACTTCCTGCTCGGAGAAGGCATAGCGCTGCTCTCGCAACTTTTCACTGGCATAGCTCACATCCCATGATTTGAGCTCGCTCAAACCCAGTTCCTTGGCCGCGAATTCACGCAACCCCACCAGATCCTTTTCAGCATAAGGTCGGGCGCGCTGTGCCAGTTCTCGCATAAAGGTCACTACTTGTTCTGGTGTGTCCGCCATCTTGGCCGCCAAGGATAATTCGCCATAGTTGGCAAAGCCCAGCAAGCGCGCTTCTTCACCGCGCAGTTGTACGATGTCGTTCATCAGCGGTGTATTGTCTTGCTCCGCTTTACCAAACTCAGAGGCACGCGTGCTGTAGGCGCGATATAGTTTTTCACGCAATTCACGGTTGTCGCAGAACAGCATGATGGGCATATAAGACGGCGCTTTCAGGCTAAATTCCCAGCCCGTTTTGCCAGCCTCAGTCGCCGCATCCGCAGCCGCTTGCAAGGCATCTTCGGGCAAACCGCTCAGCTCAGCCTTATCGGTGATAAATAGCGAGTAGGCATTGGTCGCATCCAACAGATTGTCGGAGAAGCGCGATGACAACTCTGACAAACGTTCCTGTATCTCCAGATAGCGCGCCTTCTTGTCGTCCGGCAACTCTGCACCACCCAAACGAAAATCGCGCAATTCGTTTTCAATGATCTTCTTTCGTGCCGCACTCAGACTTGAGTATTCAGGACTCGCGCGCAGCGCTTTATATTTCTGGAACAGTGCCAAGTTCTGGCCAAGCTCGGCATAGAAGGCGGTAATCTTAGGCAAGGTGGCGTTATAGACTTCACGCAATTCCGTTGAATTCATCACCGCATTCAAATGACCGACCGGTCCCCATGCACGTGACACGCGCTCGTTTGCATCTTCCATAGGCACGACAAAGTTATCCCAAGTGGGCGCGTTATCATCTGCCAACAAGCGTTGTAACAGACTGCCGAATTCGGCCAACAAGTACTCTATCGCTGGCGCGACATGTTCCGGTTTAATCTCTGCGAAACGCGGCAGACCTGAGAAGTCCAATAAAGGATTGTTCAATGTGGCGTTGGTATTCATATTAAGTCCCGATGATTTCTTTGTGAACTTGCGGCGCGGGCATGACAAAGCCATGCCCTGATGCTAATGACTGATGTGTGACTGCTGCTAGGCGCCGTATACCAGCTGCCCATCCAGCAAGGTGTAACGTACCTTGCCTTGCATCTCGTAGCCGTTGAATGGCGTGTTCTTGCCCTGACTCTTGAGGGCAGCTGGCTCCACCTTCCAGATAGCCTTCGGGTCGTATACGCATAGATCGGCATGTGCGCCTATGCTCAGGTGTCCCATCTTCACACCCAGCAATTGCGCGGGATGGATGGTGATACGCGACAACGCATCCGTCAGCGCGACCTTCTCTTGCTCCGCCCACTTCAAAACCAACGGTAACAGCAATTCCAACCCGGTCGCGCCGGCCTCTGCTTCACCGAACGGCAGTTGCTTTGCATCATCATCCACCGGTGAATGGTTCGAGCATATGGCATCTATGGTGCCGTCCATCAGACCGGCGCGCAGTCCGGCCTTATCGCGCAAGCTGCGCAGTGGCGGGCTCAGATGACAGTTAGCATCGAAATAACCGATATCCATCTCGGTCAGATGTATGTGGTTCATCGACACGTCGCAGGTCACGTTCAAGCCTTCACGCTTGGCCGCACGCACCATCTCTACGCCAGCGGCGCTGGAAATGCGGCAGATGTGTAACAACACGCCCGTCTCACGTGCCAATTGCAAGGCGGTGTTCAACGCGATGGTTTCGGCAATAACGGGGATAGGGGGCAGACCCAAACGACTGGCGACTTCTCCATCATGTGCGACACCATTTTTAGCCAAGAAACTGTCTTGTGGACGCAACCAGACGCGATAGCCGAAGGTCGCTGCATATTGCATGGCACGCATCATCACGCGCGTATCGGTTAATGTTGCATCTGCCTGACTGAATGCCTTACAGCCCGCCTCAGTGAGCTCGATCATCTCGGTCAGCTCGGCCCCTTTCAGGCCATAGGTCAATGCACCGATCGGAAACACGCGGGCTTGATTGAGCGAACGCGCGCGGTACTTCAGCATCTCGACTAGACCCGGCTCATCCAGCGGCGGATCGGTGTCGGGCGGACAGGCCAGCGAGGTCACGCCACCTGCGATGGCTGCACCCATTTCGGATTCCAATGTTGCCCTGTATTCGTAGCCCGGCTCGCGCAAACGTGCGGCGATATCGACCAAGCCCGGCATGACGATCATGCCGGTCGCATCTATCACCAGCTCTGCGACAAAACCCTGCGGTGCAGCGCCTATCGCCGAGATACGGCGTGCACTGATATAGACGTCCTGCTGCGCATCTATCTTGTTCTTGGGGTCTATCAAGCGACCGTTTTTGATGTGTATTTTCATAATCTTCATTTAGCTCCAGCCAGAATGCTCATCACCGCCATACGCACGGCGATACCGAAAGTGACCTGAGGCAGAATCACCGAGTGCGAACCATCTGCCACACTGGAGTCGATCTCTACACCGCGATTCATCGGTCCGGGGTGCATCACGATGGCATCGCTCTTGGCGACGGCGAGGCGCTCTTGGGTGAGGCCGTAGTATTTGAAATACTCTTGCGCGGAAGGCAGCAAGGCACCCTGCATGCGTTCATTCTGCAAACGCAACATCATCACCACATCCACATCCTCCAGACCCTGTTCCATATCGTGATAGACCTGCACACCCAGTTTTTCCACATGGCTGGGCAGCAGGGTCTTGGGAGCTACCACCCTGACTTCGGGCACACCCAGTGTCGTCAGCGCATGTATCTGCGAGCGAGCCACACGCGAATGCAACACATCGCCCACAATGGCAACGCGCAAGTTGTGGAACTCTTTCTTGTAGTGACGGATGGTGTACATATCCAACAAGGCTTGGGTCGGATGCGCGTGGCGACCGTCGCCCGCGTTGATAACATGAATCTCCGGGGCCACATGTTGCGCGATTAAATGCGCCGCACCGCTGGTTGAGTGACGTACCACGAACATGTCGGCATGCATGGCGCAGAGATTGTCTACGGTATCCAGCAGCGTCTCGCCCTTACTGGTAGATGACTGGCCGATATTGAGATTGACCACATCCGCAGAGAGTTTCTTCGCCGCGATTTCGAAAGTGGTACGGGTACGTGTGCTGTTCTCGAAGAACACGTTGAACACCGACTTGCCTTGCAGCAACGGCACTTTCCTAATGTCTCCTTGCTCCCCATCCAGGAAGGTCGATGCCTTATCGAGGATGTCGCGCATGATGCGCACTGGCAGACCTTCTGTCGTGAGCAGATGTTGCAGCTCACCATGCTTGTTTAATTGCGGATTGTTCATATGAGTATTCCCGAGGTGGGTTCATCAAAATAGGCTTGCAGTATCTGTTGTGCGGCATACTGATCCAACACGGCTTTTTGCTTGCGTCCATGTATGCCCAGTTCATCCAGTGCACTACTCGCGGCGGCGGAAGTATAACGCTCGTCCACCAGCATCACAGGCAAATTAAACCGCCCCTTGAGGCGGTTAGCGAAGCGGCGCGACAGTGCCGTCATCTCATGCGGTGTACCGTCATCGTTGCAGGGCAGGCCCACCACCAAGCAGGCAGGTTGCCACTCGGCGATCAGTTCCGCGATGCGTGCGAAGCGGATATCGTTTTTTTCTGCATCTATGGTGGTTAACGGTGCCGCATTGCCAAGCAAGGAGCTGCCTTTTGCAATGCCTATGCGTCGAGTACCGAAATCGAATGCGAGCAGCGTCCCCTTTGGCAACTCAGGCGTGTCCTGCATCTTCTACCAGCGATGCGTAGTCTATGCCTAACAAAGCCATCGCCGCAGGCAGACGTTCTTCGGGAGGCAATTCGAACAGAATATGTTCCGAAGCTTCCACTGTCAGCCAAGTATTCTCGCTGATCTCGTGCTCCAACTGACCAGGTTCCCAGCCGGCGTAACCCAGGCTAATAATCATATTGTGCGGGCCTTTGCCTACACCCATCGCTTCCAAAATATCCTTGGAAGTCGTGAGCGCCATGCTCTTGCCTATGCGCAATGTGGATTGCCAATCTTGCTGGGTATCGTGCAAAACAAAGCCGCGCTCGGTCTGCACTGGACCGCCAAAATGCACTGGCAAGCGCTCCAATTCAGGCTGATGCAAGGGAATGTTGATTTGATCGAACATATCCGCAACGGTAATGCTGGTGGGACGGTTCACCACGATGCCCAAAGCACCGTTCTCATTGTGCTCACAGATGTAAGTCAGCGTGCCGGCGAATATGCCTTCCTGCATAGCAGGCATGGCAATCAGGAAATGGTTGGTGAGGTCTAGTTCGTTCATGAGCGCATTGTAGCTTTTGCAGTGAAGCCGCACAATTGATGCACTTAACTCTTTTAGCCCATCATGACTGCTTATAAAACCGCCCTTTGTTGGCTGCGCCGTGACCTGAGACTGCATGATCACGCTGCGCTATACCATGCACTTTGCACCGCACGTGCTGTTCACTGCGTCTTTGTCTTCGACACCGATATTCTTGATGGCTTGAGCAACAAGGCAGACCGGCGCGTGGAATTTATCTGGCATAGCATCGTAGAGTTAAAGCATGCACTGCGAGAACTCGGTAGCGATCTGCATGTTTTGCACGGCAGTGCTCGTCAGCTAATCCCCGAACTTGCCTCACAACTGGACGCACAAGCGGTGTATTGCAACCATGATGAGGAACCTGAAGCACGCTCGCGAGACGTCTCTGTCGCCGCACAGCTCAGTCAGAGGAACATCGATTTTTACGACTACAAAGACCATGTCATTTTTGAGCGCGACGAGGTATTGAATGGCTCAGGCAAGCCCTACCACGTCTTCACCCCGTACAAAAATGCCTGGCTGAAGAAGGTCGATGATTTCTATCTGCGCCCCTATCCCACAGAACGTTACTTCAACCAACTGGCTAGGGTCTCCGCTACCGAAATGCCTGGCTTGGCATCACTAGGGTTCAGTCCGTCCAACCTCGCGCAACTCGCTATGCCCAGCGGCATGTCGGGTGCATCAGCGATGTATGAGGATTTTCTGACCCGCATCGAGCATTACCACGAAGCCAGGGATTTCCCCGCGCTCAGAGGTGTCTCTTATCTCTCTACTCACCTACGCTTTGGCACAATTTCGATACGCACGCTCGCGCGCCATGCTTTCCATAAAGGCGGGCAGGGCGCGCAAACTTGGTTATCTGAATTGATCTGGCGCGATTTCTATCATGCCTTGTTGCATCACACGCCCCACGTCGTAGGCCACGCCTTTAAACCGCAATTCGAGCATCTTGCATTCGGCAACAACGCTGCTTGGTTAGCGGCTTGGCAACAGGGCAGAACTGGCTATCCGCTGGTCGATGCGGGTATGCGCCAACTCAATCAGACCGGCTTCATGCACAACCGCTTACGCATGGTGACCGCATCTTTTTTAGTCAAAGACCTGCAAATTGATTGGCGTAGTGGGGAACGTTTTTTTGCGGAACACTTGAATGATTTTGACCTTGCTGCGAATAACGGCGGCTGGCAGTGGGCAGCTTCCACAGGTTGCGATGCACAACCTTGGTTCCGCATCTTCAATCCTGTCACTCAGTCTGAGCGCTTCGACGCTGCCGGAAAATTCATCAGGCGCTATGTACCCGAGCTTAAGAACTGTCCCGACAAATACATTCATGCCCCGTGGACGCTCCCTGTTTCCGAACAACGAGCACGACAGATTGTGATAGGCGAGGACTATCCCGCACCCATCGTAGATCATGCAGTGGCACGGGAGAAGACCTTGGCGATGTTTAAGAATGTGGCAGACATCTCCTAACGCCAGCCTGGGCTAAACGCTATGCAACGGCTTTGACGAAGTCGGCGATACGACTCAATAATTCTTCTTCCTGATAGGGCTTACCCAGATAGGCATTCACGCCCAGTTGCATCGCATGATCACGGTGTTTATCCGCAGTCCGCGAAGTTATCATGATGATAGGCAGTTCTTTGGTCTTGCTGTCCTGACGCAGACGCTTGGTCAGTTCGAAACCATCCATACGGGGCATCTCCACGTCCAACAACATCACTGTCGGCGAGATGTCGTTAAGTTGTTCCAGCGCATCCACACCATCCTTCGCCGTCACCACTTCATAGCCTGCACGGGTAAGCATGCGGGTGGTGATCTTGCGCACAGTGAGCGAATCATCCACCACCATGACCAGCGGCAATTTACGTGGTAACTCGGCATCAGACTTAAACGGTGCACTGACGAATACACTCTGCGAGATTTGCAAGGGATTAAGAATCAAAACCACGCGACCATCACCACGGACGGTTGCACCGGCGATACCCGGCAGGCGGGCAAGTTGTGGCCCGATGTTTTTAACCACGGCTTCCTGGTTGCCCAGCAACTCGTCTATGTGCAATGCCATACGCGCCTCACCGCTACGCAACAACAGCACAGAGTTACGCGCTTGATTTTCTCCGGCGGGAGCAGTGGCATTCAAAAGTTGCGGCAGATAATGCAAGGGATATTGCTTACCTTGCCATTGAATCAGACGAGAGCGATAGAGCTCTTCCATTTCGGCAGTCTTAACCTGACGTACTTGCTCCACCATGGCGGCTGGCAGCGCATAGATTGCCTCTCCGCAACGTATCATCAATACCTGCGTCACCGCCAAA
The DNA here is from genome assembly GCA_027448945.1 of Gallionellaceae bacterium. Taxonomy (GTDB): domain Bacteria; phylum Pseudomonadota; class Gammaproteobacteria; order Burkholderiales; family Gallionellaceae; genus Gallionella. The sequence goes on from DAIDMQ010000003.1 coordinate 11,973, forward strand.
GTCAGCGGTAAGTGGATAGTGAATTTTGTTCCTTTACCAGGATGCGAAGCCACGTCGATACGTCCACCTAAAGCAGTAATCTCGCTACGCACGATGTCCATGCCGATGCCACGACCGGCGACCTCAGTCACTTCTTTGGCGGTGGAGATACCCGAAGCAAAAATCAGTTGCGCGAGTTGATCATCTGTCGCCTCGTCCTGTGCTTGCAACAAACCCTGAGCCACAGCCTTTTCTTTTAGTGCTGGGAAATCCAAGCCTGCACCATCGTCACTCAAATCAAAAACAACCTCATTGTTTTCTTGGCGCAGATTGAGTCGAATTTCACCGAGAGGCTGTTTACCCAGGCTGTTACGATCTTGCTCGACCTCCAAGCCATGTGCCATCGCATTGCGCAACAAGTGTTCAAACGGCGCGGTCATTTTTTCCAGCACACTACGATCCAATTCGACCGAGGTACCCGACAATTCCAGGTTGGCACGCTTGCCCAGTTCTTTGCCTGTTTGGCGAACGATGCGATACAGACGATCGGTGATGCTATTGAACGGCACCATGCGCACATTCATCAGACTCTGTTGCAATTCGCGATTCAAACGCGCCTGTGCCGACATCGCAGATGTCGTCTCATCAAGGTTCTTAAGCAGGGCCTGCTGTACGGTCTGAACGTCATGCACACTTTCGTTCATGAAGCGCGTCAGCTCCTGCAAACGAGTGAAGCGGTCGAATTCTAGCGGATCGAATTGTTGGTCCTGGTCATGTATCAAGGACACGCGTGCCTGCATCTGACTTTCCGCTTGTATCTCAACTTCGCGCAATTGTTTGCGCAAGCGCACCACACTTTCGGTCAATTCCAGCAGACCGTCTTTAAAGGCACGCAACTCACCGTCCATACGTGCGCGCGTCACGCTGATCTCGCTGGCTTCATTCACCAAGCGATCAATCACATCCGCGCGTACGCGCAACATATTGCCTTGTAGCGCACGTTCCGCACCGATTTCCAGCGTGCGTCTGTCTACTGGCGCATTCGTGCTGACTTTATCTGTCGCACGTTGACGCGCATCGGTCACATCGACTACCTGTGCTAATGGTTTACCCGTACGCAACTCTTCCAACAGTGCGGTGATGCGGTCATAGTCATGCTCCAAGCCGTCCCAATAACCCTGCTGTTGCTCACGTGCTGTCGCTGCAAGCAACTCGTCTTCCATCTCATGTGCGACTTGACCGATACGCATCGCACCGGCCATGCGCGCACTACCCTTGAGGGTATGCAGCAAACGATTAAGCATCTGCAAGTGCGGTCCATCGCCGGGTGCTTCCCGCCATGCGCGCAGGTTCTCACCCACTCTGGGCAGCAACTCGTCGGCCTCTTCCATGAAAATAGGCAGTAATTGTTCGTCGACTTCATCAAGCACTAAAGCGCTGTGCTCTACTTTTACCTCGGTAGATGTTTCGTCTGCAACTTCTTGTTTGGCACTCTCAACCGACACCATCTTCGGCAGAGCTTCTGTACTACTCACCAAAGTTAGATGGGGCGCGGCATTCGCGCCCTCATGCCCATTCTCCTCGGCATGGAATTTATCTACGTTGAGCAGATAGACCTGATCACTGCTTGCCTTGGGAAACTGTCGTGCAGACAAATCCTGAACCATGCGATCGAGTGTGGCGATGCTGCTGCTGAGCAGTTCGTACTGGCTGTCTTGCAACTGGAAGGTGGCATCCATACGCGCTTGCAGCCAGTTTTCCAGCGCAAACGCCAACTCGACGATGGCATTGAAACCCATCGCACGACTGACCCCGGCCAAGGTATGCGCAGCGCGCATGAAATCGTATCCGACACGCGTAGGTTCTGATGCTGCCATCATTGCAAGCTGCTGTTGCAGTGTTGCAACATGCTGAGTTGCCTCCTCGGTACCAATTTTGAACAAGGCACCGGACAAGGTGATTGCACCGATCTGTACCGGGCCCAGCACCTCGGGTGCTGCCATATTAACGGGCGCAGTTGACTCATCCGTTGCCGTACTAGTCAGCATGCCTTGATAGCTATCCACCTCCGGCGCCATCTCGACTTCGGATTCAATAGTTTTGATTAATTCAGCCTCTTGCGCGGCGATTTCAGCGGTGCGCGACTCTATGCTTTGCGCTAGCGACAGCAGCTCGCCCGCCTCAAAATCTACAACTTCATTGTGTTGCAAGCCATCTACCCAAGTTTTGAATTTAGATATAGCCATCTCTATCATCTTGATGACGGGCTGGATAATCGGCTTGCCGTCTTGCAGCCAAGTATTCATCGCGCGCTCCAAGCCCCAGGCCACCTCACCCAACTCGTACAATCCGACCATGCGCCCACTTCCCTTCAGGGTGTGGAAACCGCGCCTTATCGTGATCAAGGGTTCGTTACTTAATTCATGCAAGGTACAAAGCATGAGGTTCTCGCTCATAATGCCCAATACTTCGACAGCTTCTTCCAAGAAAATCTCAATCAATTCGAATTCTTCGCTAGACCGCACTGCCGGTGAAACGTAAACCTTATTCACCAGCGTGACATCCTTATCAAACGAGATGCCGGCCAGCAGATTTTCCAGTTCTGTGTTTGAAGCCACCACCGCATCCTCAATCGCCTGATTGGTGTGGGGAAGATTTTGCAAATAGGTTTCCAAGGCACTCAAGGCATTGGCAATCGCACGCGTCTGCACACGACTCGCAGGTTTGTCTGCGCCAGCCATCAGCTTCACGGCCTCCTTGAAGGCATCTGTCAATTTGGCTGCAGCATGTAGCTCCAAGATCTGCAAGCTACCCACTATCTCGCGCAACTCTTTTATCAGTGGCATCAGAACTTCGCGTCTGTTGTCATCTGCGAAAAAGGTGTTCAGGCCTATCTCTACCCTTTGTAGATTGTTCAACATCTCTTTGCTCAGCAAAGATCTAACCAAAGCACTTTCCTGACCGCAATACAAAGCGACCAAGTCAGCCATAGGCTTGGTGTCAATTTGGGGAGATTGCAATGCCTCGTGCATGCGCTCGGCCAGCGCCACGGATTGTTGCTGGAAGTCAGCTGGCAACTGGCGATAGCTAGACAAGCCCCTTGCCATCAGCAACAAGGCCATCGCCATATCCAGCGACAACGCTTGCACATTGCCATCCAGGTTCGCATGTACGGCAAATTTTGCGATTGCCCTTGCTAGCACTTGCAATGATCCGCGATCTAATTTCTCTGAATACTGTTCGATTAGTTGCGTCTGGTTGATGAAGTTCGCGCAATTTTCTTTACTGCCTCGCACGCACGCATCCCAACATTCTTCAGCTTGTTTGATATGCTCACTGATTATCGTCAATCGCCTGCTCAGCAATGAAGTAGGAACGCTGTTTTCAACGGGGATATAACGTCGCAAAGCGTAGTGTTGCGAAACATCATTGGCTACTCTGCTTACGCACAAAGCATTGCTAGCAATGGCGTACAACATCTGATTCAATTCCGGCTGCTCTTCAACGCTGCGCCCCTCAAGAATGGCGCGCATCTGATGATCGATACGCCCCAGCATCTTGGGCACATTCATATCATTGGAGGGTCTCTGACTGGACAGACTATCCATAAAACCTGCAGCCGCCCACCAGTATGCACGCTCCCTACCTGAAGGGACGGCCGACAACACACTCATCATCGCATCATGCATCACGTGCAAGGCCGCCCTTACATCGAGCTGGCGCAGATAACGTATCAGCGCTTGCTGAAATTGCATGCGTGCCGCTTTTATTTGGGTCTGCGGATCCAGTGCCTGCGGGAACGCCAACACATTGGCTGGAAGTTCTATATTTACATTCGGGAAGAACAAATCAAGCTCAAAGGACATCTCCAGTCCGCGCATATGCTGGAGTTCTTGATACAGCGGAAAGAGGCGCAAGGTGGCGTTATCTATGCCCTTGGCCAAGTCATCCAAAAATTGCGCCATCGCTTGCAGACAGTTCTCCAACCCTTCTTGCTGCACTGGCGTGGCTGTATCAGGACGGCTGGCTAACTCAGCCATAACCGTCTGTATCTCGGCGCAGTAGACTGCCAGCCCATCTAGACCGACCATTCTGAACACGCCAACCATGCGCTTAGCTTCATTCTGTGCGGCGACCATCGCATCAACTTGGGCAACAGGTCCCGACCAGAATCGTTCCAGCAATGCTTGCAACTCGGACAACCCCCCTTCTATACCGGGCCTGACGACAGCAAGTGCTGCCCGATCGAATTGTGCTGGATTCCCCATATTTATTAATTCTTGCCCAGATTATTGGAGCTTAAAGCCCGCTACCGATCCCTTCAGATCAGTCGCCAAGGCATTGATCTGCGCTACAGAATGCGCTGACTGACGGGTACTTTCGGTTGTTTGGTTGGTAATATTCATAACATCCTTCATCACCACCGACACCTCGCCCACCATGTCAGTCTGCACCTGCGTGGTCACCGAAATACTATTAATCAGCCGCGCCAATTCATCGGACACCGACTCAATCTCTTTGAGTGACTGACCCGCAATATCTGAAAGTTTCGCACCTTCGACCACACCGACGGTACTCTTTTCCATCGCCGCGACCGCATCATAGGTATCGCTTTGAATGGTCTTAACCAACGCACCGATTTGTTTAGTCGCTTCGCCTGAACGTTCCGCCAGTCGCTGAACTTCCTCCGCAACCACCGAGAAGCCTCGGCCCGCCTCACCAGCGGCTGCCGCTTGAATCGCCGCATTCAACGCCAACACGTTGGTCTGTTCGGTAATGTCCGAAATCAGATCCACGATCTCACCAATCTCCTGCGAGCTTTCACCCAGGCGTTTGATTCGTTTCGCAGTGTCCTGAATCTGTTCACGAATACCGTCCATACCTGCAATAGAGTTACGCACCGCATTCGCACCCTGTTCCGTTGCAGCCAAAGTGCGTCGACCCACTTCCGTGGCCTTGGCAGCAGAACTATCAACTTCCAAAATGGACTTCGCCATCAACTGGACCGACTCTTCCGCATCCTTCAACTCACTCACCTGTTTTTGGGTAGCGATCAGCAGTTCTTTGGAAATTTTATCCGCCGCTTCTGTCGCCACGCCCATTTTTTCAGAGGATTGCGTAATACCCAAAACCAGCTTGCGCAATTCCTCGGTGGTGTAGTTTACCGAGTCAGCAATCGCACCTGTAATATCTTCAGACACAGTCGCACGAATAGTCAGATCACCTTCAGCCAAGTCGCTCAACTCGTTCATCAAGCGCAAAATCGCGCTTTGATTCTGTTTGTTCGCCGCTTCCGCACGATCTGCCTGTTGTTTGGAGTTATCCAAGTTAGCTTTAAAGATAGCCAACAGTAACAAGATTGATAACAAGCCAAACAGTACCGACATCCATCCCGTCACGGTTGCCAACAGGCCACCCTGATAAGCGCCGCGCAACGAGATACTGTGCCCGACCAAATCCTGCGTGCCTTTATCAATCGCCGCTAACGCTTCTTTACCCTCAACCAAGCTGCGAGACTGACCTACCAGCGTCTCAACACTGGAACGGTAAGGTTCGAAAAGCTCCATCGCACGCTGAGTCACCGCCTCACCCTTAGGCATGGCAGCCAAGGCTGTTTCAGCCGCGTAGGTATCGACACCCAGGCGCGCCATCTCATCCAAACTAACTTGGGTACCCAACAGTACAGCCGTGTCACGCGCAATCCGCTCGACTGCCAATTGGAATGTGCCGGACAGATCGCGGCCCACGGTCGCGGTCAGTTGGTCGGATAACTGACGAAATTCATTATCACCCAAGTTAATCGCCGCAATGGATCGCGCCAGCGTCACCAAGGCCGCACGACCAGCTTCCAGTCGCTGCACATCTGCGACCGTCTGACTGACTGTCACTAATGCCGGATCAAGAAGATCACGCGCTTTACCGGTAGTCGCCGGAAAATCCGGCCCGCCTTTATCCAACTTATTTGCGCTGACCTCCAATGCCTGACGAACTGCGGTCAGTTGATCAAAGGCCTTACCGTCACCGGAAACCGCAAGCGCAGATGCATTGTTAATCTGGTTGGCATACAACTCGATATTAGAGGCCTCCAGCACATAACCCGTTCTGTAGCCCGCCTCTCTATCGTTGATAAACGCGGAGATCGCGGTCACCGCCAATGTCACCGCAACCGCCACTCCCAGTAAATTGAGCTGCTTTGCGATTGGCAAATTGCCTATGAGCGGTAATTTAAAGTACGCACTGGACTGCTTTTGTCCCGCTTGCGGCTTTTTATTGGTTGATTTTTGTTCGCTTGCCATACATTACCCCTGCGGCACTTATGCGCCTATTTGCAAAAACTCCGGCTGAGTCAAAAGATTGCCGATATCAAGCTTGTGCCATACGGCATCCAGCTCATCCCTATACCCCGTTTGATCTTCTCGCCACTCACGCGCATCGCGAAGACCCAATACCTTATCCACCAACAACGCCGCATTGAATGCATGGCGTTCGGACACTAACAACATTCGTTTCTCTGAAGAACTTTTTACTGCGCCCAGCCTCAAGTAACTAGCGATGTCGGCAACGCAATACAGGCTACCGCGCACATTGGTCACACCCTTTATCCAAGCTCTGGACATCGGCACGGGCTCAACTGCGAGCGGGGTCAAGACTTCGCTGATGTCCGCCATATCAACCAGCCAGTTCTGTCCGGCAATACTCACACCCAAAGTCGATATTTGGCGCGCTTCGCCACCTCCGGCCTTGATGCGGTCACTTAGATTCTGTTGGAATTCACGCAGATTCAGATGCTGTGCCATATTCGCTTGCCACTAATTATGCGAGTGCCGCGATCTTGCTGAGCAATTCAGCACCATCCACAGGTTTGACTACATAGTCCTTGGCACCCTGGCGCATACCCCACACTTTGTCAGTTTCTTGGTCTTTGGTGGTACAGATGATGACCGGGATATGAGCTGTTTCAGGATCTTTGGTGATCGCGCGTGTTGCTTGAAAGCCATTCAGACCCGGCATCACGACATCCATTACGATCAAATCAGGCTTTAAAGCCTTGGCTTGTGCCACGCCTTTTTCACCGTCTTCTGCCAAAAAGACTTCGAAACCCGCATTGGTCAATATTTCTCCAATAATGTGGCGCTCCGTAGCAGAATCATCGACAAGCAAAATCCGTTTAATAGCCATAATTCTTTTCCTCTTGTTTACGTGTGTGTGCCAGCACAGTATCGACTATGCTTTTTTTATTGAAGGGTTTGATGAGATATTGATCGGAACCGACCAATCTGCCACGCGCCCGATCAAACAGAGTGTCTTTGCTGGTCAGCATAATTACCGGTATCGTTCTGAATTTATTGTTATTTTTAATCAACGCACAAGCTTGATAGCCATCCAAGCGCGGCATCATGACGTCGATGAAAATCAAGTCAGGATGATGCTCCACCACCTTGGAGAGCCCATCAAAACCATCTTCAGCCAACACCACATCACAGCCCGCTTGTTTTAAAAATATCTCGCCGCTACGGCGTATGGTATTGCTGTCATCTATCAGCAATATCTTAAGTCCTGCTAGTGGTTGTGCATCTTTCACTGTCCCCCCCCATTGCCGCTCGCGCGTCCCCTTATCCTTGCATTAGCAAGACCCAAGATACTAACCAATTTACCTACTTTTGTCATAGCAAGTTTATCGACGCCAGAACTGCGGCGTGAACAAAATCAATACAGTAAATATTTCCAAGCGACCAATCAGCATGGCGAACGTACACATCCAGGTCTGAAAATCGCTGAGTCCCTGATAGTTCAAGGCCGGCCCCACATTACCCAAACCCGGGCCGCAGTTATTGATAGATGCCAATATCGCTGTTAGGGCGGTCAGGAAGTCCAACCCACTAATCAACAATACAAAAGTCAACGTAACGATAGTCATGAAATACAAGAAAATAAAGCCCAATACCGAGAAAACGATGTTATTTGACACCACATAGCCACCTATTTTCATAGGATTGACGATACTGGGATGTAACAACTTGAGGAATTCCCTGCCTGCCTGTTTTACTAAAACCAAGGTCCTTATCATCTTGATGCCGCCACCGGTTGAGCCAGAGCTTGCCGCGATCGCGGTCAAAAACATCATCCACAACGGCGCAAAGATCGGCCACTGCGCATAATCGGTGCTTGCATAACCCGAACTCGTGGCGATGGATACCAGATTGAAACTGGCATAACGCAAAGACGTCCAAAAATTGGAATATACGCCCGCCCACTGCAAATACAGTGTGATAGTCACGCAGCTACCCAAGATCAGCCCCAGCGAGGCGACCGCCTCCGCATCACGCAGATAGACCTTCAGCGTGCGTCCACGCCAAGCCAAAAAATGCGTCGCAAAGTTTACGACTGCAATCAGCATGAACACGATCATCACGAACTCAATCTTGGGCGAGTTGAAATATCCTATGCTGGCGTCGTGCGTAGAGAACCCACCCAAGCCCATCGCGGAGAACGCGTGGCAGACGGAGTCCAGCCAATCCATCCCGGCCCATTTCAACGAAAGCACACAGATTAAAGTGATGACGACATACACTACCCACAAGCTACGCGCAGTCTCTGCGATACGTGGCGTAAGGGCAGAATCCTTCATGGGCCCCGGAGTCTCCGCCTTAAATAACTGACGACCACCGATGCCCAATAATGGAAGTACCGCCACAGCCAGCACGATGATACCCAGACCGCCCATCCAATTCAGCTCATGCCGCCACACATTGATCGCCGGTGGCAGATAATCCAGGCCCGTCAATACAGTAGACCCAGTGGTAGTAAGTCCTGACATTGTCTCAAAATATGCGTCAGTAAAAGACAGCCAGGGCATAGTCATCATCAACGGCAGCGTTGCAAAGGCAGGCATCGCCGTCCACATCGCGACGACCAATAAATAGCCGTGACGAATGGACAACTCCCCCTTATAACGGCGCGACAACAACCACATCAAGATACCGGCAGATGCGGTCCACAGCATCGCAACCAAGAAATCCAACACCATAGGCATATCACTGTAGATTACCGCCGTCAGCAAAGGTAATAGATAGGTCAAGCTGAACACCACAATCAGCAGACCCAGTGCGTGAATAACAGTGAGTGCGCGCTTCATCTAGAAAAAACCGATATTGACTTGGAACAGCTTTTCTACCTTGCCGACCATGGCTTTATTGATGACAAAGACGATTACATGGTCATCTGCCTCTATGACCACGTGACGGTGACCCATGATGACTTCTTCGCCACGCACTATGGCGCCTATAGTCGTACCTGCAGGCAGTTCGATCTCATCAATACGGCGGCCGACCACTCGCGAAGACTTACGATCACCGTGTGCAACCAGTTCTAGCGCCTCAGCCACACCGCGTCGCAAGGAGTGCACTGCAGCAACATCGCCTTGGCGCACATAGGCAAGCAAAGAACCGATGGTGACATGGGCAGGTGATAACGCGATGTCTATTTTGCCGCCCTGCACCAGATCCACATAGGCACTTCGATTGATCAGGGCAATCACCTTGCGCGCTCCGCCCTGCTTGGCGAGCAAGGCGGACATGATGTTATTCTCATCATCATTGGTCAGCGCACAGAACACATCTACATCTTCGACGTGCTCCTGCTGCATCAACTTCTCATCGGTACCATCGCCATGCAACACTAAAGTATGGGTGAGATCCTCGGCCAACTTTGCACAGGCTTTTTTGTTGTATTCGATGAGTTTGACTTGGTAGTCTTGCTCGAGCGCCTTGGCCAAACGTTTACCGATGTTGCCGCCGCCGACAATCATTACACGCTTGCTGGGTTTGTCCATGCGGCGCATCTCGCTCAACACGCTGCGGATATTCTTAGTCGCGGCAATAAAGAATATCTCGTCACCATCCTCCACTACAGTATCGCCTGTCGGCATGATGGCGCCATCCTTGCGAAAGATCGCGGCGACACGCGTCTCGATCTGAGGCATGTGGGACTGGAGGAACTTAAGCGGCTTGCCAACCAAGGGGCCGCCCTCAAAAGCACGCACCGCAACAAGTGAGGCTCGCTTGCGTGAAAATTCCAACACTTGCAGCGCCTCGGGAAATGCGATCAGCTTGGTAATGTATTCGGTCAGGATCTGCTCGGGGCAGATGGAGAAATCGACACAGAAATTATTGCTATTGAATACCTCGGGACGCTCCAAGAAATCGGTAGCACGGATACGGGCGATACGGGTAGGGGTGTTATACAAGCTGGCCGCCAATTTACAGGCCAACATGTTGACCTCATCACTTTGCGTCACCGCCAATAACATATCGCTGTCCGCGATACCCGCCTGCTCCAACACCGAAGGATGCGAGGCATTGCCCACCAGGGTGCGCAAATCCAAACGATCTTGCAGTTGCTGCAACTTCACGCCGTCAGAATCGACCACCGTGATGTCATTGGCCTCGCTCACCAAACTTTCGGCAACCGTAGAACCCACTTGCCCCGCACCCAAAATCAAAATTTTCACGGCCGCACCCTGATGATTAATGACGCCAATTTAACGCATAAACGACTGTATGGGCGAGACTCACTTCCAAACAGGCGCGCCCGCATGACTGCGGATCTGCGTCTTCCAGGCAGCACGCACCTGATCTGCAACACTGTCTGGCAAAGGCACATAGTTGAGATCAATAGCAATCTGGTCACCGTTTCGATAAGCCCAGTCGAAGAACTTCAGCGACTCATATAGGTTCTCAGTCACGCCAGGCGTATGCTCCACCAAGACAAAAGTGGCCGAGGTGATGGGCCAACTTTCCTTGCCGGGCTCATCAGTCAGAATTTCATAAAATCCGTTCGCGACATTCCACTTGGCTGCGCTTGCAGCTGCAGAGAACGAACTGACCGAGGCGCTAACGAAGACACCTTCATGGTTCTTCAACATCACATCCGTCAGTTGATGCCTGTGGAGATCCGCATAATCCAGGTAGCCTATGGCGCCATTGGTCGTGGCAATCTTTTGCGCCATTGCTTCCGAGCCGGCAACGCCCATGCCCACCTTCCATGCAACTGTAAAACCCTCACCTAACACTGCCTTCCAAGTCGGGCTGACTTTACTTAAATAATTGCTCAGGTTGAAAGTTGCACCCGATTTATCCTCACGATGAATGACACTGATTGCGTCATTCGGCAGATTAAGTCCCGGATTAAGAGCGACCAACGCTGGATCGTTCCAGCGTGTAATCTTGCCCATGTAGATCGCGGCCAGCGCCATGCTATCGAGATGAAGCTGATCTTCGGAAATCCCTTTGATATTGACTGCCGGCACCACGCCGCCAATCACAGTGGGGAATTGCATCAAACCATGCTTATTTAATTCTGCTATTTCAAATGGCATATCGGATGCCCCAAAGTCTGTACGTGCCGCCAATATCTCAGCCAATCCCTTGCCGGAACCGACTGCGGTATAAATCAATACCCCATCAGACTGCGCGCGATAAGCCTTGCCCCACGCCAGATAGACCGGCTTGGGAAAGCTTGCGCCCGCACCGAAGAATGTCCCAGCCTGTGTATATGTAGACAACGACAACCCTACTACCAGACCCAGCAGCTTAACGAAACGCATATCCCACTCCCTAAACTTGTTACCGACTGATTATTATTGTTTATAATTCTTATGGTTACTGCCACAACGATTTTCCCGCGTCACCCTTTACTTGTATCGTCCATGCCTGACGCACACTATTCGCAACAATCTCCGGCAAAGGCACATAGTGTAAAGAAGTCGCCATTTCACCACCATTGCGATAAGCCCAATCATAGAAACGCATCACTTCTGCGACGTGTTCTGGCAACGCCGGGTCACGTTCGAGCAGAATAAAAGTCGCGGCGGTAATCGGCCAGCTGTCTTTACCCGGCTGATTGGTCAATATCTCGTAGAACCTATTTTCTGCCGACCATTTTGCCGATGCCGCAGCAGCAGCAAAACTCGCGCTGCTTGGACTGACGATGTTACCGTCGCGATTCTTCATGCGCGCGTAGGTCAATCCCTTTTTTTGCAAATCCGCCATATCCAAATAGCCTATGGAATTGGGCGTTTCAGCCAATCGCTTGGCCAGCCCCTCGGTTTGTGCGGCGCCCACACCGGTTTTCCACGCCACACTTAGACCTTCGCCCACAGTAGCTTTCCATTCGGCACTGGCTTTGCTCAAATAATTGGTGAAATTGAAGGTCGTACCAGATTTATCGGAGCGATACACCACGACAATCTCGGCATTCGGCAGCAACACGGCGGGATTCAGGGCTTGCAACTCTGGCGCATTCCAGTGTGTAATCTTACCCAGATAGATGCCCGCCAAAGTATTCGCGTCCAACAATAACTGGCCGTCTGCGATGCCCTTGATATTAATCGCAGGCACCACTCCCCCGATTACGGCGGGAAATTGCATCAACTTGAGCTTATCAAGTTCATCCGGTTTAAGGGGTTTGTCCGAAGCACCAAAGTCAGTACGTGCTGCCGAAATCTCGGCGATACCCTTGCCCGAACCAACTGGCGTATAAATCAGGGTGGTATCGGTCTGTGCCTTATATGCCCTGCCCCAAGCTTGATAGATAGAGTTAGGAAAGGTCGCACCCGCCCCAAAAATCGCATCGGCCTGCACCGCACACGCACACAAAGCCGACGTCAACAACGCCAAGCGCAACATATTTTTTAACGACATTACTTATTTGCCTCACGTATCCAATTCTTCCATTCTTCGACCAAGGCCGCATCGCGTCCGGCGATCACCGAACGCTGCCAGATGTCGCCCTGCGCAAAATCGTCGTGCTCAATACAACTCGCGAGCGCACCCGTTTCACGCAAGATCAACTCACCTGCGGCGTAATCCCATAATTTTTGCCCGCCATGCAGGTACACATCGTAGCGACCTGCTGCGGTATAGCACCAGTCCAGCGCGCTGGCACCAAAGTTACGTTGCGAGGCATAAGGAGGTTTGCTGGCCAATTTTTTTAACAGCTTGGCTGGCAGGCGTTTCAGATCGACACAAGCCAGCGCCTGTGCAAGCGGCGTAGAAAACTCCCTCACCAGCATCTTTTCGCCATTCATGAATGCCCCCTTGCCCGCTTCGGCAGCGAACAGCTCGTCGGACACGGGGTTATACACCACACCCATTACAGATTTATGTTCGCGCAACAGAGCGACCGAGACCGCGAAATAGGGCAGGCCACGGGTGAAGTTAGAGGTGCCATCTATGGGGTCTATGCACCACAGACCTTCATGACCGGCATCCCACAAAGCATGTTGCTCGGCTTCGCCCATCTCTTCACCGAGTACCGGCACGTTGACAATGGCTTGTAGCTTCTTGATCAGGACGGTTTGGGCAGACACATCCGCTTCGGTACACAGGCTGCCGTCATGCTTGTGCTGGTGCGAGACTTTCAGGTAACGCGGCATAATCTCTTCCGACGCAACCAACTTAACGGCAGCAACCACGGCTTTCAGAACGGCACTCATGCCGCGTGGTGCGGGATGATTCATTCGTTTTTCCATTTAATTGAGCACCCCATGCTGGCGATTTGTTCACGCGGGCCATTACCCGTTTGCGCAACTTGCAACATGGCATTAAACAAATCGCGCTGCGCATCGGGTGCGGCTTCTTTGCGGGACGCATCCAGACGACCACGGTATTGCAGCTCCAACTTGGAATTGAAACCAAAGAAATCGGGCGTGCAGACCGCGCCATAATTCTTGGCTATCTGTTGTGTCTCATCGATCACATAGGGGAAAGGGTAGGCGTACTGCTGCGCAATCAACTTCATATTTTCGAAGGAGTCTTCTTCGTAATCGGCCGGGTCATTGGACATGATGGCAATGCAATTGATGCCGTGCTGCTTGAGTTCCAGCGCATCGCGGATGATGCGGTCGCGGATAGATTTGACGTAGGGACAGTGATTGCAAACAAACATCACCAGCAAACCATTTTTACCACGGGCGTTAGCGAGGTTGTAACGTGTGCCATCGACACCGAGCAAATCAAAATCGGGCGCATTCCAACCAAAGTCGCACAAAGGCGGCTGTAAACTAACCATCACGACTCTCCTAAAAGAAAACGGGAAAACTTTCTATAAACGATTTTTTTATCCCGTTATATTATCACGCTCATTCACGATTACTTTAGCAATCCTTACGCCATATGCCTCGCTTCTACTGCACCGCCCCATTGCCAACCGATGGCGATTTTGATCTTCCGCCGGATGCCGCACATCATGCCTCGCGTGTCTTACGCCTGCGTGTGGGCGAAGAATTGCAAATGTTCGACGGCGAAGGCCATGAATGTCATGGTGTGATTGCCGACCTCAGCGGCAAGCGTGTATTGGTCAGCAACATTAAGCAGGTAGATGCGCTTAGAGAATCGCCTTTGCATACCGTTTTAGCCCAAGCGCTATGCAGCAGCGAGAAAATGGACTGGATAATCCAGAAGGCCACCGAACTGGGTGTGACCGAAATCCAACCGCTGGACACCGAGCGCAGCGTCGCAAGACTCTCCACCGAGCGCGCCGAAAAGCGCATGGCGCATTGGCGGCAAGTTACCATCTCGGCCTGCGAACAATGCGGTCGCAACACGCTGCCGGTTATTCATCCGCCCATAGATATCATGGCTTGGCTGCGTAAGTTGCGCGAACAAACGGGCGGCAAATTCATCCTGCTTCCCGAAGGTGCGACAGCACTAAGCGCGCAAGCTCGTCCTGCCGGCCCGGCCGTATTGATGATAGGTGCAGAGGGTGGCTTCTCTCCTGCCGAATCTGAAACAGCTTTGCTTTGCGGCTTCACACCGATACGGATGGGTGCGCGCGTGATGCGCACCGAGACCGCCGCCATCGCCGGCCTGACGGCCTTGCAATTACTGTGGGGAGATATGGCATGAGGCCGACTTGCGCATTTCTAATTTTGACCTGCTTCTTGGGAACCTCCACAGTGCACGCCGAGGCGCTGCCTAACGTTGTTTATTGGGACAGCCCGCAAGGTAAAACTCTGCACAAGCGCATCAGCAACGATGCCGACTACTGGCAGCTTAGTCCGCACTTCACAACGCAAATCAGCCAAAGTTATTGCGGCGTCGCCAGTGCCACCACCGTGCTCAACTCGCTGCCTATCAACAAGCCCGTCGATCCGCGTTACGAGCCTTATGCCTATTTCACGCAAAGCAATTTCTTTAGCCCGGCGGTGAGCAAGATCATCAAAGCGCAGACGGTGATGGCGATGGGCATGACCCGCGAGGAAATGGTCAAAACACTCAATGCCAGCGGCGCACAAGCCAGCTCCATCGCGGGTGATTTTTACAACGAAACCTCGCTGCGCAACACACTCAAGCGCGCACTCGGTGACGATGGTCAATTTGTGCTGGCCAACTATCTGCGCGCCGAACTCGGCCAAGTGGGTGGCGGACACTGGTCGGTACTCGCCGCTTATGATGCCAAGTCCGACCACGTGCTGATACTCGATGTCGCCAAGTACAAATATGCGCCGTCATGGGTGAGCATCGCGTCCCTGCTGCGTGCGATAGCCACCACGGATGAAACTAGCGGCCTGCCGCGCGGACTGGTCTTCGTCAACGCACCCGAATAAAAGAGTACACATGCCCTACGTCAATATTCGCATCGCTGGCAGCCTGACCCGCGAACAGAAAGCCCGGATCGCCGCCGAAGTGACCGACACCCTGGCGCGCATCGCCCACAAACCGCCCTCCTACACCTATGTCGTGTTCGACGAGGTCGCCGAAGAGAACTGGGCGATCGCGGGTAAGTTGCTGGATGTGGAATAGCGCGGCATGATGCACGCACAACAACAAGAGGAATGAATATGCCGATCAAAACCGCCCCCACCGACTTCGTCGCCTGGTTCCGCTCGGTCGCACCTTACATCAACGCCTTCCGTGGCAAAACTTTCGTCATCGCCTTCGGCGGTGAAGTGGTCGCGGACGGCAAGTTTGTCGAGCTCACACACGATTTCAATCTGCTCGCCAGCCTGGGTGTGCGTTTGGTATTGGTCCACGGCGCGCGTCCGCAGATCGAGCAGCATCTTGCAAAGAACAACATCAGCGACAGCTATCACCAAGGCATACGCATGACAGATGCGGAGACCATGCAATGCGTGAAGGAAGCTGTGGGACGCGTGCGCCTAGAGATCGAAGCGCTACTGTCTATGGGCTTGGCAAACTCTCCCATGGCGAATGCAGACATCCGTGTCGCAGGCGGCAACTTCATCACCGCACAGCCCATAGGTGTCATCAACGGCGTGGACCTGATGCATACCGGCAGCGTGCGCAAAGTCGATGTAGCCGCACTCAATGACCGCATGGAATTCGGCGAAGTCGTACTGCTCTCACCCTTGGGTTACTCGCCCACCGGGGAGGTGTTCAACGTCACGCTGGAAGACATCGCCACCTCAACCGCCATCGCACTGGATGCCGATAAATTGGTGTTCCTGATGGACACCGATGGTGTGCAAGACAAGAAAGGCGCTTTGCTAAAAGAACTCACCGTCGCCCAAGCGCAAAGCGTGTTGAACAATAGTAACAAACGCAAACAGCCCGATGACGTGAGCCTGTTCTTACCCTGCGCCATCAAGGCCTGCGAAGCAGGCGTGGCGCGCACGCACCTCATCAGCCGCCACACTGACGGTGCGGTGTTGCAAGAACTATTCAGTGACGAAGGCATAGGCAGCATGGTGGTCGAGTCCACCCTCAACACCCTGCGCGCAGCTGACATCGACGACATAGGCGGCATCTTGGAATTGCTCAGGCCGCTAGAGGAGCAAGGCATCTTGGTCAGGCGTTCACGCGAACTGCTGGAGCGCGAGATCACCAGATTCGTGGTGCTGGAACACGATCACCGCATCGTGGGGTGCGCCGCGCTCTATCCCTTCCCGGATGAAGCCGCCGCCGAACTCGCATGCCTGGCTATTGATGCGCAATACCGCGACCACGGCTACGGCGAAGCGGTGCTCAATCACATGGCCGCCCTCGCAAAATCACAAGGCATGAAACAACTTTTCGTCCTCACCACACGCACAGCGCACTGGTTTTTAGAACGCGGCTTCGTCGAAGCCGATGTCACAGCTTTGCCTGCGCAGAAGAAAATGCTGTACAACTATCAGAGGAAGTCCAAGGTTTTCGTCAGGAAAATTTAGGGCCGTACTCATTTATGCGGTGATACATTGGAATACGACAAAATTCTCGCGGAATATTCATCGCCCAGCGATGATGTTGCACGCTGCTATCATCCCAGCTTGGGATGTATAAACCATTTATTGAAAGGATTGCCATGAAAAAATTATTGCTGTTACTTTGTATCGCAAGCTTGATGTCCGGTTGCCTATATTGGCCTCAAGAGCGCGGGCATGGTGGATATTCCCGTGATGATGGCGGCCATCGCGGCGGCACGCATGGTGGTCACGGTGGCGAACATGGTCACGATGATTAATATCGTGTCCGCTCGCATGCGTCGGTTAATAGATTTTGCAACCGAACCCTGGGGACATAAAAGTTACCATTGTCCGCATTGAGTGCTTCTGATGTCTGCTTCAGAAAAGTCGTTATGACAAGATTTTGCACAAAGCACCCTGTAGAACGAACCTTAATATCGAATTAACTTCTTCGTTTGATACCCAAAACAATGCCGCAGTTACGCGGCATTGTTTTAAGTGCAGTTTTTTGAATTTCGTCCCTTGTGGCATTAGCCAAACAATTAAGTCTGCATTGCGCAGCCTGATCTGATCTTCATTGCTTTTCTGTATCCAATGCATTCCACGGTGCAACCTTGAGCAGCAACACCATTCCCGGTATCGCCAACAACGCACACAAGTAGAAGAATCCCGTCCATCCCAAACTCTCAACCAGCCAACCCGTGGCAGCGTTGGCGAAGGTACGGGGAACGGCCATTAAGCTGGTGAACAAAGCGAACTGGGTGGCGGTATAAGCCGGATGCGTGGTGCGGGCGATGAAGGCCACAAAAGCGACCGTGCCCAGCCCCACCCCCAATGCTTCCAGGCCTATAACGACGGCGAGTTGCGCGAGTTCCACGCTGGAAATCGTGTCGTGGTGTCCTGCCGATGCCAGCCAGGCAAAACCAAAGATGGAGATGACTTGCACCACGCCGAACAGCCACAGCGCACGGTTGATGCCGATCTTCACCATCCACAATCCGCCCGCCATGCCGCCGATGACGGCCGGCCATAAGCCTGCGTTCTTGGCGATGAGGCCGATCTGCGTCTTGGAAAAACCCATGTCCAGATAGAAAGGCGTGGCCAGCGCGGTGCACATGCTGTCGCCGAGTTTGTAGAAGAACAGAAATGCGAGGATGAGCACGGCACTGCGCCATCCTTGCCGCGTGATGAATTCGTGAAAAGGCTCGACCACAGCCTCGCGCAAGGTCTTCGGCGGGGTGGCGCGATGCGGTTCTTTGATCATCAGCGTCATCATGATGCCGGGCAACATAAACAGCGCGGTGAAGATGAACACCACGTTCCAGGACATAAAGTCTGCGAGGATCAGCGATAGCGAGCCTGGCACCAAGCCCGCGATACGATACGCGTTCACATACACCGCATTGCCCAAGCCAAGCTGCGCATCCGCCAACAACTCGCGTCTATACGCATCCAGCACAATGTCTTGTGTCGCGCTCAAAAATGCCAACAACGTGGCAATCATGGCGATGCTGTGCAAATCACTTTGTGGCGAGAACGCCCCCATGGACGCGATTACGACCAGCAAACCGACTTGCGTGAGCAACATCCAGCCGCGCCGCCTGCCGAATGCGGGTAAGGCGTAGCGATCCAGCAGCGGCGACCAGAGAAATTTCCAGGTATAGGGAAACTGTATCAGCGCGAACAAGCCGATGGTCTTGAGATCGACGTTTTCGCTGCGCAACCACGCGGGCACCAGATTAAATAGCAGATACAGGGGCAGGCCTGATGAAAAGCCTATGAACACACAAATCGCCATGCGGCGGGTGAAGAGTTGTTGCCACACCGTCATAACGCACCCCGCAATGTTGCTCGTTGGGTGGTGCGCTGTGCTGGCGTGTGTAGATGCATCAGATCGATGACTGAAAGCGGTACACCGCTGTGCTACCGAACAGATTCGGCAACACCCTGACTTCACGCTCGCCACACATCACACTGCGCTCGGTGATGCTCACCGAGCAACGACGGCAGAAGTCCTCGAAGTCATGCAGGGTGCACAGATGCACATTGGGTGTGTCGTACCACTGGTATGGCAATTCACGCGACACCGGCATCTTGCCATTGAGGATGTTGAGACGATTCTTCCAGTAGCCGAAGTTGGGGAAGCTGACGATGCCCTCGCGACCGACGCGTAGCATTTCTTTGATAATCGCCTCGGTATGTCGCGTCGCTTGCAAAGTCTGCGACAGAATCACGAAGTCAAATGAGTCGTCCTCGAAATCCGAGAGTCCGGCATCCAGATCGTTCTGTATCACGTTCACGCCATTGAACACGCAGGACACGATGTCGAGATCGTTGATCTCCACACCATAGCCACGTACACCGCGTGTCTCTTTAAGGTAACGCAACAAACTGCCATCACCGCAACCCAAGTCCAGCACCGAGGAACCCTTGGGTATCCAAGCGGCAATGGCGGCGAAGTCGGGACGTTCTGCTTCGAATTGCGCGCTGAATTGACTCATCTTGCACACTCCTTGGCGACGTTATCGAGATAGGCGCGCATCACATCCATGTATTGCGGCTCATCCATCAGGAAGGAATCATGGCCGTGCGCGGAATCGATCTCGGCATAGCTGACGTTGCGACGATTGTGCAACAGCGGCTGCACGATCTCGCGCGAACGTTGCGGCGAAAAACGCCAGTCGGTGGTAAACGAGATCACCAGAAAGTCTGCCTGGGCACGCGAGAAGGCCTTGTTCATATCGCCGCCGAAATCATGCGCGGGGTCGAAGTAATCCAGCGCCTTGGTCATCAACAGATAGGTGTTGGCATCGAAACGTGCCGCGAACTTGTCACCCTGATAGCGCAAATAAGATTCGATCTGAAACTCGACTTCATAGCCATAGTTGAGCTGGTCGGTACGCAAGGCCCGGCCGAATTTGTCAGCCATCACATCGTCGGAAAGATAAGTGATGTGACCCAGCATGCGCGCCAGCCGCAGGCCGCGTGTTGGCACCACACCGTGCTGGTAATAGTTACCGCCGTGGAAATCCGGATCGGTCAGGATAGCGTTGCGCGCCACGTCGTTGAAAGCGATGTTCTGCGCGGTGAGGCGCGGTGCGGAAGCAATAGCCAGCACATGCGCGACCCTTTCTGGATACGCCAGCGACCATTGCAAAGCCTGCATCCCGCCCAGACTGCCACCAATCACGGCGGCGAATTTTTTGATACCCAATAAATCCGCGAGACGCGCTTGTGATTCGACCCAATCTTGTACGGTGATGACAGGGAAACTCGCGCCATACGGCTGGCCAGTCAAGGGGTCTATGGAAGCAGGGCCGGTGGAACCGTGGCAGCCACCCAGATTATTCAGGCCAACCACGAAGAATTTATCCGTATTGATGGGTTTGCCCGGCCCCACCATGTTGTCCCACCAGCCCAGGTTTTTTTCATCGCCCGCGTAGTAACCGGCGACATGATGATTACCCGACAAGGCATGACAAATAAGGATCGCGTTACTACCCTGGGCATTCAATGTGCCATAGGTCTCATACACCAATTCATAGCGCGGCAACACCGCGCCGCTGCGAAACGTCAGCGGGGTATCGAACCAGGCGCATTGCGCGCTAACGATGCCTACACTCTTATCCAATGCACACTCCAAAATGAAAAACCCAGTCGGCTAAAGCGGACTGGGTTCGAGTCGCTTTAGCTGGAATCTTTTACGTGCCCCGCAAGCTGAGTTCAAATCGGCACGGCGCAGAGTTTCCGTGATTTGGCTGTGACTGTCAATTAACCGCCAACTGTGATGTAGAGGCCTCGTGATGGCAATGAGGCCGATCCTTTCGTTACTGCCACAGTGCAGCGAGACTCCCCAAACTAATAAACGCCAAGAAGTTACGCGCCGCCAAAGAAGGCCGCTAGTTTTCATGCGCCGAAGCGTCATCTTTTTTGGTACGCCCAGATTAAGCGTTAAGTTTGTCCAGCAATTCGCGGATTTTGAGTGGATCATCGGCGCGCAAAATCTTCTGCGTGATCGCGGCAATCTCGGTCAAGCTGGTGGTGAGCACGCGCTGCTTGATGGCGGGCACTTGCGATGAGGACATCGAGAACTGACGCAATCCCATACCCAGGAACAATCTCGTATAAGCCAGCTCGCCCGCCATCTCACCGCACACCGAGACTGGCACATCAAGTTTATTGGCCGTACTGATGACGTGTGACAGAAGGTGCAGCACGGCAGGGTGCAAGGGGTCGTACAGATGCGCGACCTCCTCGTCGGTACGGTCAATGGCGAGGGTGTACTGGATCAAGTCGTTGGTGCCTATAGAAAGGAAGTCCAACTTCTTGGCGAACACGTTCAATGCCAGCGCAGCGGCGGGTATTTCTATCAT
Source organism: Gallionellaceae bacterium (assembly GCA_027448945.1). Taxonomy (GTDB): domain Bacteria; phylum Pseudomonadota; class Gammaproteobacteria; order Burkholderiales; family Gallionellaceae; genus Gallionella. The sequence goes on from DAIDMQ010000003.1 coordinate 33,510, forward strand.
GCCGCCTATTTTTACATCACGGTCATAAGGAATGCCTTCATCGTCCAGGGCTTGCTTGGTAACAGCGATAAATTGCAGGGTCTGGTTGATTTCGGCAGCGCCCGACAACATCGGTACAAGAATTTTCACGTTGCCATAATGCGTGGAGCGCAACAAAGCGCGTAACTGGGTACGGAACAATTGCGGCTCGGCCAAGCACAAACGTATGGCGCGCAGACCCAAGGCGGGATTATTGGCGACACGCTCCGCACCCTTGATCTGTTTGTCCGCACCCAAGTCGAAGGTACGGATCGTGACGGGCTGACCGTCCATACCTTCCGCCACCGCTTTGTAGGCGATGAACTGCTCTTCTTCATCCGGTAACACATCGCGATTCAGGAACAGGAACTCACTACGGAACAAGCCTATACCGGTCGCGCCGTTCTCTTTGACCTCAACCATATCTTCGGGCTTTTCGATATTGGCATGCAGCTCGATGACGCTACCGTCCAAGGTATTGGCCTTGGCACCGCGCAGACGTTTAAGCTTTTTGCGATCCAAATCCAATTCGCTCTGGCGTAGCTTGTATTCCGCCAGTATCGCCTTGTCCGGATTGACTATAATCACACCCTGCTCACCATCCAGGATGAGCAAGTCGTCTTCATTTATCAGTTCGCGTGCATGATGAAAACCGACCACGCAAGGTGTATTGAGACTACGCGCAACAATCGCGGTATGCGAGGTCGCACCGCCCACGTCGGTGATAAAGGCCGCATATTGCTGCGGCTTGAATTGCATCAGATCGGCGGGGCTCAGATCATGCGCGACCAGTATGGTGTCCACATCATGGCGATTAGGTGAGGGCTGATGGCCGGGTTGGCCGAGCAACTGCTTGAGCAGACGTTCCGCCACTTGGGTCACATCGGTCTGGCGTTCGCGCAGATAAGCGTCCTCGAACTCGTCGAACTGTGCGACCAATTTCTCAGTCTGCGTCTTGAGCGCCCATTCTGCATTGCAGTGTTCGGCTTCTATCATTTCGCGCGGCGCCACACTCAGCAGCGGGTCGTCGAGGATCATCTGATGCAATTCCAAAAAGGCATCAAACTCGGCAGCGGCATATTGCGGCGGATTACTTCTCAGGTTGGAGAACTCGTTACGCGTCGCCAACAACGCGGCATCGAATCGCGCGATCTCTTCAACGATTAGCGGCTTGGGCAACACATAGTGCAAGACCTCCAGTGAGGTGTGGGAAAGCAGATGTGCGTGTCCAATCGCAATGCCGCTGGAGACGGCGATACCGTGCAGAGAAAAACTCATTCGCCTTCTCCAAAATAATCGTTAATAAGTGCAATCAAGGCCTGCATCGCGGCTACTTCGCCTTCGCCATTGGTCTCGATGTTGATGGTAGTTCCCTTGGCGGCGGCCAACATCATCACGCCCATAATGCTTTTGGCATTCACGCGTCGGTTGTTGCGCGACAACATGACTTCACATTTGAAGCCGGATGCGAGTTGGGTGAGTTTGGCGGAAGCGCGAGCGTGTAGGCCCAGCTTATTGATAATGAGTACATCTTGTTGCAGCATGATTAAAGATCCGAATTCATATATACGATGCAATCACGACCGCCATCGACGGCCAGTTTAGCCAAGGCGGGCAGGGTGATGGCAGGTTGGCAGATAACCCGAAGCAGCATGGGCAGATTCACGCCTGCCACGCCGACGACGCGCTCGGCATGGCATAACTGCCGGCCGATATTGCTGGGCGTGGCGCCGAACACATCGGCGAGGATTAGCACACCGCTACCGTTGTCCAGTTGCTTGATGAGCTCCTGACCCTGCCTCAATTTAAGCTGCGTGTCTTCGTCTGCCAAAACCGACAAGACCTTGAGATTGTTGGGCACCGAGCCCAGTACATGTTTGACGCAATCGACCAGGCTATCGCCCAAGCCGTTGTGTGTGACCAACAAGATGCCGACCATTAAAACACCCCCAAAAAATGTGCCGCAACAGTCGCCAGCAATAGCAGCGACACGATACCATAACGCAGTACCCAGGCTGAATATCTGTCCCGAGTCTGGTCTAGCTGATTCTCAGCCGCCACGATATCGGCAATCTTGTGCAGCGCGTTATTTGCCGCCGCTTTGCGTATCTTGTGCTGAATCACCTCGTTCACGTCCGTCATCATTCCACCGTGATATTTTCATTTTTGTCGGTGAATTCCAGCCGCTTCTGCATAGTCGCCGTCAGATGCACGCGTCCCTGTTCATCAATCAACATGGTATCGCTGACATCCATCAATTTTGAGGCATTCACCCATCCCCTCACACCCGACATGAAAATGGGCTTGGAGGCAACATCGGACATCACTCCGGCATGCGCGCCATGGGTCAACACGGTCACTGCCTGAACTGCTTGCATGGGATAACCGGTATAGGGATTGATAAGATGGCAGTAACGCACCGCACCTATCATAAAATAACGCTGGTAATCACCCGAAGTACCGATGGCTTCGCCATCATGCAGCACCAGACTTGCGATTGCGCCGGACTTGCGGGGGTGTTGCACACCCACACGCCAAGGGCGTTCGCCATGCGTACCCAGCGCGATGATGTTGCCACCTATATTGACCAACGCATTGTTGATGCCCAGATCATGCAAAATGACGACTGCCCTGTCCAGTGCATAGCCCTTTGCGTACCCCCCCAAATCAATTTGCACAGCGGGATTTTTACTCTCCACGCGTCCCTGATTGATGGATAAATCACTCATCAGCGGCTTTGCTTCCACCCACTTGGCAATCTCTTTATCATCCGGCTGCACAGGCTTAAACTCATCCGCGTGAAAACCCCACAAACCCACCAGCCCGCCTATCGCGGGGTTGAACATATTGTGGGATAACTTGGAGAGTTGTGCCGCATCCTTGAGGATAGCCACCATCTCATCCGAAACCGCCATGCTGCCGCCATTGGCAATCTCGGTGTTCAACTCACTCAATTCACTCGGTTGCCAAGCATGCAACATGGTGTGCAGGCGTTGGAATTCTTGCATCACCGCGGCCACACCGGATTTGGCTTGATCTTCCGGTGTGCCGTAGATGCTGATCTCCACCAGCGTGCCGAACACATAGCCTTGCTCCTGATAGAGCGGCTCTTTCTCTTTACTGCACCCGCTGAACAGACAGACAGTGATGAATATGAATAATAATTGGCGCAGCATGATTAGTTTTCGGCATCCTCGATTTCCAATGCCGCCGCCAGCAAGGCCAGTCGTGCGATCACACCATAAGCGTAGAAACGATTCGGTGTATCGTCGGGACCGCGCTCCGGATTGGGCAGCGAGCAACTGGAATCAAAAGCCAACGGCACGAAATGCATGCCCGGTGCATTGAGATTTTCGTCTATGCCACGGTCGGTGTGCACACGATAAAAACCGCCCACCACATAGTGATCGATCATATAGATCACAGGCTCGGCAACCGCTTCGTTGATATTCTCAAAGGTGTACACACCCTCTTGTATCAACACATCGTTGACTTCCTGACCTTCTTTGATAACGGCCATTTTGTTGCGCTGCTTGCGATTGAGCGCGGTAATCTCCGCCGCGTCTTTCACCGTCATAATACCCATGCCATACGTGCCCGCATCGGCTTTAACAATCACAAAAGGCTCGCTCTTTACACCATACTCGGTATATTTGAGGCGCATCTTCTGCAGCGTCATATCAACCTTCTCTGCCAGGCATTCCAAGCCCAGACGCTCCTGGAAATTCACCTTATTGCAGGTATCAAAATACGGATCTATCAACCAGGGATCAATGTTGATCAACTCGGCGAATTCCGTCGCCACCTTGTTGTAATGCGCGAAGTGCTCGGACTTGCGGCGCGTGTACCAGCCCACCGAAAGCGGCGGATAGATTTCCTGCTCGATATTTTTGAGTATCTCCGGCACACCCGCCGACAGATCGTTGTTGAGCAACACCACGCAAGGGTCGAAGTCTTCGAGGCCGAGACGGTTGCCGCGTTTAACCAACGGCTCCAGCATCAATGTGCCGCCGCCAGGCAGCACAATGGGTGTGGGCTGCGTGATCTCGGGCAACAGCGAACCGACCCGCACACGCATCCCGGCCTGCTTGATGATGGTCACCAACTGCGCCACGTTCTGCAGATAAAACATATTGCGCGTGTGATTCTCGGGTATCAGCAACACCCCCCGCGCTTCGGGACAAATCTTCTCCACCGCGCTCTGCATCGCCTGCACGCACAAGGGCAAAAAATCGGGGTTGAGGTTGTTAAAGCCGCCAGGGAATAGATTGGTGTCCACTGGCGCCAGCTTGAAACCGCTGTTACGCAGATCGACGGAAGCATAAAAAGGCACAGGGTGGTCCTGCCATTTGGAACGCATCCAATGCTCGGTGGTCGGCATGGAAGACAACAACCTGCGCTCCAAATCGAGCAGCGGGCCTTTAAGTGCAGTGGTGAGATTCGGAACCATATCGCCTTAATTACTGAATGTTAAGTCAGCGCATTCTAGCCGATACGCGCGAGCAAAACGAAACCGCCACCCTGCACACGTTGCACTCAATGGTAGAATGCGCGCCTTTAATTTTATTGACTCTCGCCATTTTTACGGCCGGGGCACGCAAGGCACACCATGTTATCTACCGCAAATATCACCATGCAGTTCGGCGCGAAGCCGCTTTTTGAAAATGTCTCTGTCAAATTCAGCGACGGTAACCGTTACGGCCTGATCGGCGCGAACGGCTGCGGGAAATCCACTTTCATGAAGATCTTGGGCCGCGACCTGATGCAGACCTCGGGCGAGGTGATGATCGATAAAAACGAACGTCTGGGTAAGTTGCGCCAGGACCAGTTCGCCTACGAAGAGAATCGCGTGCTGGACGTGGTGATGATGGGCCACACCGAGATGTGGGCGGCGATGTCGGAACGCGATGCGATCTACGCCAATCCGGATGCTTCCGAAGAAGACTACATGCGCGCCGCCGATCTAGAGGCGACCTTCGCCGAGTACGACGGCTATACCGCCGAGGCGCGCGCCGGTGAATTGCTGTTGGGCTTGGGTATCGCAATCGAGCTGCATCACGGCAACATGAGCGCGGTGGCGCCGGGCTTCAAACTGCGTGTGCTGTTAGCACAAGCGCTGTTCTCCGATCCGGACATCCTGCTGCTGGACGAACCGACCAACAACTTGGATATCAACACCATCCGCTGGTTGGAGGACATCCTCAACGCGCGTACGTGCACCATGGTCATCATCTCGCACGATCGACACTTTCTGAACAGCGTATGCACCCATATGTCCGATCTGGACTACGGCAAGATCACCACCTACCCCGGCACCTACGACGATTACATGATGGCATCGGCGCAAGCGCGTGAACAGCAGTCTGCCGACAACGCCAAGGCGAAAGAAAAAGTCGCCGAACTGAAGGCCTTCGTGGCACGCTTCTCGGCGAATGCGTCCAAGGCCAAGCAGGCAACCTCGCGTGCACGCCAGATCGACAAAATCAAGATCGAGGACATCAAACCTTCCAGCCGCCAATATCCTTTCATCCGCTTCGAGTTCGACGAGCGCGAGAAACTGCACCGCACTGCGGTCGAGGTGCAGCACATGGCCAAGGGCTATGACAAAGTGCTGTTCTCCAACGTCAACCTGCGCGTCGATGCGGGCGAAAAGATCGCCATCATCGGCCCCAACGGTATCGGTAAGACCACGCTGCTGCGCTGTCTCGCGGGCGACCTGACACCCGACACCGGCACCATCAAGTGGACCGAAAAGGCCAAGATCGGCTACTACGCTCAGGATCATAGTCACGACTTTGAAAAGGACCTGAGCATGACCGACTGGATGACCTACTGGCGCGGCCCGCATGACGATGACCAAACCGTGCGTGCTACCTTGGGCCGTTTGCTGTTCTCCGGTGATCAGGCCCTCAAGCAAGTAAAAGTGCTGTCTGGTGGTGAGAAGGGCCGCATGTTGTTCGGCAAGCTGATGCTGCAAAAGAACAACGTGCTGCTGATGGACGAACCGACCAACCACATGGACATGGAGTCCATCGAGTCACTCAACACCGCCCTGCTGGAATACAAGGGCACAGTGCTGTTCGTCAGTCATGACCGCGAATTCGTTTCCTCCTTGGCGACACGCATCATCGAGATCACCGAGAACGGCGTGAACGACTACCACGGCACTTACGAAGAATATTTGCGCGATCAAGGCATGGTTGGCTAACTGCCCAATCATCTCCACCCCGGCAAGGGGTAAAAATTGCTTAGCGGCATCGTTCAATCAGGAGCGGCATTGGGCATCAGCAGAACCATCGGTGTATTCGATTCGGGTGTGGGCGGTCTCTCCGTGCTGCACCACATCCGCGCCGCCTTGCCTGATGCCCGCCTCATCTACATCGCCGATTCCGCCCATGTCCCTTATGGCGATAAACAACCCGCCTATATCGAGCAACGTTCGCACACCCTCACGCGTTTCCTGATAGAACAAGGCGCTGATGCCATTGTCATCGCCTGCAATACCGCGACGGCTGCGGCTGCGGCGAGCCTGCGCGGTCGTCATCAATTACCCATCATAGGCATGGAACCCGCCGTCAAACCGGCCGTTGCCGCCACCAAGAGCGGCGTGGTGGGCGTACTGGCGACAGTGGGCACGCTGGAGAGCGCGCGTTTCGCCGCGCTGCTGGAAAAGTATGCCGGCAACGTGAAGATCGTCACGCAGGGTTGCCCCGGCCTGGTGGAACTGGTCGAGCGCGGCGACCTGCACAGTGCCGAAGCGCGCCGTTTGGTGGAGCGCTATACCGCCCCGCTGCTGCAAGCGGGCGCAGACACCTTCATCCTCGGTTGCACGCACTATCCCTTCCTTGCACCGCTGATCGGCGAAGTGGCGGGCGGACATATCTCATTGGTCGATACCGGTACTGCCGTCGCGCGCGAACTGAAGCGCCGTGTCGATACCGAGCTGCCGCCGCACGTGCGGCTGGGCATGGTCGGCAGCGAAAACTTCTATACCAGCGGCGATGCCGGGCATGCCACGCGCATCGTGTCTTCGCTGTGGGGACGGTCAATCACGGTACAGGTTCTGCCATCCCAATTCAGTTGAAGACGGTCGCGCTGGGGGTACAATCCGCGTATCGCACTACCCGTTCCCCAGCATGATCTCACCGAAAATACCACGCACTTCTTCTGCCTTCTCCCTCTGGCTGATGATGGTCCTGTTTCTGCTGGTACTGCTCATCGTCATGGTGATCGGGCTGTATCTGGAACATGACGGGATAACGGCGCGCGAACAAGACAGGCTGTTGAGCCAGACCCGGATCATCGCCGAAAACATGGAGACAGGTTTGGCCGCTGCCAATCTGGCACTTGACGATATCCGGAACCAGTATCTCTCGGAGCGCCGGCATGGCGTCAGGCCGGAGCTGGCCATCCATCTCCCATTACTGGTACGCGTGATGCCGGGTGTGCGCACCATCAACATCCTCGATGCACGAGGCATATTAATCGCCTCGAACCGCACCGATTTGATCGGCACCGATCTGGGCTTCCGTGACTATTTCAAGCAGGTGCAGGCACAGCCCGATTTTTCTACGCTCTACGTTTCGCCGCCGTTCGAGACCCTGTCCGGTGTGTACGCCATCAATCTTTCGCGCGCAATCATCGGTCCAAAAGGCGAATTCGCCGGCATCGTCACGGCCACGCTTGACCCTGACTATTTCCGCAGTCTGATGGATTCCGTGCTGTATACGCCGGATATGTGGGATGCCATAGCCCACGGTGATGGCACACTGTTCATAATGCAGCCGGAGCGCGAACCATTGCGCGGTATGAGCCTGGCGCAGCCAGATTCCTTCTTCATGCAGCATCGCGAGAGCGGCGAGAAAGCCACGGTGCTGAGCGGCAAGGTGTATTCAACGGGCGAGATGCGCATAATGGCGCAGCACACAGTGAACCCAGCGGCACTCAAAATGGATCAGCCGTTGGTGGTGGCCGTAAGCCGCGACCTCGATGCACTCTATCAACCCTGGCGGCAGCAGGTCGAGTTCCAGATCACATTGCTCGTCGTAATCGCAGGGCTTTCCGTCTTCGGCATGTATGCCTATCAACGTCATCGCCACCGACTGGAGCGACAGGTGGCAATGGCGCGTGAACAGGCCGACCTTTTTAGTATCGCGCTGGACCATCTCCCGACCTATATCTATATGAAGGATCACCACCATCGCTATGTCTATGCCAACAAGCCGACGCTGGAACTGTTCGGCTGCACCGCAGAGGATCTGGCCGGCAGTCCCGATAGCCGTTTCTTCCCGCCGGAAGCGGTCGCGCGGCTGCACGAGATCGACTCGCGTGTGCTCGAACGCGGCGAAGATACGGCCGAAGAAGTGGTCGTGCCCGGCGAGGGCGGACAGATGCGTGTGTACTGGGAAATCAAGACACCGGTCTACGAAGACGGTGACCGGACGCGCATCTGGGGATTGTGCGGCATCTCCACCGACATCACCGAGCGCAAAGCGCTGGAAAACAAATTCGAACGTCAGGCACATCTGGATTATCTGACGGGGCTGAACAACCGCCGCCATTTCATGGAATTGGGCGAGAGCGAGTTGGCGCGCGCGCAGCGTTACCAAACTGCGCTGTCGATATTCATGCTCGATATCGACCACTTCAAGCGCTTCAACGACCACTACGGCCACAAAGCGGGCGATCTGGTGTTGCAAAAACTGGCCGAGGTGATGCAGGGCACTCTGCGCACGGTGGACATCGTCGGGCGTATCGGCGGAGAGGAATTTGCGGTGCTGTTGCCAGAGACCGGATTGGCGCAGGCGACCGAGGTGGCGGAACGCCTGCGCGAGCATGTGGCACAGGCGGCACTTGTGTTCGATGCCGGCCAGTCACAGCATTTCACCGTTTCCATCGGCGTCACCACAGTGCTGGAAAAAGAAACTAACCTTGATATTTTGCTCAGCGAGGCGGATCGCGCGCTGTATGAGGCAAAGGAAGCGGGCCGCAACCGCGTGGTTGCGGCGGGGCATGAAAGTGATGACGCAGCATGATGGAAAGGGTGGCGAGATGCCGAACTGCAATGCCTGCCGCCATTTTTATGTCACGTGGGATGCGCATTTTCGTTACGGTTGCCGCGCTTTGGATTTCAAGAGCCAGCGTTTGCCCATGCTGAATGTGTTGGACGCTTCGGGTCAACCCTGCCAGTTCTGCCAAAGCAAACCACGCCGGTCTTAGCAGTCGATATCTTCCGGCTAGGGTTATCCGTTAGAATCCTCGCACTGATACGAGGAGTCCCGCATGAGCACCACCCGCCGCTATACACTGACCATCTCCTGCCCGGATCGCTCCGGCATCATTGCCGCAGTTACCAGTTTCATCGCAGAGCATGACGGCTTCATCACCGAAGCGAGTTACCACACCGAGCAGGAGGCACAGCTTTTTTTCATGCGCCAGGAAATGCGCGCGGACTCGTTGCCGTTCGATGCGGCGACGTTCAGCGAGAAATTCAAACCGCTGGCCGACAGATTCGACATGACCTGGCAGCTGACCGATTCCGCCGACAAGAAGCGGCTGGTGATGTTGGTGAGCAAGCAGGATCATTGTCTGGATGATCTGCTGCACCGCTGGCGCAGCGGCGAGTTGCAGGTGGATATCCCGTGCGTGATCTCCAACCACGAGGACCTGCGCAGCTTCGTCGAATGGCACGGCATCCCATTCATCCATGTCGACATGCGCGGTGACAAGGAAGAAGCGTTCCAGCATATCGCCGCCCTGTTCGATAAGCAACGCGGCGATGCCATGGTGCTGGCGCGCTTCATGCAGATCCTGCCGCCCTGGCTGTGCCAACGCTATCCGGGCCGTGTGATCAACATCCACCACAGTTTCCTGCCCTCTTTCGTCGGTGCCAAGCCTTACCATCAGGCCTACCAGCGCGGCGTGAAGCTGATCGGTGCCACCTGCCATTACGTCACCGACGAGCTGGATGCGGGGCCTATCATCGAGCAGGACACCGTGCGCATCGACCACGGCGACACCCCTGATGATTTGGTGCGTTACGGCCGCGACATCGAGAAGACAGTGCTATCGCGCGGCCTGCGTTACCACGTCGAAGATCGCGTGCTGGTATGCGGCAACAAGACCATTGTGTTCAGATAAAGAAGGCTGGTGTGTATGCCACGCCAATCTAACCATAGATGCCTGAAGCCACTATCCCCTTACGCCTAGGCCGTTACTCCATCGTCGAACAAATCGGCGTAGGCGCGAGTTCCAACGTCTATCTGGCTATTGAGGACAGTAGCTTCATCTCAGTCGCCATCAAACAACTGCGCCACTCCCCCAGAATGGAAGCTTTCAAACGTCTGCTGGCGCACGAGGTGGAATTGGCCGGCAAGCTGCACCACAAAAATATCGTGCGCTTCATCACTGCCGACATGAATGAAAAGAGCGGCGCTTACACGGTGATGGAATACATCAAAGGTGTTTCGCTAGACACTCACCAGCATACCGAGACCTTGCTTCCCATCAACAAAGTGCTGGCCATCATCGAACAAGTCGCCAACGCCTTGCAACACGCGGCCAGCCAGCACGTCGTACACCGCGATGTAAAGCCGGAAAATATTTTGCTGATGCCGAATGGCATGACCAAGCTCACCGATTTTGGTTGTGCAATCGCTACCGGTGAGCACGGTGCGATGGTGGCCGGCAGTCTGGCATACATGTCGCCCGAACAATTGGACGGTTTAGCTTTGGATGAACGTGCTGACATCTATTCTCTGGGCGCGACCTTGTACCGTTTGTTGACCGGCAAGAACACCTTCACTGCCGACAATGAATTCGATGCGCGTATCGCTGTGCTGAACTATCCCGCTTATCCTATACGCAGCTATCGTCCAGAGTTGCCGGACAAGTTGGTTGAGGTCATACAACGGGCTCTACTCAAAGATGTGGAGCGCCGCTACCCGAACTGGGAAGCCTTCATCCATGCCTTCGGCAATGCCGCGCATGAAGTCCGCATGTCGCATATAGACTACGACGTGTATCGCGGTTTCAGTCCGAATACCCAAAGACGCATCTCGGATCAACTCTCCGCTACGGGTCGTTTCTCCTTGAGTGATCTTTCGCGCAGCATCATGCCAAGAGAATAAACCGCACCGCGTTGGTCACGATGTGCGCCAGGCTGGTGCGTTTCTCAACCTCTGGAACTGTACAGGTAGGGCGTAGAACTGGTTACCACAGGTTTGTTTTGCTTCTGGGTAACCGAGTCCGGCAAGATGCCCAAATCGACTTTCAGATTCAGACATAGCAACAGCAATCCTCGTCATCAAACGACTCTAGATGGCTCAGCAGCTGATTTGCATATGCACCATCCGTCAGCAAACGATTGAAATCTAGCTTCGTCACACCCTGTTTACGCGCCAACACGCCCAGCTTGGCCACCTTCTTCAATATCTCGTTATCCACTTTTTACTACCTTATAAGTTACTGGTAGCTGTACTAAAGCAGGATACATGCCACAACTTCAGTTTCGTCTGTAAACATCGGCGCGCATGCCACATCGAGTCCTGGCGAGATTGTGTTGCGGCTTAATCATATCGCCTCACTATTCAGATGTTTTAATCGAAAAAAGGGCACCTTGCGGTGCCCTTGAAACTGAAGCGGGGAGCTTCAGGGGAGGAGACGAATTATTTAGATGTTGTAAGCACGTTCGCCGTGTGCCGCAGTATCCAGACCTTCGCGTTCAGCTTCTTCAGGAACACGCAGACCCATCACCATATCGATCAACTTGAACAACACGAAGCTGACGATACCAGACCACAAGATAGTCACACCCACACCCCAAGCTTGGCTGACCAATTGGCCAGAGATTGAGTACTCGGCGACCTTGCCGGCGGCGTAGTCGTAAACACCCGTACCGCCCAAACTAGGTGAAGCCAATACACCAGTTGCCATCGCACCCAAGATACCGCCCACACCGTGTACACCGAATACGTCCAGTGAGTCGTCGATACCGAGCAATTTCTTCAGGCCTGTCACACCCCACAAGCACAGTACACCGGCAAGCAGACCCAACACGATAGCGCCCATCGGTCCGATAAAACCACACGCTGGCGTTACAGCTACCAGACCTGCTACCGCACCAGAAGCCAGACCCAACATGCTAGGCTTGCCCTTCAACATCCATTCGGCCATCATCCAAGCGAACGCTGCTGCAGCTGTCGCGACAACGGTGTTCACCATCGCCAATACCGCTGTACCCGTTGCTTCCAAGTTGGAACCCGCGTTGAAACCGAACCAACCCACCCACAACAGAGATGCGCCAATCATGGTCATGGTCAGGCTATGAGGCGCCATAGGCTCCTTGCCGTAACCAATACGCTTGCCCAATACAACCGCACCCATCAGAGCCGCCATCGCAGCATTGATATGCACTACGGTACCGCCTGCGAAGTCCAATGCACCCTTACCGAACAAGAAACCAGACGGATCAGCATACGCAGATGGACCACCCCAGTACCAAACCATATGTGCAATCGGCAGGTAGGAGAAAGTGAACCACAGTCCACAGAACACCAACAGGGATGAGAACTTGATACGTTCAGCAAAACCACCAACAGTCAGTGCCACAGTGATCGCCGCGAAAGTTAATTGGAACACCATGAACAACATCTCAGGAATCACTACGCCTTTGCTGAATGTCTCAGCCACTGCATCTGGCGTCACGCCCGCCAAAAAGGCCTTAGAGAATCCACCGATGAAATCACTCATGCCGCCACCAGTGAACGCCAAGCTGTAACCGTAAGTCACCCACAAGATCGCGATCAAACAAAAGATTGCGAAAACTTGTGCCAACACGGACAGCATGTTCTTAACGCGAACCAGACCACCGTAGAACAGTGCCAGACCGGGCAATGTCATCAAGATAACCAAGATGGTCGCGACAATCATCCAAGCTGTGTCGCCCTTGTCTGGAACAGGTGTGGCGGCAACCGCCGCAACCACTTCCGCTGCAGCGGGTGCTGCCACTTCTGCTGTCGCCGCCACTTCTGATGTCGCTGCCGATACAGCTGCAGCGACTTCCTCGGCATACGCGCCAGCGGTGAGTCCGCAAAGCACTGCCAGTAATGCGAATAAAGCAAAGAACTTCTTCATTTCTTTCTCCTTATAGTGCTTCTACGCCGGATTCACCGGTGCGGATGCGGATTACTTGTTCTATCGGTGAGACGAATATCTTGCCATCGCCTATCTTGCCTGTGTGTGCTGCTTTCTCTATCGTTTCAACCACTTGATCGAGCAACTCGGCTTTAATCGCTGCTTCCAGTTTCACCTTGGGCAAAAAATCCACTACATATTCGGCACCGCGGTACAACTCGGTGTGTCCTTTTTGGCGACCGAAACCTTTTACTTCGGTAACGGTGATGCCTTGTACGCCAATCGCGGAGAGCGCTTCACGCACTTCATCCAATTTGAAAGGCTTGATGATCGCTGTGACCATTTTCATAACTATCTCCTCATGTGTGGGCGGGTGACCCCGCCCATTTCAGTTTTAGAACGAGTGAGTCAAAGATGCTGCAACTGCGCTTGCACCCCAGTTCTTGCCTGCAAAAGTGTAGTAACCACCTTGAACTGCATTGGTGTTGGTATAAGCCAGACCCAGCACATAACCAGAGAAGTCCTTGCTCACACTGACTTTGTAGTCAGAATAAGTCGCGCTAGTACCTGCGGCGGCTAACGCATCGGCAGCAGTACCCTTGTAAGTTTGTTTGCCGTAGTGCGCACCCAAAGTCACACCCGTATCTGCCAGCGTGTAATTCGCATTCACTTCCAAATAGCTGGTACCAGATGCCTTCGGTACAGTCAGGAAGTCACCCAAGCTGTAGGAATACTTTGCGCTCAACCATTGGTAAGCGATAGAGCCATATGCTTCGGAGGTATCTGCTTTTACATAGCCAGCTGGCGGTGTGTAGTTACCCAAGTAGTTGTAACGGACAGCACCCACGTCGTAGCTAATATCTTCTGTTGCCTTGCCCCTGTAGCCTGCGTATGTATCCATCTCCATGCTAGCAGTACCCACTGAACCACTGGCCAAGATCCAATCTACGTTCGAACCCCATACACCTGCATACAAGCCGCTTGAGTGAGACAAATCCATACCGCCTTGGATAGCCGGTTTACCTACAGTTTGTGTAATACCACGGAACACGTAGTTGCTAACCAAACCCACGTTAGAACTGATTGTAAAATCAGATGCAGCATCCGCTGCCATTGCTGCACCAGGCATTACCAAAGCTGCCAAGATCAAACCATTCAACAGATTGCTTTTCATGTTATTTCCTTTACGTAGTTAAAATTGAGTTACGGGATTTAAGTTTCCGTGCATTACCTAAAGCAGCAACCGTGCCAAAGTTTTTTATTAAATATTTACAATGAGTTATGGCATCACTGAGAATCTCTTTATTTTGTCGTGCACCATTAGCAAGCGTATTTCCATGTTGGTGCACTACCTTCGAGCAAGTTTTAGTGCGTGAATATAGTAAGAGAGACGCTGAATAAGTCGGCGAGCGGGATGCAGTGCAAGGCGCACGGAGCGCAGACACTTATTCAGCGTTTCCCCAAGGTGTTTTTTGCTACACTCTCGTCACATCTATAGAGAAGGAAATCCATCATGCTAAACGCCAATATCTTTAATGACTTGTCAGAAAAACTGCATCAAGCTGTGAACAATAGCCCTGCTAAAGATGTAGAAAAAAATGTGCGCGCACTGCTGGCGCAAGGATTTTCAAAACTGGATCTGGTCACACGTGAAGAGTTCGATGTACAGGCACAAGTGCTGGCAAGGGCACGTGAGCAACTCACAGCCTTGGAAGTACGCATTACCGAGTTAGAAGGCCGCAACAAATAATCATGTATCACTACTATCCATGAGCCTCGCCGTCCTCTATAGCCGCGCACTGTCCGGCATGGAGGCTGAGCTTGTGACCGTGGAAGTTCATCTGGCGAATGGCCTGCCCAGCTTCACCATCGTTGGCTTACCCGAGACCGAAGTAAAAGAAAGCAAAGATCGCGTGCGTGCCGCACTGCAGAACTGCAATTTTGAATTCCCCGCCCGCCACATCACGGTCAACCTCGCTCCCGCCGATTTACCCAAAGAAAGTGGCCGCTTCGATTTGCCTATCGCGCTGGGCATACTCGCTGCGACAGGCCAGATTCCTAAAGACACATTGACTGACTATGAATATGCGGGCGAGCTTGCGCTAACAGGTGAGTTGCGAGCGATACGCGGTGCCTTAGCGATGACTTATCGTGCTGCCAATTCTGGGCGTGGCTTCATCTTGCCTGCTGAAAACGCAGCAGAGGCTGCATTGGTTGATGATGCCGTGGTTTATGCAGCTCAATCGCTATTGCAGGTCGCAGCGCATCTAACTGGCCGCGAGATTTTGCCCCGCTATATATCTGATGCGCCACAGCTCACCCCGCATTATCCAGACATGCGCGAAGTGAAGGGGCAGGGGCAAGGCAAGCGAGCATTGGAGATTGCTGCAGCTGGCGGCCACAGTGTGCTGATGTCCGGTCCACCCGGCACGGGTAAGAGTATGTTGGCTGCGCGCTTCCCTAGCATTTTGCCGCAAATGACGCAGGCCGAAGCGCTCGAAAGTGCTGCCATGCAATCCTTAGGCGGCATGTTCAAAGTGGAGAACTGGCGGCAACGTCCTTACCGCGCCCCCCATCACACTGCCAGCGCAGTGGCTTTGGTTGGCGGTTGTAAGCTCCAATAATATTTGCGTCCATACATAATTTTATGCGACCCTACATATTTATTTGCGGATGAAATGTATTCTTAGTGTCACGCATCCCAATAAGTACGGGGTTTCTATATGGATGATGCGAAGAGTTATAAAGTCTCAACTTTCCCTACTGATGGAAAACTTTGGCGTATAGATTGGATGCATGGCATCCGCATTAATCCAGCGGCAATTAGCGAACAACTCATCAAGGTTTTTCTTACACGCCTTAATACCTCGAATGACTTCAACTCGATAAACCCTCTTAACAATCTGAACCTCTCGAAAAAACGATGCAGCGCAGATATAGGCGTGGGCTTACTACCGTTGGTTTGGACTGGTTCTGTATGGCGAGATGGGCATTTGATAGAAAATGGCATTGAGCACCAAACTCGTACCTTTGCGATCGACACAACGCAAGCCCATTTTATAAATTTTTCCTCAACTACCAATAATGGCGCAGCGCCCTGCAGAATAATTCCAGCCTTTCAATATCCGGTGGGATCTGAAGCTTGGGCGTGTATTAGCAGATCTCCATTAATTGCGCTTCCATATAACAACGATCCACACGGCCTACTTATACCGGCAATAGAAGTAATTCGCTTTTACTACATCTATTCTTCGTACTCAGCTAGAGCACTATTCTTTCGCCAGTATGACAAGCTTCTCCGAGAGCCGACAACATTCGATCCTGTCTCTAAAGTTGTAAAAGTGTTTCTTCACTGGTTCTGCTTGCAGTCTGATGCATGGGTTTTGGCAAGATATAAAGCGTCACCTTTAATGCAAGAAAGGGTGAAGAATATTTACGAATGGATTCAACTTGAAAGCATCAATAAATTCGATTCTATGCCGCATGGCAACTCATTTTTTCCATTCGATGGCCTTTCTAAGCTGTCGGCACAATTCAGACCGATTATCGGAGAGGATGGAGTAAAAAGATTTCTCGCTGTTAGGTTACTAAATTGCACAGCCGCTATGCCATTTTCAGATGTTGTACTAGAGGTCAAGAAAAAACCAATCGCTCCAGATGAGGCAAAGGAACTTAAACCAATATGGGGGAGAGTCTTGCCATACGGTTGCGATGATATTCCCAAAATCTTCAATCATAGTGGGGAGCCAGACAAAAGCTACTTCCCAATTAAGTTAGGGGTCTTTGAAGATAGGTTTGCTGCTCTTGAAGGAAAGAGGCTGCAAGTAATTTATAAGTCTTCGGACAAGTCTAGCGGCAATGCTGTTGTCAAATCACCGGACAGTCCTAAAATTGGAGTTGGTACGTCTGGCGGCACCTATGGTGAAAATAACACGGCGAAAGCCAATGTAAGCCTTGATGTCACAACGCGGGCTGACAATAGCCTTCTTGATGACTTTCTTAAGGCGCTAGAATACTTGCGCAAAATTAAAGGTTTTAACGTTATTACTATACCAGTAGGTGGGGGCTCCTATTCACATAGGAACGAAACCATCAGTTTTTTCCCGCCTGGCCAATCTGAGCATCGATGGTCAAGCGTTGGTGTGGGAATTGCCGAGAATGGCAACAAGCGTATCTTGCCAAGAAGATTGATTGTTGCGGAATTGCAATTCACTGGAAAGATATTTTATGCAATGGAAATGGAACGAAAGCCCGGTAATGACGAAAATTTCTCTGTCCTAATTCTTGCTAAGAGCGACCACACAGTTATGACACCGGCAGAGTTAGAGGGATTCATCAAGCAATGTATGGTCCATAATCGCTGGCCCCCTAAAAGTGAAATGCGCAACTACCGAAGAAGCTCAGTCTCGCATATGGCTGGACTAGGTGATCGGATAGCATCTGCGCTAGTCGAGGTTGGAGTGTAGTCTCGTGCCTGCTATCGGTTCTCTCATGCTGTGCCTTGTAATCGGTATATCTGATGGCGATACGCTTACGGCCCGTTGTGACACCGATCAATTGAAGGTACGTCTGGCAGAAATTGATGCTCCTGAAAAACGTCAGGCATTCGGAACACAATCCAAGCAAGCTTTATCGGATATGTGTTTTCAACGTATTGCCGAGTTACGCGTCGTTGCTCATGACCGCTATGGCCGGACTGTTGCGAGAGTGGAATGTGACGGTGTTGATGCCAATGCTGAGCAAGTAAGGCTAGGCATGGCTTGGGTATATGACAAGTACGTTAAGGATACCAGCCTGTACCAATTGCAGGATGAGGCGCGCGTTGCAAGGCGTGGTTTGTGGACGGACTCTGCCCCAATAACGCCTTGGACATTCCGATTAAGATCTAAGGGAAAACTATGAGCACCCCTCGCTACCTAACCAAATCCCGCTTCAAGCTTGCTGTTGAGTGTCCGACCAAGCTCTTCTATACCGGCAAGATCGAGGAATATCGCGATACTATGGTTGAGAATGATTTTCTCGCCATGCTGGCCGAAGGAGGTTATCAAGTTGGCACGCTCGCCAAGTTGCGCTACCCCGGCGGAATTGAAATCGAAGGGCTGAACCACGCGGCGGCTGAAGCGCAAACCAGCGAATATCTCAAGCGCGACAATGTGGTGCTATTTGAGCCAGCCATCCGCGTGGCTGATTTCTTTATCCGCATTGATGTATTGATCAAGACAGGCAATCAGTTCGAGCTGATCGAGGTAAAAGCTAAGTCGTATAACTCGATTAAGCCAGAAATCGAGGGAAAGCGCGGAGGAATCAATTCCGACATGCTGCCCTATATTCAGGATGCAGCTTTTCAAACTTGGGTGTTGCGGCAGGCGTTCCCAGGTGCTCAGATTACTACCGCGCTGATGATGCCGGACAAGGCGCAACTCGCGCCGGTGGACGGAATAAACCAGATGTTTAAGACCAATGGTCGCTCAAGTGTCGAGGTGCACATCCCACAAGGCATTGATATGAAGGCACTGGCTGAAACATTGCTTGCCAAGGTGTGTGTCGATCGCTATGTCGAACAGGTACTCAACCAATCAATTGATTTTCCCGGAGGCCCCGCCACGTTGGACGATGCTGCGGCGGCTTGGGCTGAGGCCTACCGTAATGACCAGCGCATTGTTCCCGTTATCGGCGCGCAATGCGGCGGCTGCGAGTTCAAGTCAGCACCTGGCGATGCTCTCAAGAGTGGTTTCCACGAATGTTGGGAAATTGCAAACGGCTGGGTAGCTCAAGACTTCGATGCCGGTACGGTACTGGATTTATGGAATTTCCGTGGCAAGCAGAAATTGATTGACCAAAGCATACTCAAAATCAGCCAAGTCACGCGCGATGACATTGGTGAATTCGATGATGAGCCGAATCCTGATGGTCTTAACCGTAAGCAGCGCCAGTGGCTACAAGTGGCCGGCATTCCGGCCGATTATGATGGCGGCGGTTATTATTTCGACCGTGCGCTGGCATCTGTTGAAATGTCGCGTTGGCGCTTTCCCTTGCACTTCATTGATTTTGAAACTTCTACCGCAGCGTTGCCATTCTACAAGGGGATGCATCCCTATGAGCCGGTGGCATTTCAGTTTTCGCATCACATTATGGAGGCTGATGGCAGCGTGCGACATGACGGGCAGTTTTTGTGTGTGGAGCCAGGGGAATTTCCGAACTATCGATTTGCACGGGCACTGAAAGATGCGCTAGAAGGAGATAACGGCTCTGTGTTTATGTGGAGCCACCACGAAAATACCATCCTCTCCAAAATCATTGAGCAGCTTGCCAAAGACCCAAATAGGCCTGTAGACGCTGATGCATTGACCGACTTCATCAAACACCTAATCAAGGGTGGAGATCGTGCCATGGTTGACTTGTGTACGATGGCTGAAAAATCTTTCTTTCACCCCGACACCAACGGCGGTAATTCGATTAAAGCCGTGCTTCCTGCGATTCTCAAGGTTTCAGAAGTGCTTCGCGAAATATACAGTAGGCCAATATACGGCGCACCTAACGGAATCGTCAGCCTCAATTTTTCCTCACCTAATGGGATAGCCTGGATAGATATTGAAGCAGATGGAACTGCCAGTAATCCTTATGCCAAGCTCAAGCAATTGGCAATTGGCATGATTCCCGACGAGGCCAAGGATTTCGAGGGGAATGTTAGTGCCATTGCCGAGGGCGGCGCAGCAGCAACCGCTTACGCGCGGCTTCAATTTGAAGATATGGATAAGCAAACGCGGGAACGAATCTGCGCTGCGCTGCTGCGTTACTGCGAACTTGATACTCTGGCGATGGTGATGGTGGTCCAGGCGTGGCAGGTAATGAAAAATGAGGCTCTTGCCTGATCTAACTGCGTATTCCGGTGAAAAAAGCCACCTACAATGTCCGCAAACCCACCGTCAATAATGCCCGCAATGCAGCCACCTAAAATGGAGTAATAGCGCCGCCTGATGTATGAGTTATTTGAACTGCATACTCTCTTTGGATAGATCAGATAGTCGCTAACTTGATATGCAGTGAATTTATTAGTTGGCCACGGAATACTGATCTGACCAAAATCGCGCTAAATTCAGAACGTAAGCGGTTCGAATCAGAACATTTGGTACCCGATACAAGTCGTTCACGAAGTATCACAAACGAGACATTGGAGTCGTTCACGACAGGCAGCTATATGGCAGGCAATTCAGCTAGAAAAACCTCTCAAAAAGTGAAGAAAATGGTGTGAATGCGTTAGCTATTGCCCTTGCGGCAGTAACAATAAACAAATTGCTGATCGGTGCCAAACGGCGTGTGATGCACCTCCTTCTCATGCGCGACCAGCAAAAAAGCATCACCAAATTCCGCGTGCAGACTTTCTGGCTGGTATCGCATCACGGGTAGGCCGCTGCATTTTTCCGGGCCATCTGCGGCAAAGGTGGCAACAATCACATGCCCACCCGGGCGGACTGCATGCATGACCCGCTCGACATAAGCGTGACGGTCAGCCGGGTCAGTCAGAAAATGGAATACCGCACGGTCATGCCAAATATCGAAGCGATGTTCGGAAAATTCTGCACGGGTAATATCGCCTTCCATCCAGTGTACGGCGTCCGCCTGTTTTCCCAAACGCTGCTTTGCGACCGTCAGCGCCGCTGATGACAGGTCGAGCACGGTCAAATCGGTATAGCCTTCCGCCACAAGGTCATCCACCAAGTTAGATGCTCCTCCGCCCACATCAATGATGGCCGCATCTTTACCCAGCCCCGTGTTGTGGATGAGCCGCAAAGATTGATCGGCATGTTCCTGAAACCAGCTGACCGAATCAGATGGCTTGGTCGCATAAACCTGTTCCCAATGTTGCTTGCTATCCATACTTGCCCCCTTAAAAACTCAACACTTTGTCCGAATCACGGATCAGCGCATACAAATCCTGCATAGTGGAAACCGGGCAAATGTCCGATCCCTCAGACTGGCGTAATTTCAGACAAGTACCACAAGCCAAAATTGAACCACCTAGTGCCGAAAAACTGCGCATTTGCCCAGTGACATCGAACTTTTCGCTAACCAGCGATTCGGCCTCTACGCCCTTGCCAAGCAAAAAGACTGAAACCGCATCCCCTTGCTTGCGGGAAAAAAAGCCGAGTCGAAAAGCGTTCCAGACGGTTTCCGGGTCGTTTGAATAAATAACAATTCCAAGTTTCATGGTGCCTCCTGCATGTTAATTTTCAAGCAATGAAGGGTAGTAGAAAAATTTACACGACGTCAATCATACTCTTCAGGCATGCCTGCTTCGATCAATTTCAGAAAGAGACATTTCAAAACCTGAATGCAATTTTCTAATGCCTATGCTGATGATGCGCATCCGGAAAATGTCGATGAGCATGCGTCAGTGGTTCATGACGATGCAAATGGCGATGTTGGCTACCCGGTGTTGTCTGGGAATCGTGTTCATGCTGGTGATGTTCGTCGTGAGTATGATCATGGTCATGCATCAACTCCGCATGTATATGCCGGTGTTCATGGTACTCGGTCAGATGCAGCCAAGTACCTAGCGCCATAAGTGCCCCAGCCAAGAGCAGTGGTGACGTGACCGGCTCACCCATCAGCACAGCAAGCAAAGCACCGAAGAACGGCGCAATTGAAAAATAGGCACCCGTGCGCGCCGTGCCCAGATGACGTAGCCCCACTACAAACATTGTCAAACTTACGCCATAAGCCAGCAAGCCAACCAGCATTGCGCCTGCCAGTTGCGGGAGTGCCGGTATTGAAGCACCCAACCATAAGGCCAACGTCAGGTTGACACCTCCCGACACCAAACCTTTTACCGAAGCGATCCATGTAGCGTCGGTGAGCGATACTTTACGCGTCAGGTTGTTGTCTATGCCCCATGCCAGGCATGCGCCCAGAATTGCCAGCATCGGCCATAACCCGGCTATATGTGCGTCTCCTGACCAGCTTAACACCACAGCACCAGCCACAATAGCAAGCATACCTAACGCGATGCGCCTATCAAAGTTTTCTCTGAAAACGAACCATGCCAGTAGCGCGGTAAATACACTTTCAGCATTCAGCAAGAGAGAGGCGGCAGATGCTTGCATACCGGTCAGGCCGATCATCAACAGCACAGGCCCGACGATACCGCCCGCCAGAATTGCTCCGGCAAACCAGGCTATTTCCCTGCGTGGAAGCTGTACGGCAGGCGCGTGGCTCAGACGACGATACAGTAGCAGACCAATACCTGAACCCGAATAGAGCAATCCCGCCAACAGCCACGGATCGACAGACTCAAGCAGCCACTTCGCTAAAGGTGTTCCCGTGCCAAATAACAAAGCTGCCCCTATTGCTGCGGGTATGCCCGGTTGGCAAACTGCTTCTTTCCAGTTCATCTGTTCCGCTTTCAAACAATGTAACGTTTAGTACATGGGTTGGCGAAGATAATTATGTTCAATCAGACATATAGCGGGCTCATGAGTAAGAATTGATGCCTGAAATTCCATACAGTTTCCGCTGCCTTGATAACCAGCCTCTTGGTTGCCGTGATTCGGATGCCGTACCAAATATTCATCTCGTATGGCCAGATTTTATGTGGTCGCGTTCAATACCGCCCTTAATACGGAGCAAGCGCATCCCATTAAATACCACGATCAGGCTGGCCCCCATATCGGCAAAGACCGCCATCCAGAGCGTGGCTTTCCCTGCCAGAGCCAAAGCGAAGAATATCGCCTTGATGCCGATGGCCAGCGTGATGTTTTGTTTGAGCACACGGGAAGTATTTCGGCTTAGCTGGATGAAGTGTGGCACTTTGCGCAAATCGTCATCCATCAGTGCAACATCGGCGGTCTCGATGGCAGTATCTGTACCGGCGCTGCCCATAGCAAATCCTATAGATGCCTTGGCTAACGCAGGCGCGTCGTTGATTCCATCACCCACCATGCCGACATGATCGTAACGGTTCATCAACTCATCGATTACTGCCAGTTTTTCTTCCGGCAGCAGATTGCCGCGCGCATCGTCTATGCCCACCTGGGCAGCGATGGCGCTGGCCGTCGTCTGGTTGTCGCCGGTCAACATCACTGATGCCACACCGAGAGCATGAAGTTGGCGGATAGCCTCCGCGCTATGGCCGCGCACCGTGTCGGCCACACCGATGACGCACAGCGACTCGGTTGCCGTAGCCAGCACCACGGCTGTCTTGCCTTCCTGCTCCAGACGATGCAGAGCCTCTTCGACATGCACTCCGCAGATGCCCAGTTCTTCGATCTGCCGATGGTTGCACACATAGTAAAGTTGCCCCTCGACAACCGCTTTGGCACCGCGACCTGTGAGGGACTCGAACGAAATGGCGGGTAGCAACGAACGCGGCGTTCCGTTCCCGTCGGCAGGCGTCTGCCATGCCGATACGATGGCAGACGCGATGGGATGTTCGGAATGCACGTCCACGCTGGCGGCCAGTTGCAGCAGGCTGTCGGCAGGCAACTCAACCAGCGGAACCACATCGGTCACGACAGGCTTGCCGTGCGTGAGCGTGCCGGTCTTGTCCAAAGCTACGGCTTTTATCAGGCGTCCGTTCTCCAGATGCACGCCGCCCTTGATCAGTATGCCCTGCCTTGCCGCAGCGGCAAGCCCGCTCACCACGGTAATGGGCGTGGAGATTACCAGCGCGCAGGGGCAGGCGATCACCAGCATGACCAGCGCCTTGTAGAACCATGGCTCGAACGCGGCACCGAACAGCAACGGAGGAACGGCCGCCACCAGAACCGCGAACACCACCACGGCGGGGGTGTAGTAACGCGCGAACTGGTCGACGAAACGTTGCGTCGGCGCGCGTTGGCCTTGCGCCTCTTGCACCGTGTGGATGATGCGATCCAGCGTGGTGTTGCCCTTGTTTGCGGTGACGCGAAACTCCAGCATACCGCGCTCGTTCAGCGTACCGGCGAACACCGGATCGCCCGCCGCTTTCAACACGGGCATGCTCTCCCCGGTAATCGGCGCCTGGTTCACCGAACTGCCGCCCGCCGTGACCACGCCGTCCAGCGGAATACGCTCTCCCGGTTTGACGCGCACCACTTGCCCAACCTGCACGTCGGTTACTGCTGTCTCGCGCCATTCGCCGTTGTCGAGTTGCACGGTGGCGACCTCGGGAGTCATCGCCATCAGCCCCTTGATTGCGTTCTTGGCCCGCTCCAGCGAGAGCGTTTCGATCAACTCGGCCAGCGCGAACAGGAAAATCACCACCGCAGCTTCCGGCCATTCGCCGATGGCAAGCGCACCGATGACGGCGATGCTCATCAGGAAATTCATATTGAGGGCGAAGTTCTTGAGCGCGATCCAGCCTTTTTTCAGAGTGCTGAGGCCACCGGTGACAATGGAGAGCAAGGCCAGAGCGATCACCGCAACCGATTGCTCGCTCGCGCCGTTCCACGCGACGATTTCCGCAACCATGGCCGCAGTACCGGACACCGCCATCAGCGCCCATGTCCGGCGCGATACCACGGGGGATTCCGCTTCGCAGCTCGAACAGGAGCCGGACTGGCATTGCGGCTCGGGGTCTGTCTTCATACCTATCTCGCGCAAGGCATCGAGGATAGGCTGTTCATCGTCCAGTGTATGCGTGACGGCAAGACGGCGGGTTATCAGGTTGAACGACAGCTCGCCGATGCCGGGCATCGATCCGAGACGCTTGCGGATCAGTGCCTCCTCAGTTGGACAGTCCATGTTACGAATATTGAACATTGAGTGTTTCATGATCTACCTTGGCTTCACTAGGTTTCTGTGGCTTGAAAAATTCTGAGTTTCTTTAGAACTCGTACTCAATCTGCATCCTGAAGGTGTGATTGGGCCTGTCTTGCTTGTCACTGATAGGTCAAATTGGTGCCGTATGGCACACCACTTTTATCGGCCTTTTCAAATGCGCGTTCAAAAAGCAAATTGCCATTCATCTGGAGCTTGCCGGAGTCTGTCTGAAGCAATGACCCCAGCTTGAGCTCCCACGGCGCATCGCCTTTTAACGGGGCTTCCGTTTCGATGACAAAGCCAAGATCAAGCGGATATTACCAGTCTCGGTGTGCTGGAACTTGTTCACCCATTCAGCCAGCGTGACCTCTGTGTTTCCGCTACGAACCTGTTTTAAATATATCTCTGTGAACCAATATTCCTTTGCGCCGAAACCTAATCCGATACTGGCAACTTTTGCGGGATTTCCGGCTTGTGACGAGGCTGTGCCGTACTTGATATCAATTTCCCGCTCACCATATTCGACTGCGGGGTATAGACATAATCCGCAGCACCGGCAAAAGCATCCTGCGCTCCGACAATTCCGCAGAGCAGGATGCCCAGAGAAAATAAATTAGCAAACGAAAATGCGAAATAATTTTTCACGATGATTATTTTCGTACCGTGGTTGGCTGCGAACGAGCAGCCCATTTCATGCCGATGAAAATGACAATCAGTGCAGTAAGGTAAAAAATGATCTGCATTCCTGCCGGACGTGAGTCATAGCCAATCAGACTGTGCAGTAATATGCCGGTTAGTCCACTTTCCGGCAGTAGCGCAGACGTGTCCCATAGCGGCGAGGCGAGGCTGGGCAACAAATCGGCTTGAATCAGGAAATGCGCAGCTTGCGAGGCCATGCCTGCTGCTAATAGCAACACCAATATGCCAGTAGCAGCAAAGAACCAGCGCATCGGCACGCGCAGCAGCCCGGCAAATATTGTGTAACCAACCACAATACCGAGCAGCATGCCAACCATGCCGCCGAGCAGCATTGAAGACTGTCCGCCCTCACCAGATGTTGCGATGCCATAAAGAAACAGCACAGTTTCTGAACCTTCTCTGAGTACAGCCAGCCCGACGATAACAAATAGCACCGAACACTCGCTGTTTCCGTCACGAATGGCACTGCCCACTAAACGAGCGTTGGCCGCCAGCGCAGCACCGTGAGACGCCATCCAAATGTTGTGCCATGCCAGCATCAGCACCGCGATGCCGAGTACGATGGTGTTGAAAATTTCTTGACCGATGCCGCTGGCCAGCGATCCGATCACGTCGGTTGAAGCTGCGACCAATCCCGAACCCACTAATCCAGCCACCAGTCCAGCGGCCAACCAGCGTTTGCTGCCGTGAATGCTGCGCGTCGCGGCAGTGAGAATCCCGATGATGATGGAAGCTTCCAATACTTCCCGAAAAACAATGATGGCAGTTGCGAACATGATATTTTCCTATTTTGCGACGATTGAACCTTGGGCGGTTGCTGCGTGAAATTCGCCGGTGAAGGCGTAGCGTCCGGGCGTAAGTGGGCCGATGTAAATCGTCGCGGCGCCACGTCCGGCAATCACTTTTTCCCGGTTTAGATCGTGGCTATCGAATTCCTCGGGGGTGGCATCCTGATTCTCAACCAAGAGCTTGATTTTCTTGCCTGACGGGATGGTTAACTCAGACGGCTGGAAGCTGTGATCCTTGATGATCAGCGTATAGTCGGCATCGGCTGCATAGGCAGCGAATGGTAGTAGCAGGAAAATAAGTGAAAGACGTTTCATGGCGAACCCCGTAGTTAACTAGTCACAAATGATAATCATTCTTATTTGCAATTACAAGTATTTCCTGACATGATGATTCAAAAATCTAAAAGGTCTTGATATGCACCAACCTGATCACCTAAAAACTGTCGGTCTAAAATCCACCTTGCCACGGCTCAAGGTGTTGAGCCTGTTCGAAGCTAGCAAGCAACGACATCTGAGCGCGGAGGAGGTATACAAGCTGCTGCTCACCAGCGGTGACGATGTCGGCCTAGCGACCATTTATCGCGTGCTCACCCAGTTCGAGCAGGCTGGTCTGCTGATGCGGCACCATTTCGAGGGCGGCAAATCGGTGTTCGAACTTAATCAGGGCGAACACCATGATCACATCGTGTGTATGCAATGCGGCCATGTCGAAGAGTTTTACGACGCAACTATTGAGGCACGCCAGAAAATAGCCGCCACCGATCGCGGATTTACCATTCACGACCACTCTCTCTATATCTACGCAGACTGTAACAAGCCAAAATGCCCCAATAAAATACAAAGCTGAAAATTCCCTCGTCAAATGTTTCATTGTCTGAATCTCCATGCCCTGTGGGCTTGAAAAAACCACAGGGTTCTTTATTTCCGCTTGTCAGTTATCATTTTGGAGCTGGCTGAGGCTGACCCATCCAGCAACAGCACTGGACACAGGCATATTCCTAAAGATTAAGGCAAAGCAGCCAATACCCGCTCCAGCCGCTGACGTACCTCAATCGCCAGCAGGCTGATCTCAGGTTTGTTTACCAAATCCAGTACGGCGGCTGGATCCATGAATTCCACATGCACCGAGCCTTCCTCATCCTGGCGCACGACCACGTTACAGGGGAGCAGCAGACCGATAGACGGCTCAGCCTGCAATGCACGATGAGCCAGCGGGGGATTGCAAGCACCGAGAATGCGGTAAGGTGGCATCTCAGCATTGAGTTTCCTTTTCATCGTGGCAGCCACATCGATATCGGTCAACACACCAAAACCCTCGGACTGCAAAGCACGTACCACTTGTTCCAAAGCACTGTCAAAATCTAGTACAGCTTTCTTGCCAAATCCATAACGAATTTCCATGTTGTTCTCCTTGAATTGCATTTATAACCAAGCCATGCCGCACAAACGCCCTAGCGGCCAAAAACTTCCTGCTAAATCCCCTTCATATCATCCCGCCTTTTCAGATACTCATCACGACCGATTTCGCCTCGGGCATACCGCTCATCCAGCATCTCTAGCGCTTTGGCGGGTTCACTACCGCCCCCATTCTTACCAGCAAGATATTTGACCACCGCCAAAACCAGAAAAATCAGCAGCAGCCAGAACAACGCCATGCCCAGCCATCCACAGCCCATCCCGTATTCCCACATCATAATTTCCTCCTTTTTGCGTTAATTACGTACACACCTGCTTCGTTCGTAAGGTGACAAGCGCAATGTATAAACACAAGAATTCCGGCTAATTGGCGCATTACGTTCAAGTTTTGGATTGCCAACCAGCTATCGGAACTGCCTGGATGATGTCGCTGATGTAAATCCAGCCAGCCTCGGCTTGGCCGGTGCGGGCGGCGTGCCCGATGATGGCCACTAGCTCGTCCACCTGGAGATCCTCGCAAACCAGTTCCAGCTTCGATTCGTTGATAACTGTCTCGGCCAATTCGATGGAATAGTGTTGCTCCTTGGCGTCCACCGCCTTCAGTAGGCTTTGCACCGGGATGACGGCAAGATTGCGGCAGCCAGGCGTTCCGTCCGTGTTGCACAGCCCTGATTCTTTTACGGCGCGAATCACATCGGCGATGCGGTGGTTGTGGATATAAGCCTTGATTTCTTTCATGCGGATTCTCCTGATTTAGTGATTGCGTGCGGCCCGGTCAGGCCGCACGCTACTGGTTTACTTCGCTTGTTTGCGTTCGCGGCGTGTCTCCACCCACTCGTACATCAACGGCAAAAGCAGCAACGTCAACGCCGTAGAGGTAAACAATCCGCCCACCACGACCGTCGCCAGCGGGCGCTGAGTTTCCGCGCCCACACCCGAAGACAAGAGCATCGGCACCAGACCGAAGATGGCGATGGAAGCCGTCATCAAAACTGGTCTTAATCGCAATGCGGCACCTTGCTTAACAGCTGCACGCACCGACAAGCCCCGTTCACGTTGATCATTTAAAAAAGTCACCAGCACGATGCCGTTCAGCATCGCAACACCAAATACGGCAATAAATCCGATGGCCGATGGTACAGACAGGTATTGTCCGGTAATGAATAGCCCGATCACACCGCCGATAGTGGCGAACGGCACGTTGGCAATGATCAGCGTGGCGTAGGTAAGCGAATTAAATGCCGTATACAACAGGATGAAGATCAGCCCGATGGTGAGCGGCACGATCAGCGCCAGCTTGGCCATGGCGCGCTGCTGGTTCTCAAAGGCGCCACCCCACTCGATCCAGTAGCCGGCTGGAATCTTCACTTCGCTCTTGATCCTGGCCGCTGCCTCCTTCACGAAGCTGTCCACGTCGCGCCCTTTCACGTCCATCTGGATCACAGCGTAACGTTGCAGCTGTTCGCGCCGGATGAAGGAATAACCTTCATCCAGTTCCACCGTGGCGACTCTGGAAAGGGGAATCAGCGCGCCGCTCTGGGTGCGAATCGGGATGTTGTTGATGGCTTCCACGCTGTTGCGGAAATCGGGCGCGAGCCAGACCTGGATGTCGAAACGCTTGACCCCGTCGATCAGCGTACTCACCGCCTTGCCGCCGATGCCGGCCTGCACCACCTCAAGGATTTCGTCGGCGTTGATGCCGTAGCGCGCCGCCTCATCCCGGTTCACCTTGACCACCATCTGCGGCTTGCCTTTGTTCGCTTCCAGCGACAGATCCGCGACGCCCGGCACTTTCTCCAGAGCGGACTTAAGCTCACCGGACAGGCGGTCAAGGGTAGTCAGGTCTTCGCCGTAGAGCTTTAGCGCGAGCGTGGCGCGTACCCCGGAAATCAACTCCTCGACGCGCATCTGGATCGGCTGGGTGGCCGAAATCACCGAGGTCGGCACGACCTGTTCCAGCTTGTCCTGCATCTCCCTGGAGAGATCGGGGAAGGAAATGGCTTTGGGCCACTGGTCGCGTGGTTTGAGATTCACCAGGATTTCCATGTAGTTCACGTCCGCGGTTTCGCCCTTTTCCGCGCGCCCGATCATGGCTATGGCCGAAGTGGTTTGCGGGAAGGTTTTCAGTGCAGCTTCGAGGCGCTCGGAGATGCGGATGGATTCGTCGAGCGAAGTGGAAGGGATACTGGTCACCCGGAACATGATGCCGCCCTCCTGCAGGGTGGGCATGAATTCCTTGCCGAGGAAAGGAATCAACGCGACGGACGCCACCAGCAGCACCCCTGCACCGGAGAACACTTTTTTCTTGTTCTCCAGTGCCCAGTCGAGCAAGGGCAGATAGAGCTTTTTCGCCCACCTGACTATAAAGGTGTCTTTCTCCTCCTTGGGCTTCAGGATCAGCGCCGACATGACCGGCACCAGCGTCATGGTCAGCACCAGCGAACCCACCATCGCGAAAGTGATGGTCAGCGCCATCGGCTTGAACAGCTTGCCTTCCAGCCCGGTCAGGGAAAACAGCGGCAGGAACACCACGATGATGATCAGGATCGCGAACGCGGTCGGATTGATCACTTCCCGCGCCGCTTCCAGGATCACGTGCGTCTTGTTCACCGCCGCCTTGCCGGCCTGGTGCGAAAGCAGGCGGAAGCCGTTCTCCACCATCACCACGGCGCCATCCACCATCATCCCGATCCCCACCGCCAGGCCAGCCAGCGACATCAGGTTGGCCGACAGTCCCCACTGCTGCATCAGGATGAAGCTGATCAGCATGGCCAGCGGCAGGGCGATGATCACCACCACCGCAGAGCGGATTTCCCCCAAGAACAGGAACAGGATGATGACCACCAGGATGGAGCCTTCGACCAGCGCATTTTCTGCGGTCTGGACCGCCTTCTCCACCAGTTCCGTACGGTCGTACACCGTATTGATTACAATGCCAGCCGGCAGCGCCTGCTCTACGGTTTTGAGCTTCGTCTTCACGGCGTCCACCACGTTTTTGGCGTTCTCGCCGATGCGCTGCAACGCCATGCCCAGCACGACTTCCTTGCCGTCCTTGGTCACTGCGCCGGAGCGTAGCGAGGGCGCCTCTTTGACTTCAGCCACGTCGCGCACATAGACCGGCGTCCCCTCGCGGGTGGCCAACACCACATTGCCGATATCCCGCACATTGCCGACCAGGCCGAGACCGCGCACCAGATACTGCTCCTGCCCGATATCGAGATATTGCCCGCCGACCTGACGGTTGTTGGCGGTGAGGGTCTCCATCACGGTCTTGAAGCTGAGGCCATATTTGATCAGCTTTTGCGGATTGATCAGCACCTGGTATTGTTTTTCCTGTCCGCCCCAGGACGTCACGTCATCCACACCCAGTGCGGTTCGCAGCACTAGGCGAACGTTCCAGTCCTGCAGGGTGCGCAGGTCCATTTCAGACAATTTCTTGTCAGCCGTTTCGATGGTGTACCAGAACACCTGTCCCAGACCCGAAGTATTCGGGCCCAAGCCGGGCTCGCCGTAACCCTGGGGAATACGGTCTTTCGCCTCGAGCAGCTTCTCGCCCACCAGCCGGCGGGCGAAGTAGATGTCGATACTGTCCTTGAAATAGACGCTCACGTAGGAGAGGCCGAATAGCGATACCGAGCGGATTTCCTCCACACCGGCAAGTCCCGCCATGGCGGCTTCCACCGGAGAAGTCAGCAGTTTTTCCACATCCTCGGCGGCCAGACCCGGGGATTCCGTATAGATATTCACCTGCACCGGCGTGACGTCGGGGAACGCATCCACCGGCACTTCGCGCCAGGCTTTCACCCCCAGCAACACCACCAGCACGAACGCCACCAGCACCAGCACCTTGTAGCGCAATGAGAGATCGACAATATTGTTCAGCATGGCCGTCTCCTATTCCGCGCCGATTTGCGATTTGAGCAATCGGGCTTTTAGCGCGTAGGCGCCGCTTACCACCACGCTCTCGCCCGCCGCTACGCCAGATTTAAGCACGATGTAACCTTGAGCTCGTTCACCCACTTCCACAGCGCGGGGTTCAAACCCGCCATTTTCAGCGACGAAAACGGTCGGTATCCCTTGCAGTAGCAACACTGCGTCAACAGGCACGATGAACACCTTGGCACCCGCCCCTTCGGTGTTTATCGCGACACTGGCAAACATTTCAGGTTTCAGTCTGCCGTCAAGATTCGGCACTTCCACACGCGCCTTGACCGTGCGAGTTTCCTTGTCCATCGTGCTGCTGATGTAGGCGAGCCGCCCTGTGAAGATTTCATCCGGGTAGGCGGAAATGGTGACCGTGGCCTGTGCGCCTACCTTGACCTTGCCAAGGTCTTTCTCGAACAGATCGCTTTCTATCCACAGGGTGGACAGATCGGCCACGGTGAAGAGTGACTTATCCGGCGTGGCGAGCTCCCCCAGCACCGCTTTTTTCTCAATAATTGTGCCGACAAACGGGGCACTCAGCGGAAACACCGAGCCGGAGTGCCCCAGGTCGACACCCATCATGCGCAGCTTGTCACTGGCAGCTCGCAGCGCGGCACGGGCCTTTTCGTGTTCGGCGCGGGCGCGCAGGTAGTCCTTCTCCGGAATGATGTTGTCGGCGTGCAAACGCTGGGCGCGCTCGAAATTGGCTTGTGTTACCGCAGCCTCGCTCGCCGCTTGCAGATAGCTGGAATGCGACTCGCCCAGATCGATACTGTCCAACTCCGCCAGCTGTTGTCCCGATTTCACTCGATCACCCAGGCTCGCATTCACCCTGACGACACGCCCTGGCACACGCGGTGCAACATGCGCCAACCTATCCTGATTGGCCTGGATAGTTGCCGTGACCATGATCTGCCCGGATTTTTTCTGCAATGCCAATTTTTGCACTTTGATGCCCGCTGTTTGGGCTTCTTCGGCACTCAAGGCAAGCAGTTTTTCGAGGCTTTTTTCGTCCTGTTTTTCCTGTTTGGGAGTTACCTCGTTATTGCTCGCCGGTTCCGTTTTTTCGGACTGCCTTGCGTCTTTCTCCGGTGCTTTGGGTTTGTCGCCGCACCCTGTAAGAATGATTGTAAATAAACTACTGATCAGTAGCCAAGAGCCCCAGCGCCCCAAGTCACGCTTTTGTGGGTTGTGTAAGTTTTTCATGTCATGAATTCCTTGATTTTTAATTTTTTGTTCAGTGCATGTCGCGCGCGGGCTGCCAGCCCGCCGCCGCTTCCAGCGTCACCTGGGTCAAGCGCAATTCGGTGCGGGCATCGAGCAGGTCCCGCTGCCCATCCAACACCTGGCGGTTGACCAGCAACAATTGCAGCAGCCCGATTTCCCCCTCCCGGAAAGAAATGGAGGACAGGTGCTGGTTTTCTTCCAGGCTGGGCAACACCGATTCCTTGAGCCGTTTCACTCGATCCTTGAGATTACTGAAGCGCCCCCACAGCGCGACCACTTGGACGCGTACATCACGGGAGGCTGCCTGCTTTTCGATTTCGGCTTGGGTAAAATCGGTCTCGGCACGACCGATACCAGCCGCATTCCGGCGGAACAGGGGAATTGGTAAGGAAACACTTAAGGACGCAACCTTGTTATCAACACCCAACTCGCGACCATAACGCAAACTCAACGTCACGTCCGGGTAAATTGAGGCGCGTTCCAGCTCAACCCGACCCCTTGCAGCCCCTTCTCTGTAATCCAGGACATTCAAAAGCGGGCGGCGGGCTACACTGGCCAGCAAATCCCCCAACGTGTAAGAGGAAATATCAACGTCGAGCGAACCGGTAACTTCCGGAATTTGGTCTGGAGGCATCTGGAGGAGTGCAGACAGGTCGACACAAGCCTGCACAAGTTGCTCTCTCAATATGGATACCTGATTTTGGGCGCGTTCCGCTTCCACATTGGCGAGATTGCCATCCAGCCGACTATCCTCGCCTGCCGCAACGCGTTTGCCGACGGCTTTGGCGGCATCTTCGATGAGCTTGAGCGTTGATTCCTCGGTCTGGATGCGCAACTGGAGGCTCAGCACCCGCACAAAACGTTGCTCAACGTCCGCATGCACCTGGCGTTTCGTTTCGGCGATGCTTTCCTGGATTGCCGCAAAATTTTTCTCGGCTGCTCGTTGCCGAATGCCTTGTTGCCCAGCGATCTCAAAGGTCTGGGACAGACCTGATACACCATCCTTGTTATTAATCGATTGGCCGGTCTGTGAAACATTAAGACTGCGCCTTTCGGTAGAAATCTGTGGGTTATTCCACAGCAGCGCACCAGCATCGCTGAGTTCGCCCTGCGCTGCTGCAAGATTCGCCTGGGTAGCCCGCAGTAACGGGTTGGCTTGTTCAGCCTGTTGCCAGGCTTGCTCCAACGTGAGCGGAGCCGACAGGGCTGAAAGTGGAATCAAAGATGCAAACAAGAATGGCACGCCGATAAGGCGGCGCATTAGCCGCATCCCGACGCGCAGGTTGCGAAAAATAGTGACGAATTGCACGATAACTCCTTCAGATATGCGTGCGCCAACTCACTTGAGGCGAGCGCGCACTCAAAACAAAATCAAAAACCGATTTGAATCGAATCTTAGGAAAGGAGTCGCGGTGGACGGAAACGTGCGTCGGGAGAAAGGAGTTGAAAGGTATGAGGATGCTGAATAGAATATTCGTCTACGAATTCAGGAAGTAGGGAAATTGGCTGACCGAGCAACCCCACGAAATGCCCGACTGCATGGCACCAGTGATTACACGGGCTTTGGGGTGAAACATCCGCTTTGATGCCTTGAAATTTAGATGAAGAGTGATGGTCATCCACAGCCAAGCTACGTTGCTCGTCGAACCACACGTCAGTTACTGCTTCCTTGTTAAACGTCCAGCCGCCAGCGTTGATCACGAGCGTGATCATGAGAAAGTAAACGGTCTGGCGGATGAATCTACACATGTTTCAATACTAAAGGATTTTGTGGTTTAAGTACATTTATTAAGCATGCCTCGTTTTCCACGTGGAAAGTTTGGTGAGTTCAAATTGCTGATAGATACATCCAAGATGGTTCGTTCAATGTCTCCTTCACGGCACACTGCATTACGCCACGAACGGCTGCTTTATTGCTGCAAATTTTACACCTTGACGGGCAGGTATTGGCACGTTCCAGATGGACGGTTTCAACAATACACCACCTCAAACCTGCCCTTGGAGATTGCTCTCCGTTTAAAATTTTCCTGCCGGATTGCTGAGGGTCACGTCCGACTATTGACGAAAACTTGCTGATAGAAAAATCACTTTTTTATCACTTCACGAGTTTCAGGTTTCTTGAAGCCAGCGGACGTTAATTTCGACGAAACGTGCCGGATGGCGCAGTCCTGCAATTTGCACATTTATTCCAGAAATACAATTTTCAGCTCTCTGCCAAGCACTTTGGACAAACGATGAAGAATTATCAAAGATGGATTAGCAACACCACGCTCAAGCTGAGAAACGTAGGTGCGATCAACTTCCGCCGCCAGCGCAAGACCCTCCTGGGAGAGGCCCGCTGCTAATCGCAATACCTTAATCTCTCCACCCAATTGGTCCAAAAGGTGTTTAAAACTTTGATTTTCCATCCGCCAGAGCATGATACTGGCGTGATTATCAGTCCACGGAATATAATCTACAGCTATACAATATATCGAATGAAAATTTCATTATGTTTCACACCCACACATCCGCAGCATTGAAACTCCCTCCAGGTCTAGCTCCTCATGGCACGCAAAGCTGGCACTGGGTTGAGCTTCCCTTCCAGCTTCCCTATTTTTGCGTATCAATTGGCTTCGATAGCAAAGAGGGTTTGCGAAAGCAATTTATTGTCGCGCATATAAAAGACGTTCTAACTTTATTCGCGACACTTACAGAAAAAAACTCTAGAAATCACGAAGTTGGACTAATGAGTCCTGGGTATATGAATGGAACTGATTTCTACCAAATGGGCCGCATCAAAGAAGCGTGGGAGAGCTTAGATGGGCATAAATACAAGTATGTAATGGCGGATGGCACAAATATTTACGACCTGACTATGGGAGGCGGGGGAGTGGATCAAGATTTTGAATTGATTCTGAGCTTATAACGCTGCCTGATTTAATGTCTGTCAGATATTTAACCGGGCGCGGTCTTGATTTTTTCATGAATCAAATTTTGCGTAGCGAACTTGAACCCAACTCAATGTGGCTTTGTGAAACGATTGACAGCAAACACATGATGGTGTGCAATGATTTTAAATCAAGAACCTGTATGCTGAAAACATGAACGATGCATATGACCATCAAAATATGATGGCGTTGCCGGTATGAGCGGCAGATAACTAGGTAGGCGAGTCACGCTCGGCATTTCGTTCTAACACAGCTAGCATCAGAGCAGATGCACTCGAAACACGCGACAATATTTTCACCTTATCGATTGGTATTCTTGCCTCGTAGTGAGTAATGGCTGCCGCAAGCAAGTTACGCCGCTGCGCATCAGCATCGTCTGTCCATAGGTGACCGTTATACAGTTCGAGTGCCAAATTGAAATCGTTATCCTCTGGAGATATTCGATTAAGAACTGAACTCATTAGTGAGTCAGCAGTGGATTCCTGTAATTTACCCTCACAAATTCTCCGCAGCAGTTGTCTTGCAATGCTATCTCCGGTCATCACCGCAGCACGTACCACATCAATTTGTAAACGTATGGAACGCATCAACTCTACGTCGATGCCGCTACCGCCATGCATCGTTCCCTCACCAGTTAGCAACCAATCGATTGAAATTCCGAACACTGTGCGCATGCCAAGTAAGAAATCGGTGCCGGGCTTTTTAATTCCGCGTGCTGCATCACTGACAAAGCCTGCTGACACACCTAGACGACGGGCGAATTCAGCTTGATTGAGTCCTGACTTGGCGATGGAGAGCATCAAGCGGGCGGCAACCTCATCCGAATTATAAAGAGAAACTTTAGGATTATCTTGATTCATAATTCTCTATTAAGGTATATTATTCTCTTTAGAGAATAAAAGTTAAGTAACTAGAGATAGATTACCCCCTTAAAATTCAATTGTCACCCCCCTTACATATAAATTATGGATGCCGCCAATATTATTTACCTACTGCGTTGCATAGGAAAATCACAAGCTCAACTTGCCCGCGATCTTGGTATCTCTGGAGGGGTAGTAAATAACGTGATTCATAATCGAATTACCTCACACGCAGTGGCAACCTATATTGCTGAGTTACTGGGCAGCAACGTGAATGAACTTTGGCCGCAACGATATATTTTTAAACCGCGTGTGCGCACACCACATCGTAGTGAACCGCAAAAGAGTAGCGTGGAGGGAGGTGCATCATGACATCGTAGTTAGCCCACAAACATAGGCATGAAAAAGCAAAGGATTCGGAGTTTGGCGCTCCGAATCCTTTTGGATACTGCATGAAACAGGAATTTCAATGCGTATTCTGCTGTTTCAATACACATCTGTCAATACCGGCGGGTGGCCTAATTTATCCCCTTTTGAAAATCCGAGCAAGTCGCGAGGGCTACTTGCGTCGGTACAACTTGGAGAGCACAGCCTACGCATCACATTGTGATGGATGTGCAGGCATCGAAATCATGTGTAACAGGAGAATCGATATGAGAAAGATAAGGCAGGTGCTGCGTCTCACCTTTGATATGGAGCAGAGCAAACGCGCCATTGCCCTGAGTTTAGGAATTTCCCGCGAATCCGTTTCGGATTATTTGACACGTTCTGCGGTAGCAGGTCTAACTTGGCCCCTGCCACCTGATCTGGATGATGCCGAGTTGGAGCTACGCCTGTTCCCATCTCAGCCCAAAGATAATACTTTAAGAAAATTCGAACCAGACTGGCCGAAAATCCATCAGGAATTGAAGCAAAAAGGCGCGACGCTCCAAGGATTTCATGAGGAATATCTAACCGAGTATCCAACCGGACTATCCTACAGTTACTTTTGCCAGCGTCACCGGGAATTCGAAAAAACGCTGAAGCGTTCAATGCGCCAGACCCATGTGGCAGGCGACAAGGTCTTTGTGGACTACGTTGGCCCCACGATGAAAATAACCGATATTGCTACAGGTGAAATCCAAGAGGCCCAAATCTTCGTCGGCGTATTGGGGGCGTCATGCTACATTTACGCCGATGCAGTCTGGAGCCAGAGTCTACCCAATTGGATTGATTCCCATGCGCGCATGTTCGAGCACTTTGGCGGAGTCCCAGCCGTTGTAGTGTGTGACAACTTGAAATCCGCCGTAATTCGGGCCAGCAAAACTGACCCCACCATTAATTCCAGCTACCAGGACATGGCGGATCATTACGGGACCATGATTATCCCCGCCAGACCATACAAACCGAAGGATAAGGCTCATGCGGAGAATGGAGTTCTGATCGTAGAACGCTGGATTCTTTTCCGGTTGCGCAAACGCATTTTTACTAATTTAGCTGATCTGAACGATGCCATCCGAGAACTTCTCGTTGATGTTAATAACCGCCAATTCAAGAAGCTACCTGGCTGCCGTCGCTCGGTGTTTGAGGCTGTCGACAGGCCAGCTCTCCGCCCCTTGCCTCTCGAAAAATATACATTCTCAGAATTTCACCGATTTCTTGTCGATTACGACTATCACATTGATCTGGGCGACCGACACCTATACAGCGTGCCCCACACGCTAATTCGAAAGAATATTGATGTCCGTGTGACTGCCACCACCGTCGAAATCCTTCATGGTGGCCGCCGCATTGCTAGCCATCCACGTGCTAACGGGCCAGGAAAAACAACTGACAAGGAACACATGCCTTCTTCCCATCGCTATCAGCAGGACTGGAATGAAGACAAAGCGTTGGGCTGGGCGCTGGGCATTGGCCTCAGCACGCATAGATTTTTGAAATTGGCACTATCTAAGTTAGCGCGCCGGGAACAATCCATGCGTGCAGATGGGGCGCTGAAATCCATGTGTAATGAGTTCGGCGAAAATCGACTGGAATCAGCGTGTGCTCGAGCACTTGCCATCGGAGCGAATCATGTGAGTCGTGTGCGTAGCATTTTGGAGAAGAATCTTGATCAGCAGCCTATTTCTGCGCCACCTGTACAGGAAGCAAATTTCGAACACGACAACATTCGAGGCCCCCAATACTACAACTGATCAATTCCATTAAGGAGAACGAAATGCTTATCCAGCAGACCATTACCAAACTTCAAAATCTACATCTAATTGGCATGGCCAAAGGGTTTGACGATCAATTATCAAGTGTTGCGGCCATGAGCCTCAGTTTTGAGGAGCGCTTCGGAATTCTGGTCGATCAGGAAACCATTTACCGTGAAAACCAGCGACTCAAGCGACTACTGAAAATTGCCAAGCTCAAATTTAACGCTTGTGTGGAAGATATCGACTACCAGCACAATCGTGGATTGGACAAGAGCCAGATGGCTTCGCTTGTGACCTGCCAGTGGATTGATAAGGGTGTGAATCTAATTCTTACAGGCCTGACAGGATCAGGGAAATCATGGCTGGCATGTGCTTTTGGTAATCAGGCATGTCGGCAGGGCAAAACGGTATTGTTCCAGCGGCTACCACTTCTTCTGGAGGAGTTGCAAATCAGTCATGCGGATGGCAGCTTCAGAAAGCGCTTGGCGCAACTCGCAAAATTCGACTTATTGATACTGGACGATTTCGGAATGGCAGCACTGACGATCCAAGGACGAAGTGACATGTTGGAGGTCATTGATAGTCGTGTGGGAGGGCGTTCAACCATCGTCACCAGCCAGATCCCTGTGGAAAATTGGTATGACTACCTAAGCGGCGGAAATCCTACTGTGGCCGACGCCATCTTGGATCGAATAATCAGCGGATCATTGCGCATTCCGTTGCGAGGTGAGTCGATGCGAAAACTGCGCAAGTAAACTGGCAATATTTCCAAAGTCAGCAAGAAGCCGATGCTATCCGAAAGGGGCATCGGCTTTGTATTTTATAGGGTGGTCGATTTGGAGCATTTTGGGTGGTGGATTTGAAACATTTTGGCTGGCTGGTTTGTGAGCATTACAGGTGGCAACTTTAAAAAATTATAGGTGGCGGGTTTGGATCATTTTGAGTGGTGGATTTAGAGCATAAAACGCACTAACAATGTGAGATTACACACCCCCATTATTGGAAAACAATGAAGCAGCCTGTTTATAGCCAAGAATGATTCCTCAAGATGACACCTGATGAATTCAAGAACTTTTCCAACAATTTTTCGAGAATAGCTGCAGGCCTACTTGGGAAGTTGCACGTTGTAAAAAAACTTTGCGTATACACCTTATATTTCGATAGCTTTCGCAATGCGCTGACCACGACCTACGCCTAGCCAGAAATCGCCAGTCCATCCTGCGATAAGAAAAACCATGTTTGTTTTCCGAGCACAGCATATCTTCTTCCACTCCGAAATATCCAATGATGATGGCATTGGATATGGTTCGGGGTGTGTATGCCACTCGCCAATGTAATCTAGCGTATTACCGCTCATATCCCATTGGCTAATCGCGACCTCCTGATGATATGGGTCGCGTCGATAAAATCGAAATCTCGTGCGTCGATCATTAGGCTGCGGAGTGGTTGCCACAACAATATGAAGATGATTACCACGCCTGTATCCAAGTAGAATGCCACCGGATTCTGGCATGTTGGATTTTTGTTGGCAGTAGCCTCGGATGAGCTCTACGACCGAAGGCTCGATCAATATTTCTCCACAATTATCAGTAGAGTTATGCCAAATCATTGCGTACTGCATGCTGGGCAATTGTCTAAACGAGTAATGTTCTGATTTTTGACTCGACGCACATTGGCATTCTCAATGCATCTTGTACGAAAACGTGGACTTGGATCTCCTTTTACCCAATCGATAACCGTATCTATGGCCAATGCCGCCGCCTGCATGGGAGACGAAACTGCATACGGGGTGAACGAATGGCAACCAATCTGGTGCTTTTGAGGCATCTCGTTTAACACCTTGAATCGATCATCACGGTAGTGTTGGTCGTCTGTTGGTTTTAAGCATCGAAAACAACCGGAACCGCCACGATCAGTCCATAGTGCCTGAACACATTCTCCGTTACCTTTAATCCATACGTGCAAAATTGGAGTTTCCTCCTTACGATCTAAACGCCACCCATTAATAAGCTCACTGACTGACTCCTCGCCAGTCGCATCGATCACCAGATCGGCAGCAAATAAAGGTTGATGGTCAACTACACTTTTTGCGATTGATTCAATCCGGGCGAGAGGAAACTGTCTTAGTAACTCTTCGCGCATAGCATGAGCCTTCAGCTTAAACAACGCTGGATAACCTAGGAGGTGCCGCCCAAGGTTTTCTGGCTGGAGAATGTCGGGATCAACAAGGGTTAAAGAACCACGTCCAAGGCCGGCACCAAGCCTGACAAGTGATTGTGCGAGGTATGAACCAATTGCACCACAGCCAATCAATTTAATGCGTTTATCCCTCAAGTCGGTATAACTAAGGTTCCGACTGTGCACATAGTTTGGACTAATGTCTATCATGTACAAACGCAACAATGACCTTGCCCCACCTTTGCCGTGAAGATACTGCTTATATAACTTTGGAGATCGCTTCGCGCCAAGGCGTGTTACTTGATCGAGATCGAAACCAAATCCTAGCCAACCAATTGGCGTATCGATTGCAAAGGTGGCAAAGGAATAACC
The DNA here is from genome assembly GCA_027448945.1 of Gallionellaceae bacterium. Lineage (GTDB taxonomy): Bacteria > Pseudomonadota > Gammaproteobacteria > Burkholderiales > Gallionellaceae > Gallionella. Next base: position 74,972 of record DAIDMQ010000003.1, read on the forward strand.
TAGATATGTGTGCTCTCGTTCAAGTACACGCTGAATACTATTATAGATCTTGCGATCCCATTGCTGTAGCCAAGAGAACAGTTCCTTAATCGATGTCGGCATCACATCAGGAACAGATGGTCTAACCTCTGTTTTAAACAACCAGCATTTGCAATTCGTTCGCACCGGTGAGGAGTTGCCGAGCGCCTTGGCATACACTTCCACCTCTGCCATATCACTCGCGATGATGGCTTGTCGACCAATTCCAGTATCGATAAATGAGTAATTCGCTGAGGCAGCGTTCGGTGTAATGCTACCTTTTAGAACTTGCCATGGTGAGGTTGCCTGACCTAATACCCAATGTGCAAGAAACTCATCTTGGATATCGCCGGACCGATAGTCTGGATTGGTAGCAATTTGATCAAGTACCTCTTTCGCTTGATCAAGGCATTGAGCAATCGAAAGAGCAGGGTCATAGCGATCCAGCACGACCGCACCAGGCCTGAAGTAGCACAGACCACCTTTGCTATCAACGTGTGGCATTAATATAGGTAGAAATGACGGATGTTCTAGGATGGTAATCGCTGGATACTCAAGGAAGTCCCAATCACTGACAACTAGTCGAACAAATACAGCGCCCTTAGAGCACTGTAGATGTCCCTCGAATGAACGTCTTCCTGCGCGAGTGCCTGTCGCAACAAACTCCCTTGCTGTTAGCAGCCTGAAGACCTCACCAAGTCGTTCGTCATTCATGTGCGACGATTAACCTGCGTTTGTTGCTATTACTACGGGCGCTGTGACACGTTGCGCGGGGGTGGCACGGATAGCTTCGGCACCGTTGTCTACATCAATTAGATCAGTTCGATTTGGGATGCGCACTCCGAACTGTTCTTGGAGATTGGCAATCGCAAGTTGTTTCAAGTGATACGCATGAGACCGTGCTTGTTGTAGCTTGCTTGCAAGCTCGCGTGCCTTTTGTGAAGCAAGTGTTTTTTCTTCGGCTGAAAGACGGTTGTTAAAATCTTCTGCCCCGTTATCAATCCCGCGTTCTCGTAGTTCTCCCAGAATCGCTACTGATAAATACGTCGCTGCCTTTTCAAGTGCCAAATCATCACGCCCACGTTGAGATTCAAATGTTTGGGCCACTGCTATCATGATCGAAACTGATGTTGGTCCTCCACCATCCTTCCATTGATAATCGCGCCAACCTTTTAGGTAACAACAGACGCGACGCAATTGTTCTGTATGCTCTTTAACTCGGTCATTGAACCAGCGCGCAACATCTTCTGGATCTGAACTCTTCCACTCACCAGTTCTCGTTGCCAAAACAATATGATCTAGTTCATCCCAGAACTGCTCTTGCATTTCTCCAAACTCGGCGCTTTCAGATAGGCGTGCCGAGTCATGGGCAATCCTGTCCGCTCGCGCTGTGAGCGCTGATTTTTCCATAATCTGAACGAACTCATTTTCAGGCGCTGCATAAAGTGGGATATCAATATGAGCCCAGCTTGCAACTTGAACGCGAATACAGGTCGCTTTACCTGGGACCAGTTTCCATTTCTTAACCAGACATAAATCTGTCAGAAGGTTTTCAACTAGGACAAAGTAGGCTTTTGCCATCTTGTGTGGCGGACCATTTTCTTCCCAAACTTTTACTGGTAGATATACGCCGAAATCCCAGTCAATTTCCTGGGGCGGCAAAAATGGTGGCTGCACACAAGTTTTATAGGACCACGAACCTTGTGTACGGAACTTCGGTGATACAGCATTTTCCATTCCCAACGCAGCAATTGTTGCTTTCTGAATTCTTGGACGCAGATGATCCCGAATTTCATTTTTGCAATTTATGAGAAAATCCTTTTGGACAGCCGATGGCTCTATATGATTAGAGAAATGATCCTGGTCATCGGAGGAAAAAAATAGTTTGTTCAGTTTTAGCATGTTGTGTCCTTACAGTTTTTATTTTCGCCGTAATAGAAAATCGAGCTGCGTGGCGTATGTCGCAAAAACGATTGGAACTGGATGTTACCGATGCATATCTTTGACCGTTCTGATCCTGCCCCCAGCAGGACTTCTCTTGCCGCGCTGCCTGCTTTGTCTAAAGCAACCGCTTGAGCCCTCTGATCTGTCAGATCATCGTCCACATGAAGGTAGCGTTCCTGAAGACTGTGCTCCAGCATGTTTTTACTCAATGATTCTTGAACAGAGATAGAGAGCCCAAATAGTCGTTTTGGCATATTTGCTGGATTAAGGCCGCCCCAATCGTACGTACCCCCTTCACGATTTTTTTGAGGGTCGACAGTAAACTTGGATGACATCGTGCCGACGGAAAGTAAGTGAATTTGCTTAGCATCTTGCTCGAAAAAGGTCTGTGCCTCATGAAGGCCCAACAATCCTGGTGCATTGGCGTACAAGCCACCATCAACATACTGATTATTATTGAACGTGTGACGAGGGAAATACGCAGGCGCAGCGCTAGTCGCAAGTGCTATATCGACAATATGATGGAGATGGTCGCGCTTAAAATCTTGATGGTGGGGAGTCTTGAAGATGACAGGCTTACCCGTCGAATAATTTATAGAAGGAATGATTACTGGGTGCTTGCAATGTCCCAACATATGCTCGCCGAATAGCTTATCTGCAGATAGCAATCTCTGAAGTGGTGTCATTGAAAATGGCGCGCGCCAAATCCCACGGAGGGATAGTCTGCGCTTAAAGATCTGTTCTCCATGTTCGACGAACATATCGACGATACGGCTGGCAGGTATTTCCATTGCAATGGCTAATGCCAAGATACCACCCACAGATGTACCTGCGATCAAATCGAACCTTCGAGCGATTGGTTCTTGTATTTCTTCTTCGATGTCGGCAAGTACCTTCGCCGTGTAAAGGCCGCGAAAGCCTCCTCCTGAGAGCGCAAGAATTTGAAATCGATGAGGTGATGCTATTTCCATTATGGATGCTCCTAATTCGCCTTTTTTCGTAAATTCATGGTCACGCAATTTTTATTGCGTGTGTGGCAATTTCTGAAAGAACCTTATCGGCAAACTGCGCTTCTACAATCCAGTTGTTATATTTAGGATTCCAATTGCCACGCCCACGACATGCGCCCTCTACGAGGGCTCGCACTTTTGCATTTATTGGATGCCAAACTGTCATGTCGCCACTGGGTAGCATGCCAGTTTCTATAGGCCACGCATTTTCGAGTAAAAAGATTGCCATGGTTAGTCCTATAATTTCCCCAGCAATGGTAACGAACGCCTTGTGCACGAATCCATAGCCAGATGAATCAAGTACGACCCTCCTGCAACCAGAAGGCAGCACTTTAGTAACTGCTCCATTTCCGTCTCGGTCTCCCACTGGTAAAGCTTGTACATACCTCCACCAATCAATGTTGCAAATGCAACACTGTGGAAAAACTGTCTGTGATGGGGGTGTATGGCGGGCTCCAATTTGTCAGGTAAGTTTGTACATATTGCGGCCAGTATTGATCCAGCTACAGGTGCTAAGGTTTGCTTTCCCTCCTTGGCTTCTGTATGCAGAATTGCAACACCTGTTACTAACGCAGCAACGGTGCGATGGGCTAATGCATTTGACATTTTATATATCCTCACATCCACGACAGCCTGGGTAGCTCATGCACCCCCAAAACTCACCGTATCTACCATTACGTATTTCCATCATCGAACCACACCTTTGACAAATTGGTGTTGCACCTATTTGCCATCGCCATATTCGATATGCACCGTACATAAATCCAAACACAGCTAGCACCAGCAAACCTTCGCTGAAATATGCAACTCCCTGAGCAATACCTTCCATCATCGGTTTTAAAAATACACTTGCGTTGGGCTGGACAGCGCTTTCAGACCAATAAGCTAGATATGCGGCAAGCGCTAGCCATATAAGCGGCTTTGCAAAAAGTCTTATATACATAACGTCACCTATTTTTCTTTCCGCACGCCCTTGAATGGCAACTTGTCTGATTTAACATCCATAAACCTGCCGTCATTCGTATTGCGCTTAACAAAATGACCGGATGGTGTTTGAGTTTGAGAGCGTTGCTTTACTGCGCCATTGCGGTGACCATCACCTTTGGGTGGATTTGTAGCCATTTGAGTCTCCTTTAGATTTGTCGGCCTTAAGTGACCGTTAAGCGCATATTACATAATCATATTGATGATGTCAATAGAGCAAAAAGGGTTGTACTATCTGACTGGTTTGCTAGAATGCGCGGCATGCACTCTAAATCTGTAGTTAATTCACATCCTGCCACCCTTCAAAACTTAAGCCAGTCTCAACGAGAGCGTCTCGCCTACATCGAGTTCAGAATCTACTTCTTAGGTGAAGCTCGTAGACTGGATCTAATTCAGCGGTTTGGGATTGCACCTGCTGTGGCAACAAGAGACTTTGCCCAGTACAAAGAGCTATTCCCAAATAACATAAGCTTTGATGGAAAGACCAAAAGCTATGTGTTTGGAGAAGATTTCATCCCTGCGTTCGAACATGTCCCAGAGCGTGTGCTTACAGCACTCTCTCTGGGATTTGGCGATGGTGTGAATCCTGTTGGTGGTGTTCTGCTGAACTGCGAATTACCGTTGGCACTTAATCGTCCATCAATGGCAATTCTTGCACCAGTCACCCGTGCAATTCACCAACAAAAATCAATCAGACTGCGATACCAGTCACATTCGAGCGGGATGTCAAAGCGAGAACTCGTTCCATTTGCATTAGTAAACGACGGCCTGCGTTGGCATGTGCGCGCCTTCGATCGCAAGTCGCAAGAATTCCGCGACTTTGTGCTTACTCGCATGGATGTGACTTCTGTTATTGAAGACAACACGCCTCAGAAGCATGAGATGCAGTCGGCGGACATTCAATGGAATCGTATCGTCGAGCTAGATTTGGTCCCACACCCTAACCAGCAGCATCCAGAGATTATTCAGAGTGACTATGGGATGACGGACGGTGTACTACACATCAAAGTTAGAGCTGCAACTGTCGGATATGTATTACGTCAGTGGATCGTAGACTGCTCGGCTAAGCACAGTCTGAAGGGGAAGGAATACAGGCTTTGGCTCAGGAACTATCTAGCGCTTTACGATGTATCCAGTGCATTGTTCGCACCAGGATATGAGACTCCTAACTGAGTGATACCTCAACGTATTTGCCCTGTATAACATTTCGTGGCGGCTGATAGCTGTGTCAGGTGCGTAGCAAAATATTTCTTTTTGGTGGGACTCAGAATGCGCAGCAGTAATATTTTCATGGCCTTTCCTCAGCCGCAACTCGAAGCAACTTTTTTACGAAGACCTCAGCGGTTTTTGGCAGAAATGCATTTACCTGATGGAACGGAAGAGCTAGTCTACTGTGCAAACTCAGGCTCTATGACAGGCTGCCTGACGTCTGGCAGGGAAGCACTTCTTTGGGATAGCGCAGATCTAAAAAGAAAACGACGCTACACTTGGCGAGCTGTTGAGTTTGGAGGGCTTTGGATTGGTACAGACACTCATCTTTCCAACCGCATTGTTGAAGAAGCTTTACGGTTGAATTTAGTGCCGGGACTTGAGGCTTATAGCACTCTGGCCCGAGAGCGACTCGTAGAAGAGGGTTTTCGGGTGGATTTTATTCTATCAGGTTCCCAAGGGGAGTGTCTCGTTGAGGTAAAGAGCGCAACAGTAGTAGAAAATGGCGTGGCTCGCTACCCAGACTCTTTGACGCCAAGAGGTGTCAAACAGCTTAAATCTCTTAAGCGCAAAGCCACGGAAGGACAGCGCTCATTCCTCCTTTTTCTTGTTCAACGAGATGATGCTCAGAGCTTCGTGGTAAGTAGTTCTCATGATCCAGAATACGCCGAGGCCTTCGAGGATGCAGTCGCTTCAGGAGTTGAAATCATAGCTCTAGCAGTATCAGTCTGTCGCGAAGGCTTTGGGACACCAAGACTTCTTCCATACGCTCTGAAACCAATTGCCTCCATGAACACTACTAGGGAGAAAAGTTGTCTTCACAATACTGGAATTCGTGTCAGCGCACAGACCTTTTAGATGCACCTACGCAATATCCTACCTAGTTTTATGTGTGAAGGATGTGGGTGATCTCGCCGGTCAGCAGGAATGTAAATTACTTTCCGCAAGTTTTTCGTAAATGTTGTGTATCCACCATCCAGACCGTGTGCGGACAAGATTTTAAGATTGGCTTGGTTTATTTCAATTCTGTATTTAGAATCAAATGAAACTAGCCCATTATCAAACGCTCGGTGGTGAAGGGCGCATAGGCCAACGCCATTGTTCGTATCATCGGTGCTTTTTGGTGAATAGACTGGGACAATGTGCGCGGCATCAAGCAAACCAAGCTGAATGCCACACATCGCACAGGTTGATTTGTATGCAGTTAATATTCGGTCTCGGAAATCCGCATCGCGAACTTTTTGCTTGATAACTCGCATAACTTCCCTGCGCTCCTTGTCCTTAATTTCAGGGCTTTCGTCGGCATTTGTCTCGCCGCGTTTCTCACCAATCTCATTAAGCAGTCTCAAGTCGGCTGACTTTCCAAACTTGTGCAACTGAGATGAGTTTATAACGTAGGTCATGAAAAACGCGGGGCGCATCGCAATAATCGTCTCACCTTTTGCGTTGACATGAGCGGCAAACATGTTTCGATTTGATTCTTCCAATGCTCTTTCTTTGATTTGAGCGGAAGGAGAATCCCCAGTTTGCGCGATGTGCCTCTTCGGATCAAATGCCACAAATACTTGATAGGCATCATGCCATCCGAGGACAATCAAATGTTCGTTGCGCTTAGGGGCTGCAGGAATTTTAGTGAGTTGAACGCGATACTCATCGGCGGCGCGCTTTCCACCTCCATGTGTGCAATTCCAGATGTATATACGTAAAGCAATCGACTGGCCTGCACCATCTGTTGCTTGAATCAAATATGGGTTGCGTTCATTCAAAATGAACGGTCTCCACCCACAAAAGTTGATTGCACTGATTAAATGGTCGAGCAAAAGCGATATTTTTAGGGTTCCCATACTATCTAACTCCTATTTACGTAGTATTTGCTTTAGGTTGTTTGCTCGTTGTGCTGTTCATATTTTATTTCGTATATGAATCCATATGCGCCATTCTGCCTCTCGGTCAAATGTTCTGCCAAATATTTGCTTTTGGAACCAATTAGATTCCACTGATAGAATGCTACCCTTCATAGAAATTATAGAATGAGACAATATGTCAAGGTACACAGGGGAGATGGAGGTATCTGCTGTACTTGAGGCGGCAGATGCGTGGCGTGCCAATTGCTTCTTGAGCGACGGATCTGTTTTTTCAGGCGAAGCAATATGGTCAAAGACAAACTTAGGCGAGCTTCGCCAACTTTTTGAAGAAAATCCTATATTAGGCAAGAGAGATTTTGCAGACAAACTTAAAGAACAGATTGCCTCAGCGTCTAAAGAGGTAAAGAAGCTCGCTGCTGAGGTTTTTTGGTTCTACCTGCTGTTTCCTCATAGATCTGGCTACAGTCCTGAAACCAAGGCTGCTCAAGTTCGCGACATATGGGCTTGTTCTGGAGATTCAATTCCAAACGACAAACTATTGGGATCTCCCCATCTTGTTGGGGTTGGTGGGGTTGGAGTTGCATATTTGACTCGGCGCCCCGATCAATTTGGTTTCTTGTTGCAAACTTTGAGTGCTTGGAAAAATTTAACGGACGGGCAACGTTCAGATCTACTTTCAAATAACGCCCCATGGGGCTTTGTCGAATGGCTGGATTCGATTCCGAATTCAGCAAAACGACCTATTCGAAACGCACTGTTGTATTTTGTTTTTCCTGACCAACTTGAGCGAATTGTTAGCAACGATCATCGCAAATTAATTCTTGCCGCTTTCAAATCTAAGCTTCCTGCCGACACCCCCCCTCTACCTGCCAGCCCTAGTTTGCTTGAGATGGATATTGCCATTTTAAACATACGCAAAAAGTTAGAAATCGAAAATAATACAACTGAGCTTGATTTCTACCATAGCCCTCTTCAGGAACAATGGTCTTCGGTTAGCATGCGACAAGCACGGCGCTCAATCACTCCAGCAATTGAGCGCGCTATAGAGCCTTATGGGCTTGAATTAAGGCAGTGCGGTTCAAAAAAGTCGAGTCTGGCAGACTGCAACAAAGAGATAGATATTTCTACTGGATTCTGGAAAGAACCGGCCGAAGCCACAAATAAACTGACCTTCCCTCGGTTTTTCGTCTTCCAAAGGACGGATTTCATGCTACCAGTTTCTCATGCTGCTGAGCAGTGAGCCAGTCATCTAAATGCTGCATGGGTGACTTGTAGCTCAGTGTTGAGTGTTGTCGCTTGCGGTTGT
>DAIDMQ010000004.1 GCA_027448945.1 Gallionellaceae bacterium
GCCGGTGTCCATACCGCTCTTTTCCATCGTGGCAATATCGGCTTCTGCCACACCACCTTGTTTGCATGCTTCGATGAAAGCGGCGAGGGCAGGGTTGTTCTGTGCAGCATGTGTGGCCAGCGGATGTTCGGCGGCGACGGCACATGACGAACGCGATTTCGGTTTTGCTAAAAAATACAATCTGGCTATCAAGCAGTCTATCGCCGCCAAGGATCAAACTTTCAGCGATGAAGCTTGGCAAGATTGGTACGGTGAAAAGAGTGGCGTATGCGTGAACTCGGGCAAATATGATGGCCTCGTCTTCGATGCCGCTGTCGATGCCATCGCCGCCGATCTGACCGCCAAAGGTCTGGGCGAAAAGAAGGTGCAGTTCCGCTTGCGCGACTGGGGCATTTCGCGTCAGCGCTACTGGGGCTGTCCTATCCCCATCATCCATTGCGCAAGCTGCGGCGACGTCGCTGTGCCGGATGAGCAACTGCCCGTGGTGTTGCCTGAGAACGTGGTGCCGGATGGTGCGGGTTCGCCCTTGGCCAAGATGCCAGAGTTTTACGAGTGTGCTTGTCCTAAATGCGGCGGCAATGCGCGGCGCGAGACTGACACTATGGATACTTTCGTGGAGTCGTCCTGGTATTACGCGCGTTATGCCAGCCCACAATGCACCACCGGTATGGTGGACAAGGCGGCGTCACAACAATGGTTGCCAGTGGATCAATACATAGGCGGTATCGAACACGCCATCTTGCATCTGCTGTACGCGCGCTTCTTCCACAAGTTGATGCGCGACGAAGGTTTGGTGCAAGGCAACGAACCTTTCAAAAATCTGCTCACGCAAGGTATGGTGATTGCGCCGACTTTCTATCGAGAAGAGAGCAATGGCAAGAAGCAGTGGATCAATCCCGCCGATGTGGAAGTCGAGGTCGATGCCAAGGCGCGCGCGATTGGTGCCAAGCTCAAGTCTGATGGTCTGCCCGTCGTCATAGGCGGCACCGAGAAGATGTCCAAGTCCAAGAACAACGGCGTGGACCCGCAAGCTATCATCGACCAATACGGCGCGGATACTGCGCGTCTGTTCATGATGTTCGCCGCACCGCCAGAACAATCGTTGGAATGGTCGGACAGCGGTGTGGAAGGTGGCTTCCGCTTCCTCAAGCGCATCTGGAAAGCAGCCCATGACCATGTGGAACAAGGCATCGTCACGGCTTACAGTGGCGGTGAATTGGATGCGGTTGCCAAGGCGCTGCGTTTGCAACTGCATACCACTATCCAGAAAATCGACGATGACTACGGCCGCCGCAAGACTTTCAATACCGCCATCGCCGCCATTATGGAAATGCTCAACGCACTGGCCAAGTTCCCGGCAGAAACAGCTATTGCACGCAGCGTAGTGCAGGAAGTTCTGGAAGCCGTGGTGTTGCTGCTCTCCCCTATCGCACCGCATATCAGCGATGCATTATGGGTGGAGCTGCGCCCCGGCACGGTGTTGTTCGAGCAGTCTTTCCCCAAGGTAGATGAAACGGCTTTGGTGCAGGACGAGATCGAACTGGTGATACAGGTGAACGGCAAATTGCGCGGCAGTGTGCGTGTGGCTAAAGATACCGACAAGGCGACACTGGAAGCGATGGCGGTTGCGCACGAGGCGGTGCAGAAGCAGCTCGCCGGTGCAGCAGTCAAAAAGGTCATCGTGGTTCCGGGTCGTTTGATTAACGTGGTGATGTGAGATGACTAGACGCGTTTTTATCGTGTTGCTGCTGGGCTTGCTGAGTGCTTGCGGCTTTCATCTGCGCGGTCAGGCGGACTTGCCATTCAAGACTTTCTATCTGCTCGCACCGGATGTTAATTCTCCTTTCGTCAATGAGCTGCGCCGTAATCTGCTAATCAACAAGGTGATGCAGGCAAGCTCGGTGGATAAGGCGGATATGGTGATACAGATTGTGAACGAATTACCCGATCAGCAGATTCTGACTTTGGGAGGTGGTGGCCGCGTCAGTGAGTTCCAGTTGCGCTTTCGGGTCAATCTGCATGCTTATGATAAGAATGGTCGAGATTGGATAGCGGCGGATGAAATGACGCAGATACGCAACTACTCATACGACGATACCAAGATTTTAGCCAAGGAGGCTGAGGCGACTTTGCTCAATCAAAGTATGCGTAGCGACATGGCACAGCAGATTGTGCGCAGACTGAGTCACGCTAAAGCGCAGTAGTAATGGCCACCATCAACAGCGACGATCTCCCGCGACATTTATCAGCCGGTCTTAAGCCGCTGTATGTGGTGACGGGTGATGCGCTGTTGTTGGCGGTGGAAGCTGCGGATAGCATACGTGCGGCGGCGAAAGCTGCTGGATATGCGGAGCGCGAGACTTTCGTGGTCGAGCAATATTTCAAATGGGCGGAGTTGCGCAATAGCGCGCAGAGTCTGTCCTTGTTTGCCGAGCGCAAAGTCATAGACATCCGCATTCCCACCGGCAAGCCCGGTACCGAGGGCGGGCAGGCCTTGCAGGACTATCTGGAAAATATGAGTCCGGATATTTTGACGCTGATCAGTTTGCCCAAGTTGGACAAGACCACGCAGAACAGCAAGTGGTATAGCGCTTTGCAGCAAAAGGCGGTGGTGGTGCAGGCCGAGGATGTCAGCCGCAATGCGTTGCCCAACTGGCTGGCGGGACGCTTGAAACGTCAGAATCAAAGTGCGGACAGCGCGACCCTGGATTTTCTTGCCGACCGTTCCGAGGGCAATTTGCTCGCCGCCTTTCAAGAAGTGCAGAAGCTGGCCTTGCTTTATCCCGAGGGAATGTTGTCCTTCGAGCAAGTCAAAGATGCGGTGATGGATGTGTCGCGTTACGACATTACTAAATTATCCGAAGCGATGTTGAGTGGCAACGCCGCCCGTTTCGCGCGCATACTCGACGGCTTGCGGGCGGAGGGCACGGCGACAGTGTTGGTGTTGTGGTCCATGAGCGAGGATATCCGTAAACTGGGCAAGGTGCTGCAAGCCATGCAGCGCGGCAGCAATGCGAGTACGGCGATGCGTGAAGCGCGCATTTGGGGCAGTAATCTCAGCCAGATTGAAAGCGCGGTGCGGCGTATCAAGTTGCCGCAAATAGAGCGTGCCATGTTGCAGGCGGCCCGCTTGGACAAGATCATCAAAGGTCTGCGCAGCGGTGATGTGTGGGATGAACTTTTGCAGTTAGGCCTGCGCTTCGCGAAATGAAGGATATGGATAGCGTGTTGATGGTTATTACCAATATGCCCGATGCGGAAAGTGCGGCTGCGCTGGCGCAGCAAATCGTAGCCGCTAGATTGGCAGCGTGTGTGAACCAGTTGGCCCCGTGCACGTCTGTATACCGCTGGCAGGAAAAAGTCGAAACGGCGACGGAGATCCCGTTATTGATCAAAACTACGCGCACATCTTATGCCAGCCTGGAAGCCTTGATACTCGCCGAGCATCCTTATGATGTTCCAGAGATCATTGCTGTGACGGTCAGCCGGGGTCTGCCGGCTTATCTGGACTGGGTGCGCAGTGAAACAGGAATCGTTAAGGAATAATCGATGCGTTCAGTCTTAGTCATTTTGATGTTGTTACTCGGTTCGCTGGCCCATGCCGACGGTATTTTCGACAGGCTCTCGTCCGTGGGCGCGAGCAAGCAGCCTACCTTCTTGCCGCCGGACCAAGCGTTCCAAGTGACGATGGCGAACCGCGATGCGCATACCCTACTCGCGAGTTTCAACATTACGCCCGGTTACTATTTATATAAGGACCGCATCAGTTTCAAATCTCCGGATCAGCAGATCAAGTTGGAGCCGCCCTTGTTTCCACAGGGGGAGATGAAGCAAGACCCCAACTTCGGGATGATAGAAGTGTTCCACCATTCGTTTCAGGTCGGCGTGGGTGTGCAGTTTGCAAAACCCGCACAGCCTTATTCGGTGGTGGTTGAATATCAGGGTTGTAGCGAAAATGGCCTGTGCTATCCGCCTATAGAAAAGACCATCGTGATAGACCCGAATGCGGTGGCTGCACCGGTGCTGAGTGCCGCACCTCGGGAGGCGGCACCCGCAACATCTGATAACTCCAAGATTGCCGAGTTGTTTAAGCGTGGCAATTTCTGGTTGATCATCACTTTCTTCTTTGGCGCGGGATTGTTGCTCTCTTTCACGCCTTGCGTGTTCCCCATGATTCCTATCTTGTCCGGCATCATCGTCGGACGCGGTCACCATATCACCAAGATGCATGCCTTCATTCTGTCCCTGTCGTATGTGTTGGGCATGGCCGTCACCTACGCAGCCGCTGGTGTGGCAGCGGGCTTCTCGGGAGAGCTGATCTCCAACGCGATGCAAACACCTTGGGTGTTGGGCAGTTTTGCCGCTGTGTTCGTGTTGTTGTCTTTGTCCATGTTCGGTTTCTACGAGCTGCAATTGCCGACCGCACTGCAAAGCAAATTGGCCGATACCAGCAATCGTTTGCATGGTGGCCACCTCAGCGGGGTTTTCCTGATGGGCGCATTGTCCGCCGTCATCATGGGCCCCTGCGTGGCGGCACCTTTGGCGGGTGCCTTGTTGTATATCAGCCAGACTCATGATGCGCTGCTGGGTGGCGTGGCTTTGTTCGTGTTGGCGCTCGGCATGGGGGCGCCCTTATTGTTGATAGGCACTTCTGCGGGTGTGTTGCTACCCAAGGCGGGTGCATGGATGGATGCGGTGAAGCGCTTCTTCGGCGTGATGTTGTTGGCGCTGGCGATTTGGATCATCCAACCGCTATTGCCTATCAGTGCACAGATGATGTTGTGGGCTTTGCTGTTGATTCTTTCCGCGGCTTATCTGCGCGTTTTAGATGCCTTGCCCAAATATGCCAGCGGCTGGTTGAAGCTGCGCAAAGGGTTGGGGTTATTGATGTTGCTGCTGGGTGTCGCTTATTTGATTGGCGCCTTGTCCGGTGCACGCGACATCCTCAAGCCGTTGGGTTCCTTCAGCAAGGTAGATGCAGTGACGGGTTCTTCTGTAGAGTGGACGCGCGTCAAGGACCTGAATGACTTCAAAACCAGATTGGCCTCGGCACAGGGCAAGATTGTCGTGTTGGATTTTTATGCAGACTGGTGTGTGTCCTGCAAAGAGATGGAACGCTACACCTTTAGTGATGCCGCAGTGAAAGCAAAACTTGCCAATGCCATCCTGCTGCAAGTCGACCTAACGGCTAACAGCGAGGCAGACAAAAATCTGCTTAAGGAGTATGGTCTGTTCGGCCCACCCGCTACTTTGTTTTTCAATTCAGGCGGGGTTGAAGTACAAGATGGACGTGTCGTCGGCTACCAAGAAACACAAAGATTCTTATTAAGCCTACAAAATGTGGGCCTATAGCAGTTTTTACTTATCTCCGGAAAAAATCTAGACAACAAGCCCCAATTTACGGCAAACTGCGCGCATGAAAAACATCCTAGTGTTGCATGGACCGAACCTGAATCTACTTGGAAGTCGCGAGCCGAGTGTATATGGCCGTGTAACTTTAGACGAAATTAATACGGAGTTGAGTGCATTAGCCGAGAAAAGCGGCGCAGTTGTGCATTGCTATCAAAGTAACGCAGAATTCGCTCTGATTGAACGCATTCATCAGGCCAAAACAGATGGCACGGAGTTCATCGTGATTAATCCGGCGGCATTCACGCATACCAGTGTCGCATTGCGCGATGCTATCGCCGCAGTCGCTATCCCGTTTGTAGAAGTGCATCTTTCTAATGTGCATGCGCGCGAGGCGTTCCGCAAAGAATCATATTTTTCCGATCTCGCCGTCGGTGTCATCACCGGCTTGGGCGCATCGGGTTACGAATACGCAGTGCGATTTGCACTGAATTATAGAAAATCATAAGGAGTAAATAATGGACTTACGCAAACTGAAAACGTTGATCGAATTAGTCGAGGCTTCCGGTATCGCCGAATTGGAAATCAGTGAAGGTGAAGAACGTGTGCGTATCACTCGCACTGTTGCTGCCGGTCAGCAGATGTATAACGCCGCACCACAACAGTTTAGTGCACCCGCACCCGTGATTGCCGTTGCCGCGGCACCCGCTGCAGCAGAGCCAACTAAGCCGGCAATTGCAGAAGGTCATATCGTTAAGTCTCCCATGGTAGGCACTTTCTATCGCTCCGCCACTCCGGGCGCCAAGCCGTTCGTAGACGTGGGTCAGAGCGTGAACAGCGGCGACACACTGTGCATCATTGAAGCGATGAAGCTGCTCAATGAGATCGATGCTGATCAAGCCGGCGTTATCAAAGCCATCCTCGTTGAGAATGGTCAGCCTGTGGAATTCGGTCAACCGCTCTTCGTCATCGGTTAATCAACACAATGCAACGGCGCGCGCAACACGCGAGCCTCTAGCTCGGAGTCCACTAAGATGTTTGAAAAAATCCTGATCGCCAATCGCGGTGAAATTGCCCTACGTATTCAGCGCGCTTGCCGCGAACTTGGTATTAAGACCGTAGTCGTGCATTCCGAAGCGGATGCAGATGCGAAATATGTGAAGTTGGCCGATGAATCTGTATGCATCGGCCCCGCACCCTCCTCGCAAAGTTATTTGAGTATTCCCGCCATTATCAGCGCGGCGGAAGTAACGGATGCGCAAGCGATTCATCCGGGTTATGGTTTCCTTTCCGAGAATGCGGACTTTTCCGAACGTGTGGAAAAGTGCGGTTTCGTGTTTATCGGTCCGCGTGCCGAGACCATCCGTATGATGGGTGACAAGGTCAGCGCCAAGATCGCCATGAAGAAAGCGGGTGTACCGTGTGTGCCGGGTGTGGAGGGTGCTTTACCGGATGATCCGGCCGAGATCATTAAGATCGCGCGCACCATCGGTTATCCGGTCATTATCAAAGCTTCCGGTGGCGGTGGTGGTCGCGGTATGCGTGTGGTCCACACTGAGGCTGCATTGCTCAATGCGGTGACCATGACCAAGAGCGAAGCGCAAGCGGCATTCAACAATCCTATGGTTTATATGGAGAAGTTCCTTGAGAACCCCCGCCATATCGAGATCCAGGTTTTGGCTGACCAGCATGGTAACGCGGTGTATCTGGGTGAGCGTGATTGCTCTATGCAGCGTCGTCACCAGAAGATATTGGAAGAAGCGCCGGCGCCACATCTGGATATCAAGCTGCGCAACAAGGTCGGCGAACGATGTGCCGAGGCTTGCCGCAAGATTGGCTACCGTGGTGCGGGAACTTTTGAGTTCTTGTACGAGAACGGTGAGTACTTCTTCATCGAGATGAATACTCGTGTGCAGGTTGAGCATCCGGTTACAGAGATGATTACGGGTATCGATATCGTGAAGCAGCAGATTTTGATTGCGGCAGGCGAGAAGTTGCCATTTCGTCAGCGCGACATCGAATTCCGTGGACATGCCATCGAGTGCCGTATCAATGCCGAACACCCATACAAATTTACGCCATCACCGGGTCGCATCACGACGTGGCACATGCCCGGCGGCCCTGGCATCCGTGTCGATTCCCATGTGTATGCGAACTACTTCGTTCCCCCGCACTACGACTCCATGATCGGCAAGCTGATCGCTTACGGTGACACACGCGAACAGGCGATGGCACGTATGCGCACTGCACTGTCCGAAATCGCTGTCGAAGGTATCGATACCAATATCGCCCTGCACCGCGAGTTGTTGCAAGACGCGGCTTTTATTCGCGGCGGTACCAGCATTCACTATCTGGAAGAACGTCTGGCTGCGCGAGCTAAAGTCAAAGGTAAATAATGGCTTGGCTGACACTGATCGCTGACACGGATGCGCAGCATGCCGAAGCCTTGAGCGAGGCATTGATGGAAGGCGGTGCGTTGTCGGTCGATCTGCTCGATGCTGATGCAGATACCCCGGACGAACAGGCTATCTTCGGTGAACCGGGCGAACCGCCCCCGGGTGTCTGGCAGCACAACCGCATCAGTGCCTTGTTCGATCAGGATCAAGATGTGCCTGCTATTTTGCAAGCTGCTGTCACAGCGGTTGGTCTGGAAAAACTTCCCGAATATCGTATCGAGACATTGGCTGACAATGACTGGGTGCGTCTGACCCAATCGCAGTTCGACCCCATTCCTATTTCTCCTCGTCTGTGGATAGTGCCGACTTGGCATACCCCCTCAGATCCCGACGCAATCAACATCGTGCTCGATCCCGGTTTGGCTTTTGGCACCGGCAGTCATCCGACCACCCGCTTATGCTTGCGTTGGTTGGATAGTCACATGCCTAAAGGCGTGACCGTGCTGGACTACGGTTGCGGCTCGGGCATCTTGGCGATCGCTGCGATCAAACTCGGTGCGGCACACGCAGTTGGTGTCGATGTGGACAGGCAGGCTGTGGTTGCAAGTCGCGACAATGCCATCGCCAATCAGGTCGATGATGTTGCGTTCTATCTGCCCGATGGCTGTGATGCAAAAGCAACTTATGATTTAGTAGTCGCCAACATTCTGACCAATCCTTTGCGTATGTTAGCGCCGCTATTGGCAGGCGCGACCAAACAAGGCGGGCAGATCGTGCTCTCCGGCATCCTGCAGGAGCAAGCCGAGGATGTGATGGCGATTTATGGCCAATGGTTTGATCTAAACTCACCAGTCTTCGAAGACGGCTGGTCTTGTCTGTCCGGACGTAAGCGCTAGGATCATCATGGACGGCACTACCCTCTGCCCGCATTGCGATACGCGCTTCAAAATCGCTTATGCGCAACTCAATGCGCACCAGGGTATGGTGCGTTGCGGTCATTGCCGTGAGGCGTTCGACGCCCGCATCAATTTCATCCCGGATGAGCCTCATCCACAACTCGAACTCGTTATACCCGAGGTGGTAGTCGGGCCGGCGGTATTGGAGGTTGAGACATCAGAGCCCGAAGTCGGAGCCAATGAAGCCGGGCAAGTAGAAGAAACATCCAACGAATCTGATGAGGAAACGGCTGAGGCTGTTGTTGCCGAAGCTGAGCGGGAGGCAGAGATACACAACGATAGTCTGGACTTCAGCATCCCGCCGACTTCGGCAGACAGATTCCTCGATAAAGCCGCTTATATGGAGTCGAACGCAGCGGAACGCGAGTTGACCTTGGCGGAACAAGTTGAAGTGGTGACGGATGACCTGCCTGAGATAGAGCCGCCTCCGGCACGCAGGGTAATGTGGGCGAGTTTGTCGGTCTTGCTGATGCTGTTATTGATCGCTCAAGCGGCGTACTATTTCCGTGCCGATATCGCCGCGCGCATGCCGGCACTGAAGCCCGCGTTGGAAGGATATTGCGAACTGTTATCCTGCAGCGTCAATTTGCCGCAGAACAATGAGTTGATGAGTATAGAGTCATCTACCCTGGAAGCCGATTCTAATAACGCCGCGCATATCACGTTGACGGCTTTGTTGCGTAACCGCGCCGATTACGTGCTGGCTTACCCTGAACTGGAATTGACGCTCAACGACAGGCAGGATAAGGCGGTTGCACGCCGTATCTTCAAGCCTAAAGACTATCTTCCAGCCAAGGAAAGTGAACGTTTAGGCTTGCAAGCCAACAACGAATTGAGCGTACAACTGCGCTTGGACACCACCGACCTCGATCCAAACGGTTATCGCTTAGCCCTGTATTACCCGCCGCTACACTGACAGTCAGTACGCACTCATACGCTTGCGCGACAGATAATTCATAAATCCTTGCACAACAGACGGAATGTTCTGGCACAATTCGACAGCTGTAAAAACCGATAGGGAGAGTGTGCCGTATCAGGCACCGCCGAAGGCGCAATACCCGTAACCGCTCAGGCAAAATGAACCAGTCGGAACAGGCAAATCTGGAGAGTGCTGATCATCAGCCACCGAAGGGGCACGCGACGAAAGTTGTAATCTCTCAGGTAACAAGGACAGATGGGGCGAAGCAGCACATGCTGCTTCGCCCTTTTTTATCTCTAGAGAAAATATATGTCACTCAAACAAACTCCTTTGAACGCCGCCCACCGTGCGATGGGTGCCAAGATGGTCGACTTCGGCGGCTGGGATATGCCGGTGAACTACGGCTCTCAAATCGACGAACACCACCAGGTTAGAAACGACTGCGGCATGTTTGATGTTTGCCATATGCGCGTGGTCGATGCCAAGGGTGCGGGTGTACGTGCTTTCTTGCGCTATCTGCTGGCCAATAATGCCGACAAGATCACGCTGCCCGGCAAGGCGCTTTACTCTGCCATGCTCCGTCCAGAGGGTGGCGTCATCGATGACCTGATCATTTACTTCATGACTGAGGAGTGGTTCCGCATCGTGGTCAATGCAGGGACGGCGGACAAAGACATTGCCTGGATGAAGCAACAAGCAGTCGCGCATGCACCGGGCCTGACCATCACTTCACGCGACGACCTGGCGATGGTTGCTATCCAGGGACCGAACGCACGTGCCAAAGTCTGGCAAGTGTTGCCCCAAACTAAGGCGGCAACTGAAGGTTTGGTCAATTTCCAAGCAGCGGATTGCGGCACTTATTACATCGCACGTACTGGCTATACCGGTGAAGACGGCTTCGAAGTGATGCTTCCCAAGACTCAGGTAGAAGCCTTCTGGTATGCACTTAATAAGGTGGGCGTGCCCCCTATAGGTTTGGGCGCACGCGATACATTGCGTCTGGAAGCGGGTATGAATCTGTATGGACAGGACATGGATGAGACTATCAATCCTTTGGAAGCCGGAATGGCCTGGACAGTGGATTTGAAGAGCGAGCGCGATTTCATCGGCAAGGCGGCACTGCTGGCCAATCCGCCTGCACGCAAGCTGGTCGGTCTGGTGCTGTTGGATCGCGGCGTGTTGCGCGGTCATCAGAAAGTCGTCACCCGACAAGGTGAAGGCGAAATCACCAGCGGTACATTCTCGCCCACTTTGGAAAAATCTATCGCCTTGGCTCGTGTACCGAATGCGGTGCAGATCGGCGACACCGTACAAGTCGTCATCCGCGATAAGATGCTGGCTGCACAAGTCGTAAAGTATCCGTTTGCACGTAATGGAAAAGGGTTGCTGTAGGTCGGGTTTTAACCCGACAGCAGTCTAATTTTAATAAAATTTTGTCGGGTTAAAACCCGACCTACACTAGGAGAACAGCATGAGCAATCCAACTAACCTGAAATACGCGGCATCACATGAATGGGTCCGGGCAGAAGCGGATGGCACGATCACCGTAGGCATCACTCAACATGCCCAAGAACTGTTAGGCGATATGGTATTTGTAGAAGCGCCAACGGTAGGCCGTAAGCTGAAAGCAAAAGAAGAATGTGCGGTAGTGGAATCTGTGAAAGCAGCCGCTGACGTGTATGCCCCAGTTGCAGGCGAAGTGATTGCTGCGAACAGTGAATTGGATAGCTCACCCGAAGCCATCAACAGCGATCCTTACGGCGCATGGATCTTCAAGATGAAGCCAGACAATGCTGCAGATGTCGCCGCAATGATGGATGCTGCCGCATACCAAACCCACGTCGATAGCGAAGCACATTAAGGCAGGATGAGGACTTGGGAATTAGGATTTGGCATAGCCAATTCCGAGACCTCGTCGCCCTGCTCAATCCTTGATCCTGAATCCCAAATTTTATGAAAACCGACCAATTTGTAAATCGCCACAACGGCCCATCCGAGACTGAGATTGCTGCAATGTTGCGCAAGATAGGCGCGAAATCTGTAGATGAGCTGATAGACCAAACCATCCCGGCAGGAATACGTTTGCAACAGCCGCTGAATCTGCCGGAAGGCATGTCCGAATACGCCTATCTCCAGCATTTAGGTGGCATCGCGGCTAAGAACAAATTGTTCAAGAGCTACATAGGTCTGGGTTATTACGACACCATCCTGCCACCTGTTATTCAGCGCAACATCTTGGAAAATCCGGGCTGGTATACCGCCTATACACCCTATCAGGCGGAGATTGCCCAGGGTCGTTTAGAAGCGTTGCTTAACTATCAGACCATGGTGACGGATCTGACCGGCATGGAGATCGCTAACGCATCCTTGTTGGATGAAGCGACAGCCGCTGCCGAGGCAATGACTATGCTGCATGGCTTGCGCTCACGCGAAGCGGCAGAGCAAGGCAAGAACAGTTTCTTTGTCTCGCATGAATGCTTCCCACAAACCATAGAGTTACTCAAGACCCGTGCCAAACCCTTGGGCATAGAGCTGGTGATAGGAGATTTCAAGACTGTAACTTTGAACGACAGTCTGTACGGCGTCTTGTTGCAATATCCGACCGTGGATGGTGTGGTGCATGACTATGCGGACTTCGTTAAGCGTGCCAAGGAACACGGCATGACCATCGCGGTCGCAGCTGACATTCTCAGTTTAGTGCTACTGACACCGCCAGGTGAGTGGGGCGCGGATGTGGTGTTGGGTTCTACTCAGCGCTTCGGTGTACCTATGGGTTATGGCGGTCCCCATGCCGCCTACTTTGCATGTCGAGATGCATACAAACGTTCTATGCCGGGACGCATCATCGGAGTGTCGGTCGATGCAGACGGCAACCCTGCTTTGCGTATGGCCTTGCAGACCCGCGAACAACATATTCGCCGTGAAAAGGCGACTTCCAACATCTGTACGGCACAGGCATTGCTGGCCATCATGGCGAGCATGTATGCGGTTTACCACGGAGCAGATGGACTGCGCGGCATTGCACAAGGCGTACATGCAACTGCTGTGACGTTGGCCGAAGAGCTTAAGAAATTGGGTTATGCCGTGAGTGATGAAGTTTACTTCGACACCATCAAATTAACGCATACCGACAATGTGAAAATCCATGTGTTGGCAGAGTCCGCGCGTATCAACCTGCGCTATACCGATGAAGGACTAACCATCTCGGTAGACCAGACCACAGACGCGGCGGCAGTGAATGCGCTGCTCAGTGTGTTTGCACAAGCGGCTGAAAAATCAGTACCGCGCGTCAACCAGGCAGACGTATATGCCGCCAAACCGTTAATCAAAATACGCAGTTCGGCTATCCTCAGTCACCCAGTCTTCAGCAGTTATCATTCCGAGTCCGAGATGATGCGTTACATCAAACGCCTCGAGAACAAAGACCTGTCTTTGACGCACTCGATGATTTCCTTGGGTTCCTGCACCATGAAGTTGAATGCGGCCTCGGAGCTGATTCCGCTGACATGGCCAGCATTCGCCAACATGCACCCCTTCGTGCCTGTTGAACAAGCGGCCGGTTTCCAAGAAGTCATCGCGGGTCTTGATGCCGATCTGGCCGAGATCACAGGTTTTGCCAAGATGAGTTTCCAGCCGAATAGCGGTGCATCAGGTGAATATGCGGGCTTGTTAGTGATACAGGCTTACCACCGTTCACGCGGCGAAGGTCAGCGTAACGTGGCACTGATTCCATCCTCGGCACACGGCACCAACCCGGCCAGTGCGGCGATGTGCGGCATGAGAATCGTGGTGGTGAAATGCGACAGCAAGGGCAATATCGATGTGCAAGATCTGCGTGCAAAAGCAGAAGAGCATAAAGATGATTTGTCGTGTTTGATGGTCACGTATCCGAGCACCCACGGCGTCTACGAAGAGAGCATCAAAGATATCACCCAACTCATCCATGACAACGGCGGTCAGGTGTATATGGACGGTGCAAATATGAATGCCCAAGTCGGTCTCACTAGCCCGGGCAATATTGGCGCGGACGTGTGTCATTTGAATCTACACAAGACCTTTGCCATCCCCCACGGTGGCGGCGGACCGGGTATGGGCCCTATCGGTGTGGCAGCACATCTGGCGCCCTTTCTGCCTACCCATCCGGTAGTCAAAACTGGCGGCGCACAAGGCATACACGCGGTTTCCGCAGCGCCTTACGGTAGCGCCTTGATCCTGCTGATTTCCTACGCCTATATCAAGATGCTAGGCGGCTCTGGTTTGCGTGAAGCAACGCGGATGGCGATCCTTAATGCAAATTACATCAAGGAGATGCTCAGAGATCATTACCCTACTCTTTACAGCGGTAGCAATGGTCGTTGTGCGCACGAGATGATATTGGACTGTCGCGACTTGAAGCGTGAAGGTGTAGAAGTGGCCGACATTGCCAAGCGTCTGATGGACTATGGTTTCCATGCACCGACTACATCTTTCCCGGTGGTGGACACGCTGATGGTCGAGCCTACCGAGAGCGAATCCAAGGCCGAGCTGGATAGATTCTGTGAAGCGATGATCGCCATTCGCGGGGAGATTGCAGCCATACTTTCAGGCGCGGCAGACAAGAAGGACAACTTACTCAAGCATGCACCGCATACCGCTAAGGCAGTAGTGAGTAGCGATTGGGATCGCCCTTACACACGCGAACAAGCGGCCTATCCGCTGCCCTGGGTGCGCGACAATAAGTTCTGGCCCAGCGTGGCGCGCGTGGACAACGTCTACGGCGATAAAAATCTGATCTGCGCTTGTCCGCCTATCAGCAGTTACAAATAAGCCGAGCGAGTAATCCAGCATCTTTCCAAAGGGGCAGGAAAAGCGTAATTTGGCATCCACACTTAAATTTTAGGAGAGCATCATGTCCAAAGAGGTCAGCAACAAGACAGCGGTCACACTGGGCGGGTCGCCGGTCACCCTTTATGGCGAGTTTCCCAGTGTTGGTCGGACTGCACCAGCCTTCACCCTAGTCAATAAAGACCTGCAAGATGTCACGCTGCAAAGCTTTGCCGGTAAGCGCAAGGTGCTCAACATCGTACCTAGTTTGGACACGGCGGTATGCGCCACTTCCACGCGCAAATTCAACGAAGCGGCGGGCAAGTTGAACAACACCGTGGTGCTAGTCATCTCGGCCGATTTACCCTTCGCCATGAGTCGTTTTTGCGTGGCTGAAGGCCTGGAAAATGTGGTCACGCTGTCACTGATGCGCGGTCGTGATTTCATGCGCAACTATGGCGTGAAGATCGCGGACACCAAGCTGGCAGGCGTGACTGCGCGGGCCGTGTTGGTATTGAACGAGCACGACAAAGTGATACACGCCGAGTTGGTCGATGACATCACCCACGAGCCTAACTATGATGCGGCTTTGGCGGTATTGGGTTGAACTTGTTCGTGAACAAAAAGGTCAAAACAGCACAGTAATTGAAGGGAGAATGAACATGTTTAATTACAAACGAACCGTGCTATTTCTCAGCATGGCGGTGATTTTGGGAGGTTGTGCGTCCAGCATGTCAGGTGGCGCTTATTCCCGAGACCAGGCCAGGCAAGCCGAAGAGGTGCGTATGGCAACGGTGGAAAGCGTGCGAGAAATCATGATAGAAGGTACCAAAACGCCTATAGGTGCGGGTGCAGGTGCAATCATAGGTGGCGTGGCGGGCGGCAATAGCAATAGCCGCAACGTTAGCGCCATCGGCTCGGTAGTGGGTAGCGTGGTGGGTGGTTTGGTTGGCGCAGCTGCCGAAGAAGGTATCACACGTCAAGCCGGCTACGAGATCACCGTTAAATTCGATGACGGTAAAATGATTGCAGTCGCGCAAGGCGCAGATGAAAAATTTGCCGTGGGAGATAAGGTGCGCGTATTGACGGGGGGCGGCGTGACTCGTATCAGCCACTAGGCGAAAAATTTTTAGATCTTAGATCAATGCGGGCTGCCGGTGAATACGGTGGCCCGTATTGTTTTTGCAGTGTGCAACAACAAAGCGTATAGCGCATAAATCGCCAGCATAGGGTCAATCAAATAATCCCAAAGATTTGTCGATTCATACCAGCCTATAGACCACGCCAAGGTCGCGAGTGCGAGACATGTGCTGAGTAAAGAAAGGTGAGCCAGCCAAGCAAAACAGGCAATCACCAACACCACACCCACCATCATCACATCGCCATAACCCAAACGATACGGGTCATACAAGCTCATGCCCAAGGCCATGGGATAAAGGAACAGTGCTGCCAGTGCAATCAAGATCAGCAAGGATGTTCGTGAGTGATGTGGTGCTGTTGCGTAATAGGGACGCAGCAAGGTGGCGAGTGCCAGAACCACACTGGTGATACTCGGGTCCCCGAATATGCCGCGCACATAGGCTGCAAGTGGCAGCACGCTGAACGGCAGCAAGGTCGCCAAGAAAATCGCCGCGATGAAGAGCGCTTGTTTGCGCTGTGAGAGCGGTTTGCAGAGTGACACCGTCAGCGCTGCAATCATGCAGGCTATGCCTAGCAGTCCGGTCAAGTCAGTGAGATGCGGCATCGTTGGCCTCCTTGATGCGGGCATCTAACCAGGCTTGGTTGAACTGCACATGTTTGATGTAGCTGCGGTTCCAGGTATAGACCAGCTGGAAGTCGCCATTGTGGGTCTGGATCATATAGGGGTAGGAGAACTCATAGCCGCAGACCTCACCGTCGCACCTATTGCGCCGGGCAGATTTACCATAAGCAGCGGCATCCGTAAGCTGCGCATCGCTGTTCATGGCAAGTTGGACATTGTTTTGTACGAATTCATCCGGCTTGATCGCGCCTGCCGGCTGTTGTTCCAATTTATACACCGCGTGCCAAGTTTTGCCCGCATCACTGGAAATCATAAGAGACAGCGCGCTTCTACCCTGCTCCAGATTGTTCAAGGCCAACAGCATGCGACCATCGGCAAGGACGACGCCCGTCAACGCAGCATCGGGATTGGGCTGGGTCGTTTTGTGAGGCGCATTCCAGTCGCGACCGCCATCTTTACTTTCAGTCGCGATGACGCGCATAGGCGGGATGCCGGTGTAGCGCATCAGCGCCAGCGCATGGTCCGGGTCTTGTATCAGCAGTACAGGCTGTATGCCGGTCTTGCCCTTGCTCAAGCGCTGTTTATCCAACACCGTGCCATCCGTGGAGAGGTGTAACAGCTCACCGAACTTACCCAAGAACTCGTGATAGACGGGCAAGCCTATGCTGCCGTCGCTGTAGTGGTAAGGCGTACCCTTGATCAGTGTGCTGATGTTGATGAATGGCGAGGTGATGAGGCGGCGTGGCGCGCTCCAGGTCTCGCCTTCATCGCGCGACACCATGCCGGTCAAGGAGCTGCCCGCCCAGCCACCCAATGAGACCGTCACGTAGTACAAATGCAGGCTGCCATCAGCAGCACGGGCGGCGACTGGGTTGCCCAGTTTCTTTACGTAGCGCAGTAAAGCAGCCTGTGTGCGCACCCTATCCATCACGCTGAGCTCAGCACTCCAACGATGTCCGTCATAGACCGACGTGCGTATCTCAACATCTTCCGCCCCTTCGCGACTACCGGCGAACCAGAACGCACGCAGCCGTCCGTCCTTCAGTTCGATGAGCGAGGCCGCATGGGTGGAGATGTCATGTTGGCGCGATACGAATTGGCTGCTATATGTGCTGGCTGCAGTACCTGTGACAAGCGACTCGACTTGGAACTTGGCCGTGTCATGGCGATCCGCCAACTTGACGCCCGCCCCCGTACAGGCCGCCAGTATCAGCACCAGTAAAAGACGGTGTGCGGTGCGAGATTCGTTCATCGGCAAACCTCGGCCAAGGTGTTGCTGACGATCTGCTTGGGTGTGACGGCAGAGGCGACCAGCACTTCACGTATGAACAGATGCTTGAAGAATTTGCCGTTGAGGAACATATCGCGCAGTTCAGCAGAACTCTGCCGGCCGCGTATGTCCAGACGTGTGCCGATCACAGTGCACTCTGAGCACAGTTCGTTGGCGGTAGCGTGCAGTGGCAGTTGCACCGCGAACAAGTCATAGCGCTGCGACAACAGGGCTACATCCAGATTTTGGCTCTCGTGATAGCCAACGATATTTGCGCCCGGCAACAGGAAGCGGTGTCCTTCGTCGTGCGCGCGGAAGTTACACGGCACGGCCACGGTCTTACCCTGTACATAAGCGAGTGCCTGGCTATCATAGTTGGCGAGCTTGTCATCCAGCGGGCGCAGAAAAGCAGCAAAACTGAGCAGCACTAACAAGGCGGCCACATTTGTTACGGCGCGGGTGTAAGCAGGTAAGACGATAGCCGCCAGTGCAAGAATAGTGCTGCCGGTAAGCAGTAACCAAAAACTTGCGGGAAAGAACGCATCCCCCAGTTCACTTTGCAAGCGCGCGGCCAATAGCCCGAGTCCCAACAAGGCTGACGCGCAGAGCAACAGTGTGGCGATGAACACCTTGCGGCTGATGTGTTCCCAATCCAAGGCGAGCAGCAAAGCAAGGGCTGGCATGGCTGAGAGCATGTAGCGACCAGAACGCTGACTGGGCAGACAGAAGCTGAAGAACAAGGCGGCGACCCATAACCACAGCAGTTTTTGTTCCGTGCTCATCTCGTGGCGACGGCGGAAAGCGACGATGCACAGGGCGACCACAAGAAAGGTCAGCAGCCCGGCATTGGTGAGGAAAGCGGCGGTGAAGCTCCACAAACTGGAACTGCCCCACAACAACTTGGCGAGATAGCTGGGACCGTGCGGATCGAACTTGCCCACGTTCTCGCCAACGATGAACTCTTGCCACACCGCATGCGGATCGGGATCAAATACGAACCACAGTGCGAATATCACCACAGCGATGCCGATGCCGAGGAAAACTTTGGGCGCGTCGTGTTTGAAGAACTCTTTAAAACGGAAGTTGCGCTGCTGCAGATACCAGGCACTCAAACCCAGCGTTGCCGGCAGCCCCAGTGCGAAAGATTTGTACAAGAAGGCAATGCCTATGCTGATGCCTAACAAGGTGGGGACGAGTAGTTTGGAACGGAGGGCTTGCGGCCAATACAGCAAGGTGAAGAAAGGCAGGAACAACCAGAACACCTCGGGCGGATTGGTCAGATAAGGACGACCGAACCTATAGGTGGTGAAAAAGGCGAGGAAAGTCAGCGCGGCGATGAAGCCGGTCTCGGCGTGGCCTGTGAGGCGTCTGCCGAGCAAGAACAACAGTCCGGCGGTCAGCAGGGTGTAGACCACACCGGGGTAACGCAGATTCCACAAATTCCAATCCTTACCGCCGTGGGTGGAAGCTATTCCTTGCCAAAATAGCAGCGGCGGCTTGGTGTTACGCATGTTCTCCATTTGTGATTGCAGCGGCAACAGTTCGCCACTGGCGGCTGTTAATCGGGTGATGTGTTCATAAGGATATTCGTCGCCGTTCTTGGGGATGTACTGGCTATCCAGACCGTAGAAATAGGTGACGATCGCCAACAACACCGCGCAGAGATACCAGAGTGTCAGCCTGGACGGTTGCTGCATGGTCTACTTCTGCCCCGCTTCGTCTTCTACCGTTGGGATGATGGGCAGGGCCATTTCATCCACAGGCTTGTGCTGGCGGAAGGTCCAGTAGTTGTTGACCACGAAGTTGAACACGCTGGCGATGACGATGGCCGAGGCGTTCGCAATCAGATAATGCACGTGCACAACCAGCATTTTGGTCAGGATGAATTGCACCGCGATGCCTATCCACACCGCGAAAGCATATTGGCCGAAATGCAGCAGCAGATGCTTGTCTGGACGTTGTTGTCTGTCATGCCAAGTCCACGCGCGGTTCCAGTAGAAATTATTGACGGTCGATAACAGGATGGACATTGCCAGCGAGGCGTTCAAGCGCATGCTGGCAGAGGCAATGGCACTGAACAGATACTCCTGACACAGATAAAGCACGACCAGATTCACCACTACACCGGATGCACCCACAGTACCGAAGCGCATAAAACGACGTTTGAAAATCCAGGCCAATGGCCCCTGCTGCGCAGACCCACTCATGCAGTCGCACCGGCTTGTTTGGCTGCAAGCATCTCATGCGCCTTGGCTAACACCTGTTGAGGCGAGATCTGTTTAAGGCACTGATTGTCGCCATCGCAAGGCGAGCTGCGATGGTTGTAGGCTGTCAGACAAGGTGAGCAAGGCAGGCCGCGATAGAAACAGTAGGAATTGTTGCCCAGTGATTTGTATAGCGCGGGTGTTTCCGGCCCGAAGAAGATGATTGTCGGCAGCTTGGGTGTGAGCGCGGCAAATTGGCCGGGGCCGCCATCGTTGGTCACCAACAATGAGGCACGATGAAACACTGCCAATAAATGGCGCACCGAACGGGTGTAGCCCGCCAGATTTACGCAGGCCGTGTCCTTACAGTAATCGACCACATGTTGGGCGATGGCCCGGTCGCCTTTGAGACCGATGACGCCCACTGCATAACCTTCTTCCAGCAATGTTTTGGCAAGTTCGCAATAGTGTTGCAAAGGCCAAGCACGTATCGGCAAGATGCCGCCGCTGGGATAGATTAGTACCAGTTTTTTCTCTTTGATGGTGGGGTAGAAATTGTGCAATTCACGTGTGGTCTGCAACAACTCTTCATCTGGAAATTCCAACACCGGTGTTTTGCCGGTGTAGGGTTCGGGCAACAGTTTATTGGTCGGTGTGGTGTTCGACTCCAAAGCCGCAGCGAGACTTAAAAACTGTTGCGTCAGATGGCGATACGGGTTGTACGTGACAGCGCGATTAATGAAGTTGCCGCGATACAGACCTTCCTGTGTGTGTCTATGAAAACCGACGCGGAAAGTTGCCCCCGAAAGGTAAGAGAAGATGCTGCTGATGCGCGCGAACAATTCGCAATCTATGGCCGCATCTATCTTCAGCTTGCGCATCGTCAGGATGGCTTTGATGCTGTCTTTGACGAGGCTCTTGATGTTGCTGTCGTCCAGAGTGATGACGTTTTCAGGCGGCATCACATCGAGCAAGTCTAGTACCTCGCGGTTCTTGGCGAACATCAGCATGTGCAGGGTCGCGTCCGGGTATTGCTCCTTCAG
Organism: Gallionellaceae bacterium; assembly: GCA_027448945.1. Classification (GTDB taxonomy): domain Bacteria; phylum Pseudomonadota; class Gammaproteobacteria; order Burkholderiales; family Gallionellaceae; genus Gallionella. The sequence continues at coordinate 20,703 of DAIDMQ010000004.1, forward strand.
GCGCATGAACATGGGCTGCGCCAATACCAAGCTACCCATCTCGGAGAGCAAGATGATGACGATATGCTTGGGGGGAACACCATCCGGGTCGTTGCTGATGATGCGATTCACGCCCGACAACAGCCAGCATATAGGCACGCCAAAGTAACGATCTATTGCGCGCTGTCTATTAATGTCCATGTTTGTGTCACTCGTAAGTCCCCTGCGGGACGGAAATTGATGTCGCCTGATTATGAGCAGACGAGAGGCGCTTCGGTATAAGCGTGCAAATTATCGGGCATTTCATAGCGCCTAGCAAATCAGGCAGAGTGGACGCGCCTTAGTTGCAGTGCGGCGACTTCAGGGTTCTTGCTTGAGTAGACCGAAGCTGGTCGACTTACCCTGCTTGTCCTGACCTGCATAGATGGTCATGTGCGGGAACGGTATCTCAATATTAAGTGTATCGAATTCACGCTTGAGTCTGCCCAAGAAGGCGCGACGTACCGACCATTGCTCTAGGGAGACAGTCTTAAAGCGGCAACGCACCACCACGGCAGAGTCGCCCCAGTCTTGAACGCCGGCGACCTCCAAATCTTCAAGTATTTTGTCGCGGTAAGCGGGATCGTCACGCAGTTCTTTGGCGACCTTGAGCATGACGGCGCTGACTTCATCGATGTCTTCCCGGTAAGCGACGGTCACGTCTATGACCGCATAGCCATAGCCACGCGACTTGTTGGTCACGGTGGTGATTAGTCCATTCGGCACGTAATGCACACTGCCTTCGTAATCTCGGAGCGCGATGTAGCGCAGGGTGATGTCTTCAACGAGTCCGGTCTTGCCGCAGACTTCGACCACGTCGCCCTGTCGTATCTGATTCTCCAACAACAGGAAGAAGCCATTGAAGTAGTCTTTAATGAGACTCTGTGCACCAAAGCCCACCGCCAAGCCGACCACACCGGCAGCACCCAGGATGGGCGCGATGGAGATACCCAATTCACTGAGTACCAACATTCCAGAGACTAAGGTAATCACTACCGTATCGATATAGCGGAACACGCGCGCCAGCGTTTCGATGCGGCGTTTGTCCTCTGCGGAATCGGCGCGGGCATTCATATAATTGCGCAACAACTTGATTAAACGGCGTGACACCATCATCACTAGCCAAGCCAAGATGAGAATCAGGAGGACGTGTAACAACTCTTTGGGTAGAGTGAGCAACTCGGAAATGGTAGAGGTCGTCATGGTTTTCTTGGTGCCGTTACTAGGTGATTTCCGCGATTGTAGCGCATGCTTACACTGCCTACGCCCGACGAATTCTCATAAACTTGAATAAGCACCATGCCTGATTCATATCATCCACCCGCCGCAACCACGCTGGACTGCGTCTATCAGGACGAGCACCTATTGGTAGTGAACAAGCCGGCAGGTTTGCTTGCAGTGCCGGGACGAGGCGTGAGCAAACAGGACAGCTTGATCACGCGTATACAAGCGCAATTTCCCGATGCGCTGGTGGTACACCGCTTGGACATGGCGACTTCGGGCCTGATGATGTTCGCACGCGGGGCCGAGATGCAAAGCCGTTTCTCCAAGTTGTTCCGCGATCGTCAAATTGGGAAGCGCTATATCGCTGAAGTGGACGGTGTGTTGGCGCAGATCTGCGGTGAGATCGACTTGCCTATCGGCAGCGATTGGCCGAATCGCCCCAAGCAGAAAGTGAATTTGGTCGAGGGTAAGCCATCACTTACGCAATATCGCTTGTTGTCTGTATCGGCAGAGCGCGGGACTAGTCGCGTCTCGCTAGAGCCTGTCACAGGGCGCACCCATCAATTACGCGTTCATCTTGCCGCCATCGGCCATCCTATTTTGGGCGACCCTCTATATGGTGATGTGAGCAAATCCCCCCGTTTGCTGTTGCACGCAAGCAATTTGGGATTCAAACATCCAATCTCGGGTGTGCGCCTAGATTTGCAATCCGTGCCCGATTTTTAAGCTGAGAAGGGGTGTCCGCACAAGGCACGGCATCCGCTATAATCCACGCCCTTACAAATCGTACTCAATTACAGGATATACATAATGCCCACAGCCAAGCGCGCCCTCTTCTACGGCGTGATATTTATCTCAGTGTTAGTGTTGGCTTTTGCCGCTTATATCTGGTTAGCGTTGAGCTGGGACTATGCCTCCGGCGAGCGCGCTGGCTATGTGCAAAAATTCTCCAAAAAAGGCTGGCTGTGCAAGACTTGGGAGGGCGAATTGGCCCTGATCACTTTGCCGGGTGCTGTGCCCGAGAAGTTCGAATTCACGGTGAGGGACGATAATGTGGCAGCAGACATCAGTCGCTTGGTCGGTACGCGTGCCATGTTGCACTACGAACAACACAAGGGCTTGCCAGGCAGTTGCTTCGGCGATACCGAATATTTTGTCACCGCGATCAGGCCGGTGGAATTAAAGGGAACTAGTACGGATCTTGTTGTCCATTGATACCCGCTACAGAGTGTGTGCCGAATATTTCGGCCCGATATGAATTTTAAGAGGAAGCCATGAACAAATTTTTGACACTATTAATGATCACTTTGACCAGTTTGAGTTTGTTGGCAACAACAGCAGAAGCCAAGCGTTTCGGCGGTGGTGGCAGTTTCGGTAAACAACGCACCATGACGCCTCAGGCTGCGCCTAAAGCACCGGCAGCTGCCCCATCTGCTGCTCCGGGTGCGGCGCCAGCGGCCAAGCCGGGTAACAAATGGTTGGGCCCGCTGGCGGGTCTGGCGATAGGCGCGGGTCTGGCGGCAATGTTCGCGCATTTTGGTTTGGGTGAAGGCATGGGCACTTTGTTGATGATCATGCTGGTGATAGGTGCGGTGATGTTGTTGGTATCCATGTTGCGTCGTAAAGCGCAACAACCAGCGATGCAATATGCGGGTGCTGCACAATATGCAGGCAGCACCGTACCGGCAAGCACCTTGGCGGGTGGTGCAGATTATGTACCCGGCCAGGCCAAGAATATCCCGGCCGATTTCCCGGTCGAGAGCTTCCTGCGCAGCGCCAAGACTTCTTTCATCCGCTTGCAGGCAGCCAATGACCGCAAGGACTTGAACGACATCCGCGAATACACCACGCCCGAGATGTATGCCGAGATATCCATGCAGTTGCAGGAACGTGGCGATGCGGCTCAGAAGACGGATGTGGTCACTATCAACGCTGAGTTGCTGGAAGTCGCCCACGAAGGTGATATGGCGATTGCCAGCGTGCGCTTCACTGGCAGCTTGACCGAGAACAACGGCGCACCGGATGCGGTTGACGAGATCTGGCATGTGCAAAAAGATATGCGCGACAACAAGGCGGTCTGGTTGCTTGCAGGCATCCAGCAGACTGAGCTGGAATAAGTCATGTTCGCTCAGCCTTCTGCAGCCGCGCTTAACCATTTGCTCGCGCAGAATAGCTGGTCACAACCCAGATTGCTGCGCTTTGCAGGTAAGACGGTGCGATTCAATGTCGCACCGTTTTCTTTTGCCTACATCATCTTGAGCGACGCGAGTCTGCAGGCAAGTGATCGTTCTGCATCGGCAGATGTGGAGTTGACTATCGCGCCTTCTTTGATACCGCGTTTGCTGGCCAAGGACGAGACTGCACGTAACGCCATACAGACCCGGGGTGATGCCGCCCTGCTGGCCGAGATATTTTATCTGTCCCAGAACCTGCGTTGGGATGCGGCAGAAGACCTCAGCAAAGTCACCGGGGATATTGCTGCGGAACGCATCGTGAGCACTGTACAAAACAGCCATGCTCAACTCAACGATGGTGTGCTGCACTTGTCGCAAGCTGCTGCGGAATATTGGACAGAGGAGCGTCCCTTGTTAGCCAAGCCTGCACAATTGACCAAATTCTCCGGCGCGGTCGATGACTTGCGCGATGATGTGGCACGGTTGGCCGCGCGTGTCCAACGACTGACGGACAAAAAATAACATGCGCATCTTTCGCCTGTTCAAAATCATCTTTGTCGTTCTGCGCTTCGGTTTGGACGAATTCCTGTTGTCGCACGAGCGGGTTCGCTGGTTGCGCGTGCTGCTCGATATCCTGCTGTTCTTCCGCAGCACTAGTCGTCCGCGAGCCGTGCGTCTGCGTTTGGCGCTTGAGAATCTGGGCCCTATCTTTGTCAAGTTCGGTCAGATGCTGTCCACCCGCCGCGACCTGATGCCGACCGACATCGCCGATGAATTGGCGAAGCTGCAAGACCAAGTGCCGCCCTTCCCCTCTGCGCAAGCGATACAGATATTGCAGGTCAACTATGGCCGTCAGCTGAGTGAGGTGTTCCAAAGTTTCGAGGAGCAACCGGTCGCCAGTGCTTCTGTCGCGCAAGTCCATTTCGCGGTGTTGCCAGACGGCAGGCACGCTGCAGTAAAGATATTGCGTCCCGGAATTAAGCGTGTCATCGAGCATGACATCGCCTTGCTCAAAGTCGCAGCAGACTTGATGGAGAAGCTGTGGTCCGATGGTCGCCGCCTCAAGCCCAAGCTGGTGGTGAATGAATTTGAGAAGTATCTCAATGACGAGTTGGATCTGAGTCGCGAGGCCGCCAATGCCAGCCAGCTCAAACGCAACTTTGCCAATTCCAAGTTGTTGCTGGTGCCCGAGATGTATTGGGATTTTTGCAGCTCCGAAGTGATGGTGATGGAGCGCATGTACGGCACGCCGGTGAACCAAGTGGAGAATTTGCGTAACGCGGGCGTGAATATCTCCAAGCTGGCTTCTGATGGTGTCGAGATCTTCTACACTCAAGTGTTCCGCGATGGTTTCTTCCACGCCGATATGCACCCTGGCAACGTGCAAGTCGCGAGTGACGGCCAATATATCGCGTTGGATTTCGGCATCATGGGCACACTCACCGACAGCGACAAACATTATCTTGCGCAGAACTTCATCGCTTTCTTCCGCCGCGATTACAAGCGTGTCGCCGAAGTACATATTGAATCGGGCTGGGCACCTGCGGACACGCGCGTGGATGAGCTGGAAGCCGCGATACGCGCGGTTTGCGAACCGATCTTCGATAAGCCCTTGCGCGAGGTTTCGTTTGGCAAAGTGCTGCTGCGCCTGTTCCAAACTTCACGTCGCTTCGGAATCGAAATTCAACCGCAATTAGTTTTGCTGCAAAAGACCTTGCTCAACATCGAAGGTCTGGGTCTGCAACTCGATCCCGAGCTAGACCTGTGGAAGACCGCAAAACCGTGGCTGGAACGCTGGATGAGTGAGCAAGTCGGTTGGCGCGGCCTGCTCAAATCTTTGAAACAAGAAGCCCCGCATTACTTCACCCTGATCCCGCAGTTGCCGCGCTTGTTGCATCAGCGTCTGCACGAAAAAAATTCCCGCGCCGAGATGGATAACACCCTGCGGCAACTGTTGGTGCAACAAAAACGCCGCAACGCTTTGTTGATGGTTATCGTGTTGATATTACTGCTGCAGATGGCCAGCGTGATGTTCGCCTGAGATTACAGCGATGTCCCCTAGAAAATGCCCGCATCGCGGGCATTTTTTATTCTGCCCGGTTGCATCCGTGCCGAAGCCGTGAAATGAAATTGGTTACCAAGGTATAACCGGTCGTAGGCCAGGTGAAGTCACTCTGCGCTTCCTTGTTGAATGGCAGGTCTTCGTTGAGATGCAGTTGGGATATGTACTCCGGAGGTACGGAGTAGAGCAAACCCGAAGAAAAATTTTCCATTTATGGCCTCCTGTCGAGTGAGCCACCGAGTCGGCGACCTACACTACTAAAACGGTATATACGATATATGCAGTTTTATAGATGGTTGAGTATTTTGTCAAACTATTTTTAATCAGGACCGTCAGACGAAAAAAGGCGAACATTAATCTGAGGAGGAAATAAGATTAAGGAGTTAAGAATACAAGATCAACATTGCTGCGCACCATTATCGGTAGATAGTATGGCCACACTCAATGGCAAGATACCGTATTATGTATGGGGATATTGTCGGTATATCGGCGTGGCGGAGTCCCGCAAAGTGAGCCCCCCCGTATGCAATTCACCGCTTGGCAGACGAGTAACATGGTGAATATTGGTGGAATGCCGAGAAGTAAATTCAAGGCTTACCGCAGATATTTTTTAATTATTTTTATCAGGCTAACTAGCGCTACTCATGACGAAATTATTCGGGTTGGCCAAACAAATTTCACTTGGCAAGTTGCTCATAGTGCTGTCCTCGGTGGCGCTGATAATTGCCTTTGTTCTGATTTTCAGCCTGTCTGGCATTTTGCGGGATCGTGCGATTCACCAACTCGCGCGCGAAGATGCGCAGCAAACCTCCAGACTGGTATTCCAATCACTCTATTCAACCATGCGCAAGGGTTGGAATAAAGCCGACATTAACGAAAATATCAACCGCCTCAACGAAGCCATGCCGGGCATGCGAATTCGCATTTGGCGTGACACCGTGGTATCTGCCCAGTTTGGCGAAATGCCCGGCGAGTCGAAGACAATCGCCCTGGACCCCGATCTCGATGCCGCACTCGTGGATGGCAAGGATCGTTTGCTCTATCCCGACAAGCACTCTATCCGCTATCTCTATCCGGTACGCGCAAAACAGGAATGTTTGGTTTGCCATACCCAATCTTATGTGGGGGCGGTGCACGGTGTAATTGATATAACCTACCCCATAACCCAGCTGAAGGTTTCATTTGATCAGGTTCTTAATACGGTTATTGGCTATACCCTGCTGATCATCGCGCTGTCGTTTTTGCTGTTGTACTTCAAGTTACGCAAACTGGTGGCGCAACCGTTGGCGGAGTTGGTCGCCGTCATGCAATCTGTGACGCAAAACATGGATCTGAGTCGTCGTGTTAAAGGTGTGCACCTGGTTACGGAGTTGCGCCGCCTGACTGAATATTTCAACCATTTGCTGGGTGCGATACAGGAGTACAGCCAGCAACTGGAGGAGATGTCTGTGCGGGACCCGCTCACCGGCTTATACAACCGTCGCAGGTTTGAGGAATTCTTGGAGTATGAGGTGGATCGCGGACGACGTCACAATCATCCTTTCTCACTGATCATGATTGACCTGGATGACTTCAAATTTATCAACGACACCTACGGTCACCCGGTTGGCGATCTTGCCCTAAAAACGTTATCGATGATGCTCGAGGGCGGATTGCGCAAAGGCGACTTGATGGCACGGCTGGGCGGTGACGAGTTCGCCATCATTCTGCCGGAAACACCCGCAGCCAACGGCCTGTTGGTCGCACAAAAGCTGCACGAGACCATGCGCAAAACCCCGATCACACTGCCAGTGGGTAACGTAACGCTGTCAGCCAGTTTCAGTGTGGTCAACTACCCTGATAACGGCGAGAATACGAAAATGCTGCTTACCGCCATGGATGTGCTTCTATACAAGGCAAAGCGTAGCGGCAAAAATCAGGTACTGACCGCCCATGCGGGTGATGACAACAGCGTCATGGTAATTTTCAAACAGGGTGAATACCTGCGCCGTGCATTAACCGAAGACCGCGTAGAGGCTCATCTGCAACCAATCGTCAGCGTGGCTGATGGCAGTATCATGGCCTATGAGGCACTGGCTCGCATCCGCGATGGGGAAAAGATATTGTCCGCAGGTGAGTTCATCGAAGCCGCTTCCGAGCTTGGTATGATCAAGGAATTCGATCAGCGTGTATTCGACAAAGGCTTGCAACACATTGCCATGATTTCAGTAAAAAACCCTCAGGCCAAAATATTCTTCAATCTGTCATCGTTCAGTTTCCGTGATACTGAATGGATGCTGTCCATACCGGCACAAATTGAGGCTCGTGGCATCGCCTGTAATCGGGTGGTGCTTGAAGTCACCGAACGCGAGGCGCTACCCAACATCAATGAAGTGCGTAATATCATCGAAGCCTTGCACAAGCATGGTCTGCAGTTCGCTCTGGATGATTTTGGCAGCGGTTTTTCCTCGTTCCTCTACCTCAAGTATCTGCCCGTTGATTATCTTAAGATAGAGGGCAGTTTCGTTCAGAACATGGCTGTCGATCCCCGTGACCGTATCATGGTGCGGCATATTCACGAAGTGGCGCAGGAGTTCGGCATGAAGACGATTGCCGAATTTGTCGAGGATGAAATAACGGCCAAATTACTCGCAGAAATTGGCGTGTGTTGTGCACAAGGCTATTTCTACGGACACGCGAAACTTCCGGAAAGTTGAAAATTTATCTGATTGTCCTTCTATTTCGGCATGGGCATGCTCAAATATCAGGACAACACGATCAAGCCATTAATCTACATTACTCAACCGTAACCGATTTGGCCAAGTTGCGCGGCTTGTCCACATCGGTACCCTTTTGCAGGGCCACGTAATACGACAGCAGTTGCAATGGGATGGTGTGCAGGATGGGGCTGAGCAGACCCGCATGTTCAGGCATCTGGATAATGTGTATGCCGTCTGCTTCTGCAATGTGCGTATTGGCATCGGCGAACACGAACAACTCACCGCCGCGCGCACGGACTTCCTGCAGATTGGACTTCAATTTTTCCAGCAAGGCATCATTTGGTGCGACTGAGATCACCGGCATGTCTTTATCTACCAGTGCCAGCGGACCGTGTTTGAGTTCGCCGGCAGGGTAAGCTTCGGCGTGGATGTAGGAGATCTCTTTGAGTTTGAGTGAGCCTTCCATCGCGATGGGGTAATGCATGCCGCGACCCAGGAATAGCGCATTGTTTTTGTTGGCGAACTGTTCGGCCAGTTTGGCGATGATGGGCTCGAGATCCAACACTTTTTGCACCGCGCTAGGCAGGTGACGCAGATCGTGCAGGTATGCACTTTCCTTTTCCTTGCTAAGACGACCACGTTGCTTGGCGAGTACTAATGTCAGCAGGAACAATGCGGCCAATTGTGTAGTGAAGGCTTTTGTCGATGCAACACCAATCTCGGGGCCCGCACGGGTCAGCAGACGCAGTTTGCACAAACGAACCAAAGCGCTTTCAGCCACGTTACAGATTGCCAGTGTGTATGTGTGGCCCAGTGATTTGGCGTGGTTAAGTGCAGCTTGGGTATCGGCGGTCTCGCCCGATTGTGAGATCACCACGACCAGTGCGCGGGGGTTGGGCACGCTGGTACGGTAGCGATATTCGCTGGCGACTTCGACAGTGCAAGCGATGCCAGCAACCTCTTCCAGCCAGTATCGTGCAACTAGGCCGGAGTGATAGCTGGTACCGCATGCCAAGATCAGCACGTGGTTTACGTCGGCGAAGATGTCATTGGCTTCTGCGCCGAAAATGCCGGGTACCAGGGATTGGGTGTTACATACGGATTCCAGTGTGTCTGCCAACGCCTGGGGTTGCTCGTGTATCTCCTTCTGCATGTAGTGACGATACTGGCCCAGCTGCACGCTCTCGTTGCTCATCTCACTTTCAACCACGGGACGGGACACCTCTGCACCACTCGCATCGTAGATCTGATATTGCTTCCGCTCCAGTTGCACGACATCGCCTTCTTCCAGATACACGACTCTGCGCGTGACAGGGAGCAAGGCCGAGACATCGGATGCGATGAAGTGCTCTTCTATGCCTATACCTAACAATAGTGGGCTGCCGCGTCTGGCGCAGATCAGCGTGTCGGGTGCATCACTGGCGATCACGCCGATGGCATAAGCACCAGTCAGTTCCTTCAATGAGATTTGAGTCGCTGCCAACAGACTGACGCCAGCAACATAATGGCTGTGTACTAGATGAGCGATGACCTCGGTGTCGGTATCGGAAGTAAAGACATAGCCGGCTGCCGTGAGTTTGGCACGCAATTCTTCGTAGTTCTCGATGATGCCGTTGTGTACCACGGCGATCTTGTCCTTACTCATGTGCGGATGAGCGTTGCGCTCTGAGGGTACGCCATGCGTAGCCCAGCGGGTATGCGCGATACCAATCTGACCATTGGTGTTAGCACTCTTCAGCGTTAGGTCTGCCACGCGTCCAGTACTGCGCTGACGTTCCAGTCTGCCATCTTGGATGACGACCAGACCAGCCGAGTCATAACCGCGATATTCCAAGCGTTGCAGACCCTCCAGTAGGATAGGTACGACGTTACGTTCAGTTACTCCACCGACAATTCCACACATAATCTAACCCCAAATAATCTACCACGTGATTCGATAGCCGCGTTGCGCGGTGCTGTTTTACTTTTTAATTTTTACCGGACGTTTCCATCCATTGATCGTGATCTGTTTGCTACGCGACAAAGTCAGCTCGCCATCAGGTGCATCTTTGGTGATGGTAGAGCCCGCACCTATCGTCGCACCCTTGCCCACGCGTACCGGCGCGACCAACTGTGTATCCGAACCGATGAACGCATCGTCTTCTATGATGGTGCGGAACTTGTTCGCGCCGTCATAGTTGCAGGTGATGGTGCCAGCGCCAATGTTGACGCGACTACCCACGGTGCTGTCGCCTATATAGCTTAGATGGTTGGCCTTGCTACCCTTGCCGATTTCACTGTTTTTGATTTCGACGAAATTGCCGACATGCGCGTCGTCATGCAACTGACTGCCGGGTCGCAAACGTGCGTAAGGGCCGATATGACAATTGGCGCCGACTAGACTACTGTCGATATGGCTGTAAGCAGCAATCTGCGTGCCTTGGGCGATGGTCGCATTTCGAATCACGCTGTATGCACCGACGCGTACGTTGTCCGCCAGTTCGACTTTGCCTTCGAAGATGCAGCCCACATCGATCTCGACATCACGGCCACAACTTAACTGCCCGCGCACATCTATTCGCGCCGGATCGGCTAGCGTCACACCTTGAGACATCAAGCGTTGCGCTTCCACACTTTGCCAAGTGCGCTCTAGGGTCGCCAGTTGCGACTTGCTATTGATACCCTCGACTTCCCATGCGTGTGCAGGCTGCGCCGTATGCACCGCGACACCTTGTGCGACCGCCATCGCAACGATGTCGGTCAGGTAATACTCGCCTTGTGAATTGTTGTTTTTAAGGTTGGACAGCCAGCTGCGCAACATGGCAGTCGGTGCGAGCAAGATACCAGTGTTCACTTCTTGGATTTTGCGCTGTTCTGGCGTCGCATCCTTCTCCTCGATGATGCTCAACACCTTGCCGCTCGCGTCACGCACGATACGACCATAGCCAGTAGGATTGGCGAGGTTTACCGTAAGAAACACCAGTCCTTCACCAGCGGCACGCATCTGTTGCAGTGTCGTTTGCTGTATTAGAGGGACATCACCGTATAACACCATGGAAAGCGTATTGTCGGGCAAATGGGGCATCGCTTGTTGTACCGCATGACCGGTGCCGAGCTGCGGTTCTTGGATGACGAACTGTGCTTGGTATTGCGCCATTGCTTGCGGGACGATCTCGCCGCCATGACCATAGACCACGCAGATATTGCTTGCCTCCAGCGCCAGCGCACAATCCAGCACGTGTTGAACCATGGGCTTGCCCGCCAAGGCATGCAACACCTTGGGCTTGTTTGAATACATGCGTGTGCCTTTACCGGCAGCGAGGATGATGATGTTCAAAGCACTCATAGCTAGGTCACTTATGTAACGATGCGTAAGGGGGATACAACTAGGTTTAGGCCTTCTTGACGAATTCGGTTTTCAGCTGCATCGCACCTATGCCGTCGATCTTGCAGTCGATATCGTGGTCGCCGTCAATCAGGCGGATGTTCTTGGCCTTGGTGCCCACTTTTACAACAGAGGAAGAGCCTTTGATTTTCAGATCCTTGATGACCGTTACCGAGTCACCATCCACCAAGACATTACCGAAGGCATCTTTGTACACGCGAGCTTGCTCTTTACTTTCGCCTGCCGCTTGAATAGGCCATTCGTGTGCACATTCTGGACAGACGTAATTGCTACCGTCCTCGTAGGTGAATTCGGAACTGCACTGCGGGCATTTGGGTAAGTTGCTCATGTAAGACTCTCTAAGGTTGGTATAGCGCCATAGAGCTTGTTAGCTATGGCATAAGTGCTGATTTTACCTGCTCACCTAGAAACTTACATGCCATTCTGACTGACCAAAAAGAAAAAAGCGGAGCCAGTTGTCTGGACATCCGCTCAAGGGGAGGAAAACGGTGGTAGAAACTTAGAAATCCATCACATATTGAAAGCGCGCTGTAACAGCTGCATTGTTGCTGGACTTGATGTTCAGGCGGTAATCAATATTAGATTCCAAACGAGTGTTCTTGCTCAAAGGTGCTACATAAGCGAACTGCATATTTGCCTTACCAGCAGACAACATAGATAAGACTTGCATCAGCTTTGTAGAAGTAGCGCTCAATGGGCTGCTAGAAAAAGTGCTTACAGCAGACAAAAGATTGTTGATCGCACGAGTGGGAGTATTAATGCTAAATGCTGAGTGGTCGTGAGCCATCAAGCTATTGTTTGTTTCACCTTGGACGACACGGCTATCAACACGAACGATGCGATTACGAAACTCGCGGTTGCTAGTGCCTGCGAAGTCAGCTTCAGGAGCAGGAGCGACTTCAGTACTTACAACATTGTTTTTAGCCACGATCTTGAAAACTACGGAAGCAACACGGTCTGTAACACCAGGGTGTGCACCTACATCAGTCACATCGCCGAAAGCTTGAGCAAAAGCGCGTGAAGTTGCGAGGGTAAGAGCGATAGCCAGTATGTTACGTATAAGTACAAGCATGATGCCTCCGTTGAGGTTTCATGGCAGCTCCGCTATCTTTCCGGTTGGTGAAGATCGGTGGCTTTGCGTCACCCGATTTCTCGAGTTTTGCCCCATGTCTGTGGTACGCACTTTAGCGAAGATGGGCGAAATCTCGAAGGTAATCGGTCGGTTCTGGCCGATGGACGGTAAGCGGTAGTAAAGCTGGAACGAACGGTACGAAATTTAGAATGAGCGGTTTGATGGGATGGTTGGTTTACTCTTAACGACCTTTAGGAAAGTTAAGAATTCATCGGAAAATATTTTTGGTAGTGGTAAGCGATATTCTCAAAACCCTGCTTCTCCCAGAAGGATTATCCCTAAGTGGTAGAAAGGGCCTAGAGCTTGTAACCTCGGTGTACTGCGACGATCCCACCTGTAAGATTGAAGTACTCAACGCGTTCCAGACCGGCATCTTCCATCATCGTCTTCAGTTCTTCTTGACCGGGATGCATGCGTATCGACTCAGCTAGATAGCGATAACTATCAGCATCACCAGCAATCATCTGGCCCATCTTGGGTAGCAGCTTGAAGGAATAAAAGTCGTAAGCCTTTTCCAGTGGCTTGGCCACTTTGGAGAATTCCAGCACGATGACGCGACCACCCGGCTTGAGCACCCGCTTCATTTCACGCAATGCATCTTCCTTGTGAGTAACGTTGCGCAAGCCAAAGGCGATACTGACGCAATCGAAGTAATTGTCAGGGAAAGGTAGATGCTCTGCATCGCATTGAGTGGTCGGTGTGGAGATGCCCTCGTCCAACAAACGGTCGCGGCCTACGCGCAACATGGCATTGTTGATGTCGGTGAGCACAACTTGCCCGCTGCTACCGACGGCTTTCAAGAACAAGCGCGACAAGTCTGCCGAGCCGCCAGCCACATCTAACACTTTCTGACCTGTGCGCACACCGCTGACGCTGATTGCATAGCGCTTCCAGATGCGATGCAGACCCGCAGACATCAAGTCGTTCATCACGTCATATTTGCTAGCGACCGAGGTGAAAACACCCGCAACCTTTTTGGCTTTCTCGGTTTCGTCTACGGTCTCGAAACCGAAGTGGGTAGTCTTATTCGTCATGTTTGCCTCCGCCATGCATAAAGGGTTCACGGCTTTCATTTGCCAGCTCAAGTTGGTGCAAGTAATCCTGCCAGATTGCAGATTGGTTCTTACCCAGATTGTTCAGGTAGTCCCAGGTGAACAGTCCGCTGTCGTGCCCGTCATCGAAGGTGATCTTCATCGCATAGCTGCCGACAGGTTCAACACCCGACACAAGCACATGCTTCTTGCCAACTTGCAACACTTCCTGACCGGGGCCGTGACCGCGAACCTCAGCCGAGGGAGAGTTCACCCGCAGGTATTCATACGGAAAGCGATAACGTGCGCCATCATCGAAAGCGATCTCTAACTCATGGGACTTCTGATGCAGTGTGATCTCGGTAGGGGTCATGCTGTGGGCTGGCACTTGATACGTTATTAGGGGGCGCATTATCGCAAGGCTGGCGGTAATCTCCAAATGCAGGCAGAGATTTAGGTGATGGTCGAACTTAGGCGACCGTCAAAATGCTGGTTTTAAAGACTGCGAATCTTTTTCAACAATGCAGTGGTGGAGCGTTCGTGCAGGAAGGGGATGCTATGAACGGCGCCGCCGTTGTTCAACACTTCGTTGCTACCGACGATGTTCGCCGGCTTCCAGTCACCGCCCTTGACGAGCACATCGGGCCGGCACGCCAAGATGAGGTTCAGGGGTGTGTCCTCATCGAATTCGATCACTAGACTTACCGACTCCAATGCGGCCAAGACAGCCATGCGATCAGTTTCGACGTTGATGGGTCTGTCCTCACCTTTGCCTTGGCGCTTTACCGAGGCATCGCTGTTCACCCCGACTATCATCGAGGCGCCCAGTGCGCGGGCTTGGGCAAGATAGGTCACATGGCCACGGTGTAATACGTCGAAACAGCCATTAGTGAAAACCAGCGGGCGGGGCAACTTGGCGAGTTTGGCCGCCAAGTTGTTTGCGTCACAGAATTTGGCTTCGAAATCGGGCAATGGATAGTCCAACTTACTCACCCAATAAGTGGTAATCGATGATGTCGCACAGGCAATGCATACTGACCAAGTGGACTTCTTGGATGCGAGCGGTGCTCTTGGCATCCACGCAGATCAAGACATCGGTGGGGTGCAGTGCAGCGAGCATTGCGCCACCATCGCGTCCAGTCAGGGCAACAACGCGCATATTGCGCTCGTGAGCAGCATGGATGGCGGCAACCACGTTAGGCGAGTTGCCGCTGGTGGAAATTGCCAGCAGACTGTCACCAGGCAGGCCCAGCGCACGCACTTGCTTGGAGAAGATCTGGTTGTAATCGTAGTCGTTGGAAATGGAGGTAATCACCGAGCTGTCGGTAGTCAGCGCCACGCATGCCAGACCCGGGCGCTCCTTTTCAAAGCGATTGATCAACTCGGCAGCGAAGTGCTGGGCATCGGCGGCAGAACCACCATTGCCACATACCAAAATTTTGCCGTCATTGGCGATGCAATCAAAGAATAGTTGCGCACCTTCTTCGATAGGGGCTGCGAGTTCGTCCATGACGCGCAGCTTCAATTCGGCGCTGTCTTTAAAATGTTGGGTGATGCGATTTTGGATATCCATGATGATGTGGGTGGTTCAAATGATGGCGTGGATATTAACCGAATCAAGCGCCGAAAGCATTCTTAAGCCATTGCGGTTGGGTATCTGAGATTTCTACCAGTAACAGCGCATCGAAACGGCAAGGCGGTATGCGCTTCAATGTGGCTAGGTAATGCTGTGCGGTCTTGATGAGGCGTTGTTGCTTGTGCTGGTCGATGCTGGCGGCGGCACCACCGTAGTCTTTGTTGCTGCGCAATCTCACCTCGACGAACACCAGCGTATCGCCATGCTGCATGATCAAGTCGATTTCGCCGGCACGACAGCGATAGTTTTGGCTAATTAGCTGCAGGCCCTGTTGCTGCAAGTAGCGTGCAGCCCGTTGTTCGGCCAGCACACCCTTGTTTGTCATGGTTTGGGCTTGTACTGGTCGGGGAACATCTGGATGGCCGGCTCTATCACCGTCTCAGTCGAAACGGCATGGCCCTGGGTAAACACGCCCGCTACGGCGGTGCGCTGCAGAGTGTGGCCTTTAAGCTCGATCTTGCCCACCACACCGTTCATAGGAAGGTTGTTTTGCAGGTTATGTTTAAGCATCAGTTGGACAAGGCGGTAAGAATCGATGCCCAATGCGTACAGTCTTTCCTGTACCGCTGTCAGCGGGGTATTGGAATGTGGATAGGCGAGCACCGCAGGATGATCTGGTTGCAACAACCAAGGCATATCGACGAATCGTATACCGTTAAGATCATAGTTGATCAGGTTCTCGTCATTGCCCGGGAACACTTGCGAAGTCGCAAAAGTGGGTAACTTGTTGGGGAGATAAGGACGTACCTTACGCGCTGTATCCACGCCGGTAGCCATGAAGACCATGGTATCGGGCACGACAAGGTATTCGGGAATCATAGGGTCGCCGGGATCGGTCTCAGTCTTGGGTTTGAAGTCGGGGTTGTGACGGGTGAACAGACCTTTAAAGACGCTGGAGTCGCCGTTAAAATCGATCTCGCGGTCTATGCTCAAGCCCAAGCTGCTCCATGTTTCCTCGAAAGCGAGCTGTAACCGTTTGGAAATGGGCGAACCATTGGAAATAACGGTAGCGTGGTGATAGCCCATGTTGGCGGCGAGCGTCGCAACTGTGCGTGCCTCATCGTCGGCAGACAGGCCAAAAAAATACAATTGATCGGCGGTGGGCACATCGGCATTGTTCAGCGCGAGGGTCGGTACGGGAAAATTTTTCTCCAAAGCAAGCGAGGCGACACCATCGCGGGTAAGGGGGCCGATCACGGCGACGGCGCCGCTGGACACCGCATTGCGATAAGCTGCAACCACGTTGCTGTTATCTTCCGTCTTGTTGTAAAAACGCACCGGCAGACTATCGGGATTCAAGCTGGCAGCTGCCATGAAACCATCTCGCACTGCACGTGCGGCATCGCCATAGTTTTTGTCCTCCAAGGGCAGCAATAAAGCCAAGTGCGGCTGTGCGTCGGGATTCATCAAAATAGGTTCTATCACCAACGGCGGCTCGGTTTCTATCGCCTGGGTGATGACGGGTTCGGCCGGTACCAGCGGCACTTCTATAGGGGAGGGTGTAGCTATTGTCGCAGGCGCAGCGGGTTGCGCAGACGGAGGCACACTGCTACAAGCGTATAGTGCGAACAAATTTATCAGCAAGAGGATTACACGTTGCATAACGAACACCCGCAAAAATTAGAACCGGCATTATATGTAGTTGCCACGCCTATAGGAAATCTGCGCGACATTACCCTGCGTGCCATGGAGGTATTGGTGCAAGCAGATGTAGTCGCCGCCGAAGATACCCGTAACACCGCGCACCTTTTGAGTCATCACGCGATACGAGCCAAACAGTTGGTTGCAGTCCACCAGCACAATGAGCGCGGCGCAGCCGACAAGATCATCACTCAGATACAGTCCGGCATGAGCGTGGCCTTCGTTAGCGATGCGGGTACACCCGCCGTGAGTGACCCCGGTGCCTTGTTGGTTCAGGCGGTATTGGCGGCTGGCTTGCGTGTCATTCCCATTCCGGGTGCGAGCGCGGCAATCGCCGCCCTATCGGCTGCGGGATTAAACGACCCGCATTTTCTGTTCTACGGATTTTTACCCAACAAATCAGCCGCGCGTCGCGCGACCCTGCAGACCTTGCAGGAACACCCCTACACCTTGGTGTTTTATGAGGCACCGCATCGCATCGTCGAATGTGTGCAAGACCTTTGCGCAGTATTGGGTGCGGATAGACGCATCGTATTGGCGCGCGAGATCACCAAATTGTTCGAGACCATACATGCCTGCACACTGGGCGAAGCAGAAACTTGGTTGCTGTCCGACAGCAACCAGCAACGCGGCGAATTCGTAGTGCTGGTTTCCGCTGCCATGCCGCAACAGGGACTGTCATTGGAGACACAGCGCATCTTGAAATTGTTGCTGGCTGAACTGCCACTCAAGCAGGCCGTGCAACTCGCCACCCAGATCAGCGGCGCGGGACGTAACGAACTTTATCCATTGGCGCTACAACTAAAGGGCGAGCCCTGAGTCATGCGCGGGATGGCACGATTATTCTTACTGCTAATGTGCTGCGGGACACAGGCTGCATGGGCGCAAGCCGACAACGTGGCACCCCCCGCAGAGACGACTGGCGTGGAAGCCGAAGCAGATGAGCAATTGGATTTCCTCGACCCGACCCGCAACTACCTCTCTACAGAGTTCGTCGATATGGTGAAAGGTATAGATCGCTTCTTCGGCGACGAGCGCAACTTTCAGGAAAGCAATGACAGCGTATTGCAGCTTGATATCACACGGGCGACAGGCTACGGCGGAAACCGCCAAATCGTCCTGGACGGCCGCGCCAATGTGCACCTGCCCAACACCGAAAACAAACTACACCTGCTGATAGAGAGCAACCCGGACCGAAACCTTACCAGCACACCAGCCAGCAAACCGCTGCCCGTCGTGTCGCAGGTTGACACGCCAAATAGCTTCGCCGCCGCGCTGCGCTACATTCCCTTCCAATTAAACCGCTGGCAGTTCAGCACGGATGGCGGGATTAAATTTCAGGGATTGAACTCGCACTTGTTCGCCCGTAGCCGCGCGACATACACCGCCAACTACGAACAGTGGCAACTCAAATTCCTCTCCAGCCCATTCTGGTTCAACAACTTGGGTTTAGGATTCGCAAATCAATACGACATCGACCGCGCTATCAGTGAGCCATTGCTATTCCGTTCCAGTAGCAATGCAACTTGGTACCACGACAGACAGAACACCGAATTGAGCCAGAGCTTCTTATTGTTTCAAACCCTGGATGAACGTAGCGCCCTGTTGTATCAGGCTACCGCAATCGGGGCCAGCCGCCCGGCCTTCCACAGTATCGACTACATCTTGTCGACCTCATATCGCTACCGGCTACACCAAAAATGGATGTATCTCGACATCAGCCCGCAGATGCATTACCCGCAAGCCCGCGCGTACCGCCCCAGCTACGCAATGATGATACGACTGGAGATACTGTTCGGGGGAGACAAGTAACTGCATCTGCGACACATCGCAGATGCAGTAGGGAGTTTCAATCCTCGCCCCCCCGTGAGGGAGGGCGCTACTAATGTCTGGCTGCAGGGAGACGGTGCGAAGTGTGGTGATAAATCGCACCTGGTGTGATGGTGGTGCTGAACATTTTTTCCAAGCATATTGTCTGTGCGGCAAGTTGAAATCGTTATGCGCCTGCGGGCCCTTTCTGCTGCGCATGGTGTGGACGTTTTCATTGAAAGCTTGTGCCAGATGAATCAGCGCGCACTGGCGCGGGCAATAGCTCCAGTGCTGGGGAGCAGAGAACATGATAGGGTCGTCTGTTTCGTTCATGGCGACAGTGCTTTATTTGCGCATATTCATCACGTTAACTGAGGGCATTATGGGCGCCATGCTGGAGGAACTGGAAAATCAGTCGCTGCAACTTACGCCGAAAGAGCGGGGCGAATTGATTCATCGCTTGATCGTTAGCCTTGAAGGTGATTCAGAAGATACGCCGGAAGCTATTGCCAAAGCATGGGATGAAGAGATTGCGCGGCGCGTGGAGGACATGGATGCCGGTCGGACGAAATGGATTCCCGCTGATGAGGTTTTAGCACGCCTAGATGCGCTTATCAAAAACACCCGCTGAACGATGCGCACCTTGTTCAACGAGAAAGCGCAGTTAGAAGTCGGGGAGACAACCCGTTGGTATCGGGACAACGGAGGAATAGTACCCTCACGCGCGTTTGTCCAAGAGTTGCGACGTGTCGCCCAACTGGCCGCTGAATATCCCACGGGCGGCGGAGCGGTCATGCTCGAACATTTGCGACAGCGATTGCCAAAGCAACACCAGATCGTTTTCGTCGAAGCCGGTTTGTTTTGCGCGCCATGGCAACGATAGAGGCGAGCTGAAGGAGCCCTCATTTTGCTAAACCGCGCGAAGCGCGACGCTGGAAAGATGCCCCCTTGTGGGGCGTCGCTTTTAGGGTTGTAGCTCCCTCTCTCACCCCGGATGCACTACACTACATGCGGCTGAACAGCTATCACATCAACTGTTGTAGCTCCCTCTCTCACCCCGGATGCACTACACTGGTGGTGTTCGCGCTAAAGATTCGTTGCTGGTTGTAGCTCCCTCTCTCACCCCGGATGCACTACACTAAAGAACAACGCCAAGCGCCGCAGCGCTCAGTTGTAGCTCCCTCTCTCACCCCGGATGCACTACACTCTTGTGCCATATTTGTAGAAGAACGCTGGTATAGTGTAGTGCATCCGGGGTGAGAGAGGGAGCTACAACCTGGCAACCAATAAGTGCTTGGTCTAAGA
>DAIDMQ010000005.1 GCA_027448945.1 Gallionellaceae bacterium
TGAGCGAGGTCCGATTTAGTGGACGGGCAAGTCACTTAAATTATGCGGCAGCTGGGTAGCTGACATCATAAAACTGCTTGGCGAAATGGGCAGGGATTTGATTGCCAATTTTTGCATGTCGCCGAGTGCGATTGTAGAACACTTCGATATATTCAAATACGACTTGTCTAGCTTGTTCGCGTGTTGCAAATCGGTAGTGATGCAAACTCTCGTTTTTCAGCGTGCCAAAGAAACTTTCCATCGGCGCATTGTCCCAACAGTTTCCTTTTCGACTCATCGACGTTTGCATGCCATAGCTCTCTTGGAGCGAACGATACGTTGCACTGCAATACTGGCTGCCACGATCTGAATGATGCATCAGTCCTGCTTTAGGTTTCCGCCGCCAATAGGCTGAACGTAATGCCTCTGCCACCAACGTTTTGGTCATGCGTTCGTCCATTGCCCAGCCCACGATTTCACAGGTGTATAAATCTTTGAGCGCAGCCAAGTAGAGCCAGCCTTCGTCAGTTGGAATGTAGGTGATGTCGGCAACCCACACCCGATTAGGCGCAGTGACTTGGCTGAATTGGCGGTCTAACAAATTCAACGCCACTGGCAAGCTGTGCTTGGAGTCTGTAGTGACTCTGAACTTTTTCTTGTGGATGCAACGGATGCCGTGCAGTTTGCGTAGTCGCTTGATGCGATTGATTCCAGCAGCCATACCTTGCTCCGCAAGCTCAGTTTGAATCTTGCTCGGACCGTAAGTGCCTCGACCACGCTGATGCGCAGCTTTAATCGCCACCAGTAGGCGTTGGTCTTCGAGCCTGCGTGGTGGAATCACTTTATCTGCGCTCCATGCCTGATAGCCGCTCTTGGCGACATCCAGCAAAGAACACAGATGGGTGACGGGGTGTTGGTTGCGGAGTTGATCAATCATGGCGTATCTCACTTCGACTCCTTGGCGAAGAACACCGTCGCTTTTTTTAAGATGTCGCGCTCCATCTTTGCAATCGCAAGTTCTCTTTCTAATTCACGGATGCGATGCTGGTCGGCAGTCAGTTTATTCGCACCCAGCGTTGCCTTGAGCTTACCGCTATCGGACTGCGCCATCCATGTGCGCAATGATTTGGTTGCGATGTCTAGCTTTTTACTTGCCTCGGTGTGCGTCAGACCTTGATCGGTCACGAGCTTAATGGCTTCTCTTTTAAATTCTTCCGTAAAAATACGACGGGGTATACGTTTCATGGGTTCTCCTAACAAGTTGATAAATTACCATCAACTTGCCCGTCCATAAAAGCGGGCCTCACTCACTAATTAAAGATAAGTAAACAGAGACAATCCCGATACTTGTGCAAAGGATTTTTGCGCCGCTTGTAGGGCGAGTTGCTGCTGGGCTAAATCGGTCGCTGCTTGGGCGAAGTTGGTGTCCTGCAACTGTGAAAGCGTCTGTTTGTAATTCAAGCCCAGGTTGTCACCCGTCACTTGCGCCACGTCTATCCCCTGCAAAGTGCTACCCACTGCCGCATTTGCGACCGATATCTTTTGCATCGCAGTGTCCAACGTCTTGAACGCAGCCGTCACACCCGCACTCAGGGATGCGCTCTGTGCCGGATTGCCAGTGGTGACAGGCGCACGTAGCAGTGCCGCCACATCAGCGATGGTCTGGAACAGACTGACGTTGCTGCTGGGTTGCACGGTAAAACTATCTCCATTGGCTGGCACACCAGCCACCGCAAACTGCATCCCATCAAAACTAATCGCCTGTCCGCTGGTGTACGGCAAACCCGTCATGCCCGCAACCGGGGTGGCTGTCGTGGTGTTGGTCACGCTATAGGTAGTGACACCCGCAGCCACGGTGAAGCTCAGGCTATAACTATTGCCGGTCAACAAAGCCGAGTTGACCACACTGCCCTGACTCGCCACACCGCCGCCGGTGTTGGTCGCGGCGGACTGCGTGGCAAACGTACCGTTACCATTCGGTACGCGCATGAAGATATCCGCACCGGAGACGCTGGTTGCTACCTGTTGCCCGCTGCTGATCTGTACCGACTTCTGTCCTGAGTCACCAAAATAGGCGTAACCCGCAACGGTGTCGGCAAAGGGTTGTGTCTTGGATTGAAACCCCGAAAACAGATATGAGCCTGTGCCGTCTTTGGTGTTCGCCAAGCCTACCAACTGCTGTAACTGGGACTCCAAGGCGGTGGCTAAGCTCTGCCGTTCTGTATTGGAAATGCCGCTATTGGCGGCTTGTATCAGTGATTCGCGTGTGGTTTGCAACAATGAGGTGGCACCCTGCAAAGTGATGTCCATTTGGGTCAGTGTGTTCTGTGCAGAGGTGCGATTGGCTGCGTACTGCGTGTTGATCGCATCAGCCTGAGTGATGTCCATTGCCTGCACAGCCGCTGCCGGATCGATGGAAGGATTGATCAGTCTTTTGCCGGTCGCCAGTTGTTGTTGAGTTTGCAGCACACGTGATTGCTGCTGGTTCATAGTAGCGACACTGCTGTCGTAAATCATATTGGTACTGATACGCATGATGCACCTACCTATCTAAGATTCAATAATGTATCGAACATCGTATTCGCCACTTGTATCGCTTTACCTGCTGCCTGATAGGCACGCTGGTAACGTATCAAGTTGGCCGCCTCTTCATCCAGATTGACACCGGAGACCGACTGTTGCGCTTGCACCAACTGCGTGACCATGGTGGTCTGCGCGGTGCTTGATTGCGTCATCGCCTGAGTGGTATTGGCCACTTGTCCGACCAGTTGGTCGTATGCGCCCTGCAAGCTCGTCGTTCCGCCAAACACATTCCGGGTCTGCAATCCCGCCAACAGCAAAGCATTGCGGTTGTCACCCACAGCGGCGGCATTGGCAGCGACATTGAACACATCGCCCGCTGCCGGTGTACCGGTGATCTGCGCGGTCCAACCGTTATAAGACAGTGCGATGGACGTGCCTGGTGTATAGGCGATAGGTGCGCCGACTGCCGGAACAGCGCCCGTCACGGTGTATGTGGGTTGCGTCGCGGGTGGCACGATGGCGTTGAAAGTGATGGTCACAGGCGCTTGCACATTCGCATTCAACGGCGCTTGTACAGCACCGTTGCTGATCTTGCCCGACCCCAGATTCGCCGATGCGGAATTGGCCAGAATGGGCGCGGCAGCGGCGAGCTTATTGGGGTCCAGCATGGTGACAGCAAGTGTCTGTGAGGCATTCGCGGCAGGACGCAGGGTATAGGTATCGCCTGCGACGGAAGCGCCAGAGGCCAAATTAATCGTGATGCCATCCACGGTCTGGGGTAAAGCCGCAAGGTTGGTGACGGTGTTGTCCGACAAGCGGGTCAGCGTGTAGCTGCCACCGCCTGTGGCCTGCAGGGTGTAATCGCTAGTCGTCAGCGCGCTGGCACTTGTGATCGCGGCACTCAGCACGGCATTGCCGATGTTGTTACCGGCTGCGCCCAGATATGGCGTACCGACTGTAAACACGTTGCCACCCATCGCACCGTTGAGGTCGACACCGAGTTGATTCTGTTGATTGACGCTGTCTGCAATACCGATGGCGATACGTCCCAGCGCATTCTGCGCAGATACCAAGCTTTGGTCGCGGAAGGCTACCAAACCCCCCAATACTCCACCTTGCAGATTGTTCTGCTGCATAGGCACGATTGAGCCATTCGCGTTGTATGACACTTCTACCCGTGTAGGGTCGCTGCTTGATGGCGTTGCCACCAAGCTGGATGCCTTTTGTCCGACTACCAAAGGCTGCCCATTACCCACGAAAATGTTGTAGCTGCCATCGGTCTGTTTGACCACAGAGACTTTAATCTGCTGATTCAACTGGCTGATCATCAAGTCGCGCTGATCCAACAAATCATTAGGGGGCTGACCCGTACCTTGCGCCACGACGATATTCTGATTCAGTGCGGCGATCTGCTGCGCTAATGAATTGATGGACGAGACGCTGTTGGTGATTTGCCCGTTCACACTGGTATTCACATCGGTCAGTTGCTGCGAAATGGACTGGAAGCGCGCCACCAAAGATTGTGCGTTGCTCAACACGCCCTGCCGTGCAGGTACCGAGTCGGGCATATTGGACAAAGTCTGCAATGCGTTGAAAAAACTCTGCATCGCGGGTGCCAGACCCGCATTTGGGTCGGCCAGCACGTTGTCGATCTGGGTGATTTGGGTCTGATAGGTGCTCAGCTGGCTGGCTTGTGCCTGTGCCTGCAAAAGTTGATTCCCGATGAAGTCGTTGTACGCACGCTGCACGGTGCTGACATTGGCACCCTGACCGATAAAACCCGAACCGGTGTACTGCGCGGCAGCGGCTGCCTGCACGTTGCGCTGCATCGAATAACCTGGCGTGTTGGCATTGGCGATATTGTGCTGCGTGGTCGCCATACCCGCTTGTGCGGCATTCAATCCGCTTAATCCTATACTGATAATACTGCTGCTCATGATGCGATCCCTCTCGGAGTCACCGACTATGCTATATCGGTGTTATCGGCACACGGCCCTCAACCTTTAATCGAGGCCCCCGCCACGTCCACACTGTTCATCACGCGCGCCAATTTTTCCGCATAGTGCGGATCGGTAGCGTAACCGCCTTGTTGCATGGTCTGCGCCATGCCGACTGCATCTCCACCCTGCTGCAACACTGCGTTATAGCGTGGATTGCGGCTCAACATTTGCGCATAGTCGTGAAAGGCTTCCGAATAAGAGTTATAGGCACGGAAGTCCGCACGCTGTGTGCGGGGCTTGCCATCCCGATACTCGGTGGTCACGACGCTGGCGACCTTGCCCTGCCAACCGGCACCGGCTTTGATGCCAAACACGTTATAGCTGCTACTGCCATCCGCATTGCGAATCTCACGCTTACCCCAACCGCTCTCCAGCGCAGCCTGACCCAGCATCAACTGGGGCGGTACACCGCTAACCTGACTCGCTTGCATGGCATGAGGTGTCATGCGATCGACGAAGCCTTGCTGTACGTTCTGGTTATACGGTGTGGGAATGGCTGCCAGTGGCGCGGCACTGACAGTTTTATTGTCTGGTGATACCGGTGACGTGCTATGGCGGCTCAATTGTCTGACCATGCTATCTGCCAAGCCTATGCCCTTCTTAGCCATACTTTGCGCCAACTGCTGATCCAGCATGCCTGTAAACATCTTGGTCTGCTCGCTATCGGACATACCTTCCTGCGGTGTGGCCTGACGCATACTCTTGAGCATCATGTCGAGAAAAACGGCTTCGAATTGTTGCGCCGCTTTTTTCAGGGCTTCGTCAGGCGATTTCTTAGCCTGAACGCGCAATTGCGACAGCGCTTGCGCATCCATCGCCAAAGTATTGTTGTTCACTACCAAGGGAGCGTTCATCAGATCACCTCCAATACCGCGTGCAGTGCACCCGAAGCTTTCATGGCTTGCAAAATGGCCAGCAAATCCTGTGGTGTCGCACCAATAGCATTGAGCGCCTTGACCACTTCACTCAGCGATACACCCTTGGGCAACATCACCAAACCGCCTTTATCAGACTGCACATCGACCGTGGAATTTTGTGTCTTTGCGGTCTGTCCTTTGGAAAGAATACCGGGCTGACTGACTGCGTTCTCGGTCTTGATCACCACGGTGAGATTACCGTGTGCCACCGAACAGGTATCCAGTGTCACCGCCTGATTCATCACCACCGAACCGGTACGCGCATTGATGGTGACCTTAGCGATACCTTGTGCGGGCTGAACTTCGAGATTCTCTATCTTGGCGATGAAGGCGACACGCTTTGCGGCGACCGGAGCACGCACCTCGATGACACGACCATCCAGCGCACTGGCGATGTCGGGTTCGATCTGCGCGTTGATGACATCGACGATACGCGATGCGGTAGTGAAGTCGCTATCACGCAGTTCCAAATGAATAAAGTCGCCCTGCCCCAAAGTCGTGGGCACAGCACGTTCGACGGTCGCACCGTCAGGTACACGGCCGACACTCAGGTGATTCACTTGCACCGAAGTCCCGTTGGCCGAAGCCCCGACCCCGCCGACCAAGACATTACCTTGCGCGACCGCATAGACCTGCCCGTCGCCGCCTTTCAACGGTGTCATGACCAAGGTACCACCGCGCAGACTCTTGGCATTACCCAAAGAAGACGCGGTCACATCTATGGTCTGGCCGGGTTTGGAGAAGGGTGGCAAGATCGCTGTCACCATTACGGCTGCGACGTTCTTGAGTTGCAGACTGGTGCCCTGGGGTAGGTTCACACCCATCTGCGACAACATGCTGATGACGCTCTGCACGGTGAATGGTGTCTGGGTAGTCTGATCACCACTGCCATCCAAGCCGACTACCAGACCGTAACCGACCAGTTGGTTGTCACGCACGCCCTGGATATTGGCCATGTCTTTGATGCGCTCTGCGGATGCGGCCAGTGGTAGCAGCAACAGCGTTAGCAACAAAGAGGTGAATAGCTTTTTCATGGTCATACTCCTGTTCAGTAAGGCAAGACCGATTTGAAGAAGCGTCCCAGGAAGCCAAAGGTCCTGGCATCGTTGACAACTTCGTTCATCTCGCCCGCACTCTTGAATTCGATATGTGCATCCGCGACTTGCGTGGACTGAACGACATTCAGGTTCGATATTGTGGTCGGATTGACCACACCCGAGAAACGTATGTACTGATCGCTTTGGTTCAGACCCACTTGCTTCTCGCCGCTCACTTGCAGATTGCCGTTGGACAACACTTCGACCACCGTCACGGTGATGGAACCCGTCAGCGTTTCGCTGCCTGCACCCGCGCCTGTGGAGGCGGACTTATTGGTGCTGCTGCCATTGACGGTGAAGGGATTGAGCAAGGCGATGCCGTTCTTGGTCACGCTCGGTGTCGATGTCGCGGCGCTGCTGGTATTGCCGCTTGTACCCGTGGTCGAACGACTACCGGCAGTGTTCTCAACCAGATTGATGGTGAGGATGTCACCGATATTGCGCGCGCGTTTATCTTCAAACAGGGGCCGGTCATTAACACCTGCATGATAGATGCTGCCATCCGCGATGACAGACGCAGGCTGCGGGACTGGTTTCGCCGTCATGGGTTGGTGGATGCTGGTGGGCGGTGTCAGGCTGCAAGCCGACATGCCCAGTACTGCAAACACAGACAAATATCTAAACAAGGTGGTCATGCTGTACTCCTACATCTGCGTCAGTTTCTGCAACATCTGGTCGGAGGCGGTGATGGCCTTGGAATTGATCTCATAGGCACGCTGGGTCTGGATCATGTTCACCATCTCTTCCACCACATTGACGTTGGAGGTTTCGACAAAGCTCTGATTCAAAGTACCGCTACCGTTGGTGCCCGGCACGGTAGTATTGGGTGTGCCCGAAGAAGCCGTCTCTTGGTATAAATTACTCCCTATGCTTTGCAAGCCGGCCGGATTGATAAAGGTCGCCAGTTGCATACTTCCCACTTGCACTGGCGCGGTATTACCCTGTTGCAATACCGATACCACGCCGTCCGTGCCTATGGTCACACTGGTGGCATTCGCCGGAATGGTGATGGCAGGCTGGATCGCAAAACCGTTCGCGGTGACCAGCTGGCCTTGGCTGTTGCTTTGCAAAGAACCGTCGCGGGTATAGCCTGTGGTGCCATCAGGCATCAATACCTGCAAGAAACCCGCACCCTGTATCGCGACATCCAACTGGTTACCCGTCTGTTGCAAATTACCCTGGGTGTGGATGCGCTCCGCTGCGACGGGACGCACACCCGTACCGATTTGCAAACCGGAAGGCACTTGCGTCTGTTGCGAAGATTGTGCGCCGGGTTGGCGTATGGTCTGATAGAGCAAGTCTTCGAACACGGCACGCGAACGTTTAAAACCATTGGTGCTGACGTTGGCCAGATTATTGGAGATCACGTCTATCTGCGTCTGCTGCGCATCCAGTCCGGTCTTGGCTATCCATAAGGAACGTATCATGATGTAACCCTTTCAAATTCGGCTGACTTAGCCGGTCACCGTAAGTAATTGCGTCGCTTTTTGTGAGTTGTTATCCGCAGTCTGCAACATCTTCATTTGCATATCGAACTTGCGTGATAGCGAGATCATGCTGACCATCATCTCCACCGTATTGACGTTGCTGCCTTCCAAACTACCCTGCACCACTTGCACATTCTCATCTACAGGTGCCGTGCCACCTTTGCTACGGAATAGGCCATCTGCGCCTCTATCAAGCTGACGCTCGGGTGGATTGACCAATTTCAAACGCCCTACCACCACTACTTGTGACGCGTTCGCGCCACTCGGTACAGTGGAGATCGTGCCATCCTTGGCGATCGTCACTTCGGTATCGGGCGGCAAGGTGATGGGGCCGCTTTCGCCCACCACATTCATGCCGTTGCGTGTCTGCAATATACCGTTGGGGGTGACTTGCAGACTACCGTTGCGGGTATAACCTTCTTTACCATCCGGTCCTTGCACTACCAGCCAACCGTTGCCTTGAATACCCACATCCAGAGGACGACCAGTGGGCTGCAATCCTGCCGAACTGAAATCCGATCCCACTGAAGCATCGACCACAAAAGTACGCGTGGGCAAACTGTCACCTTTCAGCGGCACGGCACGAAAGCTATCCAGGGCAGCTCGGAAACCGTTGGTATTCGCGTTCGCCAGATTCTCCGTGACCGTAGCCTGCTGTTGCAGTACCTGCGAGGCGCCAGTCATTGCGGTGTAAATCAGTCTATCCATGTCGTACTCCTAGTCTATGTTGCTGCCTTATCTCAGGTTGATCATGGTCTGCATCAATTGATCCTGGGTTTTGATGGTCTGCGCGTTGGCCTGATACGAGCGCTGCGCGGTAATCATATTGACCAACTCTGCAGTCAGATCGACGTTGGAATCTTCTACCGAGCCGGATTGCAGCAAGCCCAAAGTGGATGAGCCGGGCACGCCAACCAATGCCAGACCGGATGCGCTGGTCGAAGTCCATTGGTTGTTACTCATGGCTTGCAAACCTTGGGGATTAGAGAAGCTGGCCAACACCACCTGCCCCATGTTCTTGGTCTGACCGTTGGAATAACGACCAACGATGATGCCATCTGCTCCAGTATTGATGCTATTCAGTTGACCGGTGGTGTAACCGTCTTGGCCCAGGCTGTTCACGCCGAAGGACGTGCCATACTGTGTAGAACCCGCAAAATCTATCGTCAGACTCTGCGCAACCGCGCCTGTCGGCGTAAATGCCGCCGAAAGTGTGGGTGCGACGGGTGTTACCAGCGTACCGTTGGTATTGAATGTCAACGTGGTCAATGGTGCAGCTGGTGCAGGTACTGGTGTGCCGTCTACTGTCAGGTAGGTATTCCAGCTCGAAGATACTGCCGTCGTCGCCGTCGGCGCGACCGGACCAAAAGCCGCTGCTGCTGCGGCAGTAGTGGTGACTGTTGTACCACTGGTAATGGCGCTGATTGTGTAAGTGGTGCCGTTTGCCGTAATGGAGTTACCCACTGCCAAACCAATAGTTGATCCAAGCGTCATCACATTTGAACCCGCTGCCATCGTGGCAGTACCCAGACTCGCCACAGGCATCGCTTGACGCTGAAAATACAAAGCCGAGATATGTGCGTTACCCAGACTGTCGTACACCGTCGCCGAGGTCGAGTTATTGTAAGAGGTCGGGTCTAGCGGATTGAATGCCGGATTGGTCGGCACAGGCGCATTTGAATTCATACTCAGACCAGCAGTCACATTGACCGTCGCTTTAGGTGCAAGCATCGCAGCAGTCATCTGCAAGGGACCGGGGGTGGAAGTCAGAATGGCACCCAAAGGGTCCACCGGGTAGCCGGTGAGTTTGAGTCCCTTGTTGTCCACGATGAAGCCGTTTTTATCCAACTGGAACTGGCCGTTACGACTGTAGCTGGTCACCCCATTGTTATCCATGCGATAGAAACCGTTACCACTAATCGCAATATCCATGGAGTTGTTGGTTGCAGTGATATTACCCTGCGAAAACTGTTGTGCGATGGTGGCGATAGATGCCCCCGTACCTGCCAGCACCCCGCCTCCCGATGCTGCAAGCGTATTGGCATAGATATCTGAAAATTGTGCCTGAGATTGTTTAAAACCTACCGTGTTGGCATTCGCCACGTTGTTGCCGATGGCATCCAGATTCTTGGTCGCTGCGCTCAAACCACTCAATCCTTGTTGAAAGCCCATGTTGTTCTCCTAAAATATACCGTTATGTGAAAACGACCACGCTATGCGGGTCTATCAATCAAAAGATCTGTTGCACCTGCGCAAAATCCACCATCCCGTTCAATCCAACGTTCAGACTCACACCCTTGGGGTTTGGGGTCACCCCATTCACTACGTTATATTCCAACGCACTCACATCGACACTGGCATTACCTTGCAAGGCACTGACCGAATAGCTGTAGGCCCCGTTGGCAAGCGCGTTACCCGCATCATCCTTGCCGTCCCACTGCCAAACTTGAATACCGGTTGGCATCGCGCCATAAGCGAGAGTACGCACGGTATTGCCATTTGCATCGCTGATATTGATCTGAACCTTGCTTGCCGAACCCGCAAGATTGAGCCCCCCGGTGGCCAGACCATTCGCCAGATCCAAATTGCCGCCCGGTGTCAGCACGCCGTGGCCGATCAAGGCCGCGGCCTGCAAAGTCTGCCCGGTGGTGACGCTGTTACTCATGGCTTGCAGCGTGACGTTCAATTGGTTGATGCCGTTGACCGTATTGAGCTGCGCCATCTGCGAAGTCATTTGGGCGTTATCCATGGGATTCATGGGATCCTGATTCTGCATCTGGGTGACCAGCAGTTTGAGAAAGGTACTTTGTGAATCAGCCAAAGGATTGGCTGTCTGCTTGGCCAATGAACTCGAATTCGCATTGATGCCGCTGAACAGTGCGCTGGCGTTGTTGGTTTGCGGGGCGTTGATCATGATCTCTCCTCAGCTTATTGACCTATGGTCAGTGTCTTGGTTAACAATACTTTGGAGGTATTCATCACCTCCACGTTGTTCTGATAAGAACGGGACGCCGAGATCATATTCACCATCTCGTCCACCACATTCACATTGGGCATGGCCACATAACCCTGTGCATCGGCATTCGGATGCTTGGGGTCGTAGACCATCTTCATGGGTGCATTACTTTCCACCACAGCCTGCACCCTGACACCTTGTGCGCTCTGATTACTACCCATGGGTGTAGCACTAAATACCACCTCTTTAGCCTTGTAGGGTTTACCGTCGGCACTGGTAGTGCTGTCCGCATTAGCCAAATTACTCGCGACCACATTGAGTCGTTGCGACTGTGCAGTCAGTGCGGAACCTGCAACGTTAAATATATTGAATAGCGACATGATCTACCCCTGTATGGCTTGCATGATTTCTTTAATCTCATCGCTGATGAACTTGACGCTGGCTTCATAGCGCAAAGCGTTATCGGCAAATTGGGCACGCTCGGCATCCATCTCTACGGTATTGCCATCGGCACTCGCTTGCGTGGGAGTGCGATACATCACCGGCGAGCCCAAGATATTTGTTCCCGCATTCCCCTGAAGATGAAGATTGGTGGTTGCGCTCATTTCCAACTTGCCACCCGAACCAGACAAAGCGTTCTGCAAAGCACTCGCAAAATCAATGTCTTTAGCTTTGTAGTTGGGGGTGTCTGCGTTGGCTATATTGGAAGCCAACAGTTCCTGCCGCGAAGCCCGTAAGCTCAGCGCGGTCTGTTGGAACCTGAGTGCATCATCCAGCTTGCTGACCATCTCACCCTCCTTGTTAAAGTGATACTGATTTCATAATTGACATACTAATGGGATGAGATTCTGTGTATGTAGCGAATAAGCGCAGATTTCTGCTTCAATTCGGTCGGTCGTTTTTGCAGCAGATGCGCACAATGGGCAACATGAAAAAGCTGTTCATCCTATTTTTATTGTCACTCGCCAGCACTCCGGTCTGGTCTGCGATGCAAGATCATCAGGTGCTGCGCGACATGGTCGCGAACTTCGTCAAACAGCAGACCGCCGCCATGCATGACAAGGTCAGCTATCAGGTCGACGAGATAGACGGCAGGCTTAATCTGAGCGCATGCAACAAGATTCAGCTGTTTCTACCCTCGGGTTCGCAGTTGATAGGTCGAACTTCAGTAGGCGTTCGTTGTGGCGACGCTCAGGCTTGGACCGTCTTTGTGCCGGTGCAGATCAAGATCAGCATGGACCTGCTGGTCAGCAAACGGCAATTGACTGCCGGCCACGTGCTGCAAGCAGATGACCTCTATCCCCAGACCATGGAAGTCACCCAGTTGAGCGGCCTGAGCGACATGCAGAAGGTGATCGGTAAGGTATTGCGATTCAGCATTGCTGCTGGTCAGGTGATGCGCGAAGACATGTTGCGCCCACCCTATAGCGTAACCCAAGGCCAGACCGTGCAATTACTGGTACAAGCGAGTGGATTCAGCATCAGTGCTAGCGGAGAAGCACTTGCCAATGCCAGCGCAGGCCAATATGTGCGCGTCAAGAACGAAGCCGGCGGCGTGGTGAGCGGCATGGCACGCGATAACGGTGTTGTTGAATTAATGCCATAGCAATAAGATTCAAAGTGTTAGCCTCGGAATCAGGGTGTACTTAAAAAATTTCGATTTAAACCTAAAGTTTTAGATTTTTTGTCCGATAAGGTAGTCAACGACCCGATTAAATGGGTAGGAAAACAGACTGAGAGGAACATCGTGAAAATTGATAAACCCAGCAAGCCGCTACCAGCGACTGAAATCGGCAGCAAACAACAGCCTCGTGCAAACACCAGTGCTGCCAAAACCAGCTCCTCGGATGCACCTAGTAGCACCAGTGTTTCGCTAGGCAAGCGTGCCACCCAGCTGCAAAGCATGGAAAGCACGATGGCAAGCACCCCCGTGGTTGACGCGAAAAAAGTCGCCGAGATTAAGCAAGCCATCACCGAAGGTCGCTTCCAGGTCAATTCTGGCGTGGTGGCTGATAAACTGCTTGAAAGTGTCAGAACCTTAATCGCGCACGGGTGATATCTTGCAAGCAACCTTGGGCGTGACGATACATAACTCGCTGAGAGCCGAATTGACGGCTTTGAGAAGTTTCGTCGGGTTATTAGAACAAGAGCAAAAAGTGCTCTTGGCGAATGATACCGATGCGCTGTTGCAGCTCGCAGAACAGAAATCTGGCAGCGCCCTTCTACTCAATCAGCTTGTGGAAAAGCGTACCAGATCATTTCTAGAAATTCTTCCTGATCTAAAGACTGCCACCATTTTAAAGTGGCTGAAACAGAATGAGTCTGCGGCATTGCCATTGTGGCAAGAGATTAATACGTTGGCAGATCGTGCCTTGAAGATCAATGCCAGTAGTGGCGAATTGATTCAATTGAAAATGCAACACAACCAGCATGCGCTGGCTGTTCTGAGCAAGTCCAACGATACCGCCAACCTGTACGGCCCGAACGGGCAGCGCAACCTTCCCTCCTCAAGCGGCAAACCCATAGCCAGTGTTTAAAGGATAGTTTTAGTTAAACACCGAATAAGTACCGCGCGGATGCATTGCCGCGTTTCCAGCGTTTCCTTAGTTCGCAGATCTGAGTTGATTCTTGCTAATCCCGCCTCCCGCATCCTATTCATCTGCAATCACGTGCTCAGTATCGGGTGAGAGTATGGTGATGCTGACGCGGCGATTCTGCGCCCTATGTTCGGGCGTATCGTTAGCGACTACCGGATGATTTGCTGCCATCCCCACGGCAGACAGACGTAATTCCGGTACACCATGTTCGATCAGCATGCGCACTACAGAACTGGCACGCGCTGCAGAAAGCTCCCAGTTGGACGGAAATAAAGTCGTATTGATAGGCACATCATCGGTGTGACCTTCCACCTCTATTGGCTGATCTTCGCGACTCAATATCTGTGCTACTTGGTTCAGCACTTCGGCCGCTGCCGGTTGTAGACGTGCTTCACCCTCCCGGAACAATGAACTTGCACTGATATCGATAAGTACTCCGCGCTTGGTCTGCTCCACACTCACCTGCCCTTGCTTAATCATAGGCGCCATAGCACGGCTCAAACCGTCTGCGATGGCTTTCATCTTGAGTTGCATCTTGCGCTGTTGCTCACCCAGACGTGCGGTACGGCGGTCGACCAAAGCCTTCAACATCTGCTCCTGTTTATTGATGATGAGGTTATCGGTTGAAACGTTGGGCTGATTGGTGAAGGCGATGTTGAGCGAATCACTAAAGATCTTGTACTTGGCTTCGTTCACCGAGGAGATGGCATACAACACCACGAATACCGCGAACATCAGGGTGATGAAGTCGGCATAGGAAATCAGCCAGCGATCCGGATTGTCGTGCTCGATGCGTTTTCTGCGCCTGGCCATTTTACTCGAGGTAACCCTGTAGTTTCAGTTCCAGCAAACGCGGATTCTCTCCGGAAGCGATCGCAGTTAGCCCGTCAACAATCATCTCGTGCATATCACTCTGACGCATGATGATATTCTTGAGCTTGTTTGCGACAGGGATGAACAATAGATTGGCGAATGCCACGCCATAGATGGTCGCGACAAAAGCCACTGCGATACCTGCACCGAGTTTGCTGGGCTCGGACAAGTTCTGCATCACATGCATCAAACCCAGCACAGCACCTATGATGCCTATAGTGGGAGAGTAGCCACCTGCAGCTTCCCACACCCGTGCCGATTGCCAGCGCAGTTGCTCCCAGCGGTGTATCTCGACTTCCATCACTTCGCGTATCTTTTCTGGTGAGGCGCCATCAACCAACAACTGCAATCCTTTGTTCAAAAATGGGTCTTCAACATGTTCAATACGCGGTTCCAAGGCCAACAAACCGGACTTACGGGCGACTAGGCTCCAGTCGATCAACTCATACAACAGCGCCTGGCTATTAAGTTTGGGCTCTACAAAAACCCAGCGCCCCATCTTGATAGCAGTGAGGAATACCGGCATACGGCACTGCACCATCACCGCACCCAAGGTGCCACCGAACACGATCAAAAAGGCAGTACCCTGGAAAAGAATGTCTACACCACCACCTTCCAATAATTGTCCGGTGGCAATACCGGTCAGGCCGACCAACAGACCCAATATCGTGAGCTTGTCCATCATTGACCTTTCAGTGTGCTGCGCAAACGAGCCACCGCCTGCGTATGCAATTGCGAGACACGGGATTCGCTGACGCCCAATACCTCACCGACCTCGCGCAAATTCAATTCCTGCTCGTAGATCATGCCCATCAGCATGCATTCGCGCTCGGGCAAGCTTTCGATGGCGTGCATCAAAGCCTCGCGAAAGCGTTCGTCTTGTATCAACACCATAGGATCACTGTCGCTATCGATGGAGAAACGTTCGAAGAAATCCTGCTCTTCTTCGTGGAAGTCTTCGTAATAGAGTAATTGCGAACCGCGTGCGTCCTGCAACATTTGCTGATATTCCAGCAGCGGGACACTCATCTCTTTGGCGATTTCACTCTCAGCAGGTGCTCTGCCCAATTTTTGCTGCAATCGACTAATCGCCGATTCAATCTGGCGCATGTCGCGGCGCAGACTGCGTGGTAGCCAGTCGGCACTGCGTAATTCATCAAGCATCGCACCGCGTATGCGCTGTGTGGCATAGGTCTCGAATTGCGCGCCATGTAAATCATCATAGCGACTTGCAGCATCCAACAAACCTATCATGCCGGCCTGGATGATGTCGTCTATCTGAACGCTGTAAGGCAGCTTGGTCATCAATTGATGCGCCAAACGTTTTACCAGCGGCGCATATTCCCTTAGGCAATAGTCCTTGTCCTGTAATCCGTTAACGGTATACATGGTCTCTACCTGCCATTTGTGCCGTGCCACGCGTCTGGCGCATCAAGCTCTGCATCATGCCGCTGATACTCTCGGCGGCCTCTTCATTGCTCACGGGAAAATTCAAGAACTGCTGCGCAAGCGCCACATAAGCGAGTGCAGAAGGCGAAGTTGGGAATGCCTCGACTACCGAGCGGCCAAGTTGCGTGGCGCGTTTCAGCTTGTCATCCAAGGGTATGTAGCCCGCATATTCCAGGCGCGCAGCAAGATGCAGGCGCGCAACCTTGTCCATATTCTCGAATACCGTCAGCGCAGCCTGTTCATCCACCACACGATTGATCACGATTTC
This sequence comes from Gallionellaceae bacterium, assembly GCA_027448945.1. GTDB lineage: Bacteria > Pseudomonadota > Gammaproteobacteria > Burkholderiales > Gallionellaceae > Gallionella. The sequence goes on from DAIDMQ010000005.1 coordinate 16,147, forward strand.
GAAGTTGAGCTTGGCGTTTTCCAAAGCCAGACGCTTGATCAAGGTATAGCTCTCGGTGATACCGTTGGCGGTGGCATCGACTACTACCAATAAAGAAATGCCGTTGGCCATACTCGATGATGGAGAACCCAGGCCGGCACTCATCGCCCCGTCCACCAGCAGCACATCCACACCGCTGCTCGCGGCACTCACCGCCTGCTCCAAACGCGACTGTTGTGTTGCGCTCATTTGCTTAAGTCCCAACATGGCGCGTGCGGCTGGCAAGATGGCGTACCCCTGACTGCGCAACACCGCCTGCTGGATTTCGCAATGTCCCTGTACTACATCCAACAGATCGTGGCGTGAGGACAACATCAGCCTGTCTACCAGATTGCCCGGCGCGTGATTTTCATCCAGCACCAATACATCCTTGCCGGCGCGCGCCAAGGCAGCCGCCAGATTGATGGTGATGCTGGTGCGCCCCACCCCTGGTTTACCTGCGATGATGCTGAGCATACGGGTCTGATTACCCATCAGCATGCGGCGTAATCCGTCGGCCTGATCCAAATATTGTTCGCTGCGCATGACTTATCCCACCCTGGCGCTAGGCGTTGCACGTTGTGGTGGCCCACCGGCCGCCATCAGCACAGGAAAATCCAGTTCGCGTGTCGTAAAGGGCGTGATGTGCTCTGCCGATTTGATGGTGCGATGCAACAGGTAGTCCAGATTCACCGGATGCAGATCCTCGGGTACACGCTGGCCGTTCGCCATGTAATGCATCGTCAAACGATGACGCAAAGCGACATCCAGAACCGCACCCAAGGTGACAGCCTCATCCAATTTGGTGGCGATGCAGCCGATGACTTTTTCGCTGTAGTACATGCGCACCACGTCATCCAGGGTCTCGCCCGAACTGGTGGAATTGAGCAACAACAAACGACGCACATGAGTGGCATCAAACATCTCGTTCTGATTGGCGACTCGTTCGTCGCGTTGCCCCATACCCACGGTATCGATCAACACCAGATGCTTACCGCGCAGGGAGATCAGAGTGCGTTTCAAATCATCCGTATCCTTCACCGCATGCACTGCAACACCTAAAATTTTGCCGTAGATCTTTAGTTGCTCATACGCGCCAATACGATAACTATCTGTGGTCAGCAACGCGACTTTGTCCGAGCCGTAACGCACGACGGCACGCGCAGCCAATTTGGCCGTTGTTGTGGTCTTGCCCACACCGGTAGGTCCGATCAAGGCATACACCCCACCGCGTGTCACGATGTCATCTTCCGTGCCCGAGATTTGCAGATTGTTCTTCAGCACTTGTTTGATCCAAGCAGCACCCTCCTCTTTACCATTGGGCATCTTGCCTACCAGCTGGCTAGCCAACATGGAGCTGAAGCCCGCATTCAACAAACCACGCAACAAGCCTGCACGGTTCGGGTCCTGACGTTGCACATCACTCCAAGCCATCGCCGAAATCTGCTGTTGCAACAAGTCGTGCATGGACTTGATCTCGTCCAACAAGCCCTCGTTGTTGCTGTTGTCCTGGACCCCGATCTTCACCACCTGTGGTTTATCAGCCTGAGGCTGAACCGCAGTCACCGTAGCAGTAGGCTGTGGGGCTGTGCGTATGACCTTGGGTCTGAACGCTTCGACTCTGGGCGCAACCGCAGGCATCTCATCAAGGTGCGCTTTTCTGACGGTCGCGGGCATGACTGTTTGGGGCTTATGATCCACAGAATTCCGGGTCATCATGGCAATGTCATCGTTGTCTAAGGCGATGATTTCCACGCCATTGGCCACCTTACGATTTGAGATAATGATGGCCTCATCGCCCAGTTCGTTATGTATCTCGCGCAGTGCTTGACGTGCGGTCGGGGCGAAGAATTTACGAATACTCATGATCTACCTCCTACGGTTGCTGTGACACGTATGGTCTTGAAATCGGGAATTTCATCATGCGATATCACTCTTAATTGGGGCACTGCACGCTTCAAGAAGCGAGCCAGCAAATCTCTTAATTGCGCGGGTACCAACAACACTGTGGGCAGACCCAGTTGCTCTTGCACCTTGGCTGCTGCGCGAGTCTCGCGCAACACGGTGTCGGCCAAACCGGGTTCTATACCCACGCCCTCTTGGCTGGACTGCATGGCTTGGATGAGGATGTATTCCAACTCCTGATCCATACCGATAACTTGGAGTTCTTGAGCGGATGGATAGAACTGCTGCACGATGGCGGGGCCCAGCGCAACACGCACCAAACTGGTCAACTGGAATGGGTCCTGAGTGCGTGTCGCGTTCTCGGCCAAGGTCTCGACGATGGTGCGCATGTCGCGGATATGCATGCCTTCGTCCAGAAGGTTTTGCAGGACCTTTTGCACCGTACCCAATTGCAGGGTCTTGGGAACCAAATCTTCGGTGAGCTTGGGTGCGCTCTTACCCAGATGATCCAGCAATTGCTGGACTTCCTGACGACCCAACAGCATCGAGGCCTGTGTGTTGATGATGTGGCTCAGATGCGTCGCCACGACGGTACTGGGATCGACCACGGTATAGCCCATCACCTGCGCCTGATCGCGCAACTCCGCGTCTATCCAGATCGCTGGCAGACCAAAAGCGGGGTCACGCGTCACATTGCCGGGCAACTGACCACTGACGCTACCCGGATTGATGGCCAACAACAGATTTGGATAGGACTCGCCGCTGCCGACTTCAACACCCTTGAGGGTGATGCGATAACCGTTGGGGCGCAGCTCCAAGTTGTCGCGGATGTGTACTGCAGGTGGCAAAAAGCCCATGTCCTGAGTGAATTTTTTGCGTATACCTTTAATACGGCGCAATAGGTCACCATCCTGCGCCTTGTCGACCAGCGTGATGAGGCGATAGCCGACTTCCATCCCCAACATATCAACCTGAGCCACATCTTCCCAGCTCGCATCGGCTGCCTCTGTCATCGCCAGTGGCACGACTTCAGCCTTTTGCTGCGCTTCTTCCCTTTCGGTCTTTTGCGACAGGTAATATGCCAACACCGCCATGCCACCACCCAGCATGATGAAAGCGAAATGCGGCATACCGGGGATCATGCCCATCATGGCGATGATGGCGCCGGTCAGCATGATGACCTGTGGTTGTTTGAGTAATTGACTGACCAGTTGCTGACCGACGTTCTCATTAGTAGCGACTCGACTAACCACCAAACCGGCAGCGGTGGAAATCACCAGCGCGGGGATTTGCGCGACCAGTCCATCACCTATGGTCAAGAGCGTGTAGTTCTTGGCTGCGACTGCGATATCCAGATTGTGTTGCAACACGCCGACGATCAGACCGCCGACGATATTGATCAGCAAGATGATGATGCCGGCAATCGCGTCACCCCGAACGAATTTGGAAGCGCCGTCCATCGCACCGTAGAAGTCTGCTTCCTGAGCAATCTCGGCGCGCCGAGTGCGGGCGACATCTTCACCGATCAAACCCGCGTTCAGGTCGGCATCGATTGCCATCTGTTTACCGGGCATCGCGTCCAATGTGAAACGTGCGCCAACTTCAGCAATACGGCCCGCACCCTTGGTGATCACCACAAAGTTGATGACCACCAGAATCGCAAACACCACAATACCGACGGCGTAATTACCACCAACCAAGAAGTGGCCGAAGGATTCGATCACCTTGCCTGCAGCATCGGGGCCGGTGTGGCCTTCCAGCAATACCACCCGTGTAGAGGCCACGTTCAATGACAAACGCAACAATGTGGTGATCAACAAGATAGTGGGGAAGGCAGCGAAATCCAAAGCCTTGGTGGTGTTCATGCTGACCAACAGCACCATCACCGCAATTGCGATATTGAAAGTGAACAAGATATCCAACAGGAAAGGTGGCAATGGCAAGACCATCATCGCCAGAATCATCACGATCAATATCGGACCTGCGAGTCCGCGCAGATTGGCCATGCGCTTCAGGAATGACTGTAGGTCAACGAGATTCATGTTCGCCGGCCTCTGTTCGCTATCACTGTTTGGTGTGTGGTGTACATCGTGTCCCTTAACTCGCTATACCCTTCAGTCAGATTCGACTTCATGGCTCAAGCGTATTATCGGGAACGTGCTAGTAATCGATTGCGGGATAAAGCGGGAAATTGTGCGGCTATTTACTTACTATGACCTGGCGTTCACCATAGGCAAGCCTCAATCATGACTTGCAATTCAGCCAAACTGCCGGGCAATTCGTCTAATGCGGGCACAAAATGCAGTGTCCCTTGTGTCCTTAACTTGCCGAACAGCGCGTAGCGTGCGTTCGGCGGCGGGAATGCGGAAACTATTCATCTTCAAACAACTGCGGAAAGCGGATCAAGTTCCGCAGGAACTTCCAGCGCCTGCGGTTGGTTCGGACGTACACCACCCTGTTTTTGGTAGTGGCGCAACTGATAGACATAGGCCAACACCTCTGCCACAGCGGTATACAGTGCTTGTGGGATGGCTTGACCCAATTCGGTATGTTTATGCAAAGCACGCGCTAAGGGGGGCGCTTCCAAGATAGGCACATTGTTTTCTTTGGCGATCTCGCGGATGCGTTGTGCAATCACATCCGAACCCTTGGCGACCACGATAGGCGCGTTGAAAATAGAGCCGCGCTTGTGCCCGGACTTTCCTTGTCCCGCATCGCTGCTGTATTTCAAGGCCACCGCATAATGCGTGGGGTTGGTCACCACAACGTCTGCGGTCGGTATCGCGGCCATCATGCGACGGCGTGCCGCTTCGCGTTGCAAATTGCGGATACGTCCCTTGACCATAGGATCGCCTTCGGTCTCTTTGGCTTCCTGGCGCACCTCTTCCTTGGTCATCATCAACTTCTTGTTATGCTCCCAGAGCTGGAAAGGCACATCGACTAGCACGATCAACAACATCGCCCCGACCACAGACATAAAGCTGATTACCAACAGATGCCCGATCTGTGGGATCGCAGCGCTTAGATTCTGGCTGGCTAGCGCCATTACTTCTTCCTTGTGGTGCCAGATCACCCACGCCGCCACCCCACCCACGACGACTGACTTGGCGATAGCTTTGCTCAGTTCAACCAAGGAGTTCATGGAGAACATACGCGCTATGCCCGAGATCGGGTTCATACGTGAAAATTTTGGCTGTAGCGATTCCGTACTGAATAACCAGCCATTCAACAACAAAGGAGAGAAAGCCGCCGTGATCAGCATGGCTGCGAGAAAAGGAGCGAATGCCAGTAGTACATCCACTGAAAAATCGAACAAGCGCGGCATCAACAAGGCGGTATTGAAAGCCTGTTCCTGCTTAAAACTCAAGCCGTCATGCAATAGCCTGGACATATTGTGAGTCAGTGAGGAGCCCATGAACCACATGGTCCCGCCACCGATCATTAAAGCCATGAACGTGGACAACTCACGCGAACGCGCGACCTGCCCTTTCTCGCGCGCTTGCTCTAGCTTGCGCTCCGAGGGTTGTTCCGTTTTTTCGAGATCGCTGTCTTCTGCCATGATGCACTCCGCTAGGTGTGTCGATTATCGACACGGCGGCGCGATCCAAAGCAGCGAATAAAGGCAGATTTACAGGGGTATCGTGAGGGATGAGCGATGTAAGACTTACTCCGTATCGTCTTGCTCCAATAGACGATTGGGTAATTGTTTGCCGGGTTTGACACCCATCACCTTGAGCATCTCGGCCTGACGGATAACGTTGCCACGCCCGCTGGTGAACTTGCCATAGGCTTTGTCGTATACGTCCTTGGCTTGATTGAGACGATTGCCCAATATATCCAGGTCCTCCACAAAACCCACCAACTTGTCATACAACTCTGCACCGCGACTGGCAATGTCCTGCGCATTGCGATTTTGTTGTTCTTGTCGCCACAGATGCGCGACGGTGCGCACCACAAATAACAAGGTGCTGGGGCTAACCATAAGGACATTGCGCTTCCATGCGTCCTGCCACAACTCGCTGTCATGCGAGATTGCCAACATGAAGGCGGGTTCAACCGGGATGAACATCAACACAAAATCCAATGACTGTATGCCGTACAACTGCTGATAATTTTTGTCTGCCAACTCTTTGATATGTGCGCGAACTGAATCTATGTGACGTCGTAGGGCGGCTTCACGCTGTATATCGGTATCCGCATTCGCGTGTTGCTCATAGGCAGTCAAGGACATCTTGGCATCTATGATGAGATGTCTATCCTCGGGGAGATGCACCACCACGTCGGGCTGGGCGCGACTACCGTCATCGCGGGTGTGACTCTCCTGCACATCGTATTCATGGCCTTTGCGCAGCCCCGATGCTTCCAGCACTTTTTCAAGTATCAGTTCCCCCCAATTTCCTTGCGCCTTGGCTTGTCCTTTCAGTGCACTCGTCAAGTTGTGTGCGTCCTTGGAGAGCTGATTATTCAGTGCCATTAACTGTTTGACCTGCTCTGCCAAGGCGGAACGATCTTTGCCTTCATTGACATAAACCTCTTCCACCTTGCCTTGAAACTCGGTGAGCTTGACCTTGAGCGGCTCTAACAACTGGTTAAGATTAGTTTGATTTTGCTCGGTGAAACGCTTGGTCTTGTCTTCCAATATCTCACTCGCCAGCGTTTTGAAGCGATTGGAAAGTTGCTCTTCCGCGTTCTTGAGTAACTGCAGTTTCTCTTCGTTCTGGCTGCGTTCCGCTTGCAACTGGGTATTCAATTCCGCAACTTGATTGCTCAAACGGCGGTGCTCTTGGGTGAGCTGATCCCGTAACATCGCCAGTTCATCCTTTTCACGCTGCACCGCTACTAATTTCTCTGATAAGCCATTCGCACGCTCTTGCATTTGCGCACGCTCATCACGCGACACATCGAGTTGATCGCGCCATTGCGTGGCTTGCTGTTGCAATGTTGCGAGCTCCAAAGCGCCACGCTTGCCCTCTTCCTGCACACCACTCAATCGCTCACTCACACGGGCAAGTTCGATTTGATTCTCCGTATTAGCCTGTCGCACGGCAGCCGCCAATCGTTCGCGCTGTACCAACCAACTGGCCAGTGCGCCAGCCAACAGCCCGATGAAAAGAGAAACGACGATGTAAATTGATTGTTCCATTTTTGATATTCGGAAAGGTGGCGCGCAGTATAAAGTTAAAGACAAAGAAAAAGGGATGCTTGCGCATCCCTTCTTTCACTTCAAGCCACGCAAATTTAGATGCTGCGACCTTGACGCTTACGTTCATTTTCTGTCAAGAAACGTTTGCGCACGCGAATCGACAATGGTGTGATTTCGACAATTTCATCATCGTCGATAAACTCAACGGCTGATTCCAAAGTCAAGCGTACTGGCGGTGTCAAACGAACTGCTTCATCCGTACCCGAAGCGCGCACGTTGGTCAGTTGCTTGCCCTTGATCGGGTTAACGATCAAGTCGTTATCGCGACTATGGATACCGATAATCATACCCTCGTACAATTTGTCGCCGGGAACAACAATCATGCGACCGCGATCTTCCAGCTTCCACAATGCGTAAGCAACAGCCTCGCCTTGTTCAGATGAAATCAACACGCCGTTACGACGGCCTGGCATGTCTGCCTTAACGGGAGCGTAGTCATCAAACACGTGCGCCATGATGCCGGTACCGCGTGTCAACGTCATAAATTCAGATTGGAAACCAATCAGACCGCGGGCAGGAATACGGTATTCCAAACGTACACGACCATGACCATCCGGCTGCATATCTTGCAGATCGCCACGACGACGACCCAACTCTTCCATCACACCGCCTTGGTTCGCATCTTCCACGTCCACAGTCAACATTTCGAATGGCTCGCATTTCTCGCCATTGATTTCGCGGTACACAACGCGTGGCTTACCCACACCCATTTCGAAACCTTCACGGCGCATATTTTCCAACAGGATGGTCAGGTGCAACTCACCGCGACCCGACAACAGGAACACGTCTGTGTTGTCTGTGTCTTCAACGCGCAATGCCACGTTGACCAGCAATTCTTTATTCAAACGATCACGAATCTGACGACTGGTGATGAACTTACCTTCTTGACCGCATAACGGTGAAGTATTGACCATCAAGTTCATGCTCAAAGTCGGTTCGTCAATCTTAGGCAAAGGCAAAGCCACTGGCTTGTTCACGTCGGCAATCGTTACACCAATACCGATTTCTTCGATACCGTTAATCAGCACGATGTCGCCGGCTTTCGCTTCATCCAACAGGATGCGGTCCACGCCTTGGAAACCCAAAACTTGATTGATGCGCGCTTTCTTAGAAGACTTATCGCCATTCATCACCATCACTTCTTGACCCGGTTTGACGCTACCGCGCAACACGCGACCCACACCGATACGACCCACAAAGCTGGAGTAATCCAAAGCAGAAATTTGCAGTTGCAAGGGTTCATCAACCGAAGCTAAAGTAGGCGCGGGAACGCTCTTCAAAACCGTGTCAAACAAGGGGCGCATATCGGGACTAGTCTTAGCCAAATCCAATGTTGCGTAACCGTTTAATGCAGAGGCATAAACCACCGGAAAGTCCAATTGTTCGTCGGATGCACCCAACTTGTCGAACAAGTCAAAAGTTTGGTCGATAACCCAATCAGGACGTGCGCCCGGACGGTCAACTTTATTGATAACCACGATAGGACGCAGACCCAAAGCCAGGGCTTTCTTAGTCACAAAACGTGTCTGAGGCATCGGGCCTTCGACCGCATCGACCAACAGCAATACGCCGTCAACCATACCCAACACACGTTCAACTTCGCCGCCGAAATCCGCGTGACCGGGTGTATCGACGATGTTGATATGCACACCTTCGTAATCTACCGCGCAGTTTTTCGCCAAGATGGTGATACCACGTTCTTTTTCCAGATCGTTGTTATCCATCACACGTTCAGCGACGTGTTGGTGAGCGGAGAAAGAGCCTGCTTGGGTCAGCAGCTTGTCAACCATGGTAGTTTTACCGTGGTCAACGTGGGCGATAATGGCGATATTACGGAGTGCGCGGGACATGAGTGCAGCCTTGCTAGGTTTAGGGGCGCGCATTCTAGCACAAGCCGGAGAATCTCCTGATGAAAACTACATGACAGCGCTGAGCCACCCTTAAAACAGGCGGGCCACCCTGTCGCCATGCCGATCAATAATTGAATCTATCTTTCAAATCAAGCAGATTTAGTTCGGTCATAATTTGCTCCAAACGCTCGCGGGCATTCTTGCGTGGCGCCCCGCCCCGCTTGGCGATGATGAGTTCGTTCTTCATGGAGTGTTCCCAACCTATCAGCTCTGTGACAGTCAGTTGATAGCCATGTGATTCCATCAAAAGACAACGCAGCACGTTGGTCACCTGACTACCGAACTCGCGAGTATGAATGGGGTGGCGCCATATCTCGGACAGGGGTGTCATACCGAAGGATAGGCTCTTGTGTTTACTCAATACCGCAGCCACTTCCGCCTGACAGCATGGCACCAGCACGATGAATTTTGCCTGTTTTTGCAAGGCAAACTTGATGGCATCATCAGTCGCCGTATTGCAAGCATGCAATGCGGTTACGATGTCGATACGTGCTGGTAACTGGTCGGTATGCATAGAGTCTTCCACCGACACATTCAAAAAAGACATGCGCGGAAAATTTAACTTGGCTGCCAACTGTTGCGATTTTTCGACCAACTCAGCACGTGTCTCTATGCCGTAAATATGGCCTGTCTCACGTGCTTTGAAGAATAAGTCATACAGGATGAAACCCAGATAGGATTTACCAGCGCCATGATCGACCAAGGTCACATCGGTCTTATCAACCAGCACCGCATCCAGCAGGGGCTGGATGAAATTGTATAAATGATAGACCTGCTTGAGCTTGCGACGACTGTCCTGATTGAGCTTGCCGTCACGCGTCAGGATGTGCAACTCCTTGAGCAACTCTATGGATTGGCCGGGTTTGATTTCGGGAATGTGGGTCATGGTGTGCGCTTGATTTTGTAGCCGCGCATTATAAAGGCGCAGTGAAAGTCCTAACCAAATTTTAGTTTCATCACCAGTACCGCACCTGCCAATAAAACAGTGATGGCGTTAGCGATGATGATGGGCCAAGATAACAGCAAGATGCCGTAAATCAACCACAAGGCCACACCCAGGGTGAAAAAACCGTACATGCCGAGCGAGATGTCTGCCGTATGCTTGGTGCGCCACACTTGCCATACCTGAGGCAGAAAAGAGACTGTCGTCAGTGTGGCGGCAAAACCGCCTACGGCGTCTATCAAAGTCACATTCATTTTGAAAATATTGTGTGCGGATAGTTAAAAAAGGGGAGAGACAACTAAGTCCCTCCCCCGTCATTCTACCGATAAAGCACCGCTACCTTCTGAGATGCTTATTCTTCATGACCCCACAGAAGATGCGCATCCAACTCCAAGCGATAACGCGCTTCGTTAGCATCCAATAATGCCAAGTTCTCCGAAAGTGTCGCATCCTGTGCCAAGCGTTTGGCTGAAAGACTCTCGGACAAACTGCTTTCGCCCAGACGATAGGCTTTCACCGTCATCTCAGCATTGGCATTGATCGCCTGCGAGGCTTCATGTGCCTGCTGCCATGTCGCATAACTGCGCACTGCCTGCTGATAGACAGCCAGCGCATCGGTCTGTAAACGTCGCTTGACGAACTCTGCTTGATCGTTCGCCATATTGGCCTGCTGTTCGGCCACCTGTGCATTCGAAGTACGAAGACCGAATGAAAGCGGTACAGAAAGGAATATGCCTGTGACTCTTTCATTACCACCCATTTCACTGGAATAGCGCATCCCTACAGTGGGATCAGGCACCTCATCGGCGCGACCGCGTTGTGCCAGTAACTTCTGCACTTGCGCCTGCGCCTGCGCCATACCCAACTCATGGTTATCTGCCAGGACTCGCTCCTGCCAAAGCGTGTAACTATCATTGATGGGCTGGGGTTGGGGGGTCGCAACTTGTTCAGGCAACACAACGGCCGGGAATTGGCGTTGCAATTCATTTGCTGCCATTTGTGCACGCAATTCGGCCTGTTGCAAACTGACCTGGGCCTGAGACTGTGCCGCCAGAGACAGATTCAGCTCCAAGCGTGGTGCATCGCCCGCCTTGACACGCTTATCCACCATCTCGGCCTGTTGTGCAAAGCTCGCCACCTGATGCTGCCAAAGCACCGCCTGTAGCTGCTCGCGCTCCCATGCAAACCACAGACGCAACAACAAGCGCCCTGCTTCATGCCGTGCATCACCCACCGCAAATTCTGCACGAGCCACACTGGCCTCACCGATATCGCGATCCAGACTGACCTTGTTGGGTAAGCGCAGTGCACGCTCCAGCGCGACGTCCCATTCCTTAAGACGCTGGCCAGTGTTAACGATATGACGTTGTGCCGCGCCACCACGCATATTGAACTCATGTGTGCCGCTGTTCCATTTGCGCTGATTGGCCTGCTCGATACGCAGACCGTTGAGTGCATTGAGCATCAACATGTGATTTGCCAAAGCCTGTTCTATCTGCACTGGTGCAGGCAGATCGGGCGTAAGCAACTCTCCCGCGTGGGCTGTACCCATAGTCAGCGCAGCACACAGCGCGAACCACTGCAATCTATACGCACTCATGCCAACCTCCCGAACTCAAGCACCGGCGTGATCCAATAGGCGATCTCGGGGTTGGCTTCTTCACGTTTCAGATGCGCGATGAGTTCTTGTGCATCGGCCAGATTCATCACCGTGACGATCTGTACACGTTGCGAACGACCACGCACTTGCTCCAGCATACTCGGCAGTTTTTCCTTCTGGCTACCACCCTCAATGCGAGTCAATGAAAAACCGCGCACCCACTGCGGGTGCTCCAGTAAATGGTCTACCAGACGCTCCTCCAGCGAACGATGACAGACTAGCGTCAAACAACAATTCATATCAGACATGTGATTTCTCCGCAGGAGCGATGCCGAAACGACGATACAGAATCGGCAGCATGATGAGGGTCAGCAAGGTCGAGCTAATCAGCCCGCCTGTGACGACGACCGCGAGCGGCTTTTGTATCTCGGAACCCGGGCCGGTGGCGAACAGCACGGGCAACAAACCAAAGGCCGTGATGCTTGCGGTCATCAGCACCGGTCGCAGTCGTCGCTTGGCACCTTCGAACACCACATCAGCGATAGGCATACCCTCGGCGTGCAACTGGTTGAAATAAGACACCATCACCACGCCGTTAAGCACAGCGATACCCAACAGTGCGATGAAACCGACAGAAGCCGGCACCGACATATATTCACCGCTCACCCACAAGGCGACCACGCCGCCTATCAGTGCAAACGGAATATTGGTCAACACCAACGCAGCCTGGCGTACCGAACCGAAGGTCGCGAACAACAGCATAAAGATCATGCCCAAGGCGACTGGCACAACCACCGCCAAACGTGCGGCAGCGCGTTGTTGGTTTTCGAACTGGCCACCCCAAGTCAAACGATATCCCTCGGGAAGCTGGATTTGTGCGGCGACCGCAGCTTTGGCTTCCTCGACAAATCCGACCAGATCACGACCGCGCACATTGCTCTGTACCACCACCATGCGCTGACCATCTTCACGATCCACCTTCACCGGCCCGTCTACACGCTCCAGACTCGCCACAGCTGCCAGGGGCACACTCTGACCATTGGATAACGGCAAAGTCAGTGCGGCGAACAAAGCAGGCGACTGCTGCACATCAATCTCACCGCGCATGATCAGCGGCGTGCGTCTGCCATCCTCTATCACCATCCCCAATTGCTGGCCTTCGATCTGGCTACGCAGGGTGCTGCTGATGTCGTCTATGCTCAATCCCAATCGCCCCGCAGCCAAACGATCAATGGCGACACGGTAATACTGCACGCCACTGTTCTTCACCGTGAACACGTCTTCGCTGCCCTTGATACCTTCCAGCACCTTGACCATATGCTCAGCAGTCTCGTTGAGTTTATTCAGATCGGAACCGAAAATCTTAATGGCGATGTCACCACGTGCACCTGTCAGCATCTCGGAGACACGCATCGCGATAGGCTGGGTGAAACTAAATTCCACACCCGGGAAGCCCGCCATGACTTTGCGTATTTCGTCCACGATGGCATTCTTGTCCTGGCTACGCCACTCTTGCTGAGGTTTAAGCACCAAAAAATTATCGGTTTCGTTCAAGCCCATGGGGTCTAGGCCCAGCTCATCCGCACCGGCACGCGATACCGCCCCCTTGATCTCGGGCACCGCTTTCAAAATTGCCTGCTGGATGCGCCTATCCATCTCGGCGCTTTGCGCCAGATTGATAGACGGTAGCTTGGACACTTGCATGATCAGATCACCCTCATCCATCTCGGGCATAAAAGCCTTGCCGATCAAGGTGTAGATGCCGCCGGTGATGACCAGCATGCTCACCGCCACGATGATCACGATACGTTCCTTATCCAAAGCTTTGCGCAACATCGGTGTGTAGATCGCCATCGACTTGCGTACCAACCAAGGCTCACCGTGGTCACCCTCCGTAAGCAGAAAGGACGCCATCATAGGCACGATAGTCAAAGACAAAAGTAAGGAGCCTGCCAGTGCGAATACGATGGTAAGCGCTACCGGAATGAACAACTTGCCTTCCAGTCCTTGCAAGGTCATCAAGGGCAGAAACACGATGATGATAATGGCCACACCTGCAGCAACCGGGGTGATGACTTCTTTCACCGCACGATAGATCACATGCAGATGCGGGATATGGTCACGCTTGTGCGCCAGGTGATTGATGATGTTCTCGACTACCACCACCGAACCGTCAACCAACATACCGATGGCGATCGCGAGACCACCCAGACTCATCAAGTTGGCCGACATACCAAATTGCTGCATCAAGATGAAGGTGATCAACACCGCCAGCGGCAGCGTCAACGCCACGACGATAGCGGCACGCAGATTACCCAGGAACAACACCAACAACACGATGACCAGCACGATGGCTTCCATCAGCGCTTTAGATACAGTACCCACCGCACGTTCGACCAGACTGCCACGGTCATAGAAGACCTTGGTGGACACGCCCGCAGGCAAGGTAGGCGCGAGTTCGGCCAACTTGGCACGCACTCCATCGACCACTTTCTGTGCATTCGCACCGCGCAAACCGAGTACCAGACCTTCGACCGCTTCGCCCTGCCCGTCTTTGCTTACCACACCGTAGCGGGTCAGACTGCCGATGCGCACTTGCGCCACATCACTGACACGGATTGGACTCCCACCCGGACTGGCAACGACGATGTTGCGGATGTCTTGCAGATTCTTGATGCTGCCCTCGGCGCGCACCAACAAAGCTTCATCACCATCGTTGATACGGCCCGCGCCATCGTTACGATTATTGGCTTGCACAGCCATTTGCAACATCGCAAACGAAATTCCGCGTGCAGCCAATGCGGTGTGATCCGGCACGATTTCGAAGCTGCGTGCCAACCCACCCAGCGAGTTCACATCCGCGACACCCGGCAAGGTGCGCAAAGCGGGGCGTATAGTCCAATCCAAGATGGTACGGCGCTGCTCCAAGGAGATGCCCTCACCTTCCACGGTGAACATAAACATCTCACCCAAAGGCGTCGTTATAGGTGCCAGACCACCGCCGATATTGGCCGGCATGTCACGCATCGCGTTGTTCAAACGCTCGGCAACTTGTTGACGCGCCCAATAGATGTCAGTGCCGTCTTGGAAGTCTATGGTGATGTCGGCAATAGCGTATTTGGAGATGGAACGCATCACACGCTGATTGGGGATGCCCAGCATCTCCAGCTCTATGGGGGTGACGATACGTGCTTCGACTTCTTCCGGCGTCATGCCCGGCGCCTTCATGATCATTTTGACCTGCGTAGACGAGACATCGGGGAAGGCATCGATGGGCAGATCACGGAAAGCTATTGCGCCCGCGCCTATCACGAGCAGCGTCAGCGCTGCGACCAACATGCGCTGAGTCAGCGAAAATTCTACGAGTTTAGAGAACATTACTGGTCACCGCCTATGCCCATCATGCTGGCCTTAAGCGCGGAAACGCCGCGCACCGCGATCATCTCTCTGCCATTGAAAGCTGCTGTGATGACGCTGTTCTGTGCGCCTTCATGTAATACCTGAACCGCCAGCCCATGAAAACCCTGTGGCGTGGCGACAAACACCAGCGTCTTGCCTTCCACACGGGATAAGGCACTGTTGGGTACATCCCATTGTGGCGTATCACTGCCGGCAGTTGCGATGCTCACTTCCACGAATTGGTTGGGGCGTAGAGACTCGGCACCCTGATCAATGATGCCGCGCAATAACACGCTCTGATTGCCACCCGTCAAACCACGACCGATAGCGGTCAACTTGCCACGCGCATGAAACGCGGGAATCTCAATCACTGCGCCGACACGCAGGTCACGTGTCAAACTGACCGGCGCCTGTATCTCCAAGCCCAATGGATCGAGCTGGGCAACTTTAAACACTGCCACCGCCACATCAAGTCTTTGCCCCGCGCTCACGGTCTTCTCCAACACCACGCCATCCATAGGAGACGTTAAGATCAAGGTGGCACTCAGCTCTTCTCCGCTTTGCAATCTGCTCAAAGCCTTGTCATTCATACCCGCTGCTCGTAGCACCTGTTTACTGCCCATCAGTGCGGCGCGTGCTTCCAGTGCCGCACCTTTGGAAGCCCGTAAGCGACTCTCGGAAATGATGCCATCCTTGAACAAGGCCTCATCACGTTTGGCATTGTCTTTGGCTAGCTGCTCTTGCACGCTGGCTTGCAGGTAAGCGCGCTGGGCCTCGGCGAACAACGGGCTTTGCAGGGTCGCCATCACCTGGCCTTTGCGTACGCTGTCACCCACTCCTACCATAGTCTGCTCGACCAAACCCGGCAGCGGTGTACTCATCACGAACTGGTGATTACTGGGCACCACGACTTGGGCGGGCAATCCCGAGACTGTGCCAGATGAGCGCTCAGGCAAAGCAACGCTGACAATCCCCAAGGACTGTATCTGTTGCGCACTGAGCGTGATATCAGATGCGGCGCTCGCAACAGATGTATATGCCAAGGACAACAGTCCGAGCAAAGGAAGGATAAGTTTCATGGTGGACTCCGGGTCGCGCTAGGCACGACTAAACAAGGTATGGACGGAACTGCAAAGGTGGCGCTTAGGCCGGAAGGATAATACGCGGAGGGGCTTGCGACCAAGCTAATACGAAGTTTGCCCTGCTATTCACAAAATAAGGGTAAGTCGGAACAGGAACAGTAGTATCAACAATGACAGCCTGTAATGGCTTGATTGCCAAGGTTTCACTATGCGGATCAGCCAATAACTCGGACTGGTTAACCAGATAAGCACATTGCACCGTTACGACAGCACCCTCATATGCCTCGAGTGTATAGCCATCCTGCTGCGTAGAGAGATCATGGCCATACAAACTATGTCCGGCATCAATCCCGTCCACATGTGCATGCGCCAAGGGCGACAAGCATTGTAGGAACACGAATACGATCAGCAGAAATCTTTGTAGGGTGTTTTGCATAGGTCGGGATTATCGCACAGCCTGATTTCAGGCCAGCCTCGAACAGACCCACCTTTCAGGTATTAGTTCAAAACGATTTGCATTGTTGAGCTATCGCCCAAGTCACGTGCTCGCGCACCATTGCCGAAGGGTGCTGAGCACGGTCTTGTAACGCAGCCAGAATGGCTGGATTCTTAGGCGCATTGCCCAATGCCACGGCGATGTTGCGCAACCATTGTTCATGACCGATGCGATAGATTGCGCTGCCTGCCAGTTTGCTGTTGAAATCGGCCTCTTCCCATGAGAACAACTCGACCAGCGACACATCGTCCAGACCGTGGCGAACAGCAAAATCCGGCTCAACAGTAGTTTGAGCGTAGCTGTTCCACGGGCATACCAACTGACAGTCATCGCAACCATAGATGCGGTTGCCTATCAACGGCCTGAGTGCCACGGGGATACTGCCCTTAAGTTCTATGGTGAGATAAGAGATGCAGCGACGCGCATCTAACTTGTAAGGTGCAATGATGGCTTGCGTGGGACAGACCGTGATACAGCGTACACACGTGCCGCAATGTTCACTGTGCGGCGTATCTACCGGCAGTGGAAGGTTGGTGTAGATCTCGCCCAAGAAGAACCATGAGCCATGCTCACGATTCAGCAATAGCGTATGTTTGCCACGCCAGCCCAAGTTGGTTTTGCGTGCCAGCGCGACTTCCATGACCGGCGCACTGTCGGTGAACACCCTGCCCTCAAATCCTGCGACCGCTTCGCGTATCATATCTGCGAGTTTTGCCAATCGATTGCGCAACAGCTTGTGATAGTCTCGCCCCAAGGCATAACGCGAGATATAGGCGCGCTCACTTTGCGCCAAGACTTGCCAGCCGTCCTTGGCTTCCTTGGGAAAGTAATTCATGCGCACAGAGATCACCCGCAAGGTGCCTGACACCAACTCTTCCGGACGGCTGCGTTTCGTTCCGTGTTTTGCCATATAATCGAGCTCGCCGTGCAGGCCTGCTGCCAGCCATTGCAACAGTCCAGCTTCTGCCTCGGCAAGATCAGTATCACTGATCCCCACCGCTTGAAAACCCAGTTCTGTCGCCCACAACCTGATCTGCCGGTTGAGTGCAGCGTAATTTGATTGTTGAGGATGTTCTATTTGCATAGTACCGATGATAGCGGAATCACTCTGAAACTCGCCGATGAAAATGCGACCTTGGCTTGTGCTCGCCGCTTGGCCGGCATTTTACAACCTGGCTTAGTAATCTATCTTGAGGGTGATCTGGGTGCAGGCAAAACTACTCTGGTACGTGGCATCCTGACTGCATTAGGTCACACCGGTAGGGTCAAGAGTCCGACTTACACCTTATTGGAGAGCTACACTGTAAAGGATCAAGAGATTCGGCATTTCGACCTGTATCGCATGCAGACCCCTGACGAATGGGAAAGTGCGGGATTCGACGATGAATACGACGGTATGAATATCCTGCTCATAGAGTGGCCCGAGCAAGGCCGGGGCTACGTGCCTCACGCGGATCTGGGGATAAAATTCAATATATTGGACCATGGCCGCGAGGTGAAGATAGATGCATATAGTTTTGCGGGTAAAGAATGTCTAGCGCGCTGGTAAGGATTTTTGCGCTGCTGATGCTGCTTGGGCTTTGCCCGGCACAAGCAGCCGTACAGATCATTTCGACACGTATCTGGCCTGCAGAGGATTACACACGCCTGACCTTGGAGTCCAAGCGCGCAATCAAACATAATATGTTCACCATAGTTAACCCTGACCGACTGGTAATCGATCTGGAAGATGTAGGCATCAACGACACGCTCAATCAACTCAGTACCAAGATAGGCAGCAACGATCCTTACATCAAAAGCCTGCGCATCGGCCGCTTCAAGCCCGGCGTAGTACGCTTGGTATTCGATCTCAAGACGGCGATCAAACCTCAGTTGTTCAATCTAAAGCCTGTGGGTGAGTATGCTCACCGCAAGGTATTGGACATCTATCCTGTAGACCCCATGATGGCACTGCTGGCAGACAAAGACAGTAAAGCAATTTCAGCCGCCACACCCACCGCGACCTTGGCGGAAAGCAGCCCTACCCTCTCCGTCAAAAATGAATCCGAAAATGTCCCCGAGATGCGTGCCCGCACACTGATTATTGCCATCGATGCAGGGCATGGCGGTGAAGATCCGGGCGCTCATGGTCGCGGTGGTACACACGAAAAAGATGTCACTCTGGCGATCGCGCGCAAGGTCAAAGCCTTGGTCGATTCGACACCAAATATGCGCGGCGTGATGATACGCGACGGTGATTACTTCATTCCTTTGGGCGGGCGCGTGGTCAAGGCTCGCAAAGCCAATGCCGATTTATTCGTTTCTATTCATGCGGACGCGTTCAACAAACCCAATGCGCGTGGCTCGTCGGTGTTCGCACTCTCTGAACACGGTGCGACCAGCTCGGCGGCGCGCTGGTTGGCGAAGAAAGAAAATGAGGCAGATTTGATAGGGGGTGTGAATCTGGACGTGAAAGACCCTTACCTGGCTAAGACCTTGCTGGACCTGTCGCAGACCGCGACCATCAACGACAGCATGAAATTGGCTAAATACGTATTGGGTGAGTTATCCAACATCAATGACCTGCACCGCGGTCATGTGGAACAAGCAGGATTCGCGGTACTCAAGGCGCCGGACATCCCTTCCATATTGGTAGAAACAGCCTTCATCAGCAATCCTACAGAAGAGAAACGACTGACCGATCCCTCGTATCAAGACAAGGTCGCGCAGGCGGTATTGGGTGGCATTAGGCATTATTTTTCTCAAAACCCTGCCCTATCAAGACCCAAGTTCGCACTTTCCAATTAAAGGCAGGACAACATGGATCAACGTTTATTGAGGATATTAGGCGGGAACATGGCTGAATATCCAGATGCGCTAGAAGCCAAATATCCACGTGTCTTTTCTCAAATCATGACACTATGGGATTCACCCGAGATCGATGATTACTTTATGGATTTGATGGTGGATAGACGCGGTGGACGTGCCGGCTTTCCTGATGATGTTGCAGCCCAGATCGTACATCTGAGTCTGGTCCACACATCCCACCATGCCAGCAAGCAAAATTCAGACGTTTGGGACATCTCATCAAATACCGTCGCAAACGTGCCTGCCACACCCGAAGTTATAGAAACTTGGCGCAATCCGCCTGTCGATATCCGCAATACATTGGATGAGATGGGTATTGCATTCACCTCGACTGGATTCATGCACTCTGCTGAGACCGGGAATCGGCCTGCCGTTGGCTTGTTCCTGGATGCAGGTGTACATCCGCAACTGCACAACGATAAAGGGATGACAGCCTTGATGCTGGCAGCGCACGGCGGTCACACAGAAACTGTAGCCCTGCTACTCAAATACCAAGCTGATGTCTACATCACAGACCAAGGTGGGAACACCGCATTGCACTGGGCCGCTTATGCCGGGCAAGTGCAATGCGCACAGGTCCTGATTGAGCATCATGCGGATATAGATAAGCGCAACATCCAAGGCTGCACCCCGCTAATGCAGGCGGTGACCCAAAGACAACTCTCCATGGTGCTGTTGTTGATTAATCGCGGTGCGAACGTAAACATCATCTCCTCGCAAAAGAATTCACCTCTGCACAAGGCTGCCGCCGCCGGATACAAAGAGATTGTCCGTCCTTTGCTGGAGCAAGGTGCAGCACTGAATTTAAGGAATGTGGATGGCGATACGGCGGTGAAGCTGGCCGTCAAGAATGGCCATGATGCAGTAGTAAGAATGTTACTCGCCGCACAAGAACAAAGAATGGATCAATCGTAGAGCGAATTACCCGTATCCAACACTTTACCCATTGCGGCGACTTGCTTCCAAGTCGCTTCATCTGCCAATGGCTTCAGTTTCTTTGCCACCTGCTCGAATCCCTTGGCATCGCCACGGGTGTCGAATATACCCAACAATGAAATGTAGATATCCGGATTTGATGGGTTGATTTTGAGCGCATCTCGCAATACTTCCTCGGCCAGTTTGTCATGACCAAAACGTAGATAGATGTTCGCCTCTTCCATTAGATCGAATTCTGCAGGCAAACTGGGTTGTGCTTTTTGCTCTTTGAATGCAGGAACCTTCATACTCTGCGAACCCACGTCCAAGGTCTTGGTCACTACGGGTGAGGATGTCGTGATCACAGGTTTGGCTTTTACGGATTCTGTGACGGGTGCTGGCGCGGCGACAGGCACAACTGGAGCAGGCGTGGACACTTGATCCAGATCATCGAACAAACCGCCCGGTATCCAGCCACTTTCCAACTTTCGCTTGCGGTAAAGGTAATAAGCCGCCGCCCCCAACAATACGACTGCCAGTCCGCCCAAAATCGACGCGCTGTGCTGGCGAGCATCGTTCATAAGTTGTGCGTAGGTATCCAGCTCCGCAACTGGCACAGTAGTCGCAACGGCAATCGCATGAGCAGAAACGGCCGCCACGGACGACACACCTTCAACAGAATTGGTGGTATCAACAATGCCTGACGCCGCCAAGACTGACTCCACACCCGAGGATACCGTCAAACTAAGTTTACCCTGCAAGGCTTTAATGACTTGATTCATCTCGGCAATCTGTTCGTTTAGGTCTTTAAGAGTCTTCTCTTTGGCAATCAGCTCTTCCTGCAAAGCATCATCCTGCTCCTTGGGTGACAGCGGCACGCCAGGATCTATCTTAGAGATGGTCAGCGAGGTTGAAAGCGTCAAAGAAAGCTTATTCGAGAACGGGCTGTCACCATCCAGCTTGCTGACATACCTTTGTGTCTTTGGTACTGCTGCACTTCTACGCGCGCTAGCCACAGATTTACGTGCAGACCTATCTGCATGACGAGGCTTAGCCTTAGGCACTGCCACGGGAGAAACGCTCTCGATTGCGAGAGGTTTAGCCTGTGTGAGCACAGCTTCTTGCGGCGCCATCGCCTGAACATACTGTTGGCTACGCATCATGTCAGGCGACGGATCTATCAACACGGTATAGATGCGCATGAACTGATTACTAGGGGATGAAACTTCTAGAATCAAATCCAGGTAAGGATCTTCGATAGAACGCAGGGAGGTAATGCGAACCATGGTTTGCTTGCCCGTCTCGTTGACGATGCTGAAGCGATATTTCTTATCATACGGATAGAGATAACCATATTTTTGATACTGTTCTGGCGTTGCCAGCCTGACTTTAAGACTGGCCTCGTAATCCGTGCCGGCATCTAATAGCACAATGTGCGCCTTGAGGGGTTCGCCCAAATAACTATCGACTTGTATATCGCCCAACCCCAGTGCATGACATTGTTGGGCAACAAAAAAAACCATGGTGATGAACCATAGTTTCCTATTGTGTAGGACAGAGCGCTTGATTGTCGTCTTGGTTTCCATTTTTATTGACTACTGACTGTATTTTTTTTTATCGGTGTCGTTAATTGGGTCGATTGTAACTTAACATTGACTTACAAAGAGAATAGCCCTGTAGATAAATAGCGATCTCCACGGTCACAGACAATGAATGCGATTACTGCATTCTCGACTTGCTGCGAGATACGCATTGCCACACTCAAAGCGCCCCCGGAGGAGACACCACTGAAGATTCCCTCTTCCTTTGCCATACGTCGCGTCATATTTTCCGCATCTTGCTGGTTCACATACTCCAGCCTGTCAATGTTTTTGGGGTTATATATCTTGGGCAAATAGTCTTCCGACCATTTGCGTATCCCCGGTATCTGCGCACCCTGTTCGGGCTGCACACCTATAACCTGTACGCCAGCGTCCTGCTCTTTAAAGTAACGCGAGCAACCCATGATGGTACCGGTCGTCCCCATGCTGCTGACAAAGTGCGTCAGTTTGCCGTGTGTATCTCGCCAAATCTCAGGCGCCGTGCCTTCGTAATGTGCCAAGGGATTATCAGGATTTGAAAACTGATCCAGGATGAGTCCTTTATCGGCAGCTTGCAGCTTTTCCGCAGTATCTCTTGCTAACTCCATACTACCCTGTTTCGCAGTGAGTATCAGTTCGGCACCGAACGCACGCATGGTCTGCTTACGTTCCTCACTCTGATTCTCGGGCATCACCAGAATCATTTTATATCCGCGCATCGCTGCGGCCATCGCCAGCGCGATGCCGGTATTGCCACTAGTCGCTTCTATCAGAGTGTCTCCAGGTTTGATCTGACCGCGCTGTTCGGCGCGCACAATCATGGACAGCGCGGGCCTGTCCTTGACTGAGCCTGCAGGATTATTTCCTTCCAGCTTCGCCAGTATGACGTTGCTGGTGTTACCGGGAATACGCTTGAGTCTAACCAGCGGCGTGTTGCCGACGAAGTCCTCTAGGAATGGATACTGCACAGGCTCAGTTACCGGCTTGTTTGAGCATGTGCTCCACATAACGTGCTGTTCCCTGCTCCACCGTCAGGAAGGGTTCCTGATAGCCTGTTTCACGCAGCGCGGTGATATCGGCTTGTGTATAGCTCTGGTACTTACCTTTGAGGGCATCCGGGAAAGGGATGTAACTCAGCAGGCCTTCTTGGATTAATCCTTCCAAGCTCAATGCCGACTTGCCTTCGGAGACACGCAAGGTATTGATGGTCGCGACCGCGACATCGTTGAAGCTTTGTGCTTGACCAGTACCCAGATTGAAGATGCCGGACTTGTGCGGATTGTCGAGGAAATACATATTCACCTTGACCACATCCTCTATCGAAACGAAATCGCGCAACTGACCACCATGCGCATAACCGTCGCAGCCCTCGAACAAACGCACCTTGCCTTCGGCACGATATTGATTGAAGAAGTGGAAGGCTACCGATGCCATTCGACCCTTGTGTTGCTCACGAGGACCGTAGACATTGAAATAACGCAGACCAACTACTTGGGCACCGCGTTTGTGCCAGCGTCTGCGCACAATCTGATCGAACAGGAACTTGGAATAAGCGTAAACGTTCAATGGCGCTTCGAACTCGCGGCTTTCTTTGAACACACTACCGCCACCATAGACCGAAGCAGACGAGGCATACAGAAAAGGAATCTCTTCGTTCTGGCAGTAATTCAACAACTCCAAAGTGTATTGGTAATTGTTCTCCATCATGTAACGGCCATCACTCTCCATCGTGTCGGAACACGCGCCCTGATGCAAAACAGCTGTCACCAGACCGTCGAAATAACCCTCTTTGAGACGCTCCAGGAATTCCTCCTTACCCAGATAATCGGCAATTTCACAGTCGACCAGATTCTTGAACTTATCAGCCTTGCTCAGATTATCAACCGCTATGATATTGCTCTCTCCGCGCTCATTGAGCGCTTTGACCAGACTGGAACCTATGAATCCTGCTGCGCCGGTAACGATGTAGTACATGTGTAACTCCTCTTAATTTTGGAATCTGGATGCGCGATCCTGAATCCTGAATCCTATTTCTTCATATCCTGAACAATCTCTTCACGACTGACCACAGCCGTACCCAGCTTGCCTACCACGATACCCGCAGCACGATTCGATATGCGCACCGCATCCGGCAGATCTGCTCCACTGGCCAACATCACTGCCAATGTTGCAATCACGGTATCACCGGCTCCACTCACATCGAACACTTCGCGTGTATGGGTAGGCTCGTGCAATACACTACCCGAACGATACAAGCTCATACCCTCTTCGCTACGTGTGACCAACAAAGCTTCCAAGCCCAACTCCACACGCAACTTCTCGGCCTTCGCTGTCAGCTCAGCCTCATCTGACCAGTTTCCAGCGACCTGACGAAACTCACTGCGATTGGGTGTCAGCAGCGTCGCGCCACGATAGCGCGCATAGTCGTCCCCCTTGGGATCAACCAACACGGGCTTACCTGCTGCACGTGCCAAACTGATCATTTCAGCGATGTGCGCCAGACCACCTTTGCCGTAATCGGACAAGATCACCACATCGGCACCGTTCAATTGAGCGCGAAAATCTTCCAGTGCCGCATTCAACACCTCATGGCTAGGCGGAGTCTCAAAATCGATACGCAACAGTTGCTGGTGACGTGCAATTGCACGCAGTTTGATAATGGTAGAGATGCTGCTATCTCTATGCAGCAAAGGTGTCAGATTGTCATGTTGCGTCAACAATTTCTCCAGGCAATCACCCGCCTCGTCATCCCCCAGTACCGACAGCAAGGTTGACTGTGCGCCCAGAGCGGCAATATTACGCGCCACGTTAGCCGCACCACCCGGACGCTCCTCCACTCTATCAACCTTGAGCACTGGCACAGGGGCCTCTGGTGAAATCCGGTGCACATCTCCGAACCAGTAACGATCCAACATCACATCACCTACGACCAAGACTTTGGCCGCACCGAACATAGGCAAAGAACTCATGCCTGCACTCCTATTTCCAAATTGATATTACGTAAAGCCTGCAAGGGATCTACAGCCTGCGTGATGGGACGACCTATCACCAGATAACTGGAGCCCGCTTGCAATGCCGCCTGCGGAGTCATGACCCTAGACTGGTCATCCAGACTGGCTAAGGCCGGACGTATCCCCGGTGTAACCAAACAAAATTCTTGACCCAGGGCACTGCGCAACATGGAGGCCTCTTGAGCAGAGCACACCACGCCATCCAGACCGCAGTCCTTGGTCAACGCGGCTAGGCGCGAGACCATCTGCGCGGGTGTGGCTGCGATACCGATGTCGGACAAATCTTCCTGTGCCATGCTGGTGAGCATGGTCACTGCAATCAACTTGGGTGGCTTGCTAGCGCGTGACACAGCCTCTGCTGCTGCGGTCAGCATCTTGCGTCCACCCAGTGCATGCACGTTCACCATCCATACGCCCAGTTCGGCGGCCGCTTTGCATGCTTGTGCAGTGGTGTTGGGGATGTCATGAAATTTCAAATCCAGAAATAATTCGAATCCGCGCTTCATCAATGCTTCCAGTACGGCCGGGCCAGATGCGGTGAATAATTCCTTGCCAACTTTCAAGCGACATGCCGCCGGGTCTAGTCGCTCCGCCAGCGCTAAAGCGGGTGCGCTGGACGCATAGTCCAGCGCGATAATAATCCTCGGGTCAAATTTGGGGGGAGTGTTCATAAGGTGAGTCCTGTTTCTTCGGTACGGCGAGGTGAATAACTATCCCATGCTTGGCAAGCCGGGCAGTGCCAATAGAATTGACGCGCATTGAAACCGCACGACTTACAGTGATACATGGCCAGATTACGGGTGCGCTTATGCACTAAATTCTTGACCAACTCGACATCGGCGCGTCTCTCCAAAGAGACTTCTAACAACCGTGCTTCCAATAATTTATCCAAACCCAGCAGGCTGGGGTTGCGCTCCAACTCATCACGCACGACTTGGTACGCAGCTGACGCACCTTCGTTCTTAAGCACGCCATCGAACACCACATTCAATAAATCATGGGAATGATATTTATCCAAATACCCGCGCAGCAAGACGACACCGTCACTCTCACGACCCAAGCTGCGATATGCATTCAAAATACGTTCCGCGACCAGCGGTAGATATTGCTCATCTTGCTGCTCTATGGTCTTCCATACTGTAATGGCCAGCTCATGCTTATTTTCGGACAGGTACAAATCACCCAACATCATGGTCGCGCGCACATTTTTGGGCGACTCGTTCAATGCCTCTTGCAGATGCTCGCGCGCAACCACTAGATCGCCAGCGGCGATCTCTTCAGCCGCCAATTCGCAATAAAAGAATGCTGACTGTGAACTGTACGACTCACCGGTCTTTTCGGTCAGACGCTCTGCGATCTTGATGGCTTTGATCCAGTCGTGCTCCTTCTGGAACAAGTCCAATAGAAACTCTAGTGATGGTTTGGCGTACTTAGTCTTGCCCAACTCATTGAACAGACTTTCAGCTCGATCCAGAATGCCTGCCTTGAGGTAGTCCTGCGCCAATTCAAACACCGCTTGCTGACGCTTGTCGTCATCCAGATCGGCGCGATCAACCAGATTGTGATGCATGCGCAAAGCTCTATCGACTTCGCCGCGACGACGGAACAAACTGCCCAAGGCGAAGTGTAGCTCCACCGTCTGCGGATCCACTTTAACCACCTCAATAAAGGCCTCGATGGCTTTGTCTTGCTGTTCGTTGAGCAAAAAATTGAGACCCTGAAAATATGAATCCGGCAAGGCACTGGACTCAGACAGGATATCTTTGAGATCTATACGCGCTGCTAACCATCCCATGCCGAAAAACAAGGGGAATATGAGTAGCATCCAGGGTTGAAATTCCATAGTTGCCCGATTTAAGAAGGTTGTATCACTGACTTTTCTTGTTCCATTTCGGCCAATTGATTCTTGACCCTGATATCGCGCTTGAGCGTGGATATCTCTCTACGCTGCTGCAATATATTTACGAACATGGCCAATACACCTATCGCCACGCCTGCTGCAAAAAACAATAACAACACGAGAACCAAAGAAGTGTGCCATTCCGTGTTGAAAAAATATCGCAGGGTCACAGGCTGGTCATTTTTGACAGCGAAGCCCAGCAATATCAGAAATATGATCAAACGCCCTAGCCAGTTTAGATAACGCATGGACAGTCCAAGTTGTAATAAAAAAGACGCCGAACGATAGCATAAAAAATGGCGGCTATACCTTTCGATATGCCGCCACGAATCAATTTCTCAGTTACTTAAGACTGAGGTTCGCTGACACGTTCACGCAATTCCTTACCAGCCTTGAAGTGTGGCACGTATTTGGCCGGCACTTTCACCTTATCCCCAGTCTTGGGATTACGTCCCAGACGAGGTGGTCGGTAATTCAAACCGAAACTACCAAAGCCGCGAATCTCGATACGACCACCACGCGCTAACGTAGCGGACAGATTATCCAGTATCACTTTGACGGCCAGCTCGGCATCCTTTGCGAGTAACTGCGGATGCAGTTCTGCAAGCTTTGCGATTAAATCAGAACGAGTCATGCTTACCTTTCAGCTTAAGCTTCTGTTTTGCTGCCACTCATCTTGGCTTTCAACAAAGCACCCAGATTAGTTGTACCTGCATTGCCATTGTTTTCAGCAGAGAACTTTTGCATCGCAGCAGATTCTTCAGCTTTGTTGAGCGCCTTGATCGACAGATTGATACCACGATTCTTGCGATCAACGTTGATGATCACAGCAGTCACAGTGTCACCTTCTTTCAGGTGTGTGCGGATGTCTTCAACACGATCCACAGACACTTCAGATGCCTTCAAATAAGCTTCCACGTCGCCATCCAGAGCAACAACAGCACCCTTGGCATCGATAGACTTAACCGTGCCTGTTACAACAGCACCCTTCTCATTGGAAGAAGCGAAACCGCCGAATGGATCAGATTCCATTTGCTTGATACCCAGGGAGATGCGCTCGCGCTCAACGTCAATAGCCAATACAACAGCTTCGACTTCGTCACCCTTCTTGTAATTGCGAACGATCTCTTCGCCTGGCTGGCTCCAAGAAAGGTCGGACAAGTGGATCAGACCGTCGATACCGCCATCCAAACCGATGAACACGCCAAAGTCAGTGATGGACTTGATCTGACCGCGGACTTTATCGCCCTTCTTGTGGTTGATTTCAAAGTCGTCCCAAGGATTGGACTTGCACTGTTTCATACCCAAAGAGATACGACGACGTGATTCGTCGATTTCAAGGATCATGACTTCCACTTCATCACCCAGGGAAACAACCTTGGATGGGTGTACGTTCTTGTTGGTCCAATCCATTTCGGATACGTGTACCAGACCTTCAATACCTTGTTCGATCTCCACGAATGAACCGTAGTCAGTCAGATTAGTGACCTTACCAAACATACGCGTACCTTGTGGGTAGCGACGTGCCAGACCATTCCAAGGATCATCACCCATTTGTTTGATACCCAGAGAAACGCGATTCTTCTCCTGGTCAAATTTCAGGATCTTAGCTTCGACTTCTTCGCCCACTGTCAGGACTTCAGAAGGATGCTTCACACGACGCCATGCCAAGTCGGTGATGTGCAACAGACCGTCGATGCCGCCCAAGTCAACGAATGCGCCGTAGTCAGTGATATTCTTAACCACGCCCTTAACGATCGCGCCTTCCTTCAGGCTTTCCATGATCGCTTCACGATCAGCACCCATTGTCGTTTCCAGCACCGCACGGCGTGACACCACGACGTTGTTGCGCTTGCGATCCAACTTGATGACCTTCAGTTCCATGGTCTTGTTTTCGTATGGCGTAGTGTCTTTGACTGGACGAATATCCACCAAAGAACCGGGCAAGAATGCGCGGATACCATTAACCATGGCAGTCAGACCGCCCTTGACCTTACCGCTGACGAAACCTTCAACGATCTTGCCTTCTTCCATGGCGATCTCGAGATCGTGCCATGCAGCCAAGCGCTTAGCTTTTTCACGGGACAGCTTGGTTTCACCATAGCCGTTTTCCAGTGATTCGATAGCAACAGTGATGAAGTCGCCTGCTTTGACTTCCAGCTCACCCTTTGCATCGAGGAATTCTTCGATAGCAATCAGACTTTCAGATTTCAGACCTGCATTTACAACAACAACGTTGTGATCTACGCGCACTACTTGCGCTGTGATCAGTTCGCCTGCGCGCATTTCTTTGCGGGTCAAGCTTTCTTCAAACATTGCTGCAAAACTATCGGGATTTTCTACTACTGCTGCGGTTGCGTTCATATTGAATACACCTAAGATAAATTTCTGTTTGCACAGAGGTTAGTTATAAAGTTCCCAAACGACGGAGAGTCGAGCGGGGCCTAGTTTTTGGACAGTTTCGAATGGTATGCGTGTAGTACGAAGTCGACCGCCTGCTCGATGTTCAGAGCCGTGGTATCCAACATGATTGCACCAACCGCCTGCTGCAAAGGTGCGACGCTACGTTGTGTATCACGGAAGTCGCGTGCCTCTATGTCCTGCAAAAGGGCGTGGATATTAGCATCCATTCCTTTCTGCTTCAACTGCTTATATCGCCTATCTGCACGCGCTTGGGCGCTG
Organism: Gallionellaceae bacterium; assembly: GCA_027448945.1. Taxonomy (GTDB): domain Bacteria; phylum Pseudomonadota; class Gammaproteobacteria; order Burkholderiales; family Gallionellaceae; genus Gallionella. The sequence continues at coordinate 45,638 of DAIDMQ010000005.1, forward strand.
GCGGTCAAAAATATCTTCAAATTCGCATCCGGGAACACTACAGATGCCATATCGCGACCGTCAGACACCAAGCCTGGCGCACGTCGGAAAGCGTGCTGCTTATTGAGCAATGCCGCCCTCACCTTGGGTAAACTCGCAACTTTAGATGCAGCAGCACCAGACTCTTCGGTACGCAACTCGTCGCCGACGATGCGACCTTCCAGCCAAGTCTCACCCTTTTCAAAACGAATATCCACACGACCAGCCAGATCGGCTAAACCCGTTTCGTCGTCCAGCGCCACACCGTGACGCTGAGCAGCCAAACCTAACAATCGATATAAGGCACCACTATCCAAATAGTGGTAACCCAACTTTTCAGCCACGATTTGCGCCACTGTTCCCTTGCCTGATGCAGAAGGTCCATCTATCGCAATCACAGGTACAGCCCGGGTCACGCTAGCAAACACCAAAAAATAATCGGGGAATGTCTTGGCCACACATTGTGGATTATTAATCAACATCCCTTGTGGGCCGAATGCGACCAGTGAGAAACACATCGCCATACGGTGATCATCATAGGTATCTATACCAGCAGCGGGACTCAGGATGGTGTCAGCGGGGGGCGTGATGCGAATGTAGTCCTCCCCCTCTTCCACCGTCGCGCCAACTTTGCGCAGCTCGGTCGCCATCGCATGGATGCGATCGGTTTCTTTGACGCGCCAGCTGGCGATATTGCGCAGCGTGGTGGTGCCGTCGGCGAACAATGCGACAACGGCCAGCGTCATCGCCGCATCGGGGATATGGTTGCAATCCATGTCTATGGCATTCAATCTGCCACCAACTGGTGATTGAACTTCCATCCAATTCGGCTCATGCACGATACGCGCACCCATCAGACTCAAGGCTTCAGCGAAGCGCACATCGCCTTGTATGCTGTCACTGCCCACGCCTTCTATGCGCAATAGTCCACCGCCAATTGCACCTGCAGCGAGGAAATATGAAGCGGAAGACGCATCGCCCTCGACATAGACTATTTCAGGTGCGACATAACGGCTGCCTGCAGTGACTGTAAAACTGCGCCAAGCATCGCGCTGTACCGTCACGCCAAATCTAGCCATCATCGCCAAGGTGATTTCGATATATGGTTTGGAGATCAGCTCACCCTGCACCTCCACGGTCACGGTGGATTTCAGCAAGGGCAGCGACATCAACAAGGCTGTGAGAAATTGACTGGAAACATCGCCACGCACGCCGACGCGCGATACACCACTCAATGTTGCGGGGAATATCTCTAAAGGTGGGTAACCATCATTGCCGGTGTAATCGATATTGGCGCCCAAACCACGCAAGGCATCCACCAGATCACGTATCGGGCGCTCATGCATACGCGCCACACCTGTCAACGTGTAATGACCGCCGGACAAAGCGAGTGCCGCCGTCAACGGGCGGAATGCCGTGCCAGCATTCCCCAAGAACAGCGCAGCTCCACGAACAGGAAAGTCACCGCCACAACCTGTCACACGATAGGCGTTATCACCTAATGACAAAACTTTGACACCCAAGGTCTGCAGGCCATCAAGCATGCGGTCAGTGTCATCTGATTGCAGCAGATCGCGCACCTCAGTCGTACCTTGCGCCAGTGCAGCCAGCAACAGCACACGATTGGAGATGCTCTTGGAGCCCGGTAATTGCACCGTACCCTGAGCTGAGATTAATGGAGGGAGATAAAGAGATTTGTGAGTCATGTCTTAAAGCCGCAATGCGGCATTACCTTATTGTTGGGTCCAGTTGCTACGCACTTTGCGTGCTTCGCTGAACACGTCTTCCAATGTATCGGCATCGCGTTGTTCCAATGCCTGATACAGCACATGCAACTCTTGCGCATATTGCATCAGCTCTTGCATCAGTGCATCGCGGTTGGATAGACATATGTCGCGCCACATTTCTGGAGAACTCGCAGCTATACGAGTGAAATCACGGAAACCGCTCGCAGCAAATGACAGCAGTACGTCACGGTTATCGCGCTGCGACAGATCGTGCACCAGCGCAAACGAAAGTAGATGTGGCAGATGACTCACAGAAGCGAACACTTGATCATGTTCCTGCGCAGTCAGTTCGCTGACCTTAGCTCCACAAGCTTCCCATGCCTGACGCACTTGAGCGACTGCCGCAGCGCTGTTTTCAGGCAAGGGGGTCAAAACTACTTTTTTATCCACATAGAGTTCAGCGCGGGCGGCGGCGGCTCCACTCTGTTCAGCACCTGCGATAGGATGCGCTGGAACAAACTGGGCAATCTTATCGCCCAAGAATGCTCGTGCCGCAGCGACCACATCACACTTGGTGCTGCCTCCGTCACTGACCAGCGTATGCGAGCCAAGATGCGGTGCGATACGTTGCATAATCTCAGCCATTTGTCCAACTGGCGTTGCCAACAACACCAAGTCTGCATCGCCGACTTCCTGCGCAACATCTATACCGATGCGATCGATGATGCCCAGTTGTTGCGCTTGCAGCAAAGTAGCAGGACTGCGTCCAAAACCAACCACTTCGGACACAGCGTGGGCCTGACGCAAGGCCAGTGCGAACGAGCCTCCTATCAGACCCACACCAAAGATGACGACTTTTTTCAAACTAGAAGTTACGCTTATTCCATGTACATGCCGCCATTGACATGCAAAGTAACGCCGGTGATATACGCAGCACTTGGGCCTGCCAAGAATGCAACAGCAGCAGCGATGTCTTGAGGCTGACCCAGACGTTTCAATGGCACATGTTCAACCAATTTGGCACGCTGCTCTTCGCCTAATGCATGCGTCATGTCAGTGTCGATGAAACCGGGTGCGACGCAGTTGACGGTAATGTTACGACTACCGATCTCTTGCGCCAAAGATTTGGTAAAACCCATCATCCCGGACTTAGATGCAGAGTAATTGCTCTGACCAGCGTTACCCATGCTACCGACTACAGATGCGATGCTGATGATGCGACCACCACGAGCCTTCATCATGGCGCGCAACACTGCGCGGCTCATGCGAAATACCGACTTGAGGTTGGTCGTCAGCACATCATCCCACTCATCGTCTGTCATACGCGCCAACAGATTGTCGCGGGTGATACCGGCGTTATTGACCAAGATGGATATCTCGCCGAATTGTTTACGCAACTCACCCAGTACTTGTTCGGTCTGAGCGGCATCGTTGACGTTTAGTGCAAAACCCGCGCCCTTGACGCCAGCTGCGGCTAGATATTCGCTGATTGCTTGCGCGCCCTTCTCACTGGTCGCAGTACCGACCACGGTCGCACCCTGCTTGCCCAGCTCCAAAGCGATGGCCTGACCGATGCCGCGTGAAGCACCGGTTACCAGTGCGATTTGTCCTTGTAGTGTCATTTATTGTCCCTTATTCAAGTCGCGGTGAATTATGCGAAGGTCGTCAAAGCTAATGTCAATGCCGCGCCATCGTTGATGGCTGAAGCTTGCTGATTGGTGTCGATACGTTTATTAAGTCCTGCAAGAACCTTGCCTGGCGCGCATTCGACATTATGCGTGATGCCTTGTTTACCAAACGCTTGTACTGTTTCGACCCAACGTACCGGTGAATACAATTGGCGTACAAGCGCGTCTTTGATTGCGGCGGCATCGCTATATGATGCGACATCCGCGTTATGCAACACGGGCACAGCAGGCGCGTTAACAGACACATCAGTCAGATAAGCGCGTAATTGTTCCGCCGCGCCTTTTAATAAGCTGCAATGCGAAGGCACGCTCATAGGTAGCATAATGGCGCGCTTTGCACCTTTGCTCTTGGCCAGTTCCATACCGCGCTCTACTGCAGCACGGTCACCCGCGATGACGATTTGTCCAGGCGAGTTGTAGTTGACTGCTTCCAACACTTGGCCTTGTGCACCTTCAGCACACACGGCGCGTATCACCTCATCATCCAATCCCAAAATCGCCGCGATGCCACCCACGCCCTCGGGTACGGCTGCTTGCATACACTGCGCACGATAACGCACCAAAGGCAATGCATCAGCAAAACTCAAAGCACCCGCTGCAACCAGCGCAGTGTATTCACCCAAACTATGTCCCGCCATCATGGTTGGTATTGCGCCATTTTGAGATTGCCAAGCACGGTATACCGCCACACCTGCTGTCAGCATAATCGGTTGTGTGTTCACTGTGGCATTCAGCTCTGCATCACTCCCTTCGGCGGTTAACTGCCAGAGGTCTTGCTTGAGCACATCGGAAGCTTCTGCAAAAGTGTCGCGGACTGCAGAGAAGTCTGCGTAACCGTCCATCATGCCGCGAGATTGGGAACCCTGACCGGGGAATACGAAAGCGAATTTAGTCATAATTTTGTAGTCGTTAGTTGATAGACGATAGTCGTTAGTTTGTTTGGTCGCGGAGATGTATTCACTACGAGCGACATAGGAACAACGACTACCAACTTGTCCTACCAGCGTACCAGCAGAGCGCCCCAAGTGAAGCCACCACCGATCGCTTCCATCAGGATGTGCTGACCCGCTTTGATACGGCCATCGCGCACCGCAACATCGAGTGCCAAGGGAATAGAGGCCGCCGAAGTATTGCCGTGCTTAGCCACGGTCACCACCACGTTATCCAAGCTCAAGCCCAGTCTTTTGGCGGTTGCTTCCATGATGCGGATATTGGCCTGATGTGGCACCAGCCAATCGATGATGGTGTCCGGCAATTGATGCTCCTCCAGCAACTCCTCGACCACACGACTGAGGTTGTTAACGGCGAATTTGAATACCGCAGGACCATCCATCTTGATGAAAGGACTACCCTCGATCTCGCCATTGCGAATATTGCCTTCAGCTTTGAGCATATGACGCTGACTGCCGTCGGAGTGCAGCTTGGCTGCGATAATGCCAGGTATCTCACTGGCTTGCATGATCACCGCGCCCGCGCCATCGCCAAACAACACGAAAGTGGTTCTGTCCTGCACATCCAAGATACGCGACAGCACTTCAGCGCCAACGACCAAGACTGTCTTGGCCTGACCACAGCGAATGTACATATCGGCGGTATTCATAGCGAACACAAAGCCACCGCACACAGCCTGCATATCGAATGCAGGACCACCGCTGGTGATGCCTAGCTTGTCCTGCAATACACATGCGGTGCTGGGAAAAATATGGTCCGGCGTGGTGGTTGCGACAATGATCAAATCAATGTCGTTGGCTGCTATCCCAGCTGCCTCTATCGCTTTGACGCTAGCGTGATAAGCCAAATCGCTAGTCAGCTCATCATCGGCCGCGAAATGTCTTTCATGGATACCACTACGACTGACGATCCAATCATGCGTGGTTTCGACCATTTTTTCCAGATCGTAGTTGCTAAGCGTCCTGGCGGGCAAATAACTGCCTGTTCCTGTGATGCGTGAGTACATTTAAGCCGCTCCTTGCTCAGAGTTTTGACGCTGATGATGCCACTTTTCAATATGCTCACTGATGTGCTGCAACATGCCGCCACGCGCCTCTTCGGCTGCACGCTCGATGGCACACAGGTAGGCGTAAACATCCGCTGAACCGTGACTCTTCACGACGATACCCTTAAGACCGAGGAAACTCGCGCCATTGTAACGGCGGTGATCCAGTCTGTGTTTGAAGGCTTTCAATGCGGGAATGGATAACAAAGCGCCCAGCTTGGTGAAAATATTGCGGGTAAGCTCTTCGCGCAGGAAGCCGCCCATCATCTTGGCCACGCCTTCGGCAGTTTTGAGCGCCACGTTACCGACGAAGCCATCACACACGACGACATCGGTGACACCCAAGAAAATGTCATTGCCTTCCACGTTGCCGTAAAAATTCAAATCACTCGCCTGCAACATCACACCAGCCTGCTTGACCACCTCATTACCCTTAATTTCTTCGCTACCGATGTTCAAAAGACCCACACTTGGATTTTCTTTATGCTCCAAGGCACTGACCAGCGTGGAACCCATCAAAGCGAATTGCAGCAGGTGTTCGGCCGTGCAATCAGTATTGGCACCCAGGTCCAACATACACACCTGCCCCTTGTTAGTTGGCAGGAATGAAGCGATTGCAGGGCGATCGATACCGGGCAGGGTTTTAAGCACATAACGTGCGGTCGCCATCAGAGCGCCAGTATTACCGGCACTGATGCAGGCCCCAGCCTCACCGGATTTAACCAGGTTGATGGCGACGCGCATGGAAGAATCCTTCTTGCCGCGCAATGCGGACTGAGGCGACTCATCCATCGCCACCACCTGACTGGCAGCATGGACGCGCAAATGCGAACCGAGTTGCGCGCCCATGGCGCGCAACTCGGCCTCGATGGCATCGGGAATGCCGACCAACACGATGGTATCGCCGGGTGAGTGTTTCAGATATTCAATTGCTGCGGGAATCGTGACCGAAGGACCGTGATCACCACCCATTGCATCTATTGCTAATGTAACGTCCACTAAGCGACCCTAAGCAAAAAATAGAAAAGAAAACGCAGCCGATCTACGGACCGGCTGCGTCACTAAAATGCTTATTCGCCTTTAGTCTTAACTACTTTTTTGCCGCGATAGAAACCGGTTGGGCTGATGTGGTGGCGCAAATGTGTCTCGCCTGTAGTTGGCTCGATTGCGATCGATGGGTTTGTCAAGAAATCGTGCGCGCGGTGCATACCACGTTTAGATGGGGACTTTTTATTTTGTTGAACTGCCATGCTGATACTCCTAGTTAAAACTCAAAATAACGTTAAGGTCGTTAACGCTTTAATTTTGCCAATGCGGCAAAAGGATGTGACTCCTCCTGCCGCTTTCCTGCCTCATCTACCGCCTGACACATCCCAACAGCATGCTTGGATGCAAAGGGCAAACTCAGCAAAATCTCATCTTCCAACAGGTGCCATACATCCAGTTGCGCCTCAGCAAGGATACTTTCGAACTCTTCTTCGACTTCGTTTTTATCCAACTGATCCAAGCCAGCCTGATCCCGCAACTGCACAGAGGTCGACACCACAACCTCAAAATCCATACTCTGCATACAACGCTGACACACCAGATGACAGACTCCGGATACATCCAGAGAAAGATACGGAATAGTAAATTTATCCACTCCGCCCAATATCTTATAACTTAACTTACCCTCTGTATCGCTCAGCAAATCTGCCAAACGCGACAATTCAGCAACAAGCACTTCACCGCTAATTTGCTGGCCATTTCTGGCAAAATCTAGACTATCTATGAAAGGCCGTGCATGCATGAGGCGCGCATGATATATTTTTCGCCCTCTTGTGTCAAAAATCCTAAGGAAAATTCTTGAATTCTCAGTTGCTTGTCTTGGCCTCTACCTCAATCTACCGTAGCGAACTACTTAAAAGACTACAAATCCCCTTCGTCACCGCAGCCCCAAACGTCGACGAAACGCCCTTAACTGGGGAATCCGCACGTGCGACCTCCGTACGCCTAGCCCAACTCAAAGCGCGCGCCGTCGCCTCTGACTATCCAGATGCACTGATCATAGGCTCAGATCAGGTAGCCCTATTAGGCGCCGAACAGTTGGGCAAGCCCATGAACCACGACAACGCAGTTCGGCAATTGCAAAATATGCGTGGCAAGACCACCCGCTTCTATACGGCACTGACCTTATATAACAGTAAAACTGGCAACATGCAGACTGAAGTGGCCGAGAACGATGTGACCTTGCGTGAATTGAGCGATGCTGAAATAGAAGCCTATCTGCTCAAAGAGCAACCATATCACTGCGCGGGCAGTGCGAAATCTGAGGGCTTGGGTATCGCCCTGATGTCCTCTATGCGTGGCGACGACCCCAACGCACTGGTCGGCCTGCCTTTAATATTGCTACTCGCCATGTTGCGCAATGAGAACCTGACACCCTTTTGAATTATGAAGCTTACACCACCCGCATCAGGCACGACCAAAGGCACGCTGTACCTCATTCCCTGCACCTTGGGCGACAGTCCTGTCGAACATGTCATACCCAGCCATGTCATCAATATCGCCCGTCATCTAAGCTATTACGTGGTAGAACAAACCAAGACCTCGCGCCAGTTTCTGTCTGCGCTTAAACACGAGCAGCCGATACAGTCGCTGCATTTCAGCAATTTAAACCAACATACCGCGCCCGGCGAATTAGAATCTTTGCTCGCCCCACTATTGGCAGGACATGATTTGGGCGTGATTTCCGAAGCAGGCTGCCCTGGAATCGCCGATCCTGGCGCCGACTTGGTCAATCTCGCTCATCGCAAAGGGATACGCGTAGTGCCGCTAGTCGGCCCCTCATCCATTTTATTGGCCTTAATGGCCTCTGGCTTGAATGGACAATGCTTCGCTTTCCAAGGCTATCTGCCTATAGATGAAACAGAGCGCAAGAAAGCCATCGTAAATTTGGAAGCTGAATCTGCTAAGCGCAACCAGACGCAGATGTTCATAGAGACACCTTACCGCAATGAGCGTATGCACACCGCGCTGTTAGCAACTTGCCAGCCCCAAACCTTGCTCTGCGTAGCGACTGATATCACCCTTGCCGGCGAGCAGATTACCACGCTCAGCATTGCACAATGGAAACGCCGTCCAGCACCAGAACTCAACAAACGCCCTAGCCTATTTCTGCTACTCGCACCCTCAAGCCGAGCTTGATTCGCTCAATAGAAACATCACCAATGAGCGCAACTTGGCGGGCTTGACCGGCTTGTGCATCAAATGATGACCCGCCGCATTGGCCAGTTGCAATAAGTCTGTACTGGTATCGCCGCTGATCAAAATGGCGGGCGTCTGACTGCTGTTATGCCTGCGCACCATCGCGATTACATCCATACCTGTTTCATCGTCCGCCAATTGGTAATCACTGATAATGAGGTCCCATACTGTCCCCTCCGACAACAACTCCTGCAAACGATCAAGATTAGTGGCCGACTCCACTGCACCACCCCAGGAAGCCAATATGGTGGCAGTGCTGGCCAACACCAATTCATCATCATCTATAACCAACACTGACTTACCTTGCAATGGCAGCTTTTCGCCGGGCATTACCGAACTAAGCGCAGGATACTTTCCGCTATCCGACAATTTACGCAACTCAGTATTGATAGGTACTTGTAGTGCAAACATGGAGCCACACCCAGGCGTGGATTTCAGCTCTATTCCCAAACCCAGCAACTTCACCAACCGATCCACGATGGCCAAGCCCAAGCCCTGCCCCTTGCTACTGTCCAATTGCGGCTTGGAGACTTGGAAGAACTCATTAAAGATATTTACTTGATCCTCCTGCGCGATACCAATACCGTTATCTCTGATCTCAATACGCAACTGGTTGCCGCGTTTGCGACAGGCAATCATCACAATCCCATTCGGATGGCTGTAACGGATTGCATTACTGACCAGATTCATCAGAATACGCTCCAACAGAATCGGATCGCTATCCACATACAGATTAGAAGTACGCACCACCAGTTTGACGTTTTTGATCGCCGCCAACATATGGTAATCAGCGGCGACTCGACTGATGATGGTTGAAATCGCACATGGCTGGTACTGCGGGATCACACCACCAGAATCCAGCTTGGAGATATCCAACAGTGCATTCAATAAAGTAACCAGCGCATCTACCGACTGTTCTACTTGCTCAACCAGATGCTGCTGAGATGAAGAGTTCAACTGGCGACGAAGTTCCGCGACATACAGACCCAACGCATGCAAGGGTTGCCTTAAATCATGACTGGCAGCGGCGAGAAATCGGCTCTTGTCTTGATTGGCGAGCACCGCCTCATCTTTTTTCTCGCGCAAGGCCTGCGTCGCCTGATCGATACGCTGCTGCAAGATCTCGCGATCCTGCTCCAATTCCACACTCATCTCGTTTAGACCATGTGCGAGCGTACTTAGCTCAACCACATTGGTGTAGAACTTCGTTCTGGTGCTCAAATCACCCTTGGCGATCTTCTCTACAGCTTGACTCATTAAATGGATAGGTCGCGTAATACTCAAACTAGCTCTATAGATCAGATACAGCGCAATCATCAAAAACAGTGTCGTACCAATTAATGCCACGATCAAAATTTCGATTTTATCCTGCTCCGTATGCGCTTTACTCATCTCGACGATCACGGCGCCAATCTGCTTGGCGGGCTCTCCGATGTCCAGATCATCAACTGCGACTTGGGTAGGTACGATGGGTTGATACAACCAGAGGCTCTGATCTGAAATTTTGATAGGATTCGTATCATTCACACCGCCAAATGGAATCACGTCTACCCATCTTGCAAAAGTCAACTGTTTGCCAGTTTGCTGCGCCACTTTGGCATCGTCATTCCTATCCAACTTCGCCGCCGTCATACTGCCCACGGTTAGTAAAGTCTCTGATGACGCGTTTAGTATCGCCACTCCGCGCACATCCGACTCACGCAGACTGCCGTTAGCGATCATCCTGAGAAATTCCTGATTATTGGTGAAAACACCATACTCACTGCCCGAAGCTATCTGCCGGGCAATCAATTTGCCGCGCTCCATCAGACTCTGATCCAGATCGGCAAAGCGACCGTGCAACAGGAAGAATTCCAGGCAAATGGTCAATATCAATAACGGTATCAACGTTATCAACGCCATCTGCTGCTGGATGCTAGGTCTTCTGATCATAGATGCGCCCGCGAGACAGACAATACAAAAAATGCTTGGTCTGAGTAGCCGATTTTCACTGGATATAAGCACTCATAAAAGTTAGATATTTCCGTTCCAAACGGTTTTATTAAAACACAACTGACACCGAAACTTGCCCATATATGCAGAGGCTAGTGCGATAGCAGGATATTTGAATTATACGGAACGGTAAAAATAATGGACCAGTGTTTTGAAATTGGGCTATAGATGAAAAAAGCACCTAGCCATTGCTGACTAAGTGCTTGATTATCTGGGGTGGCTGATGGGGCTCGAACCCACGACAACAGGAATCACAATCCTGGACTCTACCAACTGAGCTACAGCCACCGTTGAAGCTTGCTACTGTACAGACACTGGTGTGCCCGACAGGAATCGAACCTGTAACCCCCAGCTTAGAAGGCTGGTGCTCTATCCGGTTGAGCTACGGGCACAATTCTTTTCTGGGAATTGAAAAACTACTAAAAACCTGGTCGGGGTGGAGAGATTCGAACTCCCGACATCCTGCTCCCAAAGCAGGCGCGCTACCAGGCTACGCTACACCCCGAAGGCTGCGCATTATATAGATGTTCGCAGCTAATGCAATTATTTTTTGAGATTTCTTTTAATAATTTTTATGCACACATTTTACGTGTCGATAAAAATACAAACACACCAGTTTTGCGGAACTGGATTTCCGTAAAACTGGCATGTAGAAAGTATTTTGTGATCAGGATTTTTTTAGTTGCGGCATTGCGCGCATCAGGTAATAACCCATAGACCAGAGCGTCAACAATGCGGCGAGATACAACAGCAACTCACCCAAAAATTGAATATCCATACCCAACAACGGCTCGTGGTAGAGCAACATAAGCAAGGCTAGCATCTGGAATGTTGTCTTGATTTTGCCCAACATAGACACTGCAATACTCTTACTTGCCCCCACTTTGGCCATCCATTCGCGCAAAGCAGAGATGGTGATCTCGCGACCGATGATGATGAAGGCTATCAGTGCATCCGCACGCCCGAGTTTGACCAATAGCAGCAATGCCGCAGCGACCATCAATTTATCCGCAACCGGATCCAAAAAAGCACCAAAGGCAGACATCTGATCAAGTTTGCGCGCCAGATAGCCATCCAACCAATCGGTCATAGCCGCCAGCATGAACACCGAGGTGGCGAACAGATTTTTGTAGTGCGGACTGATCGTATGATCCGAGAGATAGAACACCGAGACGAACACCGGTATCAGCAGAATACGCAACCAAGTCAGTAGATTAGGAATGTTATATTGCATTTAATTAAAATTTTTAGTTTTGCTTAGGCAGCCAGCATTGTCGCATTGACTGGCGAATAACCTCAGTGTAGCCGCTGCCAATTCGTTTCAGCAACAATATGTTCATAAAATCTCAATGTAATTGTTGATAGATCTTCTCCGCCAGCGCCTTGCTGATCCCATCGACCTGACACAATTGCTCAACGCTCGCTTGCTGTATCTCGCGCAATCCACCAAAATGCGTCAGCAAATTGCGCCTGCGTTTATCGCCGACGCCAGCAATCTCCGACAAGCTAGAGACCATGCGCGCCTTGCCGCGCTTGGCACGGTGACCGGTGATAGCGAAGCGATGCGCCTCATCGCGCACTTGCTGTATAAGGTGCAAAGCTGGGTTGTCACCGGACAGTCGTATCGCATCACGGTCTGGAAAAATCAATTGCTCCATGCCGACCTTACGCTCCACGCCTTTGGCAACACCAACCAGTGCAAGATCGTTCAGCCCCAATTCGTGCATCACATCCATCGCGATATGTAGCTGCCCCAAACCACCGTCTATCAACACCAGATCGGGGCGTGCACCCTCACCTGCCGCCAACTTCTCATAGCGCCGCGTCAATGCCTGACGCATCGCAGCGTAGTCATCACCCGGCGTAATTCCTGTGATGTTGTAACGGCGGTATTGCGCGGAACGCATATCCAAATCTTCGTAGACCACACAAGAAGCTTGGGTCGCCTCGCCCATGGTGTGGCTGATATCGAAGCACTCGATGCGTTGCATATCTGGCAAACCCACCAATTCGCGCAAAGTATCTAGGCGCAACTGCTGCCCGCCCTGCTGCATAGCACGCTGCTGCAACGCCAATAGCGCATTCTTCTCGGCCATCTCCAGCCATTGCTTCTTATCGCCAGATTGGGGAAGTGCGATGCGCACATTACGCCCTGCCTGTTCGCTGAGGAGTTCAACCAAAGCATCGTCCACACATTCAAGGTTCACGAGCAATATGGACGGCACGCCGCGGCTTAGATAATGCTGTGCGATAAAGGCAGACAGCACTTCTGGCAGCGTCAGCCCTTCCGCATGATCGGGGAAAAAGCTCTTGTCACCCAAATGACGACCACCGCGCATCATCGCCAGATTGACACACACAGTTTCGTCCAATTGCATCACCGCGATGATGTCGGCATCGGTGGTGTTGCCGGTCGACTCCACGAATTGTTTTTGCTGTACCACATGCAGATCGCGTAACTGATCGCGTAACACGGCGGCCTGCTCATAATGCATAGACTCTGCAGCCTGCTCCATCGCCGCACGCAAGGTCTGCTCGACCTCCTGATGCCTGCCGTTTAACAACAACACGGCATTGCGTATATCGGCCTGATAGTCTTCCTTGCTGATAAGATTCACACAGGGTGCGGTGCAACGATGGATCTGATGCAGCAAACAGGGACGGGTGCGATTGTTAAACACACTGTCTTCGCAGGTGCGTATGCGGAAGATCTTCTGCAACAACTGGCTGCTGTCCTTGGCGGCTTGGGCATTCGGGTACGGCCCAAAGTATTGATGCTGACGATTCGGCGTACCTCGAAAATAAGTCAGTCGCGGAAACTCCTGGCCCGTAAGCACAATATAAGGATAGGACTTGTCGTCGCGAAACAGGATGTTGTAACGCGGTTTGAGCGACTTGATGAGATTATTCTCCAGCAGCAAGGCCTCCGCTTCGGAGCGTGTCACCGTGGTCTCTATGCTCGCGATATGCGACACCATCAACCGAATCCGGGGCGAAATATTGGTCTTTTGGAAATACGAAGAAACGCGCTTCTTTAATTGCTTGGCTTTACCCACATACAAAACATTGCCCTGCTTATCGAAATAGCGATATACGCCAGGCAACAGCGGCAAGCTGGCGAGTATCGCTTTGGGATCGAAAGGTTCAGTTGCCAAGATGTGCGGAGACGCTCCCGATCACATCCTCGAACATGGCTGTGGTCAGGCGTTTGGTCTGGGTGTTGTAGCGACTACAATGATAACTATCAAACAAAGTCGCGCCGTTAGGCAATTGATGACGCGCAGCATGTCCGAAAACATATTCAGACTTGCGGCATTTCAAGGCCATTAGCACCGCATTGTGCGCGATGGTACCCAAAGCCATGATTGCCGCACCCTGCGGAAGCAAAGCAAGCTCCTGTGTGAGATATCCATTGCACTGCTTAATCTCGCTGGTCTCAGGCTTATTCTGCGGCGGCAGACAGCGCACTGCATTGGTAATGCGGCAGCCAATCAAGCTCAACTCCGCATTCGCCTCGCCCGCGTCATTCAGCGGACGGGGGCTGGTCGCAAAGCCGAACTTGTGCAAAGTGCCATATAGCAGATCACCGGCATAATCACCGGTGAAGGGTCTGCCAGTACGATTCGCGCCGTGCATACCTGGTGCCAACCCCACCATCAGAAAGGGCGTGCCCGCCACACCGAATGAAGGCACGGGCAAGGCAAAATAGGCAGGATGCTCGACCTTGACCTCATCCAAAAAGGTCGCAAGACGAGGACACTGCCTACAACCCAGCGCAATTGTCATGGAGAGGTATGACCGAAGAAACCGTAATACCACAACACACCCACCGAGCAGATGCCCAATGCAATGATGACATAGAACGGCCACAAAGATTTTTTATCTGCGTAAGGATCGGCCAGTGAGCGGCGCGCGCCTGCTGGCAGAGTCCCCAGTCCTGTGAGAGAAGTACCAAATGGAATATTGATCCTGGCGCGCGCATTGATTGCCCAACCATTGGCATCCAAGATAGGCGCCAGATTGCGGTTCTTCAATTTGAACCATGCCAAGATCACGGCAGGTCCTGATACTAGCAACATCATACCGACCAAGGCCAAAGGCATTTGCCAGAACTTAAGGCTCAACATGCCCGCCACCACTGAGGCCAAGATACCGCCTATCGCGCCTATCGCCAGACCAATCGCAGCAAATATACCGGCAAATTTACCCACATCGAAAGCTGGCTTGGCTGCTGCCGGTGCGGCAACCGACTTACCATGCTCCACTGCGCCGCTGGCCAATTTTGCATCAACAGCATTGGCCTTGGAGGCAGCCAGCTTCTGTATCTGTTCACTAATCATCTTCACCAGTTTCTTGTAGGGTGACCAGAAGGCCTGACGCAGACTGATGGGGTTATCTATGATGCGTACGATGTTGGCGTCCCAGTCGCGACCGGCACGGTCATAAAACACACCGTTACGTCCTACCATCAAAAAATCTGCATCGCCTGAAGTGAAAGCCGCAGCGATGTTCATTTTCTCCTTACCCGCATTGCGCGTACATTCGCAATACACCAGACAGATACCACCCATATTCGCGAAACTGGCATGTTTGCCCACATCATCGACCTTGATGCATAGCTCGCAACTACGACCATCCAAGTACAAGCTGCCGACTTGGAAGATTGCCTTGTCTTTGCCAGTGTAGAAGTTACGGAATGAAATGAAGTTGTTCACCAACAGATACAGATTCCGGTTGTAGCGCAGCAGTCTCTCCACCGAACGGATTGCCTTCACTTCCGTCTCGACTGCCTTGTCTTGAGCGATCAGGTCGTTAATCGCAGCCTGATGATTGCCTGCCAACAATTGGGTAATCCTGTCCATGCCCAAGGAAGCGACGGAAGTCTCCGGCTTATTGGCTTGCCATGTAGCGTAGGCATTGAAGCGTTCGCATACCGACTGCCAGTCAGCCGCCGACAAGCCGGCTTTGTCACCCAACAACGGGATCAGCACTTTCGTTTGCAAGGCAGCAACACGCGCAGCCCAGACCGGATTGAGTCCGCTACGCAATGGCAATGCTTTATCCGCTGCAATGGTGGCGAGCGGGAAACCTTCAATCTCGGCGTTTTTTGCAGATAGACTCAGGGCCGCCAGTTGCTGATAGTCAGCCGTCGCACGACTCAGGGGTTCGGCGGCACGCGCATCGTAAGCAGCCAGCTGGCAACGTGTAAAGTAATCGTCCAACTTGGCACGCACAGCGTTGAAAACAGCGGCAGCCTCTTCTGTCGCATCCCCCAGCAGCATTGCCGTTCCAGTAACCGTCTTGTACCAGTCCGAATACGCACCCAACTCAGCAAAGAATTTTTCGCTTAAATTGGCATCGATACCTGCATCGCCGGACATATCCACTAGCGAGCCCATGCACTTCATTGCATCTTCGACAGTTGCCCTAACCGCCGCATCGTCTATCTGTTTGGCAGCGACTACGCCATCGCCGTTAAAGCGCAAGGCAGCGACGAAATTCTCGATGTCCGCCATATCAGCCAAAGAGATTTCCAGAGCATCGGGCTTACCCAGACTTTTAAGGATGTGACGCGCTGAAGACAGAACATGCTTGCCCTCTTCAGTGCTGTCGTCGATATCGTTGAGGGACAACTTGTCGGCGCCTCGCACCAGTACATCAGCATCCTTAAGCAATCCACCCACCCATGAGATAGCAGCCAGCACTTCGTTCGCGCGAACACGACCATCACTATCACTGTCTATCATGTCCAGCGTCTTGTTATCGAACTCGATGCCACGTGTCGGGCAACTCAACGCCACCCACAACTTCTGATCCAGCTCTTTGAGTGCCAACAGATCAGCGCCCTTATCCAGTTGCACCTGATCGAAACCGCCTGCGCGGAAAAAACTCCATGAATGCGTAGCTGACATACCTATCTCCTGATGTTGTTATGTGTGTAAAGAAAAGAGAAACTGAAAGCAAAAAACGCGATGATTATACTCAAGCTCGCGACTATAGCTGCCGTGTCCAGCCTTGCAATGAAAAGCTAATCCTCGCTGGACTCCAAGGTGTAATGCGCATGCACATCCTGAGCCAGATGCTTGCTCAAATAAGGCATAACTTCCTGTAATACACCATGCAAGGTCCAGGGCGGATTAAGAATGAACATCCCACTGCCATGCATACCAAAGCCTTCCGCACTCGGCTGCTGCACGGTAAGCGCAACATGTAGCCAACTCTTGACCGGCAGATGCTTGAGATTCTCAGGCAGTTGTTGCGCATCAGAACGCTGTAACTGCGGATACCAGACTGCATACACGCCATTGGCGAAACGGTCCAGGCCCTCGCCCAAAGCCGTCACCACACGCTGGTAATCCTGCTTCTCTTCATAGGGGGGATCAATCAACACCAGCGCACGGCGCGGTGGAGGTGGCAGCAAAGCCTTGAGCGCACCAAATCCGTCAGCTTGATACATCAACACTTGCGAGCCCTGCCCAGCAAAGTTCTCCTGCAATATTTCGTAATCAGTAGGATGTAACTCATATAGACGCAACTTGTCCTGTGCACGCATAATTTCAAGCGCCACTAGCGGCGAGCCTGGATATAAACTCATCTGACCGTCACTATTCAGCGCCTTCACCAGCGCCACATAGTCTGCCAAGGCAACAGGCAAATCGTCGCGATTCCACAAGCGTGCAATGCCGCTTTCATACTCGGCATTCTGTGTCGCATAACCACTATCCAAGGAGTAGCAACCCGCCCCGGCATGGGTATCGATATACCAATAGGGTTTGTCCTTTTGTCCTAGATAACGCAGCAACTGCATCTCTACAAAGTGTTTCAATACATCGGCGTGATTGCCGGCGTGGAAAGCGTGGCGGTAACTCAGCATGATTACGCGTGGGGAATTTAAGCAGTTCGTAATTGTGCCATGAGCGCTATCACCCTACACAACATGAATTCACTTTTTTACGCGCAAAGCTGGCACAATTAGGACATAACGACACGCACTCCATTGATCGCCAACATGGAAATCTACTCTAAAATCTTTAGCAACGATGGCTTGTTGATCTGCAACTATCTGTTCGCCTTCATCCTATTGCGCGCCATCTGGACCGCCCCTTGGAAGAGTTTTCTAAGCAATCATGTGCGCTTCAACGCACTGATCGGCCTGACCATATGGCTGGCCGCTTTGTGGTTCTTTCCGGTGGGTGTGCGTGAAGGACTAAAACTGCACCCGCTGGGCGCAACGCTGTGCTTTCTGATGTTCGACTGGCAGATCGCCACCCTAATGTTAAGCGGCATCTTGTTAGGCTCGCTCTACCACCATCACGACAACTTCATTGTGTTTGGCAACATCGGTCTGGTGATGATCGCCCTGCCTATCGCAGCCAGCTGGTTAGGACTACGTTTGTTTTACCGCTTTGGCAAACCCAACTACTTCGGCTTCGTGATTTGGAACGGCTATACAATGGGCGCTTTGACCATGACACTTTCCGCAATCGTCAACGGTTGGATTATCCTCGCCAGCGGCACTCAATCAGCCTTTACCATGCAAAATGTGTACTGGAACTACCTGCCCATCATCATCTCTATAGAATCCGTGCTCACTGGCGCATTCATTTCAGGCTTCGCCGTCGCCCTCCCCGACTCTGTCACCCATTTCGACAAAGACATCTACTATCCTGAGAAGCCCGACAAGTAACAGAGCCAAATACATAGTCAAACGATAGACTGACTTGGGGTTTAATCTGCAAACCAGTTTTTCAACCTAATGCTTGCAACTCTGCCTCGCTGAAACCTGCCGCCCTACGCGCTTCCAAATTGAAGGGGCCGCGTGGCACAGGTGCCGCATATTGCAAAGCGAGTTTGGCATAGGTAGCGACAGGTTCCAGATCACGTTGCGCGCATAGATAGGCGTACCAGCGATTGCCTATACTCACATGTCCAACCTCTTCGCGCAAAATCACATCCATAATCTCGGCCGCCCTGATTTCTCCCGCTTGTGCCAGCTTAGCGCGCACCTTGGGCGTAGCGTCCAAACCACGCGCCTCCATGGTCCTGGGCACAAGTGCAATACGCGCCAGTACATCGCCACGCGTCTTTTCAGCCATCTCCCACAAGCTGTTATGTGCGGGGAAATCACCATAGTGATAGCCCAAAGTATTGAGATGCGCAGCCAACATCGAATAATGCTGCGCCTCTTCGTCCGCCACACTTAGCCAGTCGGTGTAGTAGTCAGCGGGCATGGCGGTAAAACGCCACACCGCATCCAGCGCCAGATTGATGGCATTAAATTCGATATGTGCCATCGCGTGTATCAAGGTGGCGCGCCCTTCTGGCGTAACCATAGACCTGTGCTTCAAATCTTTAGGTAATACCAGCTCGGGACGTGCCGGACGACCAGGAATAGTGTTCGGTGCGACGATGACGGCAGTCGTATCCAAGCGCATCCCGCCCGCAGCCCAACAACGGGCTAGTGCACGAACGTTGTTTGCTTTGATGCTGGCATCGGTCTCCACCAATGCCACCAAGGCTGCATGTCTCAACTCCTTGTCTGAGTTCATCAATAGCTCTGTGATTGTTCCAGCAGTTCGTTATAAACAAAGGCCAGTAAAGGAATGGATTGTTCGGGGCGTATATCGACGAACTGCAAGCCTATGTTATACAACATGTCTTCCGCCGTTTCGCCGCTTTGCTCTTGTTGCAGCAATCGTATGATGGCTTTCAACTCAAACAAAGTCTCGATCTCGCCTATCTTCGCCTTGAATTTGAACACAATGTGTTGGCCTTTTACACCCGGTGCACTCTTAGCAGTGAGCATTGCGCCGCCCACGCTTAGATTGATAATGGTCGCCGCCACATGAATGGCCTGATCTTCGCAGCGTGTAATCGCCGCCACCAGTCGTACCGCAGCTCGCGCACCTTTGCGCACCACCAATGATTTGACTTGTTTGGGGTAGGAAAGATGCAGATGCGGATAAGGCGTGTTGGCACTTTTAATCAGCTGGGTTTGGAAGGCGAAGGCACTCTTGCCCGAGAAGGTTCTGAACACAAAAGTCTGCCCCTCGCGCATCAACAGATACTTTCCTTCTTCCATCGGCGTAGACACAATGACACTGCGACCACGTGCTATACCAATCAGACGGACCGAGTAACGCATATCTCCGCTGCTACTCAGCGACTGTAGCTGCACCATATCGGCGATTTGAAGATGCGCCTCTTCCAAGATGATCTGTGTGCCACCACTCTCTTCACTCATGGACTTATCAGCGGCCATCTTTATTCTCCATCCGGAATTTCTGCCTAAATCATTCGGTTTTATTCAGCATTGCTTTCAATCTGGCCAGCTTGTCCATGCCCTCACTCTTAGTCACAGTAGATACAGCCTCGGCATGTCCGCCCGCATACGTCAATTCGCGCTCTGGCATCTCGTCCAGAAAACGACTGGGTTCGCAGGCATACCAATCTTTGCCGCGGCGGCGGCGATTGCAATAGCTAATCTGCAAACTGCGCTCGGCACGCGTGATGCCCACATACATCAGACGACGCTCTTCCTCTATGCCCTTCTCGTCGCTTTCACGAAAAGGCAGGATGTCTTCTTCCACGCCGATGATGAATACATGCGGGTACTCCAAGCCCTTGGCTGCATGCAAGGTGGACAGCGACACCGCATCTATCTCCTGCTCCTTACCTTCCAGCATATTAATTAGCGCAATGGTCTGCACCATGTCCAGCAAGGACTTTTCATCAGCTTCAGCCTTGCGTTTAATCCATGCGATGAAGTCCTGCACGTTCTTCCATTTTCCTTCGGCCTGCCGTGACTCGTGCGAGTCATACAGCCAAGCCTCGTAATTGATTGCACGTAGCAACTCATCTAGCAATTCGGCACACGGGTCTTTATCGGCACGTTCTTGCAAGCGATTAATGAAATTGCAGAACATCATTAGGTCTTGATACTGCTGCGGTGACAACAGTTCTTCCATCTTGTGCTCGAAGGCTGCCGCGAACAGACTGAGATGGCGAATGCCCGCGTAGCTGCCGAGTTTTTCTAGTGTGGCATTACCTACGCCGCGTTTGGGCGTGGTGATGGCACGCACGAAGGCGGGATCATCATCGGTATTCGCCAACAGACGCAGATAAGAAACGATGTCTTTGATCTCGGCTTTATCGAAAAAGGATGTACCACCACTCACCGTATAGGGGATGCGCTGGGCGCGTAGCTGCTCCTCAAACACCCGCGACAGATAATTACTACGATACAGAATGGCGTAATCGGAGTAGCGCGTGCGATGTTCGAACTTATGCGCCAACAGCTTCATCACCACGCTCTCAGCTTCATGTTCATCATCTTTGGCGGCGTAAATGCGTACCGTGTCACCTATGCCATGCTCACTCCATAACTTCTTCTCGAACACTTTGGTATTGTGATTGATGAGATGGTTGGCGACGGTAAGAATGCGTTGCGAAGAGCGATAGTTCTGCTCCAGTTTGATGACTTTGAGGTTGCCAAAATCGTTACGCAAATTATGCAGATTCTCTATGCTCGCACCACGCCAGGCATAGATGGCTTGATCATCGTCACCCACCGCAGTGAAGGCGGCACGTTTACCGGCCAGCAATTTGGTCAGTTTATATTGGCAGTCGTTGGTATCTTGGTATTCGTCTATCAACAAATAGCGCAGCTTTTGTTGCCAGCGTGACAAAGCCTCAGGGTGTTGTTTAAACAGTTCGACCGGCAGATGAATGAGGTCATCGAAGTCCACCGCCTGATAGGCGCGCAAAGTCTCCTGATAACGGCCATAGATGCGTGCATGCACCTTCTCTTCTTCGCTCTTAACGTTTTCAAGTGCCTCGTGCGGTGCAATAAAGGCGGACTTCCAATTCGAGAGTTGCGTCTGTAAGTCGCGCAACTCCTGCTTATCACCCGAGTTGGTCAACTCACTCAATATCTTCCACACATCGCTGGAATCAAGGATGGAGAATTTTGGCTTATAACCCAACAAGCCACCCTCGGCACGCAGGATGTTCATACCCAGGGAATGAAAGGTGCTGACCACCAGCCCCTTGGCCTGCTTGCCCTGCAACAAGCTGCCCACGCGTTCGCGCATCTCAGTGGCGGCCTTGTTGGTGAAGGTAATGGCAGCCACATTGCGCGCCTCATAGCCGCATTCCTGCACTAGATAAGCGATCTTGTGCGTGATGACGCGGGTCTTGCCGCTCCCCGCACCGGCCAGCACCAGCAATGGCCCATCCAAATAGGTCGCCGCTGCGCGTTGCACGGGATTGAGTTTGCTTAACATGTACTGCTAACCCTCATTGCACGATCTCTTCCACCTTGATAAAGATGTTGCGCTGCTCGCTACTACTAGAATTATTCCGCCCCAACAATGTACCTCCAGAAGTTTCCTGCTGTTGCGAGACACCGCCCATTTCCATCCACTCGCCCAAGCGGCCACTGAGCGTGGTAGTTGCATGTTGAACCTCGGCCTGCGGGTAGTTACCCTGCATGGATGTAATGGAATCGTTCTGAGTGTTGATCTGCAGTGTCACGTTATCGCCGCGCAGGCGTGGACGCACATAAAAACCGCTGCTGACTTCTTGAAACTGAGTTTGCTCTACCACCTCGACACCCCAGGGACGCTGTATCACCTGACGTTGTGGCACAGCCACGTTTTGCCCCACCCGAACAAAAGCTTGACCACCTTCGATGACCTGCACTTGCTGGGTCTTGTGGTCTTGTTTACGCGCTTCGCTGCTATCGATAAGTGCGTTGAGCCTATCATTGCCCTGCTGAACTTGTATGTTCAGTCCGCTTTGATTGGCCGAACCGGGCACACTGATACGTCCCGAACTTCTGATCCCTACCGAGCCAGATAGTTCGGTCATGCGTGCCAATGTCGCCCTGTCCACATCCTGAATGACGCTGATACGCAGGCGACGCGGAGATGTATCGATGCTGCGTAATACCTGCTTGATCTGCTCCAAATTCCGAGGCGAAGTACGCACGATCAACTGATAGTCCATACCGCTCACGGAACCATCCACATCCAGCAGGGGGCGGATGATAGACATGACTTCATCGGCACTGCGATGCTTGAGCTCAATGATCTCCATATCTTGGGCCCACACAACATTAAGACCATTCAAGAGCAACATTACAGCCAGCAAAAGACTACGCATATTTCCACCTTGGATTTACAAACTTGAACGGCATACATTATAGTCAAGCCATGAAACTCTTCCTGACGCTCGTCATTTTCCTACTGACCGCTTGCTCTTCGCCCGAACCACGCGCGTATGCGAGCGATCCCATTACGCGGTACTCATTTGATTCCACGGACATCACCCGTTATGCAGATAGCATGATAGGTGTGCCCTATCGCTACGGCGGCAGCAGCCCGGACAGCGGTTTTGATTGTAGCGGTCTGGTGAGCCACGTTTTTCGTCATGTCGCAGGCATCTCTTTGCCCCGAAGTAGCCACGAGATCAGTCGACACGGCATCAGTGTCAGTAAAAATGATCTGCAACCAGGTGATCTGGTGTTCTTCAATACACTGCGTAAAAAATTCTCACATGTGGGTATCTATATGGGAAATGATAGTTTCATCCATGCTCCCAGCAGCGGTGGTTCGGTACGCATAGACGAGATGGAAAATCCCTATTGGCGTAGAGCCTACAACGGTGCGCGCCGAATTCAGTAAGCCTGCTTGCGTGCGGCCTTGACGGCCTCTGCAAGTTGCAACACTGACATTGCATAGAAATCACTGTTGTTGTATTTGGTAATGACATCGAAATTATTGAATGCCAGCCAGAATTCCTTCCCATCCAAGATCGTAAAATCCACCAGTCTGGCATTTAGACCCGTATTAGACACTCCCTCGGCATGCACGCCATCAGCCTGCCATTGCGCAACCGTTCTCGGTGTCAGGCTATCCCCCATACAAGATTGATCACTGACTTTGGCCAACACTGCCACCGGTTGATGTGCAATCCAACCATAAGCCTTCATGTAGTTCGCGACACTACCGATGGCATCTCTATCTTCATGCAACAAATCGATAGTGTGGTTACCGTTGTAATCGACCGCATAGTTGCGATAGCTGCTGGGCATGAATTGCGGGATGCCCAACGCCCCAGCATAGGAACTACGCACAGCTAACAGATCGAATTCCTGGTCGCGAGCCAATATCAGGTAGTTTTCCAACTCACTGCGAAAAAAAGGAGCGCGACGCGGGTAATCAAAGGCCAAAGTTGTCAGGGCATCGATAGTGCGAAATGAACCCGCGTTCCGACCGTAAATCGTCTCTACGCCTATGATGGCGACGATGATCTCTTCCGGGACTCCATATTGCTTGCTCGCCCTTTGCAGGGTGAGATGATATTTGTCCCAGAAGGCCACCCCCAACTTGACGCGTTGAGGATTGACAAAAGCAGCGCGGTATTCCACCCAGGGCTTAATAGTCGCAGGCTTGGTAATCGCCTCTATAATTTCGGGCTTATGCTGGGCGTGGTCGAACAGATTTTTCAGTTCATCACGCTTGAACTGGTGTTTAACGACCATTTCATCAATGAATTCAGGCATACCTGGCAACTCAACGGCATGAACCGCAGAAACGACCAAGCAATAAAAAAGCGCCACAGCGCAGATAGGGATTGCTTTCATAGGAGACGGATTCTACCTGAAGCTCGACAGCCTGCCTCATCTGCTGGTAAATTCCGCCCTCAATTGAAAATAGAAGGTTAAGTACCATGTCTAATCCCACACAACACCACCCTCTCATCATCTTGGGCTCAGGTCCAGCAGGTTACACAGCTGCAGTCTATGCTGCGCGTGCAAACCTCAATCCAGTACTGATCACAGGCATGGCGCAAGGCGGTCAACTGATGACCACCACTGAGGTAGACAACTGGCCTGCAGATGCAATGGGCGTACAGGGCCCAGAACTGATGACACGCTTCCAGCAGCATGCTGAGCGCTTCAACACTCAAATGGTGTTCGACCACATCCATACCGCCAAGCTGCAACAAAAGCCCTTCCTATTGGTCGGCGATGCAGGCAGTTACACCTGTGACGCATTGATCATCTGTACAGGTGCATCGGCTCAATATCTGGGTTTGCCTTCAGAAGAGGCGTTCATGGGCCGCGGTGTCTCGGGTTGCGCAACCTGCGACGGATTCTTCTATCGCAACCAAGAGGTAGCGGTCATAGGCGGTGGCAATACAGCGGTCGAAGAGGCCTTGTATCTGGCTAATATCGCCAAACACGTAACTTTGGTTCACAGACGTGAAACCTTCCGTGCAGAACGCATCATGATCGACCATTTGATGAAAAAGGTCGAAGAAGGCAAGATCACGCTGCAATTAAACCAGACTCTGGATGAAGTCCTGGGCGATGCCAGTGGTGTAAACGGTATGCGTATCAAAAATGTGCAATCCGGCGAAAAACAAGACATCGCTTTGCAAGGTGTCTTCATTGCCATCGGACATAAACCTAATACCGATATTTTCGCGGGCCAACTGGAAATGCTGAATGGTTACATCCAGACTCGCGGCGGCTCTAACGGTAATGCAACAGCAACCAGCATCTCAGGCGTATTCGCTGCGGGTGACGTACAGGATCAGATCTATCGTCAAGCTGTCACTAGCGCGGCGACGGGCTGTATGGCAGCGCTGGATGCTGATAAGTACCTCGCAAACCTCAAGAAGTAATTGTCCGCACAAGACGCAGAAGAAAATGAAGAGGCCGCACTATTCCGCGCGGCCTTAACTGGTGTCACCCCCCTGCCCGCACCTAATCGCGTCAATCTCAAATCAGAACCGAGACGTGCCTTCATGCACGAGTCGCATACCGCCATCCTGACCACAGATATCCTTTCGGATAGCTTTGACCTTATTCCCCCTAACGAATATCTTAGCAATGGTTTGTCACGCATGACCTTGCGGAAATTACGCCGCAACCATTGGCCTATCGATGCAAAGCTAGACTTGCACGGCTTGAACAGCGATGCTGCTCGTGTGTCACTGCAAGCATTCTTGAGCCAAGCGCAACGGCAAGGCAGTCGTTGTGTCTTGGTCATACATGGCAAAGGGATGAACAGTGCCAGCGGAGAGGCAATACTCAAAACGCGGACACGCAACTGGTTAATACAACTTTCGGGCGTTTTAGCTTACTGCGACGCCACACCGGAACTAGGCGGCTCGGGTGCAGTCTTGATCTTACTAAGGAGTAAAACTGGCGAGTAAAACTAAGCTTTAGGCTTATTGCTCATCACATACATCATGTATTCAAAGAAAACTTGACACCAATCCTGATCATTGTCTTTAAGTGAGTTAAGCAAATTTTTAACTTCAGAAGCCGGCCAATTACGATTATAGGAAACGAGTAAGTCTTCTGAATAAGTCTCGATACTCTCACTCAGACGGTTTGCCATACGACTGATGCCATCGAACATAATTACCAAATCCTTATCAGAATCGATCTCTGCCGTCAGATCTCCATAAATCTTGGGATTTTGCTTGGTAAATTCGATAAATTTGGCGAGCACATAAAAAAACTCACCTTTGTTGTCCTTATTGACTGGGTCTCCTAACCTGAACGGCAACACGGAAAGCTCTAACCAGTAGTAACCCAGCTTGGGATTTCTATGCTTGGACACACCGATGTGACCATTACGTGCTTTGGCACGTTGGATAAAATCTTCCAACAAAATTTTCTCTGACGGACGGGTAGCGATGTCTTTACCTTCCAGCAAAGACGGACGAACCATGAAAAAATCGGGGAAGTCGCTATAGAGTTTGCCTGAATGGTTGTGATCGCGGTAATAGCTATTGAATACCTTCAGGACATGTTCGTCATTCTTTTGTGTATCGAAAAACTTCTCGTGAGATGACTTCTTTTGTGCCATGACTGTGTATACGCCTTTATTAATTCAATTATCTTTTTTATTGGCTGCTGCGTATTTATTTTTATAAGCCATGCCCATAATCATACCCTGATTGAGGTAGACTTGTCTCCTCAATTGAACGCTTTACGTAAGAATTTCGCCTACATACCCGAGGAAAATAAAGATGAATAAATATTTGCTCATATTGCTGTTATTCACTGCTGGCAATACACATGCCGCTGCAAGCAAATGGATAGACGAACAAGGCAATGTCCACTACTCCGACATGCGTCCACCTACAACGGCAAAATCCCAACAAATATTAGATACGCCCGATCAGGCTGAGTCTGTCGACAACTCCGCCGTTTCTAACGTGCCTAACACCGCGAATCCTGCAGCCAAAGATGCTGCAAGCAAGAAGGCGGACAATGAAAAGGCAAAGCAGGAAGCCGAACTTAGAGCACTGAATAAAACCAATTGCGCCGCAGCCAGACAGAATTTGGCGAACTTGAAAGACGGGATGCGTATCGCTGTCGTTGACCCTACTACCGGAGAGCGCGCCTATCTGGATGACGACCAACGCGCCAAGAATGTGGAACAGGCGCAACAGCAAATAACAAAATTCTGCGAGTAAATTAAATCAACTACGCGACGATCTGCTCGTCGCGCATCCGCAATGCCTCTTCGATGTCCACAGTTACGACTTTGGACACACCCTTCTCCTGCATGGTCACACCTATAAGCTGCTCGGCCATTTTCATGGCGATTTTGTTGTGGCTGATAAAGACGAACTGGGTCTGTTCAGACATTTTCTTGACCAACTTGCATAGGCGCTCGGTGTTGCTGTCATCTAATGGCGCGTCCACCTCGTCCAATAGACAAAATGGTGCCGGATTCAATTGAAACAATGAGAACACCAGAGAAATAGCTGTCAATGCTTTCTCGCCACCTGACATCAAATGGATAGAACTGTTCTTCTTACCTGGAGGCTGAGCCATGACCTGAACACCACTATCCAATATCTCTTCACCCGTCAGCACCAGACGCGCCTCACCACCACCAAACAAGATAGGGAACATCTGTGCCAGATGCTCGTTAACCTTGTTGTAGGTATCCATCAATAGATCACGTGATTCCTTGTCAATGCGACGTATCGCGTCTTCCAATGTCTCCATCGCCTCGTTCAAATCCAATGCCTGCGCATCCAGATAGGTCTTTCGTTCGGTGGCTGTTTGCAACTCTTCCAAGGCCGCCAAATTAACGGCGCCTAGAGCTTCGATATCACTTTGCAAACGTGTCAATTCTGTTTGCAAACCGTTCGCCTTGAGATTGCCGGCCTCCAAAAGGGGTATCAGTGATTCCTCATCTACGCCCAAGAGTTGCTCCGACCACTGCTCAAAGTGCAAGCGTGCTTCCTGTTCCTTAAGCGTCAACTCACCAAGTTTGTCACGCAAGGGAGTCATGGCATGTTCTCCACTCATGCGCGCCTGTTCGAGCTTTTGTAGGCTGACTGTCGCGTGTTCCAAACTGTTACGCGCTTCAGCCAACGCCAATTCGGTCACTTGTCTTGTTTGCAGTGCCTGTTGTAACTGCATCTGCACATCGACATCCGAACTGCTATTCAATTCTTCATCCAAGCCGATGAGATTGAATTCCAATTGTGAGAGTGTCGCCGCCGCCTGTTCAATGCCTCGTTGCAGATCGTTGATCTTCTCTTTGCAGGTGTTATCAAAATAGCGCGCTTCTTGCAGTGCATGCTGCGCTTGCTGTGCACGACTTCTTTGTTCCCGCAAGGTCATATCCGCCGTATTGGCATTGCGCTGTGCCTCATCGATACGCGAGAAGAACGCAGCATAATGTTCACGCAAGTCAGCCAGTTGTTCATCAACAATCTGGATTTGCATTTGCTCATCCATCAATAGTTCGGCCATCTCAGCCATCTCTTGATCAATCTGCAACACGCGCTCAGCGCTGCGTTCTGCTGCCTGAGTGAGCTTAAGAATATTCATCTGCAGACCATGCAAACGCTGCTGCATCTCATTCCCCGCATTACGTAGTGGCGCAATCTTGAGGTCTATGTCCTGATACTGCTGCTCAGCCCCCGTCAGACGCTCACGCACCGCCACAACTTCGGTATGTTGTCCTTGCGCTGCTGCCTGCAACTGCTCAATCTCTCTTTGCCTTGCGAGCACACCATGTGTGTGACTATCAGGCGCATGGAAAGTCACACTGTAGGCGGCAAACAGATGCCCTTGCGGCGTGACCAGACTGGCACCCACAGGCAACTGAGCTCGCAGACGCCGCGCTTCCTGTTGATTGGCAACCGCATAGACCTGATACAACCAATCCTGGATAGCCGGCATCACACGCTCATCATGACAGCGCACATAATCCAGCAATGGTTTATAGCCATTCGGCATAGCTGCTACAGCCTGTGACCGACCATCATTAATCAGCAACGTAAGTTTGGCGGGAGGCGCATCCTCCCAAGCCGGAGCATCCTGCATGGCGATGGCGTTGATACGTTCACGCAGCACGACTTCCAGCGCATCTTCCCACCCTTCATCAATTTGTATTGATTGCCACAAACGTGGCAAATTTTCCAAACCATGAGATTGCAACCAAGCGTTCAGTGCCTTGTCGTTATCCAGTTGTGCTTGCAATTGCTGCAAAGCGTGTAGACGCGCCTCGGTCTGCGCAACCGCACGTTCAGACTGTTGCAAGACAGTACGCACCTCGCGGCGCTGCTCGTCTGCCTGTGGCAAGCGTTCCAACAAGGCGGCCAACTCGTCCGCAGCCATACTGCGTTCAACCTCCAACTCGGCAGCATCTTGCTGTGCTTGTGGCAAGGCTCCGCCATCTGTGCGCGGCAGATTGTCCTTCTCCAGCAGCAAACGGGTACGACGCGCATCCAACTGCTGCACGTTGCGTTGCAGATTGACACGTTGCGTATCAGCCAATTGCAGTTGCTGTTGCACTTGCAACTGTTCGCGTTGTACTTCATGAAAACGTTGTTGCGCTTGGGTCGCTGCTTCCTCAGTAGCCGGCAGACGCTCGGCCTCCATCTCGGCGTTTTGTTCGCACTCGGCCAATTTAACCACCGCACCTTCTTGCTGGCGTTGCCAGTGCTCCAGTAACGATTGTGTACCGCTACGCTGACTATGCTGTTGCTCTATGTGTTTTTTGGCTTGACTGATCTGCAAGGCAAGACGCTGGCGTTGTGTCGCAGCATGCGCGATTTGTTGCTCCAAACGCGCGATCTCAGCATTGGCGCTATAGAACTCACCCTGTTTGACATGCAAGGCATCGGACAACTGGTAATGACCGCTGCGTGCTGTTTCCAATTGACTCTCAAGCTCGCGCAACTGCGCGGTCTGAGCTTCCAACTCGGTGCGCGTTTTTTCAGTCACTTGCTGATAACGCACACGTTGAGCTTGTGCATCTTGTTTCTTCAGCAGCCAAAACAGTTTTTGCGAAGTATCGCGCTCTGCTTCCAAGGCTCGGTACCGCTTAGCGACTTCAGCCTGCGCACCCAAATGAACCAACTGCTTGTCCAACTCTTGCAGGATGTCTCCCACGCGCAGCAAGTTGTCGCGGGTATCGGCGATACGCAACTCGGTCTCACGCCTGCGGTCACGGTACTTTGATACACCGGCAGCTTCTTCCAGGAAAATGCGCAACTCTTCAGGCTTAGCCTCGATGATGCGCGAGATCATGCCCTGCTCAATGATAGCGTATGCGCGCGAACCCAAACCAGTGCCAAGGAAGATGTCGGTCACATCCTTGCGGCGTACTTGTTGGTTGTTGATGAAATAAGAGGAGTCACCATCGCGCTTCAAGACACGCTTAATGGCGATCTCAGCATAGCTGGACCACTGCCCCACCGCTTTGCCCAATGCATTATCGAACACCAATTCCACACTGGCGCGGGACACAGGCTTACGCTTGCTGGAACCGTTAAAAATGACGTCCTGCATGGTCGCTCCGCGCAAAGCAGAAGCCTTGGATTCACCCAATACCCAGCGCAATGCGTCAATGACGTTGGACTTACCGCAACCATTGGGCCCGACCACGCCGACCACTTGCCCGGGCAAGGCAATATGCGTGGGATCAACAAAGGATTTGAATCCCGCCAATTTGATATGCGAAAGACGCAATTGAACGACCGCAGAAGTTATAATGCGCGCCATTCTAACCGAAGCGAGACACCTCACCAAATGACGACGCAAGCCAATAAATCGCTAGAGACTTTCCCTAACCCCCACCCTCAGCGCGACTACCATATCCACATGGAAATCCCCGAATTCACCTGTTTATGCCCCAAGACCGGACAGCCTGATTTTGCCACCCTGATTCTGGATTACATCGCCGATCAAAAGTGCGTGGAACTCAAAAGCCTCAAGTTATACATGTGGTCGTTCCGCGAAGAAGGACACTTTCATGAAGACATGACCAACATTATCTTGAATGATTTGGTCGCCGCGACTCAACCACGCTTCATGCGCCTCACAGCCAAGTTCTATGTGCGCGGCGGCATCTTTACCAACGTCATCGCCGAACACCGTCAAACTGGCTGGCAACCTGCACCTTTCGTAGAACTGAGCCAGTTCCGCACTCAGTCAAATACGCGCGGCTAGATGTTCCTAGGAATAGACTTCGGCACTACAGGCGCTAGGGCATGCGCGGTGGCTGCCGATAAGTCTATCCAATGGGAAAATATACTCGCATATCCGGATGCAAATCAACAAAGTGCCTCAGACTGGCGTGATGCCTTGTTTGTATTACTGGATGCCATGCCTAAAAGTATTGCATCCAAGCTACGCGGCATCGCCATCGACGGCACTTCGAGCACGGTGTTGTTATTTGATGCACAACTAAAACCAGTCTCACCCGCTCTACTTTACAACGACTCACGTGCCCAAATTGAGGCGCTGAGATTACGTGATTGCGCACCCGCAAATAGCTTGGTTGCTACTGCGACTTCAGGCTTGGCCAAGTTTTTGTGGCTCACCAAACGTTATCCTGAGGCGCGATACTTTCTACATCAGGCCGATTGGCTCACCGCTCTACTCAGCGGACAAGCCGGCATCAGCGATTATCACAATGCCCTTAAGGATGGCTACGACGTTGGATCGCTGTGCTGGCCGGAGTGGCTCATGACTATGCCGCATACAGAGTTGCTGCCGCGTGTCGTCGCACCGGGCGCTATCATCAGCACTATCCAGCCTGATATTGCATCACGATATGGCATCAGTGAGGAGTGCTTGATCCATGCCGGCACAACAGACAGCAACGCAGCCTTCATGGCCAGCGATGTACACGAGACCGGCATAGGTGTTACAGCCTTGGGTACGACCTTGGTATTAAAGCAACTTTCCGAGCAACGTATAGATGCCCCGGAATACGGCATTTATAGCCATAAATACGGAGATTTGTGGCTAGTGGGCGGCGCTTCAAATGCAGGAGCAGGTGTACTCAGAGAGTATTTTAATGATGCACAACTGCTGAGCTTGAGTACCCGAATCGATCCCTGTATTGATAGTCACTTAGATTACTACCCGCTCAGCAAAGCCGGCGAACGCTTCCCCATCAACGATTCCAGCCTAAAACCTCGACTCACGCCGCGCCCTGCTGACAATGCAGAGTTTTTGCATGGGGTGCTGCAAGGATTGGCACGTATCGAGGCGGCGGGTTATGCCAAATTGGCTCAATTGGGGGCACCACCCCTGCAGCGAGTATTGAGTAATGGCGGCGGCGCAAAAAATTTGGTGTGGCAACTGATGCGTGAGCGCATCCTGGGCGTACCTGTGGTGATGAGTACATATACACAAGCTGCATATGGATCTGCTTTAATGGCGTTAGGCAATGCCGAGAATACTTAAAGTACCCATCTCTAAGCTCATGTCCCAAAATGCCAAATTGGCACCAATTTCCTGTATCTAGTTGTGCATTTTCTAGAATATAATTTGCCCATTGGGGCGCTTTCTGGTATTAAAGCGCACTTTATTTTTTTATCTGTTGGAGAAGTGCAATGCCGGTACAGTCACAAAAAGCCGCCACCCCCTACAAAGCTAAAAAAGGGGAGGAATACATGAACCCCAAACAGCTCGCCCATTTCCGCGAGATCATGAACAACATCAAGGCTGAGTTGGGTCAGGATATAGACCGCACGGTGCACACCATGCAAGAAGAAGCGACTGCTTTTGCAGATCCTAATGACCGCGCCACCCAAGAGTCGGATATGAGCTTGGAGCTGCGCAACCGCGACCGCGAACGCAAGTTGATCAAGAAGATCGATGAGATGCTATCTAAGATAGAGTCCGGTGAATATGGATACTGCGACAACTGTGGTATCGAGATTGGTCTAAACCGACTGGAAGCCCGCCCTACTGCGACGCTTTGCATCGATTGCAAAACATTGGACGAAATCAGAGAGAAGCAAGTCGCCAAATAAAGCGGCGTCTGTAGTCATAAGCAGTATGAATATCAAAAGAGGGCGCAAACCATGCGCCCTCTTTTTTAACGGCATAATCTCCCGGCATCAAACAGCATAAGTTTCAGCAGTTGTATGATGTGCAAAAAACTGCGGAGGAAGCGGACTTGAATTTTTTGGCCCATGCACTACTAGCCGGTGACCACCCTGCTTTGATTGTGGGCGGTGTCACAGGAGACTGGATCAAAGGAACCCTGCCTGGAGCCTTACCCATCGATCTGGCGCGTGGCGTAGCCCTGCACCGCGCCATAGACAGCTATGCAGAGACCAACCCCGCCTTCTGTCGCAGTCGTGCACGCTTTTCTCCACAACGCCGTCGCTATGCAGGCATCTTGGTCGACATACTCTACGACCACCTTCTCGCCCAGCGCTGGGCTACCCTGCACTATCAAGCCTTGCATACCTATTCTTCTTTCGTCTACGGATTGATAGGAGACCGACTGCAAGATCTACCTACCGATAGTCATGGCGCATTGAAGATGATGGCGCACGAGGACTGGTTAACCAGTTACACGCATATAGAAAGTATCGCAGACGTACTGCAACGCATGTCGCGCCGCGCTCGGCAGCCCAACCCCTTGGCACACGGGGAACAAGAGTTCCTGGCTGATATCGATGGGTTCACCAGTGATTTCGAGGAGTGGCTAGTTGCCACCCAAGAGTTTGCGCGAAACTGGCGCGAGAAAAGTAATTTGGTTTCTTACGGTAAGTTTTGAAGCGTAACATCTCAACAACACACAACAAAAAAGCCCCGCCCAGTGATAGGCGGGGCTTTTTACTTAGCAGACTACTTACTGAGCGTCCAGAGTACTTGGAGCAGCAACAGGTGCCGGGGCGGGAATCAAAGCCTTCATACTTAGCTTCATACGTCCCTTGTCGTCCAACTCCAGTAGCTTAACCTTCACGATCTGCCCTTCTTTTAGGTGATCGGTCACTGCCGCAACACGCTCGTGAGCAATCTGCGAGATGTGCAGCAAACCATCTTTGCCAGGCAAGATGTTAATCAAGGCACCAAAGTCCAACAACTTAACAACTGGGCCTTCGTAGATTTTACCGACTTCCACGTCCGCAACGATATCGCTGATGCGCTGTTTAGCCAATGCACCACCTTCGCTGCTCACGCAGGAAATCGTGATGTTGCCATTGTCATCGATATCGATAGTGGTACCTGTCTCTTCGGTCAGTGCACGAATCACCGCACCGCCCTTACCAATCACATCACGAATCTTGTCAGGACTGATCTTCATCTTGATCATGCGTGGTGCGAACTCTGAAACTTCAGTACGTGCAGTAGGCATAGATTGCTTCATCAGACCGAGGATGTGCATACGGCCTTCACGTGCTTGTATCAGCGCCGCCTGCATGATCTCTTTGGTAATCCCATTAATCTTGATGTCCATCTGCAGAGCAGTCACACCAGTCTCGGAACCTGCCACCTTAAAGTCCATATCACCCAGATGATCTTCATCACCCAAAATGTCGGTCAACACTGCAAAACGGTTACCTTCTTTGATCAACCCCATCGCGATACCGGCCACATGCGCCTTGAGTGGCACACCTGCATCCAGCAGTGACAAGCAACCGCCGCATACCGACGCCATAGAACTGGAACCGTTGGATTCAGTGATTTCAGACACAACACGCACCGCATAGCCGAAATCTTCAACGCTAGGCAATACCGCCACCAGCGCGCGTTTAGCCAAACGACCATGGCCGATCTCGCGACGCTTAGGTGTACCGACACGACCCGTTTCACCAGTTGAGTATGGCGGGAAGTTGTAATGCAGCATGAAGCGGTCTTCGTATTCACCCTGCAAACTATCGATCTTTTGCGCGTCACGGATGCTGCCCAATGTTGCGACCACGATGCCTTGTGTTTCACCGCGCGTGAACAATGAAGAACCATGGGTACGTGGCAACACGCCGTTACGGATGGTGATAGGACGCACCGTACGTGTGTCACGACCATCGATACGAGGTTCGCCGCTAAGGATCTGGCCGCGCACAATCTTGGCTTCCAAAGCACCGAACAAATCATTGATCTGATTTTTGTCTACGTCCGCGAACTCTGCAGAGATGGCCGCGATTACTTCGCTCTGGATTGCCGAGAGCGCGACTGTACGTTCTTGCTTCGAGCGGATCGCATAAGCCTGCTGCAAAGATGCTTCCGCCAGTACAGCGATACGTGCAATCAGTGCTTCGTTTTTGGCTGGTGCGACCCAGTCCCATTCGTCCTTGCCTACCGCTTCTGCCATCTCGTTGATCGCATTGATCACGATTTGCATCTGCTCATGGCCATACACCACCGCAGCCAACATAACCTCTTCGGATAATTGTTGCGCTTCGGATTCGACCATCAACACTGCACGGTCTGTACCGGCGACGACCAAATCCATCAAAGATGTTTTCAATTCTTTCGAGGTCGGATTGAGCAGATACTTTCCATCAGCATAGCCCACGCGCGCCGCGCCTATCGGGCCGTCGAATGGGATACCGGAGATCGCCAATGCAGCGGACGCACCAATCATCGCGGGAATGTCGGAATCAATCTCAGGATCAGATGACATCACGGTCGCAACAATCTGCACTTCGTTGTAGAAACTTTCCGGAAACAGGGGACGCAAAGGACGATCGATCAGACGTGAAGTCAGGATCTCCTTCTCGCTAGGACGGCCTTCGCGCTTGAAGAAACCACTAGGAATCTTACCGGCAGCATAAGTGCGCTCTTGATAATCCACAGTCAGTGGGAAGAAGTCTTGCTCTGGCTTGGCATTTTTCCTGCCAACCACAGTAACTAAAACTGTCGTGTCACCCAGGCTCACCATAACAGCGCCTGTCGCCTGACGAGCGATCTCGCCAGTCTCGATGGTCAGTTGATGATTGCCGTAGACGAATGATTTTTTATAGTGACTCAAGATAACCCCTTTGGACTTTGATTGTCAGACATGACATGACGCGGCAGTGCGTCAAAAACAGGACAGGCTAAAACAACTCGGGCCGCTATCGCGACCCGGCTTGCAACAGAATTACTTACGAATCGAGAGACGTTCGATCAGTGTGCGGTAGCTCGCATCGTTTTCGCGCTTGAGGTAGTCAAGCAGCTTACGACGACGGCTAACAAGGCGCAGCAAACCACGGCGTGAATGGTGGTCTTTGCTATTGCTCTTGAAATGTTCTGTCAGATAAGTGATACGTGCTGTAATCAATGCTACTTGCACTTCTGGGGAACCAGTGTCGCTCTGTGCGCGTTGAAAGTCCGTAACGATTTGCGCTTTTTGCGCGGCTGTAATTGCCATTGGTTTAACACTCCTAAAAAAAGTTGCGCATTCTAACCCTGAATGCTGTTATTACTCAACCCCAATTTGTGGGGAAACTATAGTCGCAGCCTGCTTGGCCAGACTAGACAGCAGTCGTTCAGGTGCAAGACGCCTTCCTTGCAACAACCCGACACCCGCAAAGCCCTGCGGCCCATACAAACTCACCCTGCCATCCGGCAGCCCAGTATCCAGTCCCAATCGCTGGCCTTGAGCAATGCGTTTGACCTGCACCTCGTCCAAAGTCAACTTGGGCATGGTAGGCATCAGACTATCAACTGGCATCAAACATGCCAGTCGCTGCTCTTCTGTCATTTCACTCAATTGATCCAGAGTATATGCAGCCTCCAAATCGAGATGAGCAATGCCCGTGCGGCGCAAGGCGGTCAGATGCGCACCGCAACCTAACGCTGCACCTATATCCTCACCCAGCGTCCTGATGTAAGTCCCTTTGCTGCAACGCACACTGACATCCAGCTCCAGTCCGTTGTAGCTATGCAGTACCAACTCATGTATCACCACATCGCGTAACTCGCGCTCTATGGTCTCGCCCTTGCGTATGTACTCGTACAGCGGCTTACCTTGATGCTTGAGCGCGCTATACATGGGCGGCAATTGCTGAATAGGTCCGCGAAATTTGGAAAGTACGTCTTGCACCTGATCCAATGCAACCGCCACTTCACTACTGACCAGCACCTCACCTTCAGCATCGCCAGTCGTCGTGGTCTGCCCCAAACGCACAGTGCTGCGATAACGCTTGTCCGCATCAAGTAAAGCATAGGAAAACTTGGTCGCCTCACCAAAGCAGATGGGTAACAAGCCAGTCGCCAAGGGATCCAAGGTGCCCGTATGTCCGGCCTTTTCAGCTTGGAACACACGTCTCACCTTTTGCAACGCATCATTAGAACTCAGGTCCAACGGCTTATCAAATAACAAAACACCGTCTATTGGACGATAACTACGTGCCATGATGCTTAGTCGTTAGATTCGGAATCGGCAGAGTCCGCATTCAGCTTATCGCTAGCAACAGCTTTATCAATCAGATTGGACAGATGACTACCACGCTCGACAGAGGCATCGTAAACAAAATGCAATTGCGGCATGATGCGCAACTTCAAGCTGCGTGACAACTGACTGCGCAGAAAACCGCTAGCCCTATCCAAACCCTCTTGTGCCTCGGCATGCTTACCATCCAAGCGTGTGAAGAATATCTTGGCATGGGAATAATCCCCAGCCACTTCTACACCCGTGATGGTTACCAGACGCACACGCGGATCATTGATCTCCAGGCGAACCAACTGCGCAATTTCACGCTGCATCTGCTGGGCCACTCTGTCTGTTCTCGCATAATTCGCCATGTGATTAAAGTGCGCGTGCGACTTCGATAATCTCGTAAGCTTCCAGCTTGTCGCCAACTTCTAGGTCGTTGAAACCCTTCAATGACAAACCGCATTCGAAGTTATTTTTGACTTCCTTAACGTCATCCTTGAAACGTTTCAGAGAATCCAACTCACCGTCGTGAATCACTACATTGCCTCGCAATACGCGCACCTTGGCACCACGTTTAACGATACCTTCGAGCACCATACAGCCTGCGATGGTACCTATCTTGGAGACAGTGAACACCTGGCGCACTTCCACCATACCCATGATGCTTTCGCGCTTCTCTGGCGCCAGCATGCCGGACAATGCCGCCCTGATCTCGTCGACCATCGCATAGATGATGTTGTAGTAACGGATATCCACACCAGCAGACTCAGCCAACTTACGCGCTGCAGCATCAGCACGAGTATTAAAGCCGATGACGATAGCCTTGGAAGCCAATGCCAAGTTGATATCAGACTCGGTGATCGCACCCACACCACCGTGAATCAGATTGACCTTCACCTCGCTGGTAGAAAGCTTCTGCAATGACTGGGCGATTGCTTCCGCCGAACCCTGTACGTCCGACTTAACAATCAGTGACAAGGTGCGCACTTCGCCCTCGGACATCTGCTCGAACATATTTTCCAACTTGGCCGCTTGCTGTTGCGCCAACTTCACACCACGGTATTTACCCTGACGGAACAACGCGATCTCGCGTGCACGCTTCTCATCGCTCAATACCATCAACTCTTCGCCTGCGCTTGGCACTTCAGAAAGACCCTGAATTTCAACTGGGATAGAAGGACCGGCTTCGTTGATCGCCTTGCCATTTTCATCCAGCATCGCACGTACACGTCCAAACACAGAACCGACCAATACCGCATCACCGCGCTTCATCGTACCGGACTGTACCAATACGGTTGCAACAGGGCCTTTACCTTTATCCAAGCGAGCCTCTATGACCAGACCCTTTGCATTGCTTGCACGAGGTGCTTTCAATTCCAGCACTTCCGCCTGCAACAACACTCCTTCGAGCAATTGATCTATACCTTGACCAGACTTGGAAGAGACTTCGACGAACATTGCATCACCACCCCAATCTTCCGGGACTACGCCTTCCGCAACTAATTCCTGCTTGACTCGCTCACTATTGGCATCTGGCTTGTCAATTTTGGTTACAGCGACCACCAACGGCACATTACCGGCTCTCGCATGAGCAATCGCCTCCTTGGTCTGCGGCATCACGCCGTCGTCCGCCGCAACCACCAATATCACAATGTCGGTCGCTTTCGCGCCGCGTGCGCGCATCGCCGTAAACGCTTCGTGACCTGGCGTATCGAGAAAAGTAATCATACCGCGTGGTGTATCCACGTGATATGCACCAATGTGCTGCGTAATACCGCCCGCCTCTCCTGAAGCAACGCGGCTACGACGAATATAGTCCAGCAAAGAAGTCTTACCGTGGTCGACGTGCCCCATTACAGTTACTACTGGCGCACGTGACTCTAGGGCGACATCATGATGTTCCTCTTCGTCCACCAGATAGGCATCAGGATCATCAATCTTTGCAGTCTTGGCAATGTGACCCATCTCTTCGACCACAATCATGGCGGTCTCCTGATCGAGCACTTGATTGATCGTGACCATGGAACCCATTTTCATCAAAGCCTTGATCACTTCGATGGCCTTCACAGACATCTTTTGCGCCAACTCGGTCACAGAGATCGTTTCAGGAACTGCGACTTCGTGCACGACAGCCTCTGTAGGCATCACGAAAGACTCGCCGGCGGCGGCCTGAGACACATGCTTACTGTGCTTGTCATGACGTTTGCCACGGACAGGAGTAGCCCATGCACCGGTACGAACACCAGGCCCATTATCTTTACCTTGAGGGCGTTTATGCGCACCAGTATCGTCGCGACGTGCAGGTTGCTTATCCGCAGACTTACCTGGCTTGGCACGCTCAACCTTGTCGCCCGGTTTGGGCGTTGGTTTGTGCAGCGTACCCACTTTGTCTACCGCAACAACCGCAGCGGGCACTGGTGCGACAACGGGGGGAGCGACTTTGACGGGCGGCCTGGCAACACGACGCAGCACTGGAGCACCTATCATAGGTGTATCAACTGTTGCCCGGTGTTCAGTTTTAGCGACCACTACCGGCGCAGGTGAAGGCTCAACAACCAGAGGCGCAGACTCTGCAACACTAGTTGTTCCAACAACCGGCTCAGCGACACTACTAGTTTCAGCAACCGGCTCTTCAATAGCCTTAACTTTCTGGCGCGCCAACTTGGCATGCAATTCGGCGGCCTGGCGTTCCGCCAGCTCTGCTTGCAGACGCGCTTCTTCTTCACGAACTGCACGCTGATGATCATCAACAACAGGAATAGCCGCCACATCCGCAACCGGTGCTGATTTTGCGACTTCGGCAACCAGCGTCATGGCAGGAGCCGCAACCACACGGCGCTTGCGCACTTCCACTTGAATGGTGCGTGCACGCCCTGTGTTATCGGCCTTCTTGATCTCGCTGGTTTCACGGCGCGCCAAAGTGATTTTCTTGTTGGCAGCTTCGCCGCCATGCGACTGGCGCAAGTGTGATAGTAACTGTGACTTATCAGCCTCAGATACCGGATCAGAATCCTGATTCTTTTCTATGCCGGCAGCTTTAAGTTGCTCGAGCAGCAATACAACTGGCAGATTCAATTCAGTTGCAAATTGCGCTACGTTTAATTTTCCCATTTCATTCCTTTAACTACTAATTCCGATGTTAAGCGAACCAAGGTGCGCGCGCCGTCATGATCAACGTATTGGCGCGCTCAGCATCCATATCAACCAACTCAACCAACTCATCCACAGCCAGATCAGCCAACTGCTCCTGAGTCACGATACCCTTGGCAGCAAGCATGCGTGCTGTCTCGGCATCCATACCATCCAACTTATTAAGGTCTTCAATCCCGTGTTCGACTTGCTCTTCGTTGGCAATAGCCGCAGTGAGCAATACATTGCGTGCACGACTTCGCAACTCTTCAACAGTCGCCTCATCGAAACCCTCAATTTCCAACATTTCCTCCAGAGGAACATAAGCGACTTCCTCCAGTGTATTGAAGCCTTCTTCCACCAAAATATTTGCAACTTCCTCATCCACATCCAGCTTCGCAATGAACAGGCCGCGGATCTTGGTAAATTCTTCAGCGTGTTTTTCGCTGGACTGCTCTACCGTCATGATATTCAGCGTCCAACCTGTCAGCTCGGAAGCAAGACGCACGTTTTGACCGCCGCGACCGATTGCTTGTGCCAGATTATCTTCTTCAACCACAACATCCATGCTGTGCTTCTCTTCATCAACAACGATGCTGCTCACTTCAGCAGGCGCCAAGGCATTGATGACATAAGTTGCCGGATCTTCAGCCCACAGAATGATATCCACACGCTCACCCGCCAACTCATTGGTCACGCCTTGCACACGCGAACCGCGCATACCGACACAGGTACCGATAGGATCGATGCGCGGA
Organism: Gallionellaceae bacterium; assembly: GCA_027448945.1. Lineage (GTDB taxonomy): Bacteria > Pseudomonadota > Gammaproteobacteria > Burkholderiales > Gallionellaceae > Gallionella. The sequence goes on from DAIDMQ010000005.1 coordinate 86,855, forward strand.
TCATTGGAGCGCACCGCGATTTTGGCACGCGAACCCGCGTCACGAGCAGAACTGACGATCTCCAAAATATTCTCTTCGATTTCAGGCACTTCCAACTCGAACAACTTGGACAGCAAATCGTTCGAGATGCGCGACAGGATGACTTGCGGGCCGCGAGCGGTACGATCAACGCGCAATAAATGCGCTTTAACGCGATCACCTACACGCAAGTTCTCCTTGGGCACCATCTGATCGCGCGGCAACAACGCCTCGATCTTACCAAACTCGATGATGGCATTGCCCCGCTCAACGCGCTTCACCGTACCCGACACAAGATGCTCCTTGCGATCCATGAAATCCGCCAAGATTTGCTCACGCTCCGCATCACGGATACGCTGAAAAATGACCTGCTTGGCTGCTTGCGCACCGATACGGCCGAAATCAATGGACTCCAGAGGCTCTTCGATAAATTCGCCCATCTGGATATTCGCATCGTGCTTACGAGCTTCTTCGAGCTTAATGTGCAGATCCGGCGTCTCAAAAGTCTCGTCATCCATGACTTGCCAGCAACGGAAAGATTCGTATTCGCCAGTGTTACGGTCTATCGCGACGCGCACATCCGCCTCATCATCGAAACGCTTTTTGGTTGCGGAAGCCAAAGCAGATTCGAGCGCGCCGAACACCACTTCCTTATCCACGTTCTTTTCGCGCGACAACGCATCTACCAATAACAACACTTCTCTGCTCATACTATTCTCCAGCTCTACTTGTCTATTAACGATCCAGATGCGCCCGCGCTAGGCTATGCACACCAATTAAAAAGTCGGCACCAAACGTGCCTTATCCAAATTCGACAACTCAACAGCCACTTGCGTGCCATCCACATCCAACTGCAATACGCCTTCATTCGATGACACGATGATGCCCACGAAGTTCTTGCGACCCGCCATTGGCATGCGCAATTTCAATTGCGCCTTTTCACCGACGAAACGCACAAAATCCGCCTCTTTCTTCAAAGGCCTATCCAAGCCCGGCGAAGATACTTCCAGTCTGTCGTAATCGATATTTTCGACCAAAAACAATCGCGTCAGCTGATTACTCACAATCTGGCAATCTTCAACGGCAATACCTTCTGGCTTATCGATGAACACACGCAACATACCGCGCCCAGAGCGCTCCACATCGACCAATTCGTAACCCAAACCGGTGACTGTGACCTCAATAACTTGTACTACATCCATAAAATCGCGACCCACAAATAAAAAACGGGCTCGAAGCCCATCACAAAACGCGCCGCATTGTATCAAACTCGGCACCAAATGGAAACTGCTTAATGCTCAAATAGATGTACCCAAGTCACAACAGGCACATCCGACATGCGGACTAGTAGTCATCCTGATAACGTACTGTGATCGGATAACGCCAATCCTTGCCATAGGCGCGCTCCGTAATACGTACGCCAGGCGGAGATTGGCGCCGCTTGTACTCACTCAAGCGTATCAAACGCACCACTCGCCTAACATCAGTCTCTGGCAATCCAAGTGCAATGATCTCTGGAATAGCCATATCCTGCTCCATATAGCACTGCACGATCTTATCCAAAACGTCATAGGAGGGCAGACTATCCTGATCCGCCTGATCGGGACGTAGCTCTGCACTTGGTGCGCGGGTGATGATGCGCTCTGGGATCACATAGCCCAGCGTATTTCGATATCTTGAAACCTTATATACCAAGGTCTTACAGACATCCTTCAATACCGCGAACCCCCCCGCCATATCCCCATACAGCGTCGCATAACCCACACTCATCTCGGATTTATTGCCTGTAGTCAGCACCAAACTACCAAATTTATTAGACATCGCCATGAGCAAAGTGCCGCGTATGCGCGCTTGCAAGTTCTCTTCCGTAGTATCGGCTGCCCGCCCGGCAAAAGTACCGCTCAAAGCTGCTTCAAAATCTTTAAAAATGGGCTGTATCGCCAACTCGTCATACCGCACGCCAAGGATCTGCACCATTTCGCGCGAATCATCCAGACTAATCTGCGCTGTATAAGGGGATGGCATCATCACTGCATGCACCTTTTCTGCGCCCAGCGCATCTACGGCCACAGCCAGCGTGAGTGCGGAATCTATACCGCCAGAAAGCCCCAGCAATATGCCGGGGAAACGATTCTTGGTGATGTAATCCTTAACCCCTAAACACAAGGCTTGATAAACGGCTGCTTCAGTAACCAACAAGGGAAGCTTCTCGCCCAAGATTTGACCTCCACTAGCGATGTCCAAATAGGTCAATGCTTCCTGCATTTGCACTGACTGAGCCACTAATTTTCCGCGACCATCCATCGCAAATGAGCCGCCATCAAAAATCAACTCATCCTGACCACCTACCATATTCACATACACAGCAGGCATATGGGTTTCGGCGATGCGATCCCTGACCGTGTCATATCTACGCAACTGCTTATCGACCGCAAACGGCGAAGCATTCATCACCAACAACACTTGTGCGCCCGCCAAACTCGCCCTGAGCGCAGGTTCAGGATCCCAAACATCTGCACAGATGTTCAGACCAAAATTCAGACCCTCTAATTCAAAAGTACACGGCTCAATACCACGATCGAAATAGCGCTCTTCATCGAACACATCGTAATTGGGCAAATCATGCTTACAGTAAGTCAGTGCGACTTTGCCATCTTGCAACAATGAGGCCGCGTTATAGCGCTTACCACCGCGCTCATAGGGATGGCCGACCAATACAGCGATACCCTTTACTTGGCTTGCAAGCTCAAGCAATGCGGCCTCACAAGCACTATAGAAACCTGGCCGCAACAGCAAATCCTCAGGCGGATAGCCACATAGACTGAGTTCTGGCGTCACCATTAATGCAGCGCCTTGATCACGAGCTTGTTGCGCATACTGCAATATTTTTACCGAATTTTCGGCCAGATCACCTAATACGCAATTGATTTGTGCGATAGCCAGTTTCATAGTGGTCAAGTAAACAAATAAGGGGGATATTTTAGCATTGGCATCCGTTGATATCTGCAACGCTAGTCACAATAAAAAGCGGACTGTTCCCAGTCCGCTTTTTACACTTCAAATGTAAAACAGGTTACTTGACAGTTTGCACACGCACTGTTGAATCGACTTCAACGCGACGATTCTTAGCCTGACCAGCTTTGGTCTTATTATCAGCAACCGGGTTAGCTGAACCCTTGCCAAAAGTTGAGATGCGACTCGCTGCTACACCTTTCTTAACCAGATAAGCCTTGACAGCTTCCGCACGATTAGCTGAGAGAGTGATGTTTGCATTCTCATTACCACGGCTGTCGGTATAACCAGTAACAGTCAGATTTGCATCCTTGTTCACTGCTGCGAATTCAACGACTTTATCTAAATCGCTGATGTCCCCAGCCTTCAACTTAGAAGAAGAAGTTGCGAAGTTAGCACCTTCCAAAGTCACAGGCTTGTCAGAGAAGATAGTCTTAGGTGCAGAAACGGGAGTAGGTGCGGGTGCCGCAACAACAGGAGCAGCTTTAGCAACCACTGGTTCAGCTTGCTTGATCACAACGGGAGCAGCGACTGCAACAACTGCTGCTGCAACAGCTGGCTTGTCGAAGTAGTAGTTGATACCCAAAGCGATGTTGCTGTTCTTGTACTTATCATTTTGGTAAGTTGAAGAGTCGGCAGTCCATTCACCGAATGCGCTCCATTGAGGCGCGAATTTATATTCCAAACCCAAGCCACCGTGTACACGTGTATTAGGAGTTGTGAAAGCAGCACCCAACTTTGCATAAGGCATCAAATTGCCCATCGCATAACCCAACTTAGCGTCAAGATTAGCATCGCTGGCAGTAACAGACTTACTGTGAGCATCGTAAGAAACGACTGCACCTACCACCCAGTTGCTCACATCCCAGTTGTAACCAGCCTGTGCACCCAAATAGCCTTTATTCTGTGCGGCAGCTAAAGAATTGGACTTTGAGTTGGTGTTATAACCGACATCAGCGCCCAGATAAGCGCCTTTGAATTCACTTGCTTGCGCGGCAGACATCGCCAAAAAAGCAGTTGCCAACGCAATGCTCAATATAGATTTATTCATGATATTTCCTAGATTAGTTATTTAAATAGTTACGAAAATCATCGCAGAACCAAACTACGGCAACTTTCGAGCGCAGATTTTACCTATACCCAGTTAATTTGCAAGACGGCTCAAGCCCGCTGCCGACGGGCCTCGAACAGGCAGATTCCAGCACTTACCGAAACATTCAGGCTCTCCACACTACCCATCATGGGAATACGCACCAACTCATCGCAAGTATCACGCGTAAGACGGCGCAAGCCTTCACCTTCCGCACCTAATACCCACGCCAAGCCACCTTTGTGTTTGAAACCATGTAGGTCTTGTTCCGCTTCACCTGCCGCACCCACCACCCAAATGTCGTTCTCTTGCAATTCGCGCAAGGTACGTGCCAGATTAGTCACTGTGATATAAGGCACGGTTTCCGCCGCACCGCAGGCCACTTTTTCCACGGTCGCGGTGATACCGACAGCCCTGTCCTTGGGCGCGATCACCGCATGTACGCCAAATGCATCGGCACTACGCAGACACGCGCCCAAATTATGAGGGTCTTGCACGCCATCCAAAACCAGAATCAAAGGAGGTTCAGTCAGTGTTTCCAAAACATCTGACAGATGTTGCACACGCTGCGCAGCATCAACACGTGCAGCCACACCCTGATGACGATTGCCACCTGCCATTCCGTCCAAACGTGCCGCTTCAATAGGGATCATACGCACGCCAGCCACTTCTGCGAGCTTGATGAGTTCACGCATACGCGGGTCTTGACGCTGCGCTTGCAAATAGATTTCTTGCACACCATCAGGATTCTGACGGATGCGCGCAGTGACGGCATGAAAGCCGTAGATCAAACGCAGATCAGCCATGACGCTTCTTTCCCTTGCCCGATTTTTTGACTGGCAACGCTTCACCGTCAGACGCGATCTCCGCAACATCCTGCAGCACGAAATCAATCTTGGTGCTTTCCATATCTACTTTCACCACGCGTACTTGCACACGATCGCCCAAACGATAGCTTTGTCCGCTACGTTCGCCCAACAACTGGTGCTTACCCGCATCAAAATGGAAGTAGTCCTTGCCTAGTTCGGAGATATGTACCAGCCCCTCTACGTACAAATCGTCCAACGAGACAAACATACCAAAGCTGGTGACCGAAGAAACCGTACCAGTGAACACGCTGCCCAGATGATCACGCATATAGAAACATTTCAACCATGCATCCACATCACGTGTCGCATCATCAGCGCGACGCTCAGTCATGGAACAATGTATGCCCAACTCGGCCCACTTCATGGCAGGCTTATATTGCTTGCCCTGCAAAACTGCCTTGATGGCACGGTGCACCAACAGATCTGGATAACGACGTATAGGTGAGGTGAAGTGTGCATAAGCTTCATAGCCCAAACCGAAGTGCCCGGTATTCTCAGGCTCGTATTTCGCCTGACGTAATGAACGCAACATCACTGTCTGCAGCAAACCCGCATCTGGACGACCTTTGATGCGCTTGAGCAACTTGGAATAATCTGCTGCATTGGGCTCATTTTCTCCGCCCAACTGCAGACCAAATTCTTTGAGGAATTCACGCACAGTTTCCAGCTTCTCCGGTGTAGGACCTTGGTGCACACGATACAGAACGGTGTGTTCGTTTTCATGTAGGTAATTCGCGGCACACACGTTGGCAGCCAACATACATTCTTCGATCAACTTGTGCGCGTCATTGCGTACCACTGGGACGATGCGTTCGATTTTACCTTGATCATTGAAGATCATCTGCGTCTCTACCGTTTCAAAATCGATCGCACCGCGCTTGTCGCGCGCCTTGAGCAACTTCTTGAATAAGTCGTGCAGATTGTGCAAATGAGGCACCACATTAACGTATTGCTTGGCGAGATCGCCATCCGGCTCTGCCAACATCTCGGCAACCTGCGTATAGGTCAGGCGCGCGTTCGAATACATCACCGAAGGGTAGAAGCGGTACTTACCAATCTGACCGTCATTGCCCACGTGCATATCACAAACCATGCATAAACGATCAACTTTGGGATTTAAGGAACACAGGCCATTGGATAACTCTTCCGGCAACATCGGGATCACACGACGTGGGAAATATACAGAGTTGCCGCGCAGAATCGCCTCTTTGTCCAAGGCATCATTGGTCTTCACATAATGACTCACGTCAGCAATAGCGACCACCAGACGATAGCCATCACGTTCTGGCGCGCAATACACCGCATCATCGAAATCGCGAGCAGTCTCGCCATCAATAGTCACCAAAGGCAGATTACGAATATCTTCGCGCCCCTCCCAATCGGATACAGCAACGGTGGGCGGAATGGCTTTAGCTTGGCGCTCGACATCATTGGGGAATTCATGCGGCAGATCGTGCTTGCGCAGCGCGATCTCAATTTCCATGCCGGGGTCGGCATAATTACCCAATATCTCAATAATGCGGCCAATAGGCTGTGCATGTTTATTCGGATGTTGCATAATTTCCAAGATGACCACTTGGCCTGCTTGCGCCTTACCTGCCTCACCTGGCGCAACAAGAATGTCTTGAGTGATGCGTCGATTCTCTGCCACAACGAACTGAATACCATGATCTTCGAATAAACGTCCAACCACACGATTGTTGGCGCGTTCTAACACTTCGATGATCTTGGCTTCCGGACGACCACGTCTATCCACGCCGCTTTGACGCACCATCACCACATCGCCATGCAACACTTGGTGCATCTCTTTTTCACTGAGAAACATATCGGCACTGCCGTCTTCGGGGATCAGAAAACCGAAGCCATCAGGATGACCTTGCACCTTACCTTTAATCAGATCGAGCTTTTCCATCACGCAAATTGCTCGTTTGCGATTGCGCATAATCTGGCCGTCGCGTTCCATAGCGCGTAAACGGCGTGAGAACAAATCCTCTTCTTCATCTGTAATAAGCAGCATGTCCAACAACTCATCTTCGTGCACTGGGGCACCCTGTTCTGTCAATATTTGCAGGATGAACTCACGACTAGGGAGCGGATTTTCATATTGCTCGCGCTCGCGATCTAAAAATGGGTCCTGCTCACGTAAATTTTGTTTCTTTTTCATTGACAATATGTCCTTTAACAATTACATTGCGCGCCGTTGCAAATACAGCCCAGATGGCGGAATTGGTAGACGCGCACGGTTCAGGTCCGTGTGCCGCAAGGTGTGGAGGTTCGAGTCCTCTTCTGGGCACCACGAATTAGTAAGCAAAGCCCCGTAGAATATAGCCTGCGGGGCTTTTTTACGGGCTTTTTGAGCCCTTCTCGATACACCGCTAATACACGGATTCCCTCCGCTTCCCGTTTTTGATTGCACCAAAAATGCACCAACTATTGCACCAGCTTTTGATTGGTGAGGTGTACTATCCAGCTCTATTTTTTGTTTAAAAGTTTGAGTAGTCATGGCTACATATCAAAAGCGTGGTAATAAGTGGCGCGCTCAAGTTCGCAAGGATGGGGAAAGCGTTTCCGCCTCGTTCGCTACTAAAGCTTTAGCAATCGCGTGGGCGACCTCGATCGAGGCCGGCATCATAGCAGGAAAAGCGACGGGCATACCTGATAAGACTTTTGGGGATCTGCTCGAACGCTACGCCAAAGAAGTTTCGGTCTTAAAGCGTGGCGCACGATGGGAGCAAGTGCGCATTGCGTTATTCCTGCGAGATCCAATCGCAAATATTCATTTACGCGATCTGAATCAAACGCACTTCGCTGGCTGGCGCGATAGGCGATTGCAGACCGTTCAAGCGGGCTCCGTTCTGCGTGTGAGCGAGGTCCGATTTAGTGGACGGGCAAGTCACTTAAATTATGCGGCAGCTGGGTAGCTGACATCATAAAACTGCTTGGCGAAATGGGCAGGGATTTGATTGCCAATTTTTGCATGTCGCCGAG
>DAIDMQ010000006.1 GCA_027448945.1 Gallionellaceae bacterium
TGTTCTACAATCGCACTCGGCGACATGCAAAAATTGGCAATCAAATCCCTGCCCATTTCGCCAAGCAGTTTTATGATGTCAGCTACCCAGCTGCCGCATAATTTAAGTGACTTGCCCGTCCACTAAATCGGACCTCGCTCAGTTGATCCCGCGCACTATTACGGTGATGCTGAAAATTATTTGCAGGTGCTGGCGGGATTGGCCAAAGGTGAGCGTATCGATGATGTGCAGATAGAGCTCACGATACCCGGTAGAGGAGTGCGTTGGACGCTGGCGACCTACGTTATGTTCCAGTTCGAAGGCGAGGCGGCTGTACTCGCCTGGTTCTACGACATCACGCCGCTCAAGATGGCGGAACAGGCGTTGCTGTCTAGCGAGCAGCGTTTCCGTCAGATGTTCGAGAACCATTCCTCCGTGATGTTGATGATAGACGCCAAGGACGGGGCTATCGTTGATGCAAATAATGCCGCTGCAAATTTCTATGGATATAGCATTGCTCAAATGAGATCCATGAGCATAGAGCAACTCAACACGCATTCAGCGCAGCAAATTGCCGAAGAGCGTGCACTTGCTTTGCAGCAAGCTCGCAATTTCTTCATCTTTCCACACCGATTGGCCGATGGTCAGATCCGCACGATGGAGGTACATTCCTCGCCGGTGCAAGTGGAGGGAAGGACCTTGTTGTTCTCCATCGTGCACGACATCACCGAGCGTAAACAGTTGGAAGGATTGATGGAGGAGTTGGCGTTCTACGACCAGCTTACCGCGCTGCCAAATCGTCGTTTGTTATTGGATCGTTTGCGGATGGCGTTGGTCGGGTGCACGCGTACACGCAGACATGGCGCTTTGATGTTTTTGGATCTGGATCATTTCAAATCGCTCAATGATCTGCACGGACACGATGTGGGCGATCAGATGCTGGTCGAAGTTGCGCATCGTGTCGTCGATTGTATCAGGGTGCAGGACAGTGCCGCCCGCTTTGGCGGCGATGAATTCGTCGTGATGATAGAAGACCTGTCGGCGGAATTGAGTGAGGCGGTAAATCAGGCAGAAGCGGTGGCCGAGAAGATAGGCGCCCATCTTGCCTTGCCTTATGTGCTCTTGAGAGATGGCGAAACGGTGACACATTATTGCAGTTCCAGTATCGGCGTTACTGTGTTCAGGGATCACGACGAGACCGTGGAGCAATTGCTGAAATGGTCGGACATGGCGATGTATAAAGCCAAGGATGCGGGCAGAAATGTGATCCGTTTCTTTGATCCCGAGATGCAGACCGCGATAGAGAATCGCGCCGCATTGGAAGCAGACTTGCATCTGGCTGTGGAGGATGGGCAGTTGCGTTTGCTCTTTCAGGTTCAGGTCGATGCGCGGCGTAAACCTACTGGCGCGGAGGCTCTGGTGCGCTGGCAACATCCCCAACGGGGGCTGGTCTCGCCGATGGAGTTCATCCCGCTGGCGGAAGAGACGGGGCTCATCCTGCCCATCGGTACTTGGGTGCTGGAATACGCCTGCTCGCAGCTTGGACGATGGTCTGACATGGAGGACTTTAGGGAGTTGACCTTGTCGGTCAATGTGAGCGCCAAGCAATTTCGCCAGCCCGATTTTGTGGAGCAGGTGAGCATAGTCATCCGTAAGCACGCGATTAAACCTTGGTTGCTCAAATTGGAATTGACCGAAAGCCTCGTGCTTTATGATGTGGACGACACTATCGCCAAGATGAGTACATTAAAGGCACTCGGCGTGGGCTTCTCCATGGATGATTTTGGTACCGGCTATTCATCGCTGTCCTACTTGAAGCGGTTACCGCTGGATCAACTCAAGATAGATCAGTCCTTTGTGCGTAATCTGGCGACCGATAATGCTGACATGGTGATGGTCATGACGATCGTCGATCTGGGTATGAATTTTGAAGTGGATGTGATTGCAGAAGGCGTGGAAACAGAGCTGCAAATGAGGTTGTTGCATCGCAGTGGTTGCGGGCATTTTCAAGGCTATCTGTATAGTAAACCAGTCGATTTGGAGCACTTTGAAGCTTTGATCAAAGCGTTGCGATAGCGGTCAATTCTCAGGGCTGTGCTTCTGCTCTGACTTCATTGCCCCTGCGTACCACACGCACATGGTCTCCAACTTTGAGTAAGTCTTTGCCAGCCGCCTGCATAACGTAGACGCTGCTGCCGTCCTCATCAAGTTTTACCCACAGTTCCACCCCGGGCTTGGTACCTATGCCGGCTTGACTCGCCACGGTGCCGCCCACTACCGAGCCCAAGATCACACCGACCATGGAGCCGGTGTAGATGCCGCCTACTTGCCCCGCGACACTACCCGCCCCACCGCCACTGCTGTCATCCAATTCTATGGGGGTGGCGTTTTCGATGACGCCGAGTTTGATGACTTCTGCGGGGGAGCCATGCTTTGAACTTGCACAGCCCGTCAGCAGCAGGACGATCAGGATGTGACGCAGCATGGCTTATAACGGCAGTGCGTAACCGAAGTGCTGTTGGAATTGCGCCTTGATCTCGTCCAGTGTCGGTTTGTGATTCTGGCCACCACGGCTGGCGATTTTGATGGTGCCCATCAAAGAAGCCAAACGCCCCGTGGTCTCCCAATCCCAACCCTTTTGGATGCCGAATAATAAACCTGCGCGATACGCATCACCGCAACCTGTGGGATCGAGCAAGGCTGTCGCCTTGGCGCAAGGGATGGTGATCTCTTTGCCATCGGCGTAGATGGTGGAGCCTTCACCGCCACGCGTGATGATGAAGGCGCGCTTGCCCTGGGCTAGTTCTTCGATAGTCTTGCCGGTCTTGTCTTGCAACAACTGCGCTTCGTAATCGTTGACAGTCACATAGGTCGCGAGTTTGACGAAGTTCAACAGATCTTCTCCGCCGAACATCGGCATGCCTTGACCCGGGTCGAACACCCAAGGGATGCCCGCATCATGGAATTGCTGTGCATGTTCAATCATGCCGGTGCGGCCATCTGGTGAGACGATGCCCAGGCTGACCTTGCTTGCATCGCCGACTTTATTTTGCTCGGAGTAGCTCATCGCACCGGGGTGGAAGGCGGTGATCTGGTTGTCGTCCAGATCGGTAGTGATGAAGGCTTGGCCGGTGTAGCCGCCTGATACATGGCGGATGTGCGCTTGCGACAGGCCAAGATTTTTCAGATGCAGGGCGTAAGTGGAGAAGTCGTCGCCCACGGTCGCCATGATCATGGGGTCGCCACCCAGCAGTTTCAGGTTGTAAGCGATATTGCCGGCGCAACCACCGAACTCACGACGCATCTCGGGTACCAAGAAAGCCACATTCAACATGTGTATCTTCTCCGGCAGGATGTGATTCTTGAATTGATCCTGAAACACCATGATGGTGTCGTACGCCATCGATCCGCAAATGAGTGTGTGCATTGCTCTGCTCCAAATTGAAAGGCGCGAATTGTAACACCCTGCGCAATGACCACCCGTGCACCAGTTTATTGATTTTGCTTCGAAACGGTGCAAAAGCGGCCTAGTTTGAATATCTAGGCACTCCGTGCCGCATGACTTGCGGGGAATCTATGGTTGGCATGCATATTGCAGTTAACCGGATGCCACCACCGGTGGCGGGCAACAAAGTAAAGGAGAACAACATGGACGGAAAACTCGAAATATTGATCACACTGGCACACAGTAAATTGGCAGAGGACCTGAGCGCGGAGGATATCGCGCTATTGGCCGGGCTGATGAGTGTGCAACATTATATGCTGGATGCTGCGGAGCTGACGCTAGACGGAAATGCCCTGCAAGATGCGCTAATGGTCTTGGTTAGCGGGGAGGTCGAAATCCTGGCTACGGTGAATAACGAGCACGTGATGCTGGAACTCGAACATCCCGGTGATCTGGCTCGCATCATCAGTTTCGTCGGTGGTCATGTCGCTGTCGATGCACGGATCAAAGTGAGGCGCGACAGCACGGTGTTGTTGCTCAAGCGTTCTATCTTGGAGGATATGCTGGATACTCATCCTAGACTCGCGTATTACGTGATGCGCAACTTGGTACGTCATATGCACGACGTGGTCAGACGTAGCAATACTGAAAAGACTGAGATGGCGAACTATATGTATTGCATGCATGGGCGCTATTGAAGTGGCCACGCATCCGGGCGCTACGCAGCGTGTAAAATGAGCGGCGAACTGGCTCATACACCACACTAAGATGACGACACTGGATTTTGATATACACAGACAAGTTGCGCTGTTGTGCAGCAGCTATACGCACTGGACAGGATTGCATTTAATTCCCCATGGTTTGGGCGCGGAGGATGCCGTCTCCGCACTGATGGCAGGTCCTTACGCCGTGGTGTCACACGACACAGCGGACGATCCCATTTTTAATTACGCCAATCTTCGTGCCTTGGAATTATTCGAAATGGATTGGGCAAGTTTTACGCGACTTCCCTCACGATTATCCGCTGAGGCAGTGAATCAAGAGAAGCGCGGCAAGGCTTTGGATGAGGTCGCCAAACATGGATTTGTGCGGGGCTATTGCGGCATTCGTATCGCCAGCTCGGGACGAAAGTTCTGGATACGCGACACGACCATTTGGAACGTGGTGGACAGCAACGGTGTGTTCAGCGGCCAAGCGGCTTTGATTGGTGAAACTAGTCCTGAGACGTAAGTGCGGAAAGAAAATACCGCCAGTAGACAAGATCAACTAATGACTTGCATCTTGGTTTTACGATTGCATTCTTGGATTTAGCCACGCGGGTGGTGGTGTTGGTGCAAGGTCTTGAGGCGTTCGCGTGCCACGTGGGTGTAAATCTGGGTGGTGGAGATGTCGGTGTGACCGAGCAGCATCTGTACCACGCGCAGGTCGGCGCCGTGGTTGAGTAGATGGGTGGCGAAAGCATGGCGGAGGGTGTGTGGTGACAAGTTTGATTGCAAACCGCCGTGTCGTGCGTGTTTTTTGATTAGATACCAGAACATCTGCCGCGTCATCGCCACGGCACGTGCGGTGACGAACATCGCATCGCTGCTGCGCTGCCCTAACAGCACCGTGCGCCCCTCGCCGAGATAACGTTGTAACCAATCCAGCGCCACTTCCCCCAAGGGTACGATGCGCTCCTTGCTGCCTTTACCCATCACGCGCACCACACCGTTGTCCATACTCACTTGTGATACGCGCAGCGTTACCAGTTCGGAGACGCGTAGCCCTGTGGCATAGAGCACTTCCAGCATGGTGCGGTCGCGCAAGCCGAGTGGTGTCCGAGTATCCGGGGCGTTTAACAGGGTGTCGACATCGTGTTCGCTAAGCGACTTGGGTAGACTGCGCGGCAGTTTGGGTGTGTCTATTTGTAGTGTGGGATCTGTGGCGATCTTGTTTTGGCGCAACAAGTAGCGAAACAGTCGCTTGAGACTGGAGACATTGCGACCCGCCGAACTTGCTTTGGCTTTTTGTTCCAACATCAGATTGCCCAGATAACCGTGGATATCAGCGGAAGTGGTTTGTAGTAGGCCCACGTCGCGTTGAGCCTCTAACCAGTCCGCGAACTTATTCAAATCACGTCGGTAACTATCTAGTGTGTTGCGCGATAAGCCGTCCTCCAGCCACAAGGCGTCGCTGAATTCGTCAAGTAGCTCAGTGTTGTTCATGGTTAAGCAACCAACGTTTGATATCGAGTTCGGCGCCGTCCCCGCGATGCATAAAACCGCCCAATCCTCGCTTTCCAACCACACGATGGCAAGGCACGACAAGTGCGATTGGGTTGGCACCACAAGCTTGTCCTACTGCTTGTGCGGCAGACCCCAAATTTTTGGCGAGTTCACCATAACTGCGGGTCTCGCCACGCGGTATCGCAAGCAATGCATGCCATACCCTGTTCTGGTGAGGCGTGCCTCGTAGCGCGAGCGGCAGATCGAACACAGTAGCGGGGTCTCGTAGATAGGCAAGCAGTTGTGCGCACACTTCGCGTGACAATGCATTGTTGGCTGCCAGTGTGGCGGTGCTTAAGGGCAAAAATTCCAAACCCAGCAATGCATCGTCGCTGCAGCGTATGCCCAGCTTGGCGCAGGGGTATGGAAGGATGGCCTGATACTTCATAGTGCCGAGATGATAGCGCATGACAGACGATAGAATCGTCGGATGTTGTGCGCGCTCAAATTCAAGCAGGCTTGGCGGGTCAGATGTTGGGCAATGTATTTGGGATTGAATGGCAGGCGAGCTGCAATTAACAGCACAAACTCGACTTGCCTGCCCCCATTTGATTTGAAGTGCTGCTTGTGAAAGTGCGCATGGGATGTCGCCAAAAGATTTTATAGGGGCTTATCGACAGCCATTAAGCTTGCTCAATCGGAGGAGAGTAGGGTTCGGTGTTTGCGCTGTCGATAAGCGAAACGCAATATAACAAAAGAATTTTTGTTGTGGAATGTGGCATTTTGTCGCAGTAGCATATTTATGAATGGGCAATAAAAAACAGGAGCCATGGCTCCTGTTTTTGTTATACAGAAAAACAGTGACGCGATTAAGCGCGTGCAGCCAGCTTTTCTTTGATACGAGCAGACTTGCCTGAGCGTTCACGCAGGTAGTACAGCTTGGCACGACGTACTGCACCGCGACGTTTTACTTCGATAGCAGCGATGACGGGTGAGTAAGACTGGAAAGTACGTTCTACACCTTCACCTGAGGAGATCTTGCGCACGATGAAGCTTGAGTTCAAGCCACGGTTACGCTTGGCGATTACCACGCCTTCGAAAGCCTGAACGCGCTTGCGCTCACCTTCGACGACGTTCACGCTGACAACGATGGTGTCGCCAGGTGCGAATGCAGGAATGGTTTTACCCAAACGCGCGATTTCTTCTTGTTCCAATTGTTCGATCAGATTCATTTACTACTCCTTAGTTATAGGAACTTGTTCCTTCTGGAACGCTGCCAGAAGCCGAGCTTCCTCTTTAGTCAAGTCGCGCACGGCCAGAAGATCCGGTCGTCGCAACCACGTTCTGCCCAACGACTGCTGAAGCCGCCAGCGCTTGATGTCTGCATGATTGCCAGACAACAGTACCGGGGGCACGACTTCACCATTAAAACTTTCGGGGCGGGTGTAATGTGGACAATCTAGCAGGCCATCTGCAAAAGAATCTTGCTCGGCCGATTCGGCATCACCCAACACGCCGGGTAGTTGCCGTACCAAGCTATCCACCAACACCATCGCTGCCAACTCACCACCGGACAATACATAGTCACCGATGGAGATTTCTTCATCTACAAATTGACGGATCAGGCGCTCATCTATGCCTTCGTATCGACCCGCCAACAACACCAGACCTTGATCTGGCTTTGCCACTAATTCTTTGACTACAGCCTGACTGAGCGGTCTACCTTGTGGCGAGAGATACACCACCCGGCAAGTTTGCGCACCTGCTGCTGCCTGTCGCTGCTTGGCGGCGCTTATCGCACCAGCCAGCGGTTCACCCAGCATCACCATGCCGGGACCGCCACCATAGGGCCTATCGTCTATGGTGCGGTAATTATCGGTCGTGAAATCACGCGGATTCCACGTCTTCAATTCATAATGACCCTGTTCAGCCGCCCGTCTTGTGATGCCGTATTGCGTCAGGGCATCGAACATCTCTGGAAACAGCGTGATGACATCGAAGATCATCTTAGTAATCTGCCGCCCAATCTACGTGGATGACGCGCTTGGCGACATCCACTTGCTTGATCACGCTGGCTACAAAGGGGATCAGCGTCTGACCGCTTTCCCCTTTGACCATCAGTACTTGATTCGCACCGGTCTCCAGCAACTGTTCGACTTTGCCCAAATCTTCGCCGACTTCGTTCACTACGGCCATACCCATCAGGTCTGACCAGTAATATTCGTCGTCCGCCTGTTTGGGCAGTTGACTACGCGGTACAGCGATCAGCAAGCCTTTCAGCTTCTCCGAGGCATTGCGGTCGGGGCAGTTGGGCAGCAGTGCGACGATAGTCTTGTGGTGCGCTTCGCGCTCCAGAACTTTAGTCTCCTGCCACGGGCCGTGCTCGTGACCTATCCACCAAACAGGGTATTCCAGCAGGCTATCTACATATTCAGTAAAAGGCTGAATCTTGATCCAGCCTTTTATGCCGTGTGCAGAAGCCACGCGCCCCATGATCACCATGGGGTCGGCGTCTTTAGACTGCTGCAGCTTGTGCACCAGCGCGCTTTACCAACTTGGCAACTGCGTCGCTCAATTGCGCGCCCTTGCTCTGCCAATGAGTCACGCGAGCCAAGTCCAGGCGCAGTGCTTCTTGTTTTTCAGTCGCTACAGAGTTGTAGAAACCAACGCGCTCGATGAAGCGACCATCGCGGCGATTGCGGGAATCGGCAACAACTACATTGTAGAAAGGACGGTTCTTTGAACCGCCACGGGAAAGACGAATGATGACCATATAAAAACCTATCTAAAAATAAGCCAAGCGAAAGGGCGCGGATTCTACGCTAATTCTTGCCGAATGCGCAAGTCGTAGAAAAGCAAGAGGAAAAACCCGGGTACAAAGGGCAGGTTATCAGTGATGTAACAAGACCTCGAAGACAAACTTGCTACCCAAGTAGGAAAGCAACAGCATGATGAAGCCTGCCACTGTCCAGCGCACTGCAATCCGGCCACGCCATCCGTAGAAGCGATGTCCATACAAGAGGACAGCGAATACCAACCAGGACAGGATGCCGAACAAGACCTTGTGATTGAATTGCCAAGCCTTGCCGAATATCTCTTCGCTGAACAGTATGCCAGAGGCCAAAGTAAGTGTGAGCAGCACAAAGCCTATGCCTATGATGCGGAATAACAAGCTTTCCAGTGTCATCAGGGGTGGAAGGTTGCGCAATACGCGGGGCAAGGATGCGTGGTGTAAGCGCTTTTCGACCTGCGAGATCAGCACCGCATGCAGCATCGCGATGGTGAACAGACTGTAGGCCAACATTGCTGCACTAATGTGGGCAGTGAAGGCAAAAGAGTGTGTATGGTTGAGCGGGTGCTCGCTGGGAAAGCAACCTGGCAATACCGCTGTGATCGCCGCGATGGGCAAGACCAGCACCAAGAATTCGCCGATCGGGTAGAAGAAGCGGGCAATCCAATAGACGAACAGCGTCAACCAGACGATCAACGAGAGTGCGTTCAATAAGCCGAAATCGAAACTGCCATTGGCCAACATATCGTTATTGAGCAGATAGCCGTGCAATATAAGCGGCACCAATATCAGATGCCCACTCATGCCGCGGCTTTGCGCGTCTGTGTTGCCAGAGTTCTGTGCACGCCAGAACAGCGCGGACAAGCCGGCGTAGGCTACAAAAGTCAGAATGGAGATAAGAAGGCTAGGCATTTTTGAGCTGGATGTTTTAGACTTCGCGAATTCTACACTATCTAACACAGGCAACTCATGCTGGACAATTTAACTCAACGCCTTTCGGGCGTGATCAAAAACCTGCGCGGTCAGGCTAGGCTCACTGAAAGCAATATTCAAGACGCATTACGCGAAGTGCGCATGGCATTGTTGGAAGCTGACGTTGCGCTACCCGTCGTAAAAGAATTCATCGCCCAAGTCAAAGAGGCGGCCCTCGGTCACGAGGTGGTCGGCAATCTGAATCCGGGACAAGCACTGATAGGTGTGGTGCATCGCGAGCTCACAAAGCTGATGGGTGAGCATAGCGATGCACTCAATCTGGCAGCGGTTCCGCCGGCTGTGATTTTGATGGCGGGCCTGCAGGGTGCCGGTAAAACCACCACCACTGGCAAGCTGGCAAAATTGCTGCGCGATCAACAGAAGAAGAAGGTGTTGCTGGTCAGTTGTGACGTGTATCGTCCTGCAGCGATAGAGCAGTTGCGCACCTTGGCGACACAATTGCAGATCGATTTCTTCACTTCTGACATCTCGCAGCAGCCCAAGGACATCGCGTTTGCCGCGCTGGACTTTGCACGCAAACATCATCATGACGTGTTAATCGTCGATACCGCTGGTCGCTTGGCGATTGATACGGCAATGATGGAAGAAATCAAACAGCTCCACGCGCTGTTGAATCCAATCGAAACGCTGTTTGTGGTCGATGCCATGACGGGTCAGGATGCAGTGAATACGGCCAAGGCTTTTGGTGAAGCATTGCCGCTGACGGGTGTAATCCTCACCAAGCTAGATGGCGATGCACGTGGTGGTGCCGCGCTGTCTGTGCGGCATGTCACCGGCAAGCCGATTAAGTTTATTGGTGTCAGCGAAAAGTCTACGGGTTTGGAAGCATTCCATCCCGAGCGTATGGCATCGCGCGTCTTGGGCATGGGCGACGTGCTGTCGCTGATCGAAGAAGCACATCGCGAAGTCGATCATGTCGAGGCTGAAAAACTTGCCAAGAAGATGAAGACTGGACAGGGCTTCGATCTGAATGACTTCAAGACGCAGATGGTGCAGATGCGCAAGATGGGCGGCATGTCCGCATTGATGGACAAATTACCCGCACAACTGGGACAGGCTGCCGCTAACTCCAAGGTGGACGACAAAGCGATCAATCGTCTGGAGGGCATCATCAACTCCATGACCTTGGCAGAACGCAGTAAACCAGAACTCATTAAGGCTTCGCGCAAGCGTCGCATTGCGATGGGTGCAGGCGTGCAAGTGATGCACGTCAATCAGTTGCTCAATCAATTTGAGCAGACACAGAAAATGATGAAGATGTTCAGCAAGGGTGGCATGGCCAAGCTGATGCGTGGGATGGCAGGCAAGATACCTGGCATGCGCTAACTCATTTGTTCGCCTCACCGTTCGTTGTGATAACCAGCGACTTGTCTGCCGTTGTTTGGCAGCTTAGTCGAATGGCTATGTCGAACCATGATGGATGTACCTCACACTTTGAGCAGTGCACCCTTCGACAGGCTTAGGGCGAACGGTTTACCCAAATTTTTAACCTAACTTAACCCCGAGATAACGACTATGAAAGCCATTATTTTTGACGTGGACGGCACACTGGCCGATACCGAAGACGGTCACCGTAAATCCTTTAACAAAGCTTTTGCCGAAATCGGTTTGGATTGGAACTGGGATGTCGCGATGTACGACAAGCTGCTAAAAGTCACGGGTGGAAAAGAGCGCATCAAATATTTTGTCAGCGATTTTTTGCAAGGTTTTAACAAGCCGGACAACTACGATGATTTCGTCAAAAATCTGCACGCCATCAAGACGGTGCATTACACCACCATGCTGCGCGAGGGTAATATCCCGTTGCGCCCCGGCATCAAGCAATTGATCACAGAAGCTTATGCTGCAGGCATCACGCTGGCCATCGCTACGACAACTACACCTCAAAATGTCTCCGCTTTGCTGGAAGTCGCGCTGGGCGCGGACTGGGAGCATTATTTCTCAGCCAACGGTTGTGGCGATATCATCCCCCATAAGAAGCCCGCACCTGACATCTACTTCTGGGTGATGGATAAATTGGGTGTGAAGGCTGAGGACTGCATCGCGCTGGAAGATTCAGAGAATGGTCTTAAATCAAGTTTGGCTGCAGGTATTAAGACCTATGTCACCATCAATCACTACACCCGTAATCAAACTTTCACTGGCGCGGCTGCGGTATTTGATGATCTAAGCGACTTGCAGAACTTCTACAAAGTGAGCGGTATCAAGGTGTGATCGACCTCAGCTAGCAAGCAAAATCGAAAGTATAAGAACGGCGCCTAGGGCGCCGTTCTTATTTGCCTTGGCAGGTTATGGAGGGCTTCAACACGTTTTAATCATGTTACAGGCTGTTTTTTCGCACGATTTTGGAATTTTCCGATTTGCATTTATAATGCGCGCCCTCCGAGGGGTGCTGCAGCGGGTTTGATTTTTATTTAACCGCCAGGCTCGGACTGATTATTTTGTAACTGCACCCATTCATTAACTTTAATTTTTGAATGGAGCTGTTATGAACGCTAAAGCAAACTTCACCGACTATATTGTCGCCGACATGTCCCTCGCTGCATGGGGACGCAAAGAACTGGCTATCGCCGAAATCGAGATGCCTGGCCTGATGGCTATCCGCAACGAGTTCGCAAAATCACAACCGCTTAAAGGTGCCCGTATCACTGGCTCTTTGCACATGACCATCCAAACTGGCGTGCTGATCGAGACCCTGACTGCGCTGGGCGCGGAAGTGCGTTGGGCTTCTTGCAATATCTACTCCACACAAGACCATGCGGCTGCTGCAATCGCAGCGACTGGCGTGCCGGTGTTCGCGGTCAAAGGCGAGACCCTGACTGAATACTGGGACTACACACACCGCATCTTCGAGTGGACTGATGGCGGTTACTCCAACATGATTCTGGATGATGGCGGCGATGCGACTTTGTTGTTGCATCTGGGTGCGCGTGCAGAGAAGGATGCATCTTTGTTGAACAACCCGGGCTCAGAAGAAGAGATCTGCCTGTTCAATTCCATCAAGGCTAAATTGGCAATAGACAAGACTTGGTACTCCGTGCGTCTGGCTGCCGTTAAGGGCGTGACTGAAGAGACTACTACCGGTGTACACCGTCTGTACCAGATGCACGAGCGTGGCGAACTGAAGTTCCCTGGCATCAACGTGAACGATTCTGTGACCAAGTCTAAGTTCGACAATCTGTACGGTTGCCGCGAATCCTTGGTTGACGCGATCAAGCGCGCGACTGACGTGATGGTGGCGGGGAAAATCGCTGTCGTAGCGGGTTACGGCGACGTGGGCAAGGGTTCTGCACAAGCTTTGCGCGCACTGTCCGCACAAGTTTGGGTGACTGAGATCGATCCTATCTGCGCGTTGCAAGCCGCGATGGAAGGCTACCGCGTTGTGACTATGGATTACGCTTGCGAACATGGCGACATCTTCGTGACTGCAACGGGTAACTATCATGTGATCAACCATGAACACATGAAGAAGATGAAGAACCAAGCCATCGTCTGCAACATCGGTCACTTCGATAACGAGATCGACGTGGCTTCTTTGAAGCAATACACATGGGACAACATCAAGCCTCAAGTCGATCACGTCATATTCCCTGATGGCAAGAAGATCCTATTGCTGGCTGAAGGTCGTTTGGTGAACCTGGGTTGCGGTACTGGCCATCCTTCATACGTGATGTCCTCTTCCTTCGCGAACCAAACCATCGCGCAGATTGAACTCTACACACGCACCAAGGATTACCCAGTAGGCGTTTACACATTGCCTAAGCATCTGGATGAGAAAGTTGCGCGTTTGCAACTGACGACGCTGAATGCACAACTGAGCAAACTGACAGATGAACAAGCTGCTTACATCAGTGTGTCCAAAGAAGGTCCTTACAAGCCTGACCACTACCGTTATTGATCTAACGGCTGTTAAGGCAGCGTAATAAACGACATGGTCTCCGCACGTAATGAGTTTTTATTATGTGCAGGAGGCCATGTCGCATTGGGCAACGCATGCTGCCTAGCCCGCTAAACGAACGAGGAAAGTGAAATGAAACTGTTAATCATTTGGATGCTGAACGCTATGGCTTTGATTGCTGTGGCGAGCTTCGTGCCCGGCATACACGTGGATGGTTTTGTTGCTGCCTTGATCGCGGCGTTTGCGCTGGGTTTGGTGAACGCACTGATACGTCCTTTGTTGTTGGTGCTGACCTTGCCGGTGACTTTGATCACACTGGGCTTGTTCATTTTTGTCATCAATGGGATGTTGTTCTGGGTGGTTGGCTCAGTATTACGCGGCTTTATCGTGGATAATTTCTGGCACGGTGTATTAGGCGCTTTGCTCTACAGTATCTTTACTTGGGCGCTGTCTGCAGCGGCCCAACAGTTGTTAGGAAAAAAATGAACAAGACCAAGATCAGTTTCGAGTTCTTCCCGCCGCAAACAGCGGAAGGTGCAGAGAAGTTGGTGGCGACGCGTAAACAGTTGGCGATCGCGTCACCAGAATATTTCTCGGTAACCTTCGGGGCGGGCGGTTCCACTCAGGAGCGCACTTTGCAGACTGTCACACAGATCAAGGCAGAAGGCACATCTGTCGCGCCGCATCTGTCCTGCGTTGGTTCTACACGCGAGAATGTCCTGTCTTTGCTGAACACCTACCGTGCACAAGGTGTGAATCGTATCGTTGCCTTGCGCGGCGACTTGCCCTCCGGCATGGGCAGCATCGGCGAGTTCCAATACGCCAACGAATTAGTGGCTTTCATACGCGCGGAGACGGGCGATCACTTCCATATCGAAGTGGCTGCCTATCCGGAGTTCCATCCCCAAGCTAAGTCCGCGCGTGACGACATGCTCAACTTTAAACGCAAGATGGATGCGGGTGCCGATGCCGCCATCACGCAGTATTTTTACAACGTGGACAGCTATTTCTATTTTGTCGAGCAAGCCCGCAAGCTGGGGATCTCGGCACCCATCGTGCCTGGCATCATGCCCATCGTGCGTTACTCGCAACTGGCGCGTTTCTCCGAGATGTGTGGTGCGGAGATCCCGCGCTGGATGCGCAAAACGCTGGAAGGTTATGGCGACGACAATGAGTCGGTACAGGCATTTGGCTTGGATGTGGTCACTGCGTTGTGTGAAAAATTGATTGCCGGCGGTGCACCCGGGCTACATTTCTACACCTTGAACCAGGCCGCAGCAAGCTTGGCCATCTGGAACCGATTGGGACTGAAAAAATGAGTAACTTGCGCGCTCCCGAATTGCTGTTACCCGCCGGCACACTGGAAAAAATGCGTGCCGCGTATGCTTTTGGCGCGGACGCGGTGTATGCCGGACAGCCGCGTTATTCCTTGCGAGCGCGCAACAACGAATTCACGCTCGATGCTTTGCAGACAGGCATCAACGAAGCACATGCCTTGGGCAAGAAGCTGTTCGTCGCCAGCAACCTGATGCCACATAACGCCAAGGTGAAGACCTATATGGCAGATATGGAGCCCGTCATCGCGATGAAGCCTGATGCCCTCATCATGGCCGATCCGGGTCTGATCGCGATGGTGCGCGAACGTTGGCCGGAAGTGGCTGTGCATCTCTCCGTCCAAGCAAATACGGTCAACTACGCCGCAGTGAAATTCTGGAAGTCGATGGGACTGACACGCGTGATTCTGTCCCGCGAATTATCTCTGGATGAGATCGAAGAGATACGCCAACAATGTCCAGACATGGAGCTGGAAGTGTTCGTGCATGGCGCTTTGTGCATCGCATATTCAGGTCGCTGTCTGCTATCGGGTTACTTCAATCATCGCGACCCCAATCAAGGCACATGCACCAACTCTTGCCGCTGGGATTACAAAGTCAAAGACGCCGAAGAAGATGCAACTGGCGACATACAGAAAATCGATTTTGATTTCGACAAGGCGATGGGTCAGTCGGGCTTGTCCGATTGCGGTTCGCAACAACGCCATCCGGCTGCCGATAAAGTGTATTTGATTTCGCGCCCCGATCATCCGAACGAATTGATGCCGGTGATGGAAGACGAGCACGGCACTTACATCATGAACTCCAAAGACCTGCGTGCCGTCGAGCACGTCGAACGTCTGGCAAAGATAGGTGTTGATTCGCTCAAGGTCGAGGGCCGTACCAAGTCCATCTACTATGTGGCACGCACCGCCCAGGTCTATCGTCAGGCCATCGACGATGCTGCCGCAGGCCGCCCATTCAACACATCGCTACTGGGTGCGCTGGATGCCTTGGCGAATCGTGGCTACACCGATGGCTTTTATGAGCGTCACCACACGCATGAGCAACAAAATTACATGCGCGGTCACTCCGAAAGCACGCGTCAGCAATATGTGGGCGACATCGTGAAATGCGCGGACGGTTATGCAGAGATCGAAGTGAAGAATCGTTTCAGCGTGGGCGATAAGCTGGAGGTCATCCATCCTTCCGGCAACTACATCATTGACTTGGCCGCGATGCGTAGCCTCAAAGGTGAAACAATGACCGTCGCACCGGGCAGCGGTCATCATGTGCAGATACCGATGCAGGGCGATATGTCCAAGGGCATGGTAGCGCGGTTCCTCTGAAATGATTCTCTCCACACGCTCACAAGCTGATCGCTATGTTAGCCTGCATCCCTTATTCCATAAGACATTCGAGTACATGCGCTGCACTGATCTGCCGGCCTTAAAAGCGGGGGTGCATGACATTGTTGGCAGGGACTTGTTCGTTATCGTGGAAGAGGCAACGGGGCGGACACGTGCGGAAGCCAAGCTGGAGAGTCATCGTCGTTACATCGATATCCAGTTGGTGTTGCAGGGTGTGGACGAGATGGGCTGGAAGCCGCTGGCTGATTGTCATCAGCCTATAGATGAGTACAACGAGGCGCGTGATATTCGATTTTTTGATGATCTGCCGGCATCATGGATAGCCGTGCCACCTGATCACTTCTGCATTTTCTTTCCTGATGATGCGCACGCGCCGCTGGTGGGCAGCGGCGCGATACGTAAAGTCATATTCAAGATCGCGGTCTAACCGCCTATCATTACTAGCGTTTGGCTTTCACTTTCTTCTTGGGCGTCAGCGCAGTGATCTTGTCATTTAATTGAGTGATCAAAGCATCCTTCTCGGCCAGCTGCGCAGTCTGTGCCGCTAACAGTTGATCTTTGTCGGCGACTTGAGCCAAAGCCTTCTGGGTTGCATCTTTGGCGGCCTGCAGTCTTACTTCCATGCTCTTAGCGGCCGCGATGCCATCTTCATTCCTGGCTTTTGCCGCCGCGTCGGCAGCCGCGCGTTTGATTTCGGCAGCCTGTTTGTCGAAGCTCAGGTCACGCAAGTCCTTTTGACCTAAAGCTGTTGCAATACTCGCCAAGCGGTCTTCTTCTTGCAGCACTACTTTTTCCATCGCACCTTTTTCCACCCCGGCTGAACTGCTGCTTTGGGTATTGAGGCTGGCCGCTCCTGCGCCGCCGCCTATGCTCATCCCCATCGCGGGAGACGCGCTGTTGCTGCCACCTTTGAGTTGAGTTTGCAGTTCAATGACGCGGTCATTCAGTTGCTGAGCGTGACGCGCGGCAAACAGGGCTTGCCTGCTCAGGCGGGCGACCAGTTCTTGGTCATGTGGTGCCGCAGCTATCTGAGTGTGGGCATCTTGGTAGATGCGTACTGCCTCGCTGTAAGTTGCCGGGACTTGTTTTTCGGCCAACTTGTTCTTGCTGTCAGCATTGATGGCCTCGCTTTCATGCAAAGCGCCTTCTTGTACTGCTCGCACTTCCAGTTTTTGCAATGCGTCGAACAGTATCTCCTTGGGTTTGTCGAGATTCTCCGGCAGTTCGCGCTCGACTTTTACGATCAGGCTGGTGAAGTCTTTCATCAGCTTTTCGTAATCTTTAGGCAAGGTCTTGGCGGCGTTCAAGTGATCTAACTGGGCCTTGAGTTCGAGCTCTTTGCTAAAGCGATATTGCACGATGGACATCACAGAGCGACCTTTTTCCAGAATCGCATCGCCCTTGGCTGCAAGCTGTGCCAATTGTTCCTTGGGTTTGCTGCTCAAGCCGTTCTGGCTTTCGGCCAGGACTTTGGAGGCTTCGGAGTAGTAGTTCGGCGCGAGGAAGTCCATGTTTGCAGTCTTGGCGTCGTTGACGCTCTTTTCGAATGCTGTCACGACGTCCAGCGCGGACAGCTCGCTATATTTGGCGATGTTCGCTTCGGTGGGCTTGATGGCCGTGCTGACTGGGGTGACACATGCACCCAGCAGCACTGTTAGCATCAAGGCGGAAAGACGAAATTGATTTGAACGCATGAAATACTCCGTAGAAAGATGTGAAGAACGCGGCTTGTGACTATGCATGTGGTTGCTAAGTTCCCTTAGCACGGATCTTCCTGGTCGAACACGACATCGCCTTCGTCCACCGCGTCGCCCATTTTGATGTTTTTGAAATCGAACAGGGCACTATCCATAAGGTGCGAGGAGGAGACATTCTGCATGGACGTGAAGATGGCCGAGGTGCGACCGGGATATTGCTGCTCCCATTGGTTTATCATTTCCTTGATGTTCTGGCGTTGCAGATTTTCCTGTGAACCGCACAGATTGCACGGGATGATGGGGAACTCCATAGCGCGCGCGAAGCGGGCGATGTCGTTCTCGGCACAATAGGCGAGTGGTCGAATCACCATATGGTCGCCTTTGTCGGTGACCAGTTTGGGCGGCATGCCCTTTAGCTTGCCAGCAAAAAACAGGTTAAGGAACAGCGTCTCTATCATGTCGTCGCGATGATGGCCGAGGGCGATCTTGTTGGCGCCCAGTTCGCCCGCAACACGGTAGATGATGCCGCGACGCAAGCGCGAGCACAGCGAGCAAGTGGTCTTGCCTTCGGGAATCTTTTCTTTGACGATGGAGTACGTATCTTGTGTCTCGATGTGATATTCCACGCCGAGATTCTTCAAATAAGTCGGTAGCACATCCGCCGGAAAACCGGGTTGCTTTTGATCCAGATTCATCGCCACGATGCGGAAGTCAATCGGTGCGCGTTTGCGCAGCGCGAGCAGGATATCCAGCAGCGTGTATGAGTCTTTGCCGCCACTCAGACACACCATTACGCTGTCGCCTTCTTCTATCATGTTGAAGTCGCCGATGGCTTTGCCAACCTGATGCTCCAAGCGGCTGCGCAGACGGTTGAAGTTGTTGGAGTGTGCTTCGAAAAGGATGGGTTGTACGTTCGCGTTCATGGTGATCCAGTTAATTATTGATGCTTTTGCCGCCATCGACAGCGATGATCTGGCCGGTGATATAGGGTGCGTCCTGCAACAGAAATGCAACGGTCTTGGCGATATCGTCTGGCTCGCCCACACGTTTGAGCAGGGTTTGCGCCACGATGGCCGCACGTTTCTGCTCATCGTTCCAGTCGCGGTGTTCGGGCCATAGGATGGGACCAGGCGCGACGCCGTTGACCCTCACATCCGGGGAGAGCTCTTGTGCCAGCCCCAATGTCAGTGATCGCAAGCCGCCCTTGGCTACGCTGTAGACCAAATGACCTTGCATAGGTCGTTCAGCATGGATGTCGACGATGTTCACGATGCTGCCCTTGGTGCGACGTAACTCAGTCGCTGCTGCTTGTGCCAAGAACAGCGGCGCTTTCAGATTCGTTCCCAGCAGATCGTGCCAGTCTTGTTCGCTGACTTCGGCGAGAGGTGTGGGATAGAAACTCGATGCATTGTTGACCAAACCGTCCATCCTGCCGAAGTGCGAGATGGTCTCCGCGACCAAGCGCGGCAAGGCATTCAGGTCTAACAAGTCGGCGGAAAAACTCGCCACACTGTCAGTGCGCAAGGCATTGAGTTCGTCCTGTAAAGCTTGTGCTTCATGGGTGGAGGTATGGTAGTGCAGCGCGATGTTCGCACCAGCGGCGTGCAGGCGACGGCAGATTGCCGCGCCCACACGTTTCGCACCCCCGCTTACTAATACCACTTTGCCTTGCATCGCCTGCTCCACTAAACTTGCACAACTTTGCAATTATACCCGACCATGCCAGCTAACCTACCTATCCCCAGCCAGCCCGCTTTAGAGCACAGCGCACGTTTAACCCAACTGATACAAGATGAAATCGCTGCCAGCGGTGGCTGGATATCTTTTGCCCGTTATATGGAATTGGCTTTGTATGCGCCGGGCTTGGGTTATTACACGGCGGGATCACACAAATTCGGCGAGGCAGGCGATTTCATCACTGCCCCAGAGCTATCAAGTTTATTCGGGCGCACGTTGGCTACCCAAGTACAGCAGATCATGGCGCAGAGTACGCCACACATCCTCGAATTGGGTGCGGGCAGCGGCAAACTGGCGGTCGATATGCTGGGCGAATTGGAGCGCCTGGGGTGCTTGCCTGACAGCTACTCGATCTTGGAAGTGAGCGCTGATTTGCGCGAACGCCAACAAGCTTTGGTGCGGCAGCGTTTGCCGCATCTGGCCGATAAGGTGCATTGGCTGAATGCTTTGCCGGAAAATTTTTCGGGGGCGATGGTCGCCAATGAAGTCTTGGATGCCTTGCCGGTTCATCTGGTGCACTGGCACGACAGTGCGGTCCGTGAGCGCGGTGTGGTGGTGGCAGATAGTCGATTCGCTTGGCAGGAGCGCGACATCAGTGATGCCGCATTGCGTGAGACCGCGCAGAATCTGGTTGTGCCAGACGATTACATCAGCGAGATATGCATGGCGGAGCGGGGACTGATACAGAGTCTGGCGAGCCGTTTGCAGCAAGGTGCATTGCTGTTCATCGACTATGGTTTCGGTGCGCGTGAGTTCTACCATCCGCAGCGCAACAAAGGCACGTTGATGTGCCATTACCGTCACCACGCACACGATGATCCCTTTTACCTACCCGGCTTGCAGGACATCACCGCGCATGTGAACTTCACCAGCATCGCCGAATGTGGCATAGATGCGGGCTTGCAGTTGATCGGCTATACCAACCAGGCGTTCTTCTTAATCAACGGCGGCATCACCGAATTATTGGCGCAGCACGAACCGCAAAATTTGCGCGAGTATTTGCCTCTGTCGGGGCAATTACAAAAACTCACCAGCCCGGCGGAGATGGGGGATTTGTTCAAGGTCATCGCAATGGGAAAAGGGGTGACAAATCCACCAACGGGATTTGCGAGAGGCGAGCTCTCGCGAGCGTTGTAGATTATGTCGGCCGTTATTGTTTATTTCGTCACTTTCTGTGTTTCCAATTGCGCGCGCAAGAAATCGGAAATTTCTTTGATGACGAGCTGACCATCGTGATTGGTGTCGATGGCTTCAAAGTTGTCATGCAGTTTGGGGATGGCTTTGCTTTCCGCCAAGGATAGCTGCCCGTTCTTGCTTTTGTCGGCGTTGTCCAATTGCTTGGTGAATTCTTCACGACTCTTGAGCATGATGGCGGTGAAGGTTTTGATCTCTTGCCTGGTTAACTGGCCGTTGCGGTCTGCGTCGATCAGCTCGAAAGATTCGGCCATCGCGGGTGCTTTCAGTTCGGCCTCGGCCTTGGAGATGGTGCCATTTTGATCGCCATCCACGTTGTTGAACAGTTGCTCGAACTGTACATCTACTTTATCCGTTTTGTGCTTGTTCGCGGCCAATACCGCTGGGCTGATACTGATTGCCAATAATAGGCAGACGATGCGTTTCATGGTGTTTCCTTTCGGTGTTTCGTTACGGTTGCTTGTATTGCGTCTAAGCGTGCCTGAAAGATGGCGGCAGGTATTGTAGCGGGAGATGTGCAGGCTTGCGCGATTTGGCCTGCATCCACCGCATGCGCTAAAGCGAGTAGTTGGAGTAGGTAGTCAGCTTGCGGATAGTTATCTTGCCCGTGGCCGGTGCGTCCGCGCGCATCCGAGCTGCAAGCCTGCAAGATATGCTCGAAACGCTCGGGCTTGCGCCACACATCAACCGATTGGAATAACTTGATGATAGTGTCGGCACGCAGTTGTGACGCGCGGTGAATGTCGCCGTGATAACGCGTGGTGAGTTGCGCCAAATCGCGGCATTCGGTCGGCACGCGCAAGCGTGCGCACACCGCGTTGAGCAATTCAACCCCACGCATTTCGTGGCCGATGTGGCGTGGCAGGATGTCTGCCGGTGTATTGCCTTTGCCCAGATCGTGAGTGAGCGCGGCGAAGCGTACCGCGAGCGGGTAGTCATGCTTGGCGGCATCATCCAGTACCATCATGGTGTGTATGCCGCAGTCGATCTCGGGATGGTATAGCGGCGGTTGCGGCACACCGAACAGCGCATCGACCTCGGGTAATATTTTCTTCAGCGCACCGCATTCCCTGAGCGTGGTGATGAAACGCGAAGGTTGCTGCTCCATCAGGCCGCGCGCCAATTCTTGCCAGACCCGTTCTGCCACCAGTGCATCCACTTCACCGCCATCAACCATGTCACGCATCAGTTGCAACGTCTCGGGTGCAATGGAAAAACCAAAGCGCGCGGCGAAACGTGCGCCGCGCAGGATGCGCACGGGGTCTTCGCTGAATGCGGCACTGACATGACGCAATACGCCTGCGCGCAAGTCGGCTTGTCCGCCATATGGGTCTATGAGGGTGCCGTCTGGCGCACGTGCAATGGCATTGACGGTAAAGTCGCGGCGCGACAAATCCTGCTCCAGTGTTACATCGGGTGCGGCATGTACGATGAAGCCTTGATAGCCGGGTGCTGTTTTGCGCTCGGTGCGAGCGAGGGCATATTCTTCATGTGTCTCGGGATGCAGGAATACGGGAAAGTCTTTGCCCACGGGCAGAAAGCCCTGCGCTACCATGGCCTCAGGTGTGCTGCCGACCACCACCCAATCGCGGTCGTTCACAGCCAAGCCGAGCAGCGCATCCCGCACTGCACCGCCTACACAATAGAGGGTGGCTTTATTTTTCATCGGGGACGGCCCGCTGGTTGGCATCGTTCCTGGCAGCGATGATACCCAAGCGGTCTTTGAGGGAGCTGACAGGACCGTCGCCGAATTGCTTGGCGTAGTACACGGTGTTGCTCATCACTTTTTTGACGTAATCGCGGGTCTCGTCGTAGGGGATGCTCTCGGCATATATCGCACCTTCCATATCCTGTTCGCCGCGCCATTTGCGCGCCCTGCCGGGGCCCGCATTGTAGGCGGCCGATGCCAGAACCGGACTGTCATCCGCGCTGGACAGTACATTCTTCATGTAATAAGTGCCGAGCTTGAGGTTGGTATCTAACTGATGTATCAGACCGTCCCGATAGCTTTTGAGCCCGAGCTTTTTGGCTACCCATCGCGCGGTGCTGGGCATGATCTGCATCAATCCGGCCGCACCCACATTGGAACGGGCACTAGTGGCAAAGCGACTCTCTTGGCGCATTAAGCCATACACCCAAGCCTCATCCAGACCATTCTCTTGGATATGTGCTTGCAAGGCATCACGGTAGGGGGCGAGGTAGCGCAGGCTGAAATCATGTGTGTTGACGGTAAGGTCGGCAGCACCGATGGCCCTGTCATACATCTCATTGCGTCTGGCGATTTCAGCGGCGGTCAACAGTTCCTTGTCATTGAGGTTGCGTACCACCCAACGCCATTCCTGCAGGGCATCGGTACGTAAATCCATGCGATATAAGGCCAGAGTGCGCCGCACGCCGGGGAGCGCGCTCATCGCATCGATTTCCTGCTTGGTGGGTGTGTAAGCGAATGGCTGCAGTGCGCTGGCATGCGGGGCATCGGCCAATTCATCGCCGGCAAGCTGACCGTAAAAATTGAATTCGGTGCTGAGTGGGGTGAATATTTTGATTGCTTCGACATTGAAATTTTGAGCTTGCAATGCTCTCGCTTTCCAATAGCGCCAAGCTGAGTTGCGTTGCTGTACCTCGCCCATTTTTTCTATGCTGTGCAAAACTTCGTTCCAATTCTTTTCTCGTAATGCCGCGCGCACTCGCCAAGCTAATTGCTGCTCGTTGAGTGGCTGGGTGGCAGCGGACTTATATAGCTGCAAGGCGCGCGGGTCTTGTGTGCGAGCAGCCTCATAGCCCAGCCAGCCGTATAGATAGTGCTTTTCGGCATCAGTAAAGTAGGCGGCGATCTTGTTCCAGCGAGATAGCGCCATATCTATGGACTGTTTGGACAGTCGCTGGATGGCAAACAGGGCGAGCGCGCGTTCACCTTCATTTGCCTTTTCCAACTTCGCTTTGCTTAGATAACGGTCGGGATCGGCGCCCGCTTGACTGAGAGCGTCGACACTGAAACGGTGGTTGCCGGTTAGTCGCTCGGCAAGTTGTTTGGCTAGCGTCACATTGCCTGATTCCAGTGTCAATTTGAGTCGAGCCCAAATATCCGCCTCGCTGATTATGCCCGCATCTATGGCGGCATTAAACACCGGGCCGCAACTGTCAGGCTGGCTCTTGCCTGTCATCCATAGTGCGCGTACCTCATGGAGCGGATTCTCGGTCTGATCGTTCGCACGTGCTTGAAGTGCGAAACAAGTTAATTCGGCATCTTCGTTGAGCAGGCGCGGATATTCGCTGTTGAAGAGAGTCCATTGTTGTTTGCTTCCCAGCACCTTGAGCCATTCGCCACGCAATTTGTCTATGACGGGATTGTCTTCGGGGCGAGACAGGAAGACTTTGACCGCTGCTGTAGGGTTGTTTTGCAAGTTCAGACGCAATTGGTAGTAAGCCACATAAACTTCCAGTGGCGACTTCTTTAAATGGGGTGCGATGCTGTTGAGTTTTGCGGTATCACCCGCGAGATAAGCCGCGCGGGCTGCAAGGAAATCAGCATCCGCATCTGCCATGGCAGGTGCACAGAAACAAAGCAGGCAGTACAAATAGATGCGCATGTAGGGTTAAAGGTATCTAAGGTAGATATATACATTGGCAATTGCAATAGATACCAACATCAGCGGGAAAGCAATCTTCAGAAATGCGGCGAAGCGTATCGGGTTGCCGGATTTTTCGGCGATACCGGCGACCACCAGATTGGCGGACGCGCCCACCAATGTACCGTTACCCCCCAAGCAAGCACCGAGTGCCAGCGACCACCACAAGGGCATGATGGCTTGCTCTCCACCCATTGCGGGCGCGAGCGATTTGATCAGCGGAATCATGGTCGCCACGAAAGGAATGTTGTCCACGAAGGCCGAGGCGACAGCGGAGCCCCACAGAATCGCGATTGCAGTCGTATTCAAGTCGCCGTGTGTCGCATTGATAAGGCCATGCGCCATAGCACCGATGAGCCCCGCTTCTTCTATGCCATAGACTGCGATGAACAGGCCGATGAAGAAGAACAGCGTGATCCATTCGATTTCGATCAGTGCGTGGTGTACACGATGAGATTGTGTTTCCGGGTCTTGGCCGAAGTTCTCGACCAGCAGCAGAATGGCGGCACCGAACATGGCAATGGTGGCGGGTTCCAGATGCACTAATCCGTGCAACATGAAGCCCAGAATGACCAGTGCGAATACCGCCGAGGCTTGTTTGAGCAGGCGCCAGTCGGTAATGGCTTCGAACTCGTTGAAGCGCATCACGCGCGCACGGTCTTCAGGTGTGGCGACCAAGTCTTTGCGCCATATCCACCAGATGGGCAATAGGCTGAAGATTGCGATGACTGGAATGATAGGAGTCAAGTTGAAAAGAAAGTCATTGAAGCTGAGATTGGCTGCCGAACCTATCATGATGTTGGGAGGGTCGCCAATCAAGGTGGCGGTACCGCCGATGTTAGACATGATAATGATAGCGAACAGATAGGGATATGGTTTGACCTTCAGTTCTTCCGCGATCAGCAACATCACGGGAGTGATTAGCAATACCGTGGTGACGTTATCCAGCAGCGCCGAGAATAAAGCTGTCACCAAGGACATGGTGAGCATGATACCCAAGGGTTGAGCGCGTACCTTTTTGGTAATCCATATCGCAACGAATTGGAACACACCACTCTTCTTGGTGATGGAGACGATCATCATCATCCCGATCAACAGCCCCAGTGTGTTGAAGTCTATGCCACGTATCGCGGCTTCTTGCGTCATGATGCCGCACAAGATCATCAAGCCGCCGCCCAATAGCGCGACGATGGCGCGGTTGATGCGTTCGCTGATGATGACGGCATAGGTCAAAACAAAGATGATGGTCGCCAACCACATCGGATTAATGCCGAAGATGGTATGTATCACTGCCGCATGTTCTTGCATCACTTACGCTCCAAGCAGACTTGCGCCATGAGATCAGCCCCCAACAACAGACCTAACAATTTCCCTGTTTGTTCATCCACGACCGGAATGTCGTTCTCACCCCTATACAGATGCAGTACGACTTCCAATAAAGGTGTACGGGGATAGATCACGGGTGTGGTTTCGAGCACTTTGTTCAGCGTTTGCTTTGCGTGTTCGTCCATGCGCTCAACCAAGAACTCCATGCGGTTGGATAAGAAGCCCACATCGGACAACCCGCCTTCCAGCAATACAGCCTTGGGCAGCAGTAGCGACATCAGGCGGTTCATGCTGAATACGCCCAGATATTTCCCAGTGCTGTCAGTCACCGGCAACAGGCTGAGCTTGTTTTCTATCAGCATCTTGGCCGCTAGTGAGATGGTGTCGCTATCGGTCAGTTTGAAGTGATTTTGATATTTGAATTGGCTAACTGGCATGATGTTCGATCCGTGGTAAGTGTTTTGTTTGACTACTTCAGCTGTCCGCGTTCCAGTGTGATACCGACCATCTTGCAATTGCGTATCGCTTGTAGCTTGGCGACGCTGATCTTCACCCACGGTGCATTGAAGTCTTTGAGTATGATCTGCGCGATATGTTCGGCCAGTGTTTCTAATAATGAGAAGTGCCCCTCGCTCAATACTGTCTGGATATGTTCGGCCACTTTGGCGTAGTCCAGTGCATCGTCTATGTCGTCGCTGATGCAGGCGCGGCTATTGGGTAGGGCAATATCCAAGTCTATCTGCAAAGTTTGAGGAACCAACTTTTCGCGCTCGTAGATGCCTATGAGCGTGGTGACTTTCAGTTCGCGTATAAAGATGAGATCCATGAGGGTGTGGCCTATGTATTTTGCATGAGATGTACGGATAAACGCTATGCAGTAGAATCCGCAACTTCCGTATTTTAGGGTATTCCCGATGTTGACCATAGCTTTTGTCGTTGCAGCTTATCTTTTAGGTTCTATCTCCTTTGCCGTTGTGACCAGTCGCGCTTTCGGTATCG
Organism: Gallionellaceae bacterium; assembly: GCA_027448945.1. Classification (GTDB taxonomy): domain Bacteria; phylum Pseudomonadota; class Gammaproteobacteria; order Burkholderiales; family Gallionellaceae; genus Gallionella. The sequence continues at coordinate 26,576 of DAIDMQ010000006.1, forward strand.
CCGACCCGCGTACCTATGGATCGGGCAATCCGGGCGCGACCAATGTTTTGCGTAGTGGCAAGAAAGCTGCGGCAGCGTTCACGCTTTTGGGCGATGCGGCTAAAGGTTGGCTGGCGGTATTCTTGGCAATCGAGTTCGCACCTCACGATGCGACAGGCTTGCTGACGGTAGCTTTAGTCGCATTGGCCGTGTTTTTAGGCCATGTGTTTCCGATTTTTCTTAAATTCAAAGGCGGCAAGGGGGTCGCAACTGCACTGGGGGTGCTGTTGGCTTTGAGTGTTTGGATGGGGTTGGCGGTATTTGCGACCTGGCTCTTTATGGCAGTCGTGTTCCGCTATTCGTCCCTGTCAGCCTTGGTTGCGGCAATTGCAGCACCTATATATGCGATGCTATTTCATTTGCGCCCAGAGTTGGTGCTCGCTACCGCCATTATGTCCATGCTGTTGATTTGGCGTCATAAGAGCAACATCCAGAATTTGCTGATGGGCAAAGAATCTAAGATAGGCAGCCAATCCAAGTCGGCTTAAGCGGTGATTTCGGCAAGGTTCCAGCGTGCCTTTACGCCGAAGCGGTAATCTTTGATGCCTTGCTGTTTGGCCAGACGCAAGGCGCCAGCAAAGGCAATCATGGCGCCATTGTCAGTACAAAACTCCAAATCCGGGTAATACACTTTCCCGCCACGCTTCGCTATGTCGCCAGTCAAGCGTTCTCGCAATAGTCTGTTGGCGCCCACTCCTCCTGCAACGACCAACTGGCTTAGCCCGGTGTGGGCCAGCGCTGCTCTTGCCTTATGCGCCAACACGTCCACAATGGCTTCTTGGGCGGCATAGGCGATGTCGGCACGGGTCTGAGCGGAGTTGTCGCTCTGCTTGACTGCGGTCAGAACGGCGGTCTTCAGGCCACTGAAGCTGAAATCAAAATCTCCGCTACGCAACATAGGGCGCGGTAGCTTATATATGTCAGGTCTGCCTTGCGCAGCTAGCGCGGCTAATGCTGGGCCGCCGGGATAGCCCAGACCCAAGAGTTTAGCGCTCTTATCAAATGCCTCGCCGGCCGCGTCATCCAGGGTTTCGCCTAGGAGTTGGTATTTACCCACGCCATCTACGCGCATCAATTGTGTATGTCCGCCAGAAACCAATAAAGCCACGAAGGGAAATTCGGGTGCCGGGTCGGAGAGTAGCGGCGAGAGCAAGTGTCCCTCTAAGTGATGTATACCTATAGTAGGCAGGTTGAGCGCGAAGGCTAGCGCATTTGCCACGCTAGCGCCTACTAATAGGGCGCCACCCAGACCTGGGCCCTGAGTGTAAGCAATGGCATCAACTTGAATAAGTGTAATGCCACCTTCATGCAGGACTTGGCGTATCAAAGGGATGAGGCGTTGGACGTGATCGCGCGAAGCCAGCTCGGGAACGACGCCGCCATATTCACTATGCATGGCGATCTGAGTGTGTAGCGCGTGCGCGAGCAAACCCGTACCCATCTTATAGAGTGCGATGCCGGTTTCGTCGCAGGATGATTCAATTCCTAGTGTAATCAATGACATTTGTAACCTTTCATAGCAGTGCGCATT
>DAIDMQ010000007.1 GCA_027448945.1 Gallionellaceae bacterium
CCCGAATCCCGAATCCCGAATCCCGAATCCCGAATCCTGAATCCCGAATCCCGAATCCCGAATCCCGAATCCCGAATCCCGAATCCTGAATCCTGAATCCTGAATCCTGAATCCTGAATCCTGAATCCTGAATCCTGAATCCTGAATCCTGAATCCTGAATCCTGAATCCTGAATCCTGAATCCTGTTTTTAAATTATTTATTCAAAGCGGCTACTTGCTCGCGGTACGCTTCGTAGATGCTACGCAATGTGCTTTCCATATTGAAAGCTGGCTTCCAATTCAAATCATTACACGTATTGGTAATCTTAGGAACGCGATTCTTAACGTCCTGATAACCTTGACCGTAGTAATCCGCAGAGGTCTTTTCGACGATCTTCACCTTATCCAGATTGACGCTGTATTCGGGGATTTCGCGCGCCAACTTCATCATCATGTCCGCCAATTCACGGATGGAATGGTTGTTGGCTGGATTACCGATGTTATAAATCTGGCCTGTAGCCACACCATTTTTGTTCTCGATAATCTTCATCAAAGCGCTGATGCCATCATCTATGCAAGCGAATGCGCGCTTCTGGTGACCGCCGTCAACCAGGCTGATGTTCTCGCCGCGCACGATATGACCCAAGAATTGCGAGACCACCCGTGAACTGCCTTCTTGGGCGGTGTGGATAGAATCCTGTCCTTCACCTATCCAGTTAAATGGACGGAACAGTGTGAAGTTCAGACCTTCCATGCCGTAACCCCAGATCACGCGATCCATCAATTGCTTGGAGCAAGAATAGATCCAACGTGGCTTGTTAATGGGACCACAGATCAGCTCGGAATTTTCCGGATCGAATTCTTCGTCATGGCACATGCCGTAGACTTCAGATGTGGACGGGAAGATCAGATGCTTTTTGTACTTCGCCGCAGCACGCACAATAGGCAAGTTGGCTTCGAAATCCAGTTCAAAGACGCGCAATGGTTGCTTGACGTAAGTCGATGGGGTCGCGATCGCAACCAAAGGCAGGATGACATCGCAAAGTTTGACGTGGTCTTCCACCCATTGTTGATTAGCCAACATGTCACCTTCGAAAAAGTGGAAACGCGGATTGCCGATCAAACCACCCAGACGACCTGCACCGATATCCATACCGTAAACTTCCCAGTCGGTGTTGTCCATGATGGACTTGGTCAGATGGTGGCCGATGAAACCGTTCACACCGAGTATCAATACTTTTTTCATATTTCTTCCTTAACGATTAAATTCGAATCTAGTCTCGCCATACAAAGCGGCGAATTTTTCTGCACTCATCTCTATGCCATCCAATTCGAAGGACAGCACACGCAGTACACCGCTGCCACAGATTGCGTAGGCCTTGCCTTCTTTGACATAAAAGCTGGCCGCTTCACCGCTGGCGGTGCAACGTGTTTGCAAAGTCTGCAGTATGCGCACAGGCTTGCCCAGCAAGCTCGTGGTCGCGCCAGGATAAGGGGGTGCCACCGCACGCACCAGATTGTGTATCTCTAGCGCCGACTGCGACCAATCGATAACGCCATCCTCAGCCTTGCGGCCACCGAAATATGCGCCTTTGCCCAAATCTTGTTTGGCCGCGACAGCCTTGCCTGCCAATAGATCCGGCAGCACATGATTGAGTGCCATCTCGGCTGCCACAGTGACTTTTTGAAACACCTGCAATGCAGTGTCGTTGGGCAGGATAGGCACTGCTTGTTGCGCAACGATATCGCCGTTATCCGGCTTTTCAGTCATGTAATGCAAGGTGGAACCGGTCTCAGTCTCACCACGGATGATGGCCCAATTCACCGGCACACGTCCTCGATACTTGGGTAGCAAGGAACCGTGCATATTCAGCGCACCGAGCTTGGGTATCTCCAACAATTCCTTTTTCAACATCTCGCGGTAATAGAAGGAAAAGAAAAAATCAGGCTGCAAAGCACGTATCTGCTCCACTACTTCGGGTGCGTTGGGATTATCAGGTGTGATCACAGCGATACCATGCAGCGCAGCGAGACGCGCCACGCTATCGAACCAAATATTTTCTTTGGGATTGTCCTGATGCGTGACCACCAAAGCGATATCCACACCGTGTGCGAGCAGCACAGACAGGCAACGTACACCTACATTATGGTAGGCGAAGACGACAGCACGACTCATTCTGATTTTTCCAAAACCGCTTCCAGCAGGTAACGCGGTCTGTGTCGTACTTGCTGATAGATGCGGCCGATGTACTCACCGAGCAAGCCGATACCGAACAGCGTGATGCCTATCATGAAGAACACCAATGCAAATAGTGTGAACAGGCCTTCCGCTTCCGGTCCGATGACTAGCCGACGCACAACCAGGAAGATGAAGAAGAAACCCGAAAACACTGAGATCAACATCCCCATCATGGAGAACATCTGTAGCGGTACCAGCGAAAAGCTGGTCATCAAATCGAAGTTCAAACGAACCAAGGTGTACATCGAATATTTAGACTCACCTGCCGCACGTTCCTCATGCCCGACCACGACTTCTGCGGGATTTTTCGCGAAGCTATAAGCCAATGCGGGGATGAAGGTGCTGACTTCTTTGCAGCTATTGATCGCGTCAATGATGCGCCTATCGTAGGCGCGGAACATGCAACCCTGATCGGTCATCTTGATACGAGTGATCTTTTCGCGCAGTCCGTTCATCGCGCGCGATGCCACATGGCGCCACATGCTGTCGTTGCGCTGGCGACGGATAGAGCCGACGTAATCGTGCCCCTCATCCATCTTGGCAAGCAGCAAATGTGTATCTTCAGGCGGATTTTGCAGATCGGCATCCAGTGTCACGATGCGCTGACCACGGCAATGTTCGAAGCCTGCCATGATTGCCATGTGCTGCCCGAAGTTTCCATTGAACAGGATGACGCGAGTCACATCCGGACGCAGTTGGAATTGCTCACGCAAGAGCGCGGGCGAACGGTCACGGCTGCCATCGTTGATGAAGACGATCTCGTAGCTTATGTTGAGGTTATCCAAAGCGGGATACAGACGGTCGAACAAGGATTGCAGGCCTTGCTCTTCGTTATAGACCGGAATGACGACTGAGAGTTGTACTGTATTCATAGGGTCGGCATTCTAGCCGAGCGGAAGGGTTTAACAAAATTTTGTAGGGCTATACCCGTGAAATTCCAAACAAATACAGCGCTTTTCCTATACCTATAAGGCTTAAGGATAATATATACTCGACCAAAAATTGTATCGTGCCCGCCTGTCTATCAGTTGGAGCGCACAGATGAATCACCAAGGGGAGTGATAATAAATGGACGATTTAGACAAGATAAACGACGATATTTTGAGCAGCTTGGACAACTTCACCAAGCAAGTAGACGCGGCCTCCAACGAGCGTTTCCAAAAAATACGCGAGTGCTCATTCTTCGATCCTGTGCCCAGCGAGTACCTGGCAGAGATTGCAGACCATTCACATCTGGTGAAATTCGGCGACAAGGAGAAGATCATGACCGAGCACGATATGATTCGTCCCTTCTATGTATTGATCTATGGGGCTGCAAACGCCTATTTTGACCACAAGAAAGTCGGACATATCCTGAGCGGCGAATGTCTGGGTGAAAGTGCTTTCTTCACCAAAGAGGCTCCTGCTCGTTCTGCAGCAGTCTTGGCAGATGGCGAGGTATTGGCGCTGGAAATGGGGCCTATGGACATCGAAGCGATCTCAGTCTCCACACGCATGTTCCTAGACAAAGCCTTATTGTTGGCCTTGTTCAAGAAACTACAGACTGCCAACAAACACATCCCTGTGCATTCGCTGGATTAAGCCAGCACTTTCTCCAAAGCCGCACAGACACGTACCACGTCATCCTCAGTCAAAGAATAGAACATCGGCAGTGAAACGATCTGCTTGCCGATGCGTTCTGAGATCGGGAACATCCCCTCTCTGAAACCCAATGCCTTGTACATGCTAAACAGGTGTATAGGCGCGTAATGGAAACCCACACCCACATCATGCTCCTTCATACGTGCCATGAACTCGGGTCGACTCATACGTGCGGGTAGTTCTAACTGGAACAGATGCCAGTTGGTATCGGTAAAATCAGCTGGTGGCAGGATGGCGCCCGTGCGTGACTCAAAATCTTTACCCAAGGTATCAAAATAGCGTTTAGCCAATTTGCGTCTGTGTGCAGTGATGTCCTGCAGATGGGCAAACTGCCCCAAACCTATCGCCGCCGCGATGTCGGTCATATTGTATTTGCCTCCCAACACGTCCACGTCTATACCATCCCAACCACTGCGCGATACACCTTGCAGACGGTATTTCTCCGCGATCACTGCCTCGGCTTCATTGTTCAATACCAGACAGCCTCCCTCTGAAGTGGTGATGTTCTTATTGGCTTGAAAACTGAAAGAGACAAAGTCACCAAACGAGCCTATGGGCTTACCTTTCCAACTGGAGCCCAAAGCCTGTGCGGCATCCTCTACGACACGCAACTTGTGCTTGGCCGCGATGGCATACAGCCTATCCATGTCCAATGGTTTCCCCGCCAGATAGACTGGGATGATGGCGCGGGTGCGCGGTGTGATAGCGGCTTCTAGCTTATCCAGATCGATGTTGCGGGTGACTGGGTCAATATCGGCGAACACCGGTGTCGCCCCGACTTCGAGTATGACGTTAGAGGTCGCTACCCAAGAGATAGGCGTGGTGATGACTTCATCTCCCTCGCCTATCCCCGCGATACGCAGTGCGATTTCCATGGTACATGTGCCGGAATTGAAGGTGCGCACCGGACGACCGCCAAAATAGGCCGACAGCTGCTTTTCAAATTCGGCGACTTTGGGACCACTCGTGATCCAACCTGAACGCAGCACCTCGCCCACGCTGGCGATTGTGACTTCATCTATGGTGGGCTTGGAAAAAGGCAGGAAAGTATTGGACATTTAAGCTCTCGATATGATGACGACACCGAGGATGATCACCCCCATGCCGATGAATTTAGTTGCATTCAATGGTTCGCTGAACAAATACCAGGCAGCAATCGCGTTCAGCACCATTCCCATAGACAACATCGGATAGGCGATGCTGACTTGCACACGCGACAAGGCCAACACCCACACCACCACGCCGAACACATAGCAGGTCAAAGCCCCGATAATGTGTGGCTCGGTAGCCAAGCGCCAGCCTATGGGCAGAATGTTTGCACGACTGAATTCAAAATGACCCACGGCATTGGTGCCTGTCTTAATCAGCAACTGTGCGGCGACGTTGAGCAGCACGCCTGTAATGACCAACATGAAACTAGAGATGCTCATGGCTTCTTCACCACGACGTACTGCGTATCTCGATATATCTCGGTCATTTCTATCCCCAGATTTTGCAGATGAGAGAAAAATTGGGCTGGAATGATGGCCAACGCTTTGGGTTGAGCGCGCCACGCGGGTGCGAAGTCTGAAAATTTTGCGATGACCTTCTGCGGTTCCTGCCGTATACCAAATGCCATTTCATCTTCAAATTGCACCAAGATAAAGGTATGTTTTAGGTAGAACGGCAAAGTCTGCTCGTAATCAAAGATCGAGTAGAACGGGATATCCGGTGTCACCTGGTCTTTGATAGCTGCCGCAACATGCTTGGCCGAACGTTCAAATGCAATAGTGTTATATCCCGACAATGTCACTTGTGCGCATACCAAAGAACAAAAAGACAGCAACATCACTGCCGCCAACTTAATTTTGCGTTTGAGCAGCCACATCGCCACTATGACCCCAAGCAACAATGTGCCCAGCCCCAAGATCAACCACACCGCATATTGCGGATAAAGTTCTGCTTGCAAGGGTGTATCAGCGAAACGACGCACATTTAACACGACGCCTATCAACACCAGCAAGATAGGAATGACGGGCACGAGTTGCCACATCAGTACCCGTTCACGCATTTGTGTAAGTCTGATACCCATCAACAACGCCAAAGGTGGGAACATGGGCAACAGATAAGACGGCAACTTAGAACCCGAAATGGAGAAAAATACATAGATGAACACTGCCCATATCAGCAGGAAGCGCTCATGGCTAAATTCCTTGCCCAGATGAGCCCCACTGCGCCAAGCGCGTATGGCACTGTCAAACATCAACACAGTCCAAGGTAATGCGCCTGCCAACAGGATAGGTACGAAGTAATACCAAGGTTGATAGCGCCCCAGGTCCTTGGTGGTGAAGCGAGTGTAATGTTCGTAGATGAAGAAGCGATCAAAAAACTCGGGGTTGGCCTGCATCACCAGATAGAACCAAGGCGAGACAATTAAGAAGAAAATACCCAGACTGCTCAGCCAATGCATACGCTTGAGCGGACCGAGATCGCGCTGGACGATGCAATAGATGAACAAGGCTGTACCAGGCAAGACCAAACCCATCAAGCCCTTGCTCAATACAGCCAGCGCCATCGCGACCCATGCGACCAGCATCCAATTGCGCTGCTTATGCTTCTCCCGCTCGTTCTGCGCCAGCATCATGGCGAACACACCCAAGGAGATAAAGAAGGTTACCCCCATATCCAAGGTATTAATGTGCGCCATGAATACATACAACAAACTACTGCCCAGTATCACCGCAGCGTATGCCGCCGCTTCGCGACCAAACATGCGCATACCCGCGAACCAAACCAGGAGCACGCCGGCAAATCCGGTCAAACCAGTCCACAGACGTGATGTCCATTGATGTTCACCGAACACCTCATAGGCGACTGCGGTGGCCCAGTATTGCAGGGGGGGCTTTTCAAAGTATTTGAGTTCGTTCAAACGCGGGGTGACCCAGTCGCCACTCTTTACCATCTCACGCGGTATCTCCGCATAACGGCCTTCGTCAGGCTTGACCAGTGTCCGATATTCAAGATTGGCGAACCAGATGACCGCAAAGGCAATCAGCATCAGCCATATCTGTCTGCTACTCAGGCGATCAAACATGTGCAGGCTTTCTTGCCACTAATAACAGCGAGCCGCCGACCGGGAAGGACACCTGTCTGGCAATCAGCCAACTCTCCACATTCATCACCCACCCCAATAGCGTATTCATCAATTTTCCTATCTTAAAACCGGCATCCATCTGATCTTCGGCTTGATCAGACTTTTGCATCACACGGGATGCCATCATGGCTGGCAACAGCAGCGAAATAAAGGAACTGACATATTCGACATTAAATCCTGCACGCTGCACCTTCTCTACCAATTCACTGCGTGTGTAGCGGCGTTTGTGGTGTGCATAATCATCTGTACTGCTCCACAACCAGCGATGCTGCGGCACGGTAAAAATCACCCCGCCCCCCGACTGACAGGCTAGATATATCTCGCGCAACGCACCTTCGTCATCGTCGATATGCTCCAGCACATCAAAGGCTCCTATCATGTCGAACTCTGCGCGAAACGGAATATGGCAGGCATCCATCTGGAATAGGTTGGCACTGGGTACCCGTTGTTTGGCATAGCCCAAACCTTCGGTGAAAATATCGCTACCGCTGAGTTGTGCATGGGGAAATAGCCGTCGGGTGTTACTCAGTACGAAGCCCGTACCGCAACCAATTTCCAAGATATTTTTCGGCTGCGGGAAATAACGTGTCATGCGATCACGCAGAATTTTATTGCGCCCCACGAACCAAAAATGCCCGGCTTCCACTTTGGCGTAACGCTCGAAAAGCTCGGGATTGAAACCGTCGTTTTGAGCCGCCAACTCGGGTGCATAAGCCGTAAAATCTCCACGCTGCGATGGCACATGCCCACAGACAGAGCATAGGCTATCGGGCGTGGGGTAGGTCTTTTGGCAAGCTAGGCAAAGTTTCATGCATTCATTTCTGGCGTATCGCCTAGTATGGTTGAGTGCTGCAGGGCGCGGATTTTAACTGGTATAGCCCTTCTCCTTCAACTCGGCATTTGCCCAGCCGCTAGCGAAGGTGATACGCAGTTCATCACCCATAGCCAGCTCATGCGGATCAGAGATTACATTACCTTGATTATCCCTGACCAGGCTATAGCCCCGCGCCAATACTTGTTGAGGGTCTAGCATATCCAGATTTTGCGTAGCTTGCGCCGCACGCAGGTTTTGTTGCTTGAGAATCTCACGCATCGCGGTCTGCATCCGTTGCTGAAGACCATGATGGCGCTGCTGCCGGGTATGGAACACCGCGCGGGTCGCGCTCAATCTTTGCAACAAAGCCTGCCAATGCAGGTCTTGCAACTGCATGCCATGCATATACGCACGCCGCATACCTTGATGCAAACGCCGTAGATCTTGCGCCTTACGTTGCAACTGCTGGGCGGGATGCACCAAACGCCTTTGCAAATAATCCAGCGTCTGCATGGCGTTATGCATGCGATTACGCATCGCCCTGCGTAAATGCAGTGAGGCATCTCCCAAGCCATCACGAAGTGCATACCTGTCCGGCACGACACGCTGGGCTGCAGCAGTAGGCGTGGGTGCGCGTTCATCCGCGACAAAGTCGGCGATGGTGAAATCGGTCTCATGCCCCACTCCACTGACTATAGGTAGTGCACTGGCGGCGATTGCCCGCGCCACCACCTCTTCATTGAACGCCCACAGGTCTTCTATACTGCCACCGCCTCTGAACAAGATAAGTACATCGCATTCGGCCCTTTGATTGGCAGTCACGATCGCAGTTGCGATCTTCTCGCCGCTACCCTGCCCCTGCACCGGCGTGGGATACAAAATCACCGGCACGCTGGGTAAGCGTGTACGCAAAGTAGTCAACACATCGCGCAGCGCAGCCGCCTGAGGTGAAGTAATAATGCCGATGCGGCGCGGATAGCGCGGTAAAGCACGTTTACGTTCTGATGAAAACAGCCCCTCTGCGGCCAGCAATTGCTTGAGCTGCTCGAACTGTTCATACAGCACACCCAGACCCGCAGGGCGCATCTGTTCCACGGTCAACTGGAAGTCGCCACGCTGCTCATATAGAGAAGCTATAGCCAACACTTCGACTAATTGACCGTTGCCTATAGGTCGTGTCAGTAATTGATGTTTGTGACGAAACATCACACAACGCACCTGTGCCTGCTCATCTTTGAGAGAAAAATAACAATGGCCGGAAGCCGCCTTCACCAAATTCGATATTTCACCCCGGACCCACAACAATGGAACATGGCTCTCAATTAACTGTTTGATTGCAAGGTTAAGTTCTGAGACGCGTAAAACGCGATTCTTTTCTTGAAAAATTAGGTCGAAAGACATATTGACATTCTCGAATAATCCACAAATCCAACAACGACGGGGTTTATCCCTTAGTGAGGGACAAATAAAACCACAACTTACGATATCTATATGTTTTTATTATGTATTTATAATTAACAAAATTTAGGCAGCCTAAGAAAAATCCTTATTTGACATCTAGTTGTAACAACTACACATACTATAATCCACAAAGTTATCCACAGATTTTGTGCATAAACAGAAATACTGTTTATTTGCTATCAAGTTAGGGTAACTTTATAAAGAAAAAACTTAGAACGGTTGCCCAACTGAATGTGACACGTTACAGTTGCGCCCCTGAAAATCAGACCGTCAGCTTAAACGACTTAAGTCTGATCCACGCACAATTTTCGCCTTTTTGGAGAATCACCTTGTTTGCAATCGTTGAAGCGGCCGGCTGGCCGATCTGGTTTTTGATATTCGCATCTGTGGTTGCTGTCGGGCTAATCGCAGACCGTCTAATATTCTTGCGCAGCAACAAAATTGCGCCGGCGGCCTTGTTGAACGAAGTCGTCAAAGAACTCAAACAACGCGGCGTCAGTGAGGGCATGCTCGGAAAATTGTCCGACAACTCCCCGCTGGGACGAATCTTTGCGGCAGGTTTGAAGAACATCAAGAGCCCCCAAGACGTGATGAAAGAGTCTATAGAAGAAGCAGGACGCGCGGCAGCTCATGAACTCGAACGTTTCCTCACCACTTTAGGCACAATCGCTTCCATCAGTCCGCTGCTAGGCCTGTTCGGCACTGTGGTCGGCATGATAGAAATCTTCGGTTCACAGAATGCGGCGGGTAACAGCCCTGCAATCTTGGCACACGGTATCTCCATCGCCTTGTACAACACCGCTTTCGGTCTGATTGTCGCAATCCCAAGCATGATCTTCTACAGGCACTTCCGCGCCAAAGTGGACAGTTTGACCATAGAGATGGAACAACAAGCAATCAAGCTGGTAGAGATTGTCCACGGTCAACGCAAGGGTTGAAATCCACTATGAACTTTCAACGTGGACGTAATCGGGAAGAACCGGAGATCAATCTGATCCCCATGATAGACGTGCTGTTGGTGATCCTCATCTTCATGATGGTCACGACCAGCTATGCCAAATATTCAGAACTGCAGATCAATTTGCCGCAAGCGGGTGGTGAGTCGAGCACCTCTACAGAACAACCGCTGAGTGTCGCCGTAGATTCATCCGCCAACTATGCCATCAATGGTAAAGGCGTCCACTACAGCGGCATCAATGCCTTGTCGGATGCACTGAAGCTGGCTGCAGGCAAACAAACCGATCCGACCATCATCATCAATGCAGATGCCAAAGCAACCCATCAATCTGTGGTGAACATCATGGAAGCTGCACGTCTGGCCGGTTACGCCCGCATTACTTTCACCACGCAGAATCAGTCCAAGTAATATGCAGGGGCTGCAATACCACTGGTATCGCATCACCCCGCTGCACTTGATTTTGTGGCCCTTGAGTATACTGTTCGCCGTGCTCGCGGCGAGCCGACGCGCACTGTATCGATTAGGCATACTCAGCAGCCACCATTTGCCAGTCCCGGTGATTATCGTGGGTAACATCAGCGTAGGCGGCACCGGCAAAACCCCCCTCACCCTGGCGCTCGCAGCGCAACTCGTCCAACACGGCAAGCAACCACTCATCATCAGTCGCGGTTATGGCGGCACTGCGAGTGGATCTCTGGCGGTCGATCGCAACGCGAGTGCGGCCAGTTGTGGCGACGAACCGCTGCTGATGGCGAAACGCGGTATTTGTCCAGTGTGGATAGGCCGCGACCGAGTCGCCACCGCGCTCGCCGCGTTGCAAGCCCACCCGGAGTGCGATGTGATACTCAGCGACGATGGGCTGCAACATTACCGATTACAACGCGATGTTGAATTGGTCGTGGTCGATGGAATACGCCGTTTCGGTAATCAACAGCTACTCCCGGCAGGCCCCTTGCGTGAATCGGTCACGCGCTTGGACAGCGTGGATGCGGTGGTCGTGAATGGTGGCACGCCACTAAGCGGTGAGTACGCCATGCAACTTGCAGGATCGCGCTTCTACAATCTATTAGATCCCACACGCACCATCACAACCCAGGAACTACAAGGCCTGCGCTGCCATGCCGTCGCGGGCATCGGCAATCCGCAGCGTTACTTCGATACGCTGCATGGCTTGGGATTAGACTGCGTTAACCACCCCTATCCCGACCATCATGCTTATACCGCAGCCGAACTCGACTACGCAGCATGCGAAGCACTACTCCTCACTGAAAAAGATGCGGTAAAATGCGCGACCTTTGCGGATGCCCGATACTGGGTGCTGCGTGTCGATGCGCAGATAGACCCCGCGCTCATAGCCCTCATACTGCGAAAGATGCAAAAACATGGATGCGAAACTGCTTGAAATCTTAGTTTGTCCCTTGTGCAAATCCCCTCTGGTCTACCAGAAGTCCGCGCAAGAACTGATCTGCAAAGCAGACCGTCTAGCTTTCAAAATCGCAGATGACATCCCGGTGATGCTGGTCGACGAGGCTCGTAAACTCTCTGCCGAAGACGTCGAAAAACTTTAGATGTCCGCCTTCCACGTCGTCATCCCGGCGCGTTTCGCGTCCACCCGATTACCCGGCAAACCGCTGTTGGATATAGGCGGCAAACCCATGGTAATACGCGTCGCCGAGCAGGCAGCGCTAAGTGGCGCGGATGAGATCGTGATCGCTACCGACCATCACCCCATCATGGAAGTCGCGGACATGCATGGCTTCCGAGCCTGCATGACGCGCGCCGACCATAACAGTGGCACGGATCGCATCGCGGAAGTCGTGCAAGCACGCGGCTGGCGCGATGACACCATCGTCGTCAATGTACAAGGCGATGAGCCGCTGATACCGCCTGCACTGATACATGCCGTTGCCACGCATCTGCATCAACATCCAGAATGCGCCATCGCGACCGCCTGCCATGCCATCCATGAAGAAGAGGCCATGCGTAACCCCAATATCGTCAAAGCCGTATTGGACAAGCACGGCAACGCCCTATATTTCAGTCGCGCCCCCATCCCCTATCCGCGTGATGCCTTCGCCTCGCAGAGTGGCTTACCCGCTGCCATGCCCGTGCTACGTCACATCGGCATCTATGCTTATCGGGTGGGATTCTTGCGCGACTATAGCCAGCTCACACCTTGCGCACTTGAACAGTTCGAGGCACTGGAACAATTACGTGCGTTGTATCACGGCTACAAGATAGGTGTCACTATTGCCGAACAAGCACCACCGGCCGGGGTTGATACAGAACAGGATTTACTAGTTGCAAGAAAGTTTTTTGAAAAGAACAAGATTTAAGACGTAAGTCGCAAGAATAAACCGGCGCATTGGGCGATTTGACTGTTGTGGTTTTAGCCGCTTAAAAAACAAACCCCTTGCGGTACAACACCAACTTGCAACTTGCGTCTTTCTAATTGATTAAAAACAACCCACGGAGAACAACATGAGACTGATACTTTTAGGTGCACCAGGTGCGGGCAAAGGCACACAAGCCAACTACATCAAAGAAAAGTTTGCGATTCCACAGATCTCTACTGGTGACATGCTGCGCGCCGCCGTCAAGGCCGGTACGCCCCTGGGCATCTCGGCTAAGAAGATTATGGATGAGGGTGGTCTGGTCTCGGATGACATCATCATCAATCTGGTTAAGGAACGTATCAAAGAGGCAGATTGCGCACATGGCTTCTTGTTCGACGGCTTCCCCCGCACCATCCCCCAGGCTCAAGCGATGAAGGATGCGGGCATCCCCATCGACTACGTCGTCGAGATCGACGTCGAAGACAAAGAGATCGTGCAGCGCATGAGTGGGCGCCGCGTACATCCGGCTTCCGGCCGCACCTACCATGTAGTGTTCAACCCACCCAAAGTCGCAGATAAAGATGACATCACGGGCGAACCACTGGTACAGCGTCCAGATGACGTGGAAGACACTGTCATGAAACGTCTGGATGTTTATCACCAACAGACCAAACCGCTGGTCGAGTACTACAGCGCATGGGCAAAGTCCGGTGACGGCAAAGCACCCAAGTGCGTATACGTACCCGGCGTAGGTTCTGTCGATGCGATACGTGACAAAGTGTTCGCGGCCTTGAGTGCATAAGGCATGACGACCAAACCCGTGTTGACTTTGGAGGATGCCAAGCGTGTTGCTGCGGCAGCCGAGGCGGAAGCCCAACGCAATGGCTGGAAGGTGACAGTGGCAGTTGTCGATGACGGCGGACATTTGCTCTATCTGCAGCGTGCTCACGACACCAAGTTCGGCAGCGTGGAGACCGCGATGATGAAAGCACGCGCATCCGCCGCCTTGCAGTATGAAACCAAGGATTCTGAGCAAGCCGTACTCAGCGGTCGCTTGATACATCTGGCCCTACCCGGCGTGATTCCGGCCGAAGGTGGCGTACCGCTCAAACGCGATGGCATAGTCATCGGTGCGCTGGGCATCAGCGGTGTGCGTGCCGTGCAGGACGGTCAAGTCGCCGCAGCGGGTGTGGCCGCATTGGGCGTGAACTGAATATGCTCTACAAGTTAGACGGCCGTAGTCCGCAACTCAATGGTGCAGGTCATTTCATCGCCGACACTGCAGCAGTGATTGGCGATGTAGTACTAGAGAACCACACCAGCGTGTGGTTCGGCGCCACATTGCGTGGCGACAACGAACGTTTGTATATAGGCGAGAACAGCAACATCCAGGACGGCGCAGTACTGCACACCGATATCGGCGCACCACTGCATATCGCCGCCAACGTCACCGTCGGACATCAAGCCATGTTGCACGGTTGCAGTGTAGGAGAAGGCAGTCTGATCGGCATCAAAGCCGTGATACTCAACCATGCCGTGATCGGCAAGAACTGCCTAATCGGCGCGAATGCGCTGGTCACCGAAGGCAAAGTCATCCCCGACAATTCGCTGGTGGTCGGCTCACCCGGCAGAGTCTTGCGCAGCCTGTCTGAAACCGAGATCGCCGCCATGCACGCCAACACCGCGCACTATGTACAAAATGCGGCGCACTACCTGACGTCATTGCAAGCAATCTAAGGAAACGCTGAATAAGTGTCTGTAATATGCCCATAAAAAAGACCCGTATGCGACTCAGCACATACGGGTCTTAAAGTTATAGCTGGCAATTCTTAAGCGGGATAACGATAGCTATCTTGCGTCATATTCTCGATACCGCACGGCAAAGCCTCTATCCAGTCCAGGAACTGGTTGACCATCTTCTTGCCTTTGAATGACCTGCCGTGCTGCGGAACGATGCTCTCCACATCCATCTGGCGCACCATGTGCACCCAGTAACGGTTAATCTTATTGGAAATCATATAACGGCGATGAAAGCCTTCCATATATTTAATATGGGACTGAAAGTTTTCAACCGGCGTGTCCGCATCGCTATGGGAGACGATAGAGGCTCCCATATCGCCGGAAAACAGTATCTTGCTAATGGGATCGTAGAACTGGAAATTACCTTCCGAATGCATGAAGTGTGCAGGCACCGCAACAATATCGGTATTCCCCAATTGAAACTTCATTCCTTCGTCGGGAATCGGAATGATACGTCCGTCGATATTCCCCACACTGCAGAAATGCGGAACGAAGCGCGCCCAAAGTTTGGATATTGCAATCTTACAATCCGAATGGATCATCCATTTGTTAATAGAAGCGATGATGTCCGGGTCGGCATGTGAGGCCAAAATGAACTCCAGCTTTTTGGGCGGGAAATAATTGTGCATTTCCATCAACAGACCGTTGTAAGTCATGTTGCCACCCGGATCCAACAAGGCACCGTGACCATGATCCACGATAAGGAACTGATTGGCTTGTACCGCGATACCCGCCTCATCATCGACCAAGTCGTCAAACATCAGACATTGGTGTGTGCCGTTATTGAATAATTCAATTGCCATACTTACTCTCCTAGGAAACTTATTTACTTCTTATGGCCTGCATCCTACTCCGTATATGCAGATTTTGAATTGACCCACATCAAAATCGAAAAAATTATTACTACATTCGCGGTATGTCCTACACGCCATATGCTGCTATGATTTGTCCACCATGGCCGAGGCCACTTTACACCTCAGTATCATAGAAGTTCGGCCTAATGGCGATTGCATACCTCGTTATTCCACTAATAAGAACTAGGGAGAAATTATGTCATCAGGTCTGGCTTTTGCTCTGATATGCGCCATCATCGCCATACTCTATGGTGTTTTCTCGATTCAATGGATACTCGCAAAAGCGACCGGTAGTGATCGAATGCGCGAGATCGCCGCCGCGATACAGGAAGGCGCATCGGCCTACCTGAAACGACAGTACATCGCCATCGCCTGGGTGGGCGCAGCACTCTTCTTCCTGATTTTCATCGCCCTCGGTTGGCAGACAGCCATCGGTTTCGCGATAGGCGCATTGCTCTCCGGGGCAGCCGGGTTCATAGGCATGAACGTCTCGGTACGCGCCAATGTGCGCACCGCTGAAGCCGCCAAAGAAAGTCTCAATGCGGCCCTCAATGTCTCGTTCAAAGGGGGCGCCATCACGGGCATGTTGGTCGTGGGTATGGGCTTGCTGGGCGTGGCGGGTTACTACGCCCTGCTCACCAATATGGGCGAGACCTCGGGTGAAGCGACACATGCCTTGATAGGTTTGGGCTTTGGGGGTTCACTCATCTCCATCTTTGCGCGTCTGGGCGGCGGCATCTTCACCAAGGGTGCAGACGTCGGTGCCGACCTGGTCGGCAAAGTCGAAGCGGGTATTCCTGAAGACGACCCGCGCAATCCTGCGGTGATCGCCGACAACGTAGGCGACAACGTGGGTGATTGCGCCGGCATGGCAGCGGACCTATTTGAGACTTATGCGGTGACCATCATCGCCACCATGCTGTTGGGCGGCCTGCTGCTGTCCAATACCAATGCGGTCATCTATCCCCTGGTGCTGGGGGGCTTCTCTATCATCGCCTCCATTATCGGTACATTCTTCGTCACGGCTCGCGATGGTGGTCGCGTCATGAATGCACTGTATCGCGGTCTTGCGGTTGCAGCCGTGCTGGCCTTGGTCGCTTTCTACCCGATTACCTCTTGGCTGATGGCTGATAACGGCCTTTATAGCGTGAACGCACTGTATGGTTCTGCCGTCATTGGACTTGTCTTGACTGCCTCACTGGTATGGATTACCGAATACTACACAGCTACAGAGTTCGCACCAGTACGACACATCGCGGAGGCTTCCACAACCGGCCACGGCACCAACATCATCGCGGGCTTGGGCATTTCAATGAAGTCCACTGCAGCGCCAGTCATCGTCGTGTGCCTGGCGATCTGGGGTGCACATCACTTGGCTGGACTCTACGGAATCGCCATCGCGGCGACCTCCATGCTATCAATGACCGGCATCATCGTCGCACTAGATGCCTACGGCCCAATCACAGACAATGCGGGCGGTATCGCCGAGATGTCACACCTACCCGATAACGTGCGCGTCATCACCGATGCATTGGACGCGGTGGGCAACACCACCAAGGCAGTCACCAAAGGCTATGCCATAGGATCCGCAGGACTTGCCTCCCTGGTGTTGTTCGCCGACTACACACATGCACTCACTGCCAATGGCCATCATCTGACCTTCGATCTTTCCAACCACATGGTAATCATCGGTTTATTCATAGGCGGCATGGTGCCTTATCTGTTTGCCGCAATGGGTATGGAAGCAGTAGGACGCGCAGCAGGTAGCGTGGTAGTGGAAGTGCGCCGCCAGTTCAAAGAGATCCCGGGCATCATGGAGGGCACAGGCAAACCGGAATACGGCACATGCGTGGACATGCTCACCAAAGCCGCGATCAAAGAAATGATCGTTCCATCCCTGCTCCCTGTAGCCGTACCCGTTGTAATCGGATTGACGCTGGGTGCACAAGCCTTGGGTGGCGTATTAGTAGGCACCATCATCACCGGCATCTTCGTCGCCATCTCTATGACCACAGGTGGCGGCGCTTGGGATAATGCCAAGAAATACATAGAGGAAGGAAACTTCGGCGGCAAAGGGTCTGAGGCTCATAAAGCTTCTGTGACCGGTGATACCGTTGGCGACCCCTACAAAGACACTGCCGGCCCTGCGGTGAACCCACTCATTAAAATCATCAACATCGTCGCGCTCATGATCGTTCCTTTGTTGTAATGAATGCCGGGCAAACGGTATGCAACCATACCGTTTGCAGTTTTTCCTCTCGAATTTATTGACAGTACACCGCAATAAAATTTACATTTGCTGCCTTAGTTATTTTTCATACCAGACCTCAGGAATATCATGTCCAACATCGAATCCACTTTGAATGAAACACGCGTCTTCAACCCCGCAGCCGAGTTTGTAAAACAGGCGAACGTGTCCGGCATGGCGGCATATCAATCTATGTGCAAAGCAGCGCAAGATGATTACCCCGGGTTCTGGGCGAATCTGGCCCGCGAACACCTACTGTGGAAAAAACCGTTCACCAAGATTCTGGACGAGAGCAAAGCACCATTCTACAAATGGTTCGAAGACGGCGAACTAAACGTTTCCTACAACTGCCTCGACAAACATCTGGACACACAACCCAACAAGACCGCAATTATTTTCGAAGCGGACGATGGCAAGGTTACGCATGTCAGCTACCGTGAACTGCATGGCCGCGTTAGCCAATTTGCCAATGGTTTGAAGTCACGCGGCATCAAAAAGGGTGATCGCGTCATCATCTACATGCCGATGAGCGTGGAGGCCGTAGTGGCGATGCAAGCCTGCGCGCGTATCGGCGCCATCCACTCCGTAGTGTTCGGCGGCTTTTCTTCCAAGAGCTTGCATGAGCGGATCACCGATGCACAGGCAGTCGCCGTCATCACCGCCGACGGCCAAGTCCGTGGCGGCAAGAACATCCCGCTCAAGCCGGCGGTCGATGAGGCGCTTTCATTTGGCAATTGCGAAATGGTCCACAGTGTCATCGTGTACCGCCGCACTGGCATGGACGTGGATTGGGATGACGACACAAACATCTGGTGGCACGACCTGTTCAATTCACAGACCAGCGCGCAATGCGAACCTGAATGGGTGAGCGCGGAACATCCGCTGTTCATCCTCTATACCTCCGGCTCTACGGGCAAACCGAAAGGTGTGCAGCATTCCACTGGCGGTTACTTATTGGGTGCGATCACCTCTATGCAATGGGTGTTCGACTACAAACCCACCGACGTATTCTGGTGTACCGCTGACGTGGGCTGGATCACCGGCCATAGCTACGTCGCTTACGGCCCATTGGCGATGGGCGCGACCCAGATCATCTTCGAAGGTGTCCCGACCTATCCCGATGCAGGCCGCTTCTGGAAAATGATACAGAACCACAAAGTCACTACTTTTTACACCGCGCCGACTGCGATTCGTTCCTTAATCAAACTCGGTGGCGATCTGCCCACCCAATACGATTTGTCCAGCTTGCGTCTGCTCGGCAGCGTGGGCGAGCCTATCAACCCCGAAGCCTGGATGTGGTACTACAACACCGTGGGTGGCGCGCGTTGCCCTATCGTGGACACCTGGTGGCAGACCGAAACCGGTTGCCACATGATCGCCCCGCTGCCAGGTGCAATGCCCCTCAAGCCCGGCACCTGTACACTACCCTTGCCCGGCATCATGGCGGCGATTGCCAACGAAGCGGGCGATGAGGTGCATGATCAACATGGCGGATTCCTCGTCATCAAGCGTCCTTTCCCTTCGCAGATTCGCACCATCTGGGGTGATCCTGACCGTTATATAAAATCCTATTTCCCTGCCGAGATGCACGGCGCTTATCTGGCTGGCGACTCGGCCCGCCGCGATGAAGACGGTTACTTCTGGATCATGGGGCGTATCGATGACGTGCTCAACGTCTCCGGTCACCGCCTGGGCACCATGGAAATCGAATCGGCTTTGGTCTCCAACCCCCTGGTCGCCGAGGCAGCCGTAGTTGGCAAGCCTCACGACATCAAGGGTGAAGCCGTCGTAGCCTTCGTGGTATTGAAGGGTGCACGTCCTGAGGACCCGGCCAAAGCCAAGGAAATCGCCGA
Organism: Gallionellaceae bacterium; assembly: GCA_027448945.1. GTDB lineage: Bacteria > Pseudomonadota > Gammaproteobacteria > Burkholderiales > Gallionellaceae > Gallionella. Next base: position 19,318 of record DAIDMQ010000007.1, read on the forward strand.
GACACTGCGCAACTGGGTGGGCAAGGAAATCGGTCCTATCGCCAAACCGGATGAGATCCGCTTCGGTGAGAACCTGCCCAAGACCCGCTCAGGCAAGATCATGCGCCGCTTGCTGCGCGCCTTGGCCAAGGGTGAAGAAATTACGCAAGACGTTTCCACTTTGGAAAACCCTGCCATCTTGGAGCAGCTGAAAAACGCAGTACGCTAATCGCTACAAAAACACCAAAGCCTTGCACAACAGCGTGTTGTGCAAGGCTTTTTCAATTGACCCCTACGGCATGGTGGGCTACTATCGCGCCACTTTTCAATACGCCGCCCTTTCCCTGTGACCTTGATGAAATTATTGATTGCAATCGCCTTATTGTGTTGCGCTTCCGCTCAAGCCGGCGAGATGCTCGCAATGAGCACAAACCTGACCGACAACAACATCCCAACCTCACTGCCTTCAGCGCGCAATATCACGCTGGAATTGTTGCCGGAAGTCGTCCCCGAAAAGACCGACTTGTGGGTACGTATACGCAATGGTTTCGCTATGCAGGAGCTTGATAGCAAGCTCGTTGCCAATCATGAAAAATGGTATGCCAGCCGCCCGGAATACATAGAGCGCATGACCGAGCGAGCGCGTCGCTATCTGCACTTCATCACCGAGGAAGTCGAGCGTCGCGGCATGCCCAGCGAGATCGCATTATTGCCGATGATAGAAAGTGCATTTAACCCGGGCGCCTATTCCAGAAGTGCGGCATCGGGTATCTGGCAATTTATTCCGTCCACAGGCAAACACTTTGGCCTGCAGCAAAACTGGTGGTATGACGGACGCCGGGACGTGATCGAAGCGACCAACAGCGCGTTGGATTATCTGCAAAAGCTACACAATCAATTTGGCGACTGGGAGCTCGCACTGGCTGCATACAACTGCGGAGAAGGTGCGGTTGATCGCGCCCAAAAACGCAACCGTAGTCGCGGCCTGCCCACCGATTATGCACATTTGCAGTTACCCAAAGAAACGCTCAATTACGTACCCAAGCTATTGGCGATCAAACACATAGTGGCAACGCCCGAAAACTTCGGTCTGACCCTGCAGCCGATAGAGAACAAACCCTATTTCGCAGCGGTAGCCATCACACAACAAATGGACGTGAAAAAGTTCTCCGAACTGGCCGAAATCTCTGAAGAAGAATTCACCGCGCTCAATCCGGCACACAACCGTCCGATCATCATGCAAGATCACACCGACCAGATATTGCTGCCGATCGATCATGTGAACATATTCTTGGACAACCTGAGAAACAATGACAAGCCATTGTTGACTTGGCAGTCTTATCAACCAAAAAAGGGGGAACGCTTCGATGTGCTTGCACCACGCTTTGGGATGTCGGTCGCACAGCTCAAATCGGTGAACGGCTTGATGAGGCGTGGCGACGTCAGTCACGGTCAGACACTGCTGGTTCCCGTCACCGGAGACTCCGTGGTGACCGATCTGGAACCATTCAATATGCACTTGTTACCCGAACGCGCTGCTTCGACCGTACACATCGTGCGCAGGGGAGACACTTTGAGTGGCATCGCAAAAAAGTATCACACCCGGCTGAACAGCCTGCGCGCATGGAATCACAATGTGAAGCAATTGCACGTTGGCCAGCGCGTCGTCGTTGCCGCCAATACGTCCGTCCATAAAAGTGGCAAAAAGATCGTTAAGCGCACTTCGTCAACCAGCCGTCTTGCCGCAAAAAACAACAACAAAAAATTGGCTAACGAGTCCAAGCAGAACCTGGAAGCCAGCCTATAACACAGTTTCGATGCGCGGCACTGCCGCCAGCAAAGTCTTGGTATATTCATGCTGCGGCGCACTCAACACTTGCGCCGCAGTGCCACGCTCAACCACCCTGCCCTGATACATCACACACACCTCATGCGCAAGATACTCGACAACCGCGAGATTGTGCGTGATGAATAGATAACTCAGCCCCAACTCTTGTTGTAGTGATTTCAGCAGATTCAAAATCTGCGCTTGCACCGACACATCCAAGGCACTCGTCGGCTCATCACAAATCAACAATTTTGGCGAGACGGCGAGCGCACGGGCGATCGCGATGCGCTGCCGCTGCCCGCCCGAAAACTCATGCGGATAGCGCCACTTTGCGGCACGCGCCAGCCCGCATTTATCCAGCAACCCGTCGATATGAATCTGCCGCGCTTTAGAATCGCCGCCGATATGCAAAGCACTCATGCCCTCTTCCAAAATCTCCGCCACGCGCAGCTTCGGGTTCAGCGAAGCATACGGATCCTGAAATACCATCTGCATAGACGCACGCTGGCTGCGCAAAGCTTGAACACCCAATCCCACCAACTCTTTGCCCTCGAACTGCACACTGCCCGCCGTAGGCCGAACCAGTTGCAGCAAGGCCTTGCCCAAAGTGGTCTTGCCGCAACCGGACTCGCCCACCAACGCCAGCGTGCGCCCCTGAGCCATGGATAGCGACACACCATCCACGGCTTTCACCGAACCCGTCACGCGCTGCAACAAACCTTTGCGGATAGGGAAATGAACGCGCAAATCTTTGACTTGCAGGAGTGCCAAGTTCGGAGTGCCGGGTGCCGGGTGCTGGGTGCTGAATTCTGAGTACAGAGAAGAGGGCTCAGCACTCGGCACTCGCCACTCGGCACTTCCATACAAATGACAACGCACCCCCCGCCCCGCCGCCTGCTCCGTCCACGCGGGCGTTTCCTCGTGACAACGCGCCCAGGCATGCTCGCAGCGCGGCGCAAAGCGGCAGCCTTGCGCGATACTGCCCAAGGGCGGCACACTGCCGGGAATCGCGCTCAATTCACGGCCGCGCCGCACCGCATCGGGCAAAGCGGCAAACAGCTTCTGTGTGTAAGGATGCAGCGGTTTCGAGAACAACTCATCACGCGATGCCTGCTCGACGATCTCGCCCGCATACATCACCGCCACACGATGCGCATTTTCTGAAACCACGCCGAGATCATGCGTAATCAGTAACATCGCCATGCCGGTACGCGCCTGTGTATCGCGCAACAATTGCAACACCTGCGCCTGTATCGTCACATCCAGCGCCGTCGTCGGCTCATCCGCGATCAGCAATTGCGGCTTGCCCGCCAAGGCCATCGCGATCATCACCCGCTGCTTCATCCCACCCGAAAACTGAAACGGATACTCATGCACCCGCCGCGCCGCATCGGGTATACCCACTTGTTCGAGCAGCTCAATGCAGCGCTGTTGCAGGTCGGGCTTCAGCCCGACATCGGCCTGCTGTCGGGCTGAAGCCCGACCTACATCATGCAAACGCAACACCTCCGCAATCTGCGCGCCCACGGTCATCACGGGGTTCAAACTCAAGCCCGGCTCTTGAAAAATCATCGCCATCGTCCCGCCGCGCACCGCGCACATCTCACGTTCGGACAACTCATGCAAAGCCACACCCGCCAATTGCACCGCACCGCCCGCGCTCCTCACCCCGTCGGGCAACAAACGCATCAGCGACAACGCCGTCATCGACTTGCCGCAGCCCGACTCGCCCAGCAACGCAAACGTCTCCCCCGCCGCAATCTCGAACGAGATGCCATCCACGATGGCCGCGCCGTTGCGCAAGGTTGTGGTGAGGGATTGAACAGATAGCAGGCTCATATAACGAACAAATGACACGAGACGCGATTGTTCAAAGTGCGCACCAGCAACGCCACCGCCTGCTGCGCCTCGCCGATGCCGCGCTCGGCTAGACGGGCTTGATTCAAGGTGTAGCCTTGCACCAGATGCTCACGCAAGGTGCGCGTCGCCCATTGACGAAAGCGCGTCGCTTGGACAGAGCTCACTCGGTAGCCAACTGAAATAATGGTATCGAGATTGAAGTATTCAACCTGATTCGTTTTGCCATCGGCGGCAGTTGTTGCAAAAAATGCAACAACTGCATCGCGGCTCAGCTCGCCCTCGTTAAAGATATTGCGCAAGTGTCGCGAAATCATCGACTTATCGCGCCCGAACAAACCGGTCAACTGAGCCAAACTCAGCCACACCGTCTCCGCCTCCAGCCGCACATTTACCTGCGTCTGCCCGTTCTCGGCTTCATAGATCAAAACTTCACTCATCGCGCTTCCTTTCAATGGATGTGCAAATTCTGCACACACTACCTATCCAGCGGGCTGACCACACCCTTGCCGCCTTTGTTCAAAACGTGCGTGTAAATCATCGTCGTCGAAACATCCGAATGCCCGAGCAGCTCCTGCACCGTGCGGATGTCGTAACCGTTTAACAACAAATGCGTGGCGAAGGAATGGCGCAGCGTGTGTGGCGTGGCGGGTTTGGTTAGCCCCGCATCGCGCACCGCCTGCTTCATCGCGCGCTGCACGCCCTTTTCATCCAGATGATGGCGGCGCGTCTTGCCCGAGCGCGGATCGACCGATAAATTTTTGGAAGGAAAGCAATACTGCCAGCCCCACTCGCGCCCCGCATTGGGATATTTTTTGTCCAACGCAAACGGCAAATACACCTCACCATAGCCGGCTGCCAAATCTTCTTCATGCAAGGCTTTCACTTTAGCCAAATGGAGTTGCAAAGCTGCCACCACCGCCTCCGGCAACATCGTCACCCTATCCTTGAAACCCTTACCTTCACGCACGATGATCTCGTGCCGAGTGAACTCCACATCCTTCACCCGCAAGCGCACCGCCTCCATCAAACGCATGCCACCGCCATACAACAACGACGCAATCAATAAATGCGAACCACTTAAACGCGACAACACCGCCTGCACCTCTGCCACCGTCAACACCACAGGCAATTTTTTGGGTGCTTTCGCTTGCGTTACGTTATCCAGCCAAGCCAACTGAATCTCCAACACCTCGCGGTAAAGAAACAGAATCGCGCTCTTGGCTTGGTTCTGAGTCGAGGCAGAAACTTTGCCTGCAACAGCAAGATGGGTGAGAAACGCCTCAACATCCTGCGCGGCTAAATTTTTGGGGTGTGTCTTGTCATGAAAGTAAATGTAACGTTTAATCCAGTCCACATAACTTTGCTCGGTGCGAATCGCATAGTGCTTCACCCGCAACTTATCGCGCACTTGGTCTAGCAATTTGGGAGCTTGGATCATGTCGTATTTATATAAAAATTTAGGGTGTGTGAAAATTTTACACTCAATTAATACAAGGAACTACATGATGAAACCCAGAATATACACCCTCAAGGTGCCTTTTATGGTAATTTTTGGGGTGTCTACTTTACGTTAGGTGCTCTCAATGAATAAGCCAACCGTCACAAATTTTGCATTGCGCCCTGGCGTAACCAATCCATCGCTTTGGTATCCAGAGCGCCCACCAAAAGCACAATGGGACAAAATCCGAAAGGTGGTATTGGAGCGAGATAACCACACATGCATTTCATGTGGGCATCGCGCATTGAAATACATGAATGTCCACCACATCGAAGACAGTGGAGAAAACGTCCCGGAAAATCTCGTCACTATGTGCGTCGCTTGCCACGCCGTGTTGCATATCGGAAGAAATCTTGACCTTAAGGTCATTGAAATATGGAAGTCTCCCATTTCACAGGTCGAAATAGTTCAAAAAACTAGGGCCGCCGTACAGCAAGGCCTTGCTCTTGCAGACATAAATAAACAATTCAAGCTCAAAAAAGGTCCGCACTCTCCTGACTCCCTGCTCTACGCAAACGAGCTAGTCCATGAAATGGGGCAGGAACCACGGGCTTATTTGGCTGAGCCGCTGTGCGCAATTTTTGTAAATCTGAATCGGTGGCAAATTGAATAACGCACCTAACCCGGCAGTCGAGAGGGACTGCGCAAAAGCGCGCAGCCCCTCACTTCTACGTTGGGCATCATGAAAGGTCACATATGAAATTTACAGTAAGTGAAGATTACGAAGATCTTGGAGCCGAATTCCAATACCAATGGATATCGCTACTCAAAGATAGTTTGAAAAAACATGGAGTTTCTGGTGAGGCCGCAAAGGAAATATGTGGTGATTTCACCTTTGATCTATCAATGTTACTTGACCAGGGTGACATTACGCATGATGGCACTAGCTATAGACCTGTGATTTCATTCTCATCTGATGAAGAAATATTATTAATGCAGAATCCCGAATTTGAATATCACGAGTATGCTTTCGGGAATGTTGATGAAGCTTTCGATGGTAAGTAAAAGCGCCCAACCCGTCGTTCAAGCGGGACTGCCGCAAAAGCGCGGCAGTCCCTTAACTTTACGTTAGATGCTTATGACTACGTCCCCTAAATTAAGCACTCAGCAAATTGGCAAACTTGGCGAATTGCTCGTTCAATATCGTTTGCTCTCGATTGGAGTTGAATCTGCCCACCTTACTACTGATTCCGGTATCGATCTGGTGGCATACTCGCACAGCCGAAAGGAAGCAATTACGATTCAAGTTAAAACTAATCTCAAGCCAAAACCAGGTGGAGGCAAAGGCAAGCTTGCCCTTGATTGGTGGGTTCCTGATAATTCACCTGCTGAGATATTTACCCTCGTTGACGTATCTGAAAATCGTATATGGGTATTCACTCGCGATGAAATGAAGTCGAAAGCTCAGCAACAGCCGGAAGGGCGTCTTCATTTTTTCATCCACACCGACCAAAATATTAAGCGACGCAAAGATGGGGCCGCTACTTCGTTGCAGGAATTTGAGGAGTTTCTTCTTGAAAATCGTATTGGGTCTTTGTTCTAAGCTGATTGCCGCATCTAACCCTGCGCTCAAGCGGGACTGCGCAAAAGCGCGCAGCCCCTTGTATCTTATCCCCGACTCAGAAATGAGTTAAATTGCTCTGGCGCGAAAGAGCAGGGAGAAGGGATGCCGGGCGTGCCCCTAAGGCCTCTGAGCCTGTAGCTAAGATTGGTAACCTTCTCCCATCCTGCATTCACCG
>DAIDMQ010000008.1 GCA_027448945.1 Gallionellaceae bacterium
CTGTCCAGACTGAACTCGCTTGACTGACAATTCTCTGAATTCGGGGGTATATGCCTGCTTCGGTATCTTCTTCATCTTCATCTCCAATATGTGCGTAATTTTACGTCACCATTGGAAGACGATTTTTCGGGGGAAGGTCAGAGTGCATACTTGTTGCATCACCTCGTCTTAAGCTTTGAGTCAAGCCAAACGAAAAAAGGCCTACCGTTAATCGGCAGGCCTTTTTCACCAAGCTGTCATTCTAGTTATTTAATGACCTTGCACTTCCTTAAAAATCAAGCAAGTAAGACACCACTACGACATGAATATTATAATTGGGTGACTGCTGATTGGTTGGCATCACCTGATTGGGTGTCAAACCACTTTGCAAACCATTGTAGTAATAATCATTACTCTTCATTTGCTGGAATATATAAGCAACTGCAATCTTAGACTGTTTGTCCACACTGTATTTTCCTGTCAATTTGAGTTGAATCACCTCATTCTTGACTGTAGGCAAAGCGCCGCAAGATAGCAGTATGGGCGCAGCACAGGTCAACCCACCTGTAGTCAGTCCAGCATAGTTCAACTGAGTTATATAGCTCGTCTTGCCCAATGTATAAGTCAGATCACCGTCGATTTCAAGTTTGGAACCCATCAAACCATTCTTTTGGGCTCCAACCCCAATAGTCGTATCCGTATCCTTTTGTGTATCAGACCATGTTGAACCCGCAGGAACATTCAACCTTGCGGCGGTAGCGGTGGTTGCGGCTGCCAAAGGAGAAACTTGCAGGTCAGTCATGTCGCGTTGACGCTGTTGCTGACTCGCATACGCAGAAACCGAGGCGGTTTCGTTATAAGCATAGTTTGCGTCCAGATTCACACTCCAAGAACTACCTTTTTTGACGCCGTAAGTTGAATCGTACTTGTCATCCGTAATCTTGCCACCGAAATCCAGTGACAATTTTTCAGTTGCCTGCCAATTGGTATTAGCCTTCAGCATCTGCTCTTTGCGTGAGGCATCGAAGTATGGGTAGAAGCCCCTGTAATCGCCGGCATTCTGACCCTGAATACGCACACCGGCCGCAGGATTCAAATTACCATTCAACCCGATTCGAGCCGTCACTGCATTGGGATCGGAAGTGGTCACACGTCTTGAAATGGAATAACCCACATTGAAATTCAAGTCATCAGTTGCCTTCATACGGTAGTTGGCGCTCAACTTGTCATCATGGCTGCCCGTTGCAACGACACAATTGGTTCCAGCTGGGTAGGAATTGATGCCAGGCGTTGTCATCCCAACAGGTGTTACACCTGTCCAGTCAGTGCCATACTGATTACACCAGCGTTTGACCTGTTCACGGTTGTACGCAAGGCGCAAATTCTGCTCCGTGGTCATACGAATATCACCCGCCAGCTCCAACTGTGTCTTGCTGTTGCTGTACGGTGTATTGGCAAAATAACCAATATGTGCAGCGGATCCATCCAGCGCATTCATCGCATACATTTTTGATGCAGTCAGGTCATCGCGCTTGTCGTACTTGACACCCGCCGACAACACGAGGTCCTTGAGAGTCCTATCCGTCAGCTTAAGATCGGCGTGATAGGTGTTGACCAGACCATTCAATGATGCCTGGGGCGGTGGCGTAAACATTGAAATAGCATCAGTAACATACGCAGCATTCTGGGTGTTGCGACCATACGAGAATGCTCCGTTCAACTGAGTTTGTGGCGCAATTTTAAAACCACCGTTCAAGTTCAATTGGTGCAATTGATTACTGGGTGACGTGCTCATAACCTGATTTGCGTTCGCTCCGGCAAATGTCTGGAAAGTGACGCTATCGACCCCCTCGCGGAAGAATGATCCAAAATACGACGTACTAAGATGCGACTGTTCGCCGATCCAGTTCAGGCCGAGATTGACAGTATCGGTCTTATAGCTTGTCGGATTCGGCAGCATGGCAACGTACTCTGCAGAAACCCCCGGTGCAAGAGCCGCATTTCCCATTGAACCGAATGCTGCAAGCTTGGCACCCGATTGAACCAATTGATTGTAATCAAACTGAACACTAAATTGATCATTCAAAACCACTCCAGCGGTAACTGAAGCATTCTTACGATTACTTGAAATATCAACTTTATGCATCGTGGCAGCTTGCGGTGCAGTCATTAAATTTGTATTCGCAGCCACGCCGAACCCAACGGGCAAAGCAAAGGAATTACCCCCGGCTGCGCCAACATATGGGGTTTGGTATGTGTCTGAAATATTATTCTGCAACTCGTCATATCCAATACCGATGTTCCACGTGCCCTGCTCTTTTACAGCGACGCCGAGCGAGCGGGAAGTAAGGCCGACATCTTTACCTGTGAACGACCAGCGTCTTACACCTGCTCCATCCCCGTAAGAATCACCGCCATTAAGGTTAAAGTTGCCAACAAAATCGGCACCTTTTTTATTCATACCCGTGAATTGACCGTATTTGGCTGATGAATTTGACACACTAGCCACACCGACTTCTATCGTGTTGGTTGGCTTCAACAGGGAGGCCAACTCATCGTCTTCTGCATAAGCTGGCATAGCAAACATCGCGAACAATGCTCCGTGCACCGAAAGTGCAAGCAGACTGTATCCCATTTTTTGATTAGCATTTTTCATGGCATTCTCCATTTCAATGAATTAACGCTGCAGGAAACCACCTGCAGGGCTGTTGGAACCATGAATCTGCCTGTGGCAATTCATACAGGATCCACCCACATTATTTCTATTTGGCGCAACTGTCAGCCCGGCCTGAATACCTGCCGCATTTGGGCCAACAGGTGTTCCGCTTGAATGAGAACCATCATGACACTCCTGACACATGAATGGAGGACGGGTCTTTAGCAAGGGCGTAATGTTGGAACCGTGAGGCGTATGGCATATGGTGCACTCTTCAACTACCGGCTGATGCGCCCACAGGAATGGGCCGCGCTTTTCTGCGTGGCATAGGAAGCAGGTCTCATTGACGGTGTTTTTCTTCAATAATTTGGGGCCAGTTGAACCGTGTGGATTGTGGCAATCCGAGCAAGCGACCTTGCCGGCATCAATTGGATGAGTCGATATTTTGTGCTCATCTGCACGCTGCTCCTTGTGGCAAGCAAAACAAACTTCGCGCTGCGTTTTCTTGTTCAACACCTTATCTGCCGGCGCGTGGGTCGTATGACAATCACTACAAGCAACTTGAGCATTCTGATGCTGGCTACCTTCCCAATGCGTACGTGCCGTTCCTTTATGACAAGTCAAGCAGGCCCTATTACGTTCCGCAACCGGAGTGGCAGTATTTTTGCCGAAAACACGATCAGGCTTGGGTGGTTTGGCACTCCCCTTGTAGGCAATGTGAGCGTCGCTTTCACCGTGGCAACTAGTGCAGGTTGGCGTGCGTGCATCACCCTTCACACCGTGTGAAGTCTTGCCGATGGAAAGCACCTTGGGGGAATCAGCTTCATCGTGGCAAGCTGTGCACTTGGCATCGCCTTTCAATACGATATCTTTATTGCCCGATGGCGCCTCGGCACCAACCTCACCCGCCGGTTGAACTTGTATCTCAGTAGCACCGGCCTCTGAAAGGTACATCTTGGCAATCGCCTTGCCCATGTCGCGGCCTTCTGCGGCCAACACATTACCTGCGATCATGCACACCGCCACAAGGGCGGATAGCGTGACCGCTTTAATTTTGGAATTCATCTTGAGTCTCCTGATTTGACTAAATTACGACACCCGACCTGCGGGTGACTCAACAGTTATAAGGAAAGGATCCAATCAACCAGATTCTTGATCTGTGCCTGATCCTTGGTCTCGATGATCTTGTGATTTTCTTCAGTGCCATCCTCAAGTTTTACCTTAGGCCCTGTCGTGATATTCTTTGTGATAGCCGCCTCACCTTCAGCAGTCTTGCCCTTGTATTTCAGGGCGACCTTTTTGTATGAGGGTCCCTTCTTGGTCTTGTCTACCGCGTGGCACTTGAAGCAGTCGTTCTTCTTCGCCAGTGACTTGGCAGCGTCCACATCCACCCCGGCGTAAGCCGGGGTGATAAGTGCCGCAACCAATGTCAGTGCCAAACTTGAGCTGATGATTTTTTTCATGTTGATTTCTCCTGATTGATAAATAGTTAGTTTCAGTTCTAAAAGTTATGTATTTCCTACGAATCCTATGATGACGAGTACCAGCAAGGTCAGGCCCACCGCAATCAGGGTCAGTCCCAAAATCTTCGATGCCGTTGTCATACCTGGGCTAGGTGCATCTACCAGATATTTCTCCAATTCACCGGACTCAACCAGACGGTTGTAATGCTCGGCGTGCTCACGTTTGAATGCCTCTACAGGAACCGAACCCGTGAACATCACCACATCGGGTGGTGGGAATTTGTCGGGACGGAAGTGGTTGTTAAAGAAGTGCACTGTGAACAGGAACACTGCCGCCAAGAAGGCTTCTTCACCATGTACCAGCGTCAGCACATTGAACATCCAGCCTGGCAGGAACGATGCTGTAACATGAGGGAAGGCCAGCATCAAACCACTGCTACCGATGATGCCTACGCCCCAGAACACCGCCCAGAAATCGAATTTCTCCCAATATGTCCAGCGATCGAACACGGGACGCTCGCCCTTGCCGAAGAACCACTTGAACATGGCGATGATGTCCTTCAGGTCTTGCCAGTTGGGGATCAATGAATCAGGACCGAACCACTTAAAGGTCTTGCTGCGCAACAATTTGTTCATCACATAAATCAACTGTGCAATAAAGATACCCAAGAAGGCAGAAGCCGCGACACGATGGATGATGCCGGCAATTTTTGCGCCGCCGAGTACCTTGACGACGGTGTGCGCCCATTCGGTATCGGCGTAGAACACCAACATACCGGTCAGAATCAGTGTCATGGTGACTAGCGCGAAGATCAAGTGAGCCGCACGTACCAGCTTACTGAAACGACGGATCTGCTTGCCTTTAGCTTCGCCTTTGAGCAGCTCGTTCACGCGCAGATGCTTCTCTGTATAGCCATTAGGGTTGTAGGCCACAGGGCAACCGTCTTTGTATTCACGGTAATACCACAACAGGGAATGCACCCAGAAGAAGGCGAACACACCCGCCAACAATGACAGCATGAACTTGGAAGCGATCCACATCTGCGGGTATTTCTCAAAATCATGGGTATTGGCGTGGGGTGCGAAAGAAACAAAACCAGGCGTGGCTTTCTGCAAGCCCTTCCAGCCTTGGTCACCGTTGTGACATTGCTGGCAAGTTTTCAAACGATTGTTGATATGCACTTTGGATTCGGGATTATCGACAGCCAAAATGCCATGACTGCCGTGGCAGTTGTAGCACTTGGCTGTGTAGCCATAGCCCAATGCATTGACTTGACCGTGGAAGGTCTCGGAATAAGACTTCAAATTATCCTTATGACAGCCACCGCATGCATGCACGATATCCAGCTTGAAAGACTCTCCCGATGTATTGGTGATGCCATGTGATGTATGGCAATCGGTACAGACTGCAGCTTTGGGATTATGTTCTTCCAACACCTTCACACCGTGTACGGAAGTGGCGTACTCCTCCAATTCATCGGTATGGCATTTCTCACCGCAGGTATTGGGGATGGTCAAATGCCAAGATGTGCGGTCCGGGCTTCCTGCCGGAGGAACATTGAAACTGTGCGTGTCATGACAATCATCACAACTCGCGTTCACGTGATTAGGTTCGTCTTTATTGGGCAGTGCATGGAAGGTCTTTTTGTAGGCCTCGATGTTATTCATCACCACGCCCAAGCGAGGCTTCACATTGGTCTGCTTGTTTTGTTTGGTCTCTTCCCACAAATTAGTGTGACATTGCACACAGTCCAGGGAAGCGGACTCTGTCTTGCCGTGGGGTTTATTTGCGTCTTTGATGCCCTGATGGCAAGCAACACATTGCAGCCTAGCATGCACGCTCTTGCCAAACGCGAGTTTCTTCACCGAATGCAAGGCGCGCATATCGCCATCCGCTCCGGGAACCTTGATTTCTTTATTGCCGTTATGGCACTTCAAGCACGGACCATTATCTGGCGCTGCTTGAATCGACGAAGGAGGATTTGACGCTGAATCTTCAGCGAGTGCCGAAGTAAAACCGAAAGCGAAAAAGATAAAAACTACCGTGAAACATACTGCGCGTTTTGCCGAATTCATTTCCCCAACCCCAACATGATGAATTACTCTTAAATCTTGCCCAATTAAAATTTGGTAAAAAATAATCAAGTACTGATTTGTAACTGTTGGTAAGCACATTACGCCCAACAAATCTCGCTGTCCAAGTATTTAAGTCCCACTAAAACAGTAGGCAATATCTTTCATTTCAATAAATTAAAAAACCCGATATACAACATAAGCTTGAATAAACAGACTGGTCTAACCCCAAAAAGTAAGCAAACAAAATAGTTTCCAAGTTACAAATATCAGCCCGGAAATTTCCCTCGATTTAATGCAATTAAAATCTTCTGTTTGTAACAAAATATCTGTAAAGCGCACGACTTGATGTGAGGGGGTATGCTTAGCCAAGTTTTTGGCTGATCCTAACTGGCAAGGAACTTTCCGCTACACAACCTATCTAGATGAGGCCCGATGTGGCGTTTGAGATGACTTAGGTATATTCACATCTCCACCCTATTTGGACTTAATACCGACGCACTCGTAAATTTTGTGCGAGTGAATTTTTTGAAAGTGAGATTATGAAAAAACTTATTGCTATCGCCGCATTGTCTGTTGCAATCACCACACCCGCTTACGCTGCAGGTAACGCTTATCTATTTGGCGATTTAAGTGCGGCAACTTATTCCAACGTGGGCATCGCGCCCAACCCGGGCAAGCTTGGCATCGGTGCCGGACTTGAGTTGGCTCCGAACATCTCGGGAGAAATAGGTTTGCATGTATTTGGTGACTCGGTCGCCTCTTTCAACACGGGTCGTACCAATACGCTGAAAGCTTCCTCATTCACCATCGCGGGGGTGGGACAGATCCCCTTGGCACCGCAGTTCTCGCTGTTTGGAAAATTAGGTTTGGCGATGAATCATGCCGAGGTCACCAACAATGCAGGTTTTGCTCCTATCACTACGAACCAGAACGCTTTATATGTTTCTTTTGGTGCCCAATTCGATCTGAATCGTCAATTCGCTTTGCGTGCGCAGTATGAGAATTTTGGTAAGTTCGAAAACGTGGCCAATCCAATGTCTGCCTCTACCATAGGTGTCGCAGGTGTGTTGTACTTCTAACGCAATGCTCTAAGTCAATATCAGCAAATTAAAAGCCCGGTTAAAACCGGGCTTTTAATTTATGCACTTCGCAGATTGATGATGGGCCAATCATGTTTTTGTGCGTGGGCGCGAAGGATATCGTCCGGATTGGCTGCAACCGGATGTCTAACAATCTCCAGCAACGGCAGATCGTTGAGTGAATCGCTATAAAAAGTAGTGTCAACGAAGCTATCCAACGTCCATCCGCGACCTGATAACCATTGATTGAGTCTTGTAATTTTCCCTTCGCGAAAACTGGGTACACCCTGCACTCGCCCGGTGAACTCCCCGTTTTGTTGTTCAGGTTCGGTGGCGATCAAATGTTCAATGCCAAACTCGCGGGCAATGGGTGCAGTGACGAAGCTATTGGTGGCGGTGATGATAACGCACACATCCCCTGCCGATTGATGCTTGGCAACCAAATCGCGCGCGGCTTGCGTGACCATAGGCATGACACTTTCGCGCATGAAACGCTGATGCCATTCATCCAAAGTAGTTCGCGAATGGCGTGACAATGGCTTCAATTGAAAATCCAAAAAAGCGTGTATATCCAAGCAACCCGCTTTGTATTGCTCGTAGAATCCGAGGTTCTGTGCTTCAAACAATTCCGCATCCAATACGCCCATGCGAATCAAGAATTGCGACCATTCAAAATCGCTGTCGCCATTCAAGAGTGTGTTGTCCAAATCAAACAAGGCTAGTTTCACTTCAACTCCAATTCTGTCTGCATAATTTGTTTCAATAATGGCACTGAAGGCGGGCGGTGCAAGCTCAAGGAATAAGCATCCAACTCATCCAGCACCGACATCAAGCTGGGCAGATCACGCCTGCCATGACGTAGCAGATATTGCACGACCTCGTTGGAAAGTTTATAGCCCTTGCTCTTGGCATGCTCTTGCAAGGCCAATGCTTTTTCGGCATCAGTCAGGCAGTGCAACTGGTAGACCAAGCCCCACCCCAGACGCGTCCGCAGGTCTTTGCGCACGTTCAGATTCTGGGGGGCTTCCTTGCCGCTGACCAGCAGCATGCCGCCACTATCGCGCACTTGGTTATAAAGATTGAACAGATCGATTTGAGCCGATTCAGAAAGTTTCTCCACATCATCCACCGCAACCACGCTGCACAGATCCGGCACACTGCGTTTCGCATAGATCGCACGCTGCTCGACGTTTTGGGCGGCACCCACGATGCCTTGAAGCAGATGGCTCTTGCCGCAGCCATGTCCGCCCCATACATAGAACATACGCTCGCCCTCTTTGGCTTGCAGCGCATGGCGCAAACCAGCCATAAGCTCCTGGTTATCTCCCACCACGAAGTTGTCTAACGTCGGCCACCAATCCGGTGTGATATCGAGTAATAACTGGCTCATGGTTCGCGATACATACTACTGCCCAGATACCAGGCTTTGAGATGACGCAGGGCGACCAGTAAGATCGCCGATAAAGGCAGTGCCAGCAAAATGCCAAAGAAACCCATCACTTGACCAAAAGCCATCAGGGCAAAGATCACCGCCAAGGGATGCAGACCCACACGCTCCCCGACCAGGCGCGGCGTCACCACCATGCCCTCCAACAATTGTCCTGCGGCGAAAGCTGCCCATACCCATAATACTTCGCCGAAGGTGGTGAACTGCATCACCGCCGCCAGTGTCGCCAACAACAGACCGATCACCATCCCCAGATAAGGCACGAACACCAGCAAGCCGGCCACGATGCCGATAGGCAAGGCGAATTCCAAACCCGTCATCCATAAGGCTGCGCTATAGAAAACACTCATCACCAGCATCACAGAGATTTGGCCGCGCAAGAATTCAGCCAACACCGTATCGATCTCAACCAGGATGGCGCTTACCATTTGATAGCGGGCGCGCGGTATCAACTCATCTACACGGCGCGTCAGATCAGACCAGTCGCGCAATAGATAGAACATCGCAACAGGGAGCAACAATAAATTGGCGAGCAGGCTCATGATCACGCCACCGCTATCACTCAGCCAAGGCAATAACTTGCCCGCCACGCCCCCTGCACTCTGCAGATGCGTAACGGCAAAATTCTTCAGGGCGATGCTATCGAATTGCAGCGAGGCGCCGAGCAGTTGCTGCAGCTTGGGTAAGAGTTGCACCCGTATCGTCTCTATCAATGCGGGCAAACGCGTCCCCAACCTCGCCAACTCCACTTCTAACAATGGCAGCAAGATCAACAACATCAGAATGCTTGACAGCATCAGTCCGCTCATCACGATCACCACGGATAATGTGCGCGACAATTTGAGTGCGGTCAGACGGGTGACCAGGGGATTGCAGATATAGGCCAGAATGGCAGCCGCTACAAATGGTGTCAGAATCGGGCTAAGCAGGTAGAGAATCCCACCCAACACAGCGATAAACAACAACCATTGCACAGCGGCGAAGCGTGGTGTGGTCATTTCGGGTAAAATTCGCGGTTGAAAAATTGTGCCGCACTTTACCTTTTAGAAAGCGAGAACTCAACTTGAATACCACCAACACTAGCCTTTCCTACCGCGACGCAGGTGTCGATATCGATGCGGGAGACCAATTGGTCGAGAACATCAAGCCATTTGCCAAGCGCACTATGCGCCCTGAAGTCTTGAGCGGCATAGGCGGTTTCGGCGGTCTGGTGGAGATCTCCAAAAAGTATAAAGAACCCGTCCTGGTATCTGGCACGGACGGTGTGGGCACCAAGCTAAAACTCGCTTTCGAACTGAATCGCCATGACACCGTGGGTATAGATCTGGTCGGCATGAGCGTCAACGACATCTTGGTACAGGGAGCAGAACCACTTTTCTTCCTGGACTATTTTGCTTGCGGCAAGTTGGATGTACCGGCAGCCACCGAAGTCATCAAAGGAATTGCCAACGGCTGCGAACAATCGGGTTGCGCACTCATCGGTGGCGAGACCGCCGAAATGCCGGGGATGTATCCAGTCGGCGAATATGACTTGGCGGGCTTCGCGGTCGGCGTGGTTGAAAAGGCCAATATCATCACCGGCGAACACATCGTCGCGGGTGACGTGATCATCGGCCTTGCATCCAACGGTGCTCACTCCAACGGCTACTCACTAGTACGCAAGATCATCGAACGCTCGCACCCTGACTTGAACGCCAAGTTCGACGGTGAACGCACGCTGGCAGACGTCATCATGGCCCCTACCCGTATCTACGTGAAACCCTTGCTGGCGCTGATGCAAAGCATGACCATCAAAGGCATGGCACACATCACCGGTGGCGGCATCACCGAAAACGTACCGCGCGTACTTCCCGAGAACGTGGTCGCTGCCGTAGACAGCAAGTCCTGGCAGATGCCCAAACTGTTCAATTGGTTACGTGTACAGGGCAATGTCGCCGAGCAAGAGATGTATCGCACTTTCAATTGCGGTATCGGCATGGTCGTGATTGTCGCGAAAGAAAATGCACCCGCCGCCATCGCACAACTGAATGCGGCCGGCGAGAATGCAAAAGCCATCGGCGTGATTCGTGCACGTGTCGGTAGCGAACACCAGACCCAAGTGAACTAATGCCTATCCTGTTCACCAAGATCCCGTCTATTCCTGTGGGACTTATTTCATCAGGCCACTCTTCATGAAAAAGATCGTCATACTCATCTCGGGCCGGGGTAGCAATATGGAAGCCCTGCTGGCGGCAAACCTGCCTTGCACCATCGCGGCCGTCATCAGCAATCGTGCGGATGCTGAAGGTTTGGGTATCGCCCGGAACCACGGCATCCCGACTGCAGTCGTTGCCCACAAGGATTTTGCCGACCGCGAAACTTTCGATGCGGCATTGGCGAAAACCCTGGATGTCTACCAAGCCGATATCGTAGTGCTGGCCGGATTCATGCGCATCCTGACTGCAAGATTTGTAAACCGCTATCGTGGCAAACTCATCAATATCCACCCCTCTTTGCTGCCCGCCTATCCCGGTACCCACACCCATGCACGGGCCCTTCAGGATGGCGTGAAGATACATGGTTGCACAGTGCATTTTGTCACCCCGGATCTGGATCACGGCCCCATCATCATCCAGGCCGCGATACCGGTATTGCAAGACGATACCGAACAAATACTGGCCGAACGCTTACTCTATCAAGAGCATCGCATCTACCAGCAAGCTGTACGCTGGTTATGTCAGGGCCAGATCGAGCTTGATCACAATAACTACGTCCGTTTCCGCTTCCCCAAGCAAGCTGGCTACTCCCTGATCTCCCCGGGTTTAGAATGATGTTGCGCATACTGCTCGTACTGCTGACAACGCTACCACTGCATGGCGCTTATGCTGCAGAATCTATCGCCTTGCCCAACACCATACGTGCGCATTACGTGGTGATTAAAGCCGGGATAGAGATAGGCGTTATAGACGAGACCTATACCCGCAACAAGGATCAATACACACTAAATAGTGTCGCGAAAATGACGGGAATATTGTCTTTCTTCCATTCAGGCAAGATACACATCAACAGTAACGGCACGATCACCCCAGCCGGACTTAAACCGCTGCTATTAAGTTACCGCATGGAAGGCGCATCCAAAAAGGACAACAACGCCAAGTTCGACTGGGGCAAGCCGCAACTCACCCTCAACCATGATGGCGTGCAAACTTTGCTCACGATGCCAAATGGCACACAGGATAGATTGAGTGCCATGTACCAATTCATGTTCATGAATCTCAATAACCTCAAGGAAATTAGCTTTGCCATGACCAATGGCCGCAAGCTGGATAACTATCGTTATCTCATCGCGGCTGGCGAGAAATATTTCGCCAACGCGCTCGCCCTAGACACCTGGTATCTGGATAGCGGCGCAAATGCGGGCGAGAACCGCACGCAACTTTGGCTGGCCAAGTCACGATACAACCTGGCCTGCAAACTCATCATCACCGACCCCGATGGCAGCAAACTCACACAGGAACTGCGCAAGCTAGAAGTCCTGCCGTGACCGCACTCCCGAACTCACCCACCGGCCGGATCGCGCTGGCAATCGCCTTGTCGCTCCTCATCCACGCGGCCATATTGTTCACGCCCGTAATCGAACTTGCACCAACCGATCCACCCTTACCTCCGCTGATGGCAAAACTGGAGGCTTTGCCTGCAATCGTTGCTAAACCGCCCAAGCCCAAGCAGCCACACAAAGCACCGACTCCGTCCAAACCCAAGCCAGTCACACCCGCCCCACCCGTCACGCCCGCCCCGGCTGAACCGGTAGTGGAAGCGTCCGCCGTAAACGAGCCTGCCGCCAAGACCGCATCAGAGGTCGCACCCGCGCCCGAGATCGCAGCACCGGAAAAAATCGCCGACCCGGCACCTGCACACCCATTGCCCAAACATGCGGAACTGACTTTTGCCGTTATGCAAGGTACCGACTTTAAAGTGGGCGAAGCAAGACAACGATTCGACATCAGCCCGGATCATCACTACACCCTCAAGGTGGGCGTCAACACCACCGGCATCATCAGCCTGGTAAAGAAGTTCGACCTTAACCAGACCAGCAGCGGCACGATCGACTCACACGGCTTGCAACCAAACGCGTTCCGCGAGAGCAAGAACAACTCCGGCAATACCGAAACCCATACCGCCAACTTTGACTGGCAATCAAAGTCACTCAACTTCTCGACGGGTAACAGCGTAGCCCTACCCGAGTACAGCCAAGACATCATCAGCTTCGTATACCAACTCTCTCAAGTGCCATGGAGCGGCAACCCGCTCAGCATGTACATCAGCAATGGCAGAAAGCTGGAGCATTACGAGATTAGCGTAGGCGAAGAAGAGCTCATCACGACACGCATGGGCAAATTGCGCGCGATCCCTTTCCGCAAGGTCCATGGCCCGAATGAAGAAGGTCTAAATATCTGGCTGGCCGTGGAATATCGCTTATTGCCCGTAAAAATCAGCCAGACCAATGGCGACGGTAGTGTCGCTGCCGAGATGGTGATATCGGAAATACGCGTTTCCGATGACTAGCTCAGATCAGAATGCGGCATGTCATAAAATCCACAAATCAATCTCCTTGTAAAAATATCTAGGCCATCTTCGATATATACAATCTGGCGCCTTGTTGTTAACTTTCTCCCCCAGATATTTCCCTGCAACGACATGTGAGGAAAATGTAATGCAAAATCGTGCGGGGGTAGGTAATGGCGAAGGCGGAACGGCGTTCAGGCAGGAAGCGTTTGGCTGGGGTAGACCCACAAGATTTTTCACCCGCACTACTACGTGTTCAAGCACAGCCGCCCGCGCCCTTCGCGCGCAGTTTGTTATACGCCTTACTCGCCCTCTTTTTCCTGCTCATCGTCTGGTCCGCTTTTGGACACCTTGATGTGGTTGCCAGTGCAGAAGGCAAACTCATTCCGCAGACCTATCTCAAGATTGTGCAACCTTCCGAACAAGGCCTCATCAGCGAGATCCTGGTCAATGAGGGGCAGCAAGTCAAAGCAGGCCAAGTGCTTATGCGTATGGACACCACCCTGTCTGAGGCAGATGGCAATGAACTCAGCGCTGAGCGCATTAGCAAACAAATCGCCATCCGCCGTATCGATGCCGAACTAAGCGACCAGCCTTTTCAGCGTGCGTCAGAGGATGTCGAAGAATACTACGCACAAACCCATGCTCAATATCAAGCCAACCGTCTTGCGCTGGAAACCGCCCTCTCGCAAGAACGTAGCGTATTGGACAAAGCTAATAGTGAGCTAGGTGTTGCACAAGAAGTACAACACAAACTACGTGGGACCCTACCGAACTATCGTGAGCAAGATGAAGCCTATCGCGATCTCGCCAAAGAAGGTTACGTTAGCCGAGTGTTTGCGGCTGATAAACATCGCGAGCGCATCGAAAAGGAACAAGACCTCAAAGCCCAAGAACACACCATCCAAGCCGCCCGCGCCACCATCGCCCAGTCCGGCAAACGGATAGAACAAATCACCGCTGACTATCGACAAAAACTACAAGCTGAACGCGCCGACACCGCAGATAAACTAGAAAAGCTCGAACAAGAACTCGCTAAACAGCAATACCGCCACGCCCAACTTGAACTCAAAGCGCCGCAGGATGGCACAGTCAAAGACCTCGCCACCCATACCATCGGTACAGTATTCAATCCTGGCACCATCCTCATGACGCTAGTGCCCAAAGACGAAGCGATGCGCGCAGAAGTCTGGGTATCCAACGAAGACGTCGGCTTTATTCATCACGGCGAGCCCGTCAAAGTCAAACTCGCTTCATACCAATTTCAGAAGTACGGCATGATCGACGGCAACATTGCTCACCTGAGTGCGGATGCCAGCGAAAACCTGTTTCGGCGCAGGCTAACCTTGAGGTTAAGTGCACAGCACGGCCGTAGCCACAACAACCAACAAGCCCAACAGCAAGCCAACGCCCCCAGCACCAAACAACCCTTTCCTTACCGCGCGCTCATAGACCTTAAAGCACAATTTTTGGAAGTGGATGGTGTTCACCATACCTTGAGTCCCGGCATGCAAGTCACCGCCGAAATCCACCTAGGCACCAGAACCATCCTCGAA